>NZ_JADDRH010000007.1:0-192787 GCF_044904505.1 Pseudomonas sp. 3HC3
TGCTGGCCAATCCCCACCCGCCGTTCACCATTGCCACCGCCATCGTATTCGCGGGTAAACCCGCTCCTACACACACAGATCGGTGGTGGACACACATCGGTGGTTGGCCGCAGGCCGTCGTGTAGGAACGGGTTCACCCGCGAAAAGGCCGGCCCTGCTGGCCAATCCCCACCCGCCGTTCACCATTGCCACCGCCATCGTATTCGCGGGTAAACCCGCTCCTACACACACAGATCGGTGGTGGACACACATCGGTGGTTGGCCGCAGGCCGTCGTGTAGGAGCGGGTTCACCCGCGAAAGGGCCGGGCCTGCTGGCCAATCTCCACCCGCCGTTCACCGTTGCCGCCGCCACCGTATTCGCGGGTAAACCCGCTCCTACACACACAGATCGGTGGTGGACACACATCGGTGGTTGGGCGCAGGCCTTCGTAGGAACGGGTTCACCCGTGAAAGGGCCGGGCCTGCTGGCCAATCTCCACCCGCCGTTCACCGTTGCCGCCGCCACCGTATTCGCGGGTAAACCCGCTCCTACACACACAGATCGGTGGTGGACACACATCGGTGGTTGAGCGCAGGCCGTCGTGTAGGAGCGGGTTCACCCGCGAAAGGGCCGGGCCTGCTGGCCAATCTCCACCCGCCGTTCACCGTTGCCGCCGCCACCGTATTCGCGGGCAAACCCGCTCCTACGCCTGATTGAGCTGCGCCCCGGATGTTGGACACATTCCGTTGTGCGCGGTGGGCTGCGACGCAGCCCCAACAGGTGCAATGAAATACCTCACCCCGCCACCCGCACCACCCCCAGGTCAATCCCCAGATGCACCAGCTCGGCATGCGAACTGACCTGCAACTTGCTCTTGAGCAAGGTCAGGTGGTTGGACACGGTCTTGGCACTGATACACAGCTGCTCGGCAATCACCCGCGCAGGGGTACCCTTGGCCAGCATCGTGAATATCTCCAGTTCGCGCTGGGTCATGCGCTGCAACCGCGGGTCATTGGTGCTTTGCTGCGACATGCAAGCCAGCTGGGTGGCCAGGGGCTGCTCGATGTAGGCATGCCCGGCCAACACCCGCTGCACCGCCTCGATCAGCACCTCGGGCGCCGAGTTCTTGGTCAGGTAGCCCGAAGCCCCCGCATCCAGTGCCTGGCGCACCAGCGGCAGCTCGTCGTGCATGCTAAAAAACAGCACCCGCAACTGCGGCAGACGCTGGCGCAGGCGACGGGTGGTTTCCAGGCCACTGATACCGGGCAGGCCAAAGTCCATGATCACCAGGTTGGGCACCTGCTCCTGGACCCTGGCCAGCGCCTCTTCACCACTGGCAGCTTCGCGCACCTGCACCAATGGCAGCACCGCCCGCAGCAGGCTGGCGTAGCCCTGGCGGACCACGGCGTGGTCATCGACCAACACGATATTCATCACACCTCCTCGGGAATGTTAAGGGCCAGCGCCCAGCCACCGCCCGGGCGGCTGAAAATGCGTAACTCGCCCCCAAGGCTGCGGGCGCGCTCGGCCATCGAGTGCAGGCCTACCCCTGGGCGCTGGGGCTGGTGGGCGCCGCAGCCGTTGTCGCGAATGAACAGGCGCAAGCCCTTGGTACTGCGCTGCAGGCGTACCCGCACCTGGCTGGCACCGGCATGCCGGGCGACGTTGGTCAGGGCCTCCTGCAACAAGCGGTACAAATGCGTTCTGCTCGCCCCAGGCAGCGTCGGCAAGTGCTCGCCAACCCGCAGCCGGCATTCGATGCCCTGGCTGGCCTGCCACTGGCTCACCAAAAGCCCGAAGGCCTCGGCCAGCGGCATGTAGTGCAGCGCCACCGGATACAGGTTGTGCACCAGCGCGCGAAAACCTTGCTGCAGGCGCTCGCAATTGAGTTCAAGGGCCTGCGCCGTCTGCGTCACCACCTCTGGCTGTTCGGCCACCATACGCAGCAGGCATAGCTGGGCACGCATGCCTGCCAGGTATTGCCCCAGATCATCGTGCAGGGTCTGCGCCAGCTGGGTACGCTCCTGCTCCTGCACTGCCAGCAGGGTCTGGGTCAGTTGGGCATTGTCGGCCTGGGCCTGCTCCAGGGTTGCGGCCATGCGGTTGAAGTGTTTGGCCAGTTGGCGCGCTTCCGGCAGGCCGGCTTCGCGCAGGCGTGCCGTCAATTGCCCGCCCGAGACCTGGTGCAAGGCGCCCAGCAGCTCATCCAGCAGGCCCATGGCCCGCCGCACCGCCCAGCGGATGGTCAACAAGCTCAGCAACAACGCCAGGCCACAAACGCCAAGCAGTTGTTGCAGGGAGTCCCAGACTTCATCGATTTCATCCCGCGCATCCACGGCAATCAACACGCGGCGGCCATCACTCAAGTCCAGCAGCCGGCTGCTGTGGTAGCGCTCGCCGAATAACTGGCGGCCCAGCCAGGCATCCATACCGGCCTCCTGCGGCAGCCTTGGCACCTCACCCGGTGCCAGCCAGTGCACCCGCACATGGCGCAGGCTCTTGGTCAGGCCGGGCTGCAGGTTTGCCGGGTCGCGTTCGGCGGTGTCGCCCAGGTACGCCACCACGGCTTCGGCTGACTGCAACTCACGCTCGACGTCGGCCACCGCCTGGTGCAACAGCACCCCGGCACAAGCCAGCGTGACCAAGGCGAAGCATAACGTGACCCAGAGGTTGACTCGCCACAGGGCCGACAAGTTGACAAGGCGCACAAGCGGTTCTCCTCAGGCCGTTGTGGACCATCGTAAAACTGCGGCCCCCGCACTGAATTACTACCTTGGTACCGGCCGAGCGCTACTTTCTGCATATTTCCCCCTCCCGGCGGGCTTCCTATGCTGGCGCCATCTGCCGTGGAGTGTGTTATGCGCCAGCCTGCCCACCTTGCCTTGACCTGCCTGCTGGCCTTGGCCGCAACACTGGCTGCCCCCCTGGCGCCCGCCGCTCAGGGCCAGGCCGCAGCCCCGCTGCACATACGCATCGGCTACCTGGGCTATCGCCCCGCCACTGGCCCGCTGCTGTCCAATGTCATCCCCGAACCCGGCGATGCCGGGCTACAAGGCGCCGAACTGGCCATTGTCGACAGCAACAGCACCGGGCGTTTCCTGAAGCAGCAATTTCAGCTGACCAGCGCCAACGTCGACAGCCCCGAGGCCCTGCTGCAAGCCGCCAGGGCCCAGCATGACCAAGGCCTGCGCCTGTTCGTGGTGAATGCCCCGGCCGCCAGCCTGCGCGCGCTGTCTGCCGCCCTGCCCGACAGCCTGTTGTTCAACGCCGGCAGCCCCGAGGACAGCCTGCGCAGCAGCCAGTGCCTGGGCAATGTCCTGCACAGCCTGCCGAGCCGGGCCATGCTGGCAGATGCCTTGGCGCAGTTCCTGGTACTGCGCAAATGGCAACGGGCACTGCTGGTGGTCGGCCAGACCCCGGACGACCAGGCGTACGCCGCTGCCCTACGCCGGTCGGTGAAGCGTTTTGGCGTGCAACTGGTCGCGGAAAAAACCTGGACCTTCGATAACGACCAGCGCCGCAGCGCCCAGGCCGACATGCCGTTGTTCACCCAGACTGCCGAATACGACGTGGTGCTGGTGGCCGACGAGCGCGGTGACTTCGGCGAGTACCTGCCCTACCAGACGTGGTATCCGCGCCCGGTGGCCGGTACCCAGGGCCTGACCCCCACGGGTTGGCACAAGACGGTGGAAACCTTCGGGGCGGCGCAGTTGCAAAAACGCTTCGAGGCCCAGGCCGGGCGCTGGATGAATGACCGTGACTTCGCCGCCTGGATGGCTGTACGCAGTGTCGCCAGTGCAGCCAGCAAGCTGCGCCTGGCCGAACCTCGCGCGCTGCAGCAGTTGCTGCTCAGCGAGCAGTTGCCGCTGGACGGTTTCAAGGGGCGCAAGCTCAGCTACCGCCCGTGGAACGGCGAACTGCGCCAGCCGATCCCGTTGGTTCAGCCCCGCGCCCTGGTCAGCACCTCGCCGCAGGAGGGCTTTCTGCATCCCTTCAACGAAATGGACAGCCTGGGCTACGACAAGCCCGAAGTGACGTGTAGCTACCCCTGACCCGACAACCACAACAATAAGGAATTCGCCATGCGCCGCCCCCTCTTCCACCGGGCCCTGATTTACCCCAGCCTGCTGTCGGGCGCCCTGGCGCTGGCCAGCAGTCACGCCATGGCTGCCACCGCCTGGGTCTCCAACGAGAAGGACAACAGCCTCAGCCTGATCGACATGCAAACGCTGGAAGTCACCGAAACCCTGCCGGTGGGCCAGCGCCCTCGTGGCTTGCTGCTGTCGCACGACAGCAAGCTGCTGTATATCTGCGCCAGCGATTCGGACCGGGTGCAGGTGATGGACGTGGCCACCCGCAAGATCATCAAGGAGCTGCCTTCCGGCAAGGACCCCGAGCAGTTCGCCCTGCACCCCAACGACCGCTGGCTGTATGTGTCCAACGAGGACGACGCGCTGGTGACCGTGATCGACACCGTCACCGACAAGGTACTCGGGCAGATCGACGTTGGCATCGAACCCGAAGGCATGGCGGTCAGCCCTGACGGCAAGTGGGCGGTCAACACCAGCGAGACCACCAACATGCTGCACTGGATCGACACCAGCACCCAGACCCTGGCCGACAGCACGCTGGTCGACCAGCGCCCGCGCTTCGTCGAGTTCAGCAAAGACGGTTCGCACCTGTGGGCCTCGGCAGAGATCGGCGGCACGGTGACCATACTCGACGTGGCCACGCGCCAGGTGCTGAAAACCCTGAACTTCCAGATCAAGGGCGTGCACCCGGACAAAGTCCAGCCAGTGGGTATCAAGCTCAGCGCCGATGGCAAGTACGCCTTTGTCGCCTTGGGCCCGGCCAACCACGTGGCGGTGGTCGATGCCAAGACCTTTGATGTGCTCGACTACCTGCTGGTCGGGCGGCGGGTCTGGCAGCTGGCATTCACCCCGGACCAGCGCCAGTTGCTGGCCACCAACGGTGTCAGCGGTGACGTTTCGGTCATTGATGCAAAGAACCTCAAAGTGCTCAAGTCGGTGAAGGTCGGGCGCTACCCCTGGGGTGTGGTGGTGACACCATGAACGCCCTCGATGTCAGTGACGTGAGCTTTGCCTATGGCCAGCGCGAGGCACTCAGGCAGGTCGGTTTCAGCCTGGCACCCGGGCGCTTCGCCGCGTTGCTGGGCCCCAATGGTGCCGGCAAGTCGACCCTGATCGCCCTGCTCACCCGCCTGTACGACCTGCAGCATGGCGACATCCGCGTGTGCGGCTGCTCGCTACGCAACGCTGCACGCCCGGCCTTGCGCCAGCTGGGCGTGGTATTTCAGCAAAGCACCCTGGACCTGGACCTGAGCGTTGAGCAAAACCTGCGCTACCACGCCGCCTTGCATGGCCTGTCGCGGCGCCAGAGCAACCTGCGGGTCGAAGCCGAACTGGCCCGCCAAGGCCTTGGTGAACGCCGGCGCGATCGTGTGCGTGAACTGAACATCGGCCATCGGCGGCGGGTGGAAATTGCCCGCGCGCTGCTGCATGAACCGCGCCTGCTGCTGCTGGACGAAGCCAGCGTCGGCCTCGACCCGGCCAGCCGCCTGGCGCTTAACCAGCACCTGCGCCGGTTGTGCCGCGAGCAGCAGCTCAGTGTGCTGTGGGCCACTCACCTGCTGGACGAAGTGCAGCCCAGCGATGACCTGTTGATTCTGCATCAGGGGCGCCTGGTGGCCAGTGGCACCGCCGATGCGCTGAGCCTTGAGCACGGCGGTGACCTCGATCACGCCTTTGCCCGCTTGACCAACGCCCCCTCAGGAGCCAACGCCCGATGAACGCTTACTGGCAATGTTTCAACGGCATCATGCTGCGCGAGTGGCTGCGCTTCGTGCTGCAGCGTACACGCCTGCTCAGCGCGCTGGTGCGCCCGCTGCTGTGGTTGCTGGTATTCGCTGCCGGGTTTCGCGCAGCGCTGGGCATTGCCATCATCGAGCCCTACGACACCTACATCCCCTACGAGGTGTACATCATCCCCGGCCTGGCCTGCATGATTCTGCTGTTCAACGGCATGCAGGGCTCACTGTCGATGGTTTACGACCGCGAGATGGGCAGCATGCGCGTGTTGCTGACCAGCCCGCTGCCACGCCCATTCCTGCTGGGCAGCAAACTGCTGGCAACTTCGTTGATTTCCCTGCTGCAAGTCTATGCCTTCCTCGCCATCGCCTGGTTATACGGGGTACAGCCACCGGCTGCGGGCTTGCTGATGGCACTGCCAGCGTTGCTGCTGGTGGCCTTCATGCTCAGCGCCCTGGGGCTATTGCTGTCGAACGCGATTCGCCAGCTGGAGAACTTTGCCGGGGTGATGAATTTCGTGATCTTCCCGCTGTTTTTCCTATCTTCGGCGTTGTACCCGCTGTGGAAAATGCGCGAGGCCAGTCAGTGGTTGTACTGGCTGTGTGCTGTGAACCCGTTCACCCATGCCGTAGAGCTGGTGCGGTTTGCACTTTATGAGCGATTGAACCTGCTGGCGCTGGCGGTATGCCTGGGCTTGACCGCATTGTTCACCCTGCTGGCGATACTCACCTTCAACCCCCAGCACGCGGCGCTGCGCAAACCACGCTGAGCGGCCACAAGCCGAAGGTTCATGTGGAGGGGCGCGCAGCACCCTTTGCGCCCGGCCATCTACTCCTTTAGTACTGGCTTTGCTGTCTAATCGTCGCATTCACAACGCACCGTCCCTGGCATGTAATGGGCTTATAACAAGAAGGATAAAACCATGCCACGTGCCCCGCGCCCTTTGTTGGTTGCCCTTGCGCTGAGTCTGTCGCTGGGCATCGCCCACGCCGACACCACGCCGCTGTTCTCCGCCGACGGCTATCGCACCACGCACTATCGCAGCCCTACCCCGCAACAGGTCGAAGGCGGCCAGGTCGTCGACACCGCCACATTGCAAGGCCTGCTGGGCCAGACGCCCCGGCCGGTGCTGATCGACGTCTATCGCCGTCAATGGCTGCAAGGTCGCTTCATAGAAGACGAACCGCACAGCAACCTCCCCGGCAGCCTGTGGCTGGCCAACACCGGCGACGGCGCACTGAGCCCGGCATGGCAGGACTACTTCGTGCGTAACCTGCAAAAAGCCACGGCCGGTCACCCGGACCAACCGCTGGTCTTTTACTGCCGCTCCGATTGCTGGTTAAGCTGGAACGCGGTAAAACGCGCGAAAGCCTTGGGCTATAACAACCTGTATTGGTACCGCGACGGCCTGGATGCCTGGCAGCAAGCCAACCTGCCATTGCAGCCGGCACAACCGGTACCGTTCCCCTGAAATGCCTGCATATGCGTGCCCCGCTCCATCCAATAAAAACAAGGTGAAAAGGCCATGTACAAAATTCTGATTGCCGACGATCACCCCCTGTTTCGCGAAGCCATCCACAACGTCATCAGCGATGGTTTCCAGGGCAGCGAGGTCATGGAGACCGCCGACCTTGAAAGCGCCCTGGCCCTGACCCAGGCGCATGACGACCTCGACCTGATCCTGCTCGACCTGAACATGCCCGGCATGCACGGCCTCAATGGCTTGATCACCTTGCGCAACGAGGCGCCGACCACGCCGGTGGTCATCGTTTCGGCCGAGCAGGAAAAGCAGATCGTGCTGCAGGCCATTACCTACGGTGCCGTGGGCTTCATCACCAAGTCGTCGCCACGTTCACAGATGATCGAAGCGATCGAGCAGATCCTCAATGGCAATGTCTACCTGCCGCCAGACATCATCCGCGCACAGAAAAGCAGTACCAGCCGGCGCCATAACGATGCCCCGAGCTTCCCGCCGGAAATGCTCCAGGCCCTGACCCGCAAGCAGCTGCTGGTTCTCGAGCGCATGACCAAAGGTGAATCGAACAAGCAGATCGCCTACACGCTGGACATCGCCGAAACCACCGTCAAGGCCCATGTTTCGGCGATCCTGCGCAAACTCAATGTACACAACCGGGTACAAGCCATCCTCAGTGCCGGCGATATCGATTTTGCTGATTATCTGCGCCGTTGATCCCTGCCCGCCGTTTCGCGGATAAACCCGCGAAGCGGCCACCCGTTATGCAACGCCACTGGCCAGCAGATGGCTCATCGCCGTCTTGAGTTTCATCGGCCTTACGGGCTTGTGCATCAGCGTATGACCCAGCTCGCGGATCTGCTGCTTGAGATCGTTGCTGTAGTTGGCAGTGATCATCAGCGCCGGTAGCGGCTGGGCACGGCGGGCATTGATCCGCGCTACGGCGTCAACACCATTGCAGTCGTTGTCCAGGTGGTAGTCGGCAATCAGCAGGTCGGCCTCGGCGTGGTAGTTGTCCACCTGGCGCGCCAGGTCTTCCTCCGACAGCGCAGTGACCACCCGGCAGCCCCAACCTTCCAGCAATGTGCGCATGCCCGCGCAAATCGCCGCATCGTTATCCAGCACCCACACCCGCGCCCCGCGCAAGCGTTCGAGCATCGGCTCGCATATCGCCTGGCTCGGCTGGGCTTTGGGGGCGGTGGCGCTCAGCGGTACCTCGACTGCGAACACTGACCCTTTGCCCAGCCATGACCGCACGCGGATCCGGTGGCCGAGGATGCCGGCGATCTTCTCCACGATCGCCAGGCCCAGGCCCAGCCCACGGTCCTGGTCCGGGCGCTGCACATCACCACGCTTGAACTCCAGGAACATGTCTTCCAGGTGTTCTTCGGCAATGCCGATGCCGCTGTCCCATACTTCAATCCGCACGCCACCGCGCTGGCGCCGACACCCCAGCACCACGCGCCCGCTGCGGGTGTAGCGAATGGCATTGCTGAGCAGGTTGCGCAGGATGCGCGCCAGCAGCTGGATGTCACTGCGCACTACGGCAGAACACCCCACAAAGTGCAGCGCCAGCCCTTCGCTACGCGCCACCTGGGCGTATTCGGCGGCCAGGTTGTCCATCAGCTCGCTGAGGGCGAACGGGGCGACATCGGCCTTGATCACGCCAGCATCGAGCTTGGAAATATCTACCAGCGTGCCCAACAGGCTTTCCACATCCTCCAGCGAATTGCTGACATTACGCACCAGGTGGGCAGCGTTTTGCGGCTCGTCGCGTTCGAGCAACGCACTGGTGAACAACCGCGCCGCGTTCAGCGGTTGCAACAGGTCATGGCTGACCGCAGCAAGGAACTTGGTTTTCGACAGGTTGGCCTGCTCGGCCTCGCGCTTGGCCTCGCGCAGACGCGACTCGGCCTGGCTGCGCTCCTCAATTTCACGCAGTAACTGGTCGTTGAGGCTGGTCAGTTCGGCAGTGCGTTCGCGCACCCGTTGCTCCAGGTGCTGATAGGCCTGGTGTAAGGCCTGTGCGGTGTTGCGGCGCTCGGTGATGTCGCGGATCAGCACGAAGATGCCCACCACCTCGCCACTGGCCAGGCGGTTCGGCACGTAGGAACGCAGCATGTAGCGTTCCTGACCGTTGATATTGGTTTCGGCAAATTCAAACGTCACGCTCTCCCCCGCCAGCGCCCGTACCACGTAGCCTTCCAGGCGCTGGTAGTGCTGCTCGCTGTGGGCCGCGCGCAGGCTCTGGCCCAGCATCACGCCATGCGGCCAGCAATACCACTCTTCGTAAACCTTGTTGGTGAATTCGTAGACCAGATCGGCGTTCAGGTAGGCGATCAGCGCCGGGACGTTGTCGGTAATCAGGCGAATCTGGTGCTGGTGGGCCGTCTCGGCCCGCTGCCGGGCCTCGCTGAGCAGGCGGTTGACGGCCTTGAGCTCGGCCATGGCCTGGTTCAGCGCATCGGTGCGTTCGCGCACCTGCTCGGCCAGCACCACCGAATGCTGGAACGCGGCGTATGGGTCGTTGCCCCGGGTCACGCCCGACTCGATGCGCTCGATCAGTGCGTCATTGATGCGCTGCAGCTTGTGGTTCTGGTGCTGCAGCCGGGTCAGCTCGGCCTGCAGTTCAGCGACCGACAGGAGGCCGGTTGCGGGCAATGGCGACCCCGGTGAAGGTCTGGTTGATGTGCATGCCATTGAACTGTTCTCCGTAGGTGTTGAAACCGATCACCCGTTGCTCGCGCAAGAACGCGCCGACCGGCTCCAGGCCGTGATGGGCCTCCAGTTCCAGCCGCCGCAGGAAACAATCACAACCGATGGTCAGCAGCAATGGTCCGAGACGCTGGTGCAGGCCATCGAACAGCTGGTGCAGGTTCGGCAACAGCGGGCCCGGGGTCATGGCCGTGAGCACGATGCCGTTCTCCACCGCGCAGTAGAAGCTCAGGCTGAGGTCAGGATGCATTTGCTGGATCGCCCGCACGTAGTACTGATCATGAATGCGCACGGCTAGCGGGTGGGCGGCGAACACCCGGTGATCGAGCGCATCCACGGGCACACCGATGTGGCGGGCATATTCCTCGGCCGCCGGCTCGGCATTCAGTTCGAAAACCCGGCGCTGGGCGCTGTCGGCACCGGTTACCACCAGCTTTTCCTGGCGCGGCAGGATGTGATGCGTGGTGAACACTTCGAAGTCGAGCCAGGTGTTGACCAGCACCACCACGGCTGCGCCGTTGTGGAATGTACCGCCGTAATACACATGAGTGCGGTTCAGGTAGTTGTCGTCACCGGCCGAGCCGCCGAAGTGCGGGATATCCCCCAGTGCTGCGCTGAGTGCGGCAAGCACCATCTCCTCGCGGCTGGACAAGCCATCGAGCAGTGTGAGTGCAAAGCTGTGGCCCTTGATTGGCGCCAGGGTATTGCTGCGGCAGGTGCCGACCAACCGCTCGACCATCTGCTGCGCGTCGATCAGGCTGAAGCGCTCCATTTCATCGATCAACGCGGTGGCGATCGAAAAGTGTCGGTGATCGAAGCCCACCGCCGTCACGCAATTGCGGCCGTAGCCCAGCGGGGTGATTTCACCGGCGCTGGTGCAGCCGACCAGGCGTATGCCGCCAAAATCCTGCTCCAACGCTTCGCCCAAAGCCTGCAAGTCGTATTCGGCGGAACAGAAGAACAGCACGAAACCCAAGTGCGGGTGCAGCAACTGCCGCGCCAGGTCCTGGGCGGCCAGCCGTGCGTCGGTAGCCTGAGACATGGCACTGACCACACCGTCGTTATGAGCCTGCTGCATCGTGGTCTCCGGCACGGGGTGGCTGAGCGATCAGTTTAAGGAGGTGGTGGCGGGTGACGAATGCTACTTGGGTAGCGGGTGGGCGGTTCCATGGGCGTAAAAGACCGCGTCAATCGGGGCCGCCTTGCGGCCCCGGGCGCTTACCAGGTCAATACCGCGCCCACGGCAAAGGTATCGGTGTCTTCGTTCTGCGCACTGGTGTCATGCCCGTCGATGGAAAACTGGTTGTACTCGGCCACCAGTTTCAGGTTGTCGTTGATGTCATGGAACAGCGCCACACCCCGGGTCTCGTAGTCCGCACCGCTGCCAACCGCACCATTGCCATCGTCCTTGGTCTTGCCATAGGACAGCGCCACGCGGTTCTTGCCGAACTTGTACGAGCCCTGCAGCAGGTAACCGTCACTGTCGACATTGCGCAAAACCGGTTCGCCGGCATTGTTGGTGAAGAACGGGTTGATGCCCTTGGCCTGGAACCCCGAGCCGGTCAGCGACCAGCCGCCCATCTTTGCCTGCACCCCGTAACCCACCCCCTTGGAAGTGACCGTTTCTACCGTGGAGTCAGTATTGTCCGAGGTCTGGTAACTGCCGTTTATCCAGCTGTAGATCTGCGCCCCACCCAGGTCGAACTGGTAGGTGATCTCGCTCTCGGTGCGTGGGTTTTCCTGGTAGGCCTTCCCGGTCGGGCTGCTGTCGTTGGTGTCCACCGGGTCCATGATGCCCACCGCCACCCGCAAGCCGTCCATCACTGGCGTGCGGTAGGTGATCTGCGAGGTTGGGAACGGGTACGGGTAACCGCTGCCAATGTTGCCGAATGACACCCCGCCGCCGTCCACCAGCCCCAGGGTGTCGCTGACCTGGCCATAGCCGGCCAGCAGTTCGTCGAGCAGGATGTTGGAACGGGCGAACAGCCCGAAGTCCTTGCCGATCAGCACCTCGCCCCACTCGGGGTTGGCCACCGTGCCGTAAAACTGGCGTACGTCGATGGCGGTGTCGGTGCCGTTGGTTTCACTGTCGTTGATGGTTACCCAGAACGAGGCACGCGCGCCGAGCTTCAGGTCATCCACCTGCTTGCCCATGTTGAAGCCCAGGTAGTTGGGCAAGAAGCCCATCTTCACCCGCGACTGGCGGCGGTCAAACTGCTCGCCCTCGCGGTCGACCTTGCTGTTGACGTAGAAGGCGTTGATATAGCCATCGGTGGAAAACGTCGTCTGGTCCTTGTCGTACAGCATGATCTCGGCTTCGGCGACGCTGCTCAGGCCAAGCGCAGAAAAGCTGGCGATGGCGGCTGCGAGAAAACGAGGCGGCAGGTGCTTATTGTTGTTGTGCATGGCGCGCTCCAAACGGGGACGGGATGTCGGAGGCGATTATCAGAAGTGGGCAAATTGCCAGGAACGCTGCTTTGGCGTGGGGTGGCGAGTGCTTTGGGGCGGGAGGGTGTGGCCCGGTGATTTGGTCCCGGTACCTGCTTGGGTCCTGGTTCGAGACTTATGGCTCAGGTAGGAGTGGCAGGCGGGTATCAATACGATTGAATGAACCGGGGCCGCCTTGCGGCCCTTCGCGGGCTCGCCCGCTCCCACAGGGGTCGTGGATATCCTGAAATTGTGGGAGCGGGCGAGCCCGCGAAGGGCTGCAAAGCAGCCCCCTTTACATTGTCTGAGCGGAATCTCCTGGCTTCAGGAAGCCAGTGCCTGCGGACGCTGGCAAGCGGGCATTTCATAGCGGTGCGGTTGCTGCCAGGCCAGCCGTGCCTGCACATCCACCACCGCGTCCTTCACCTTCTGCGTCCAGTGCTCATCCTTCGGGCACACCACCACCACGCGGAAACCGTGGTCGACACCCTCCAGGCGCACACCTTCGGAATCATCTACGTGCAGATCAATATCAAAAGCCGAAGGCAGCTTGGAGGGTGAATTTTCCAGCCCGCGCTGGGCCAGGATATGCTGGTGCCGATCGCTGTTGACCACACCATCGACATGAATGCCGTAAAGCATCAGCCACCGGCGGATGTAAGCCGGGGTACGCCCCGAGGAGGTGTAGATCCAGATGCTGCAGCCCTGGCGGCGCAGGTCGCGGATCAGTTCGCAGGTGCCGCTGCGCAGGGGCTCACCCAGCCAGCGATGGACGAAACCCGGCAGCTTGCTGTCTTCGGCGGCAGCGTGCTCGGGCAGGCAGGCCAGCGTGTCGTCGATATCGAACGAAATGCGTACCTGGCCACGCTTGAGCTTGCGTTCGATGGCTTGCCGCCCTCGTGCGAACAGGGATGAACCTTGCATCAGCGGCTCCCCTCACAGGCAGGCACGGGCGTGCCGCTCAGGAAGAACTTGCCGGGCTCAGGCGCCTTCGCTTCAAGGAAAGCGGCGTACTTTTTCTTGATCTTGGGGAGTTCGTACAAAGCCTTGACACCGTGTTTGGCGGAGTTGCGTATGACCGAGGACGGGTTGAAGTAACCCTCGGCGTTGTCCAGTGACAGCACGAATGGCGGCAGCCCGGCACGCATCAGCAAGTAACTGACAATGAGCGAACCCGTGCGGTTGTTGCCTTCGATGAACAGCTGCGGCTTGCTGAGGATCCGTACATACACACCCGCGGCCCGCTTCCAGATCGAATCGCTGCGGTACGAGCAGTACCAGTTGTACAAATCCTTGATGCCACCTTCCACGTTGTTGAAAAAATGTGCCTCGGTCGCTGCAAGGTGCGGGGCGAACTCCAGGCGACGGGCCGGATCGCTGCCGCATAGCACGGTGGCATTGATTTCCAGCATCAGGTTCAGCTGTTGCAGGTCGAACAGGTCGATACCGCGGGCGACATAGTCGTCAATCAGGGCATAGCCTTCAAGCACATTCAGCAGTACCTCGTCGGTAAACGGGTCCCGCGGTTCGGTGAAATGCTGGCTGAGTTCGGTAAAACGGCCCTGCACCTCGCGCAGTGCGCGCTCTACCGCTGACAGATCAAGACGACGCGTCGCTCGCATTGGTAATCCTGGGTAACACTTTAACGGAAGGTAACGCGGCCAGGCGTTGCAACCATCCTGGCTGCAACACCTGGCCACCTTGGGCTTGCATGACTCAGCTGAACTTGCCGCTGATGTAATCGCTGGTCAGCTGCTCGCGCGGGTTCTGGAAAATCTGCGCGGTTGCGCCCATCTCGACCAGATAGCCGGTGCGGGTGCCCTGGGAAATGTCGACCGAGAAGAACGCGGTGGTGTCGGCCACACGAATCGCCTGCTGCATGTTATGGGTCACCAGCGCGATGGTGTAGTCCTTCTTCAGCTCGACCATCAGCTCTTCCACGCGGCGGGTGGCGATCGGGTCGAGTGCCGAGCAGGGCTCGTCCAGCAACAGCACTTCCGGCTCGGTGGCGATGGCACGGGCGATGCACAGGCGCTGCTGCTGGCCACCAGACAGTGACAGCCCGCTGACCTTGAGCTTGTCCTTCACTTCGTCCCACAGCGCGGCGCCTTGCAAGGCGTGCTTCACGCGATCGCCCAGGTCGCCTTTATAGCGGTTCAGGCGCAGGCCGAAGGCCACATTGTCGAAGATGCTCATCGAGAACGGGTTGGGCTGCTGGAACACCATGCCGATATAGCGGCGCACCACAACAGGGTCGACGCCCTTGCCGTAGACATCCTGCCCAAGAAAGTGCACATGGCCTTCGAAGCGGAAGCCCTTCACCAGGTCATTCATACGGTTCAAGCTACGCAGCACGGTACTCTTGCCGCAGCCCGAAGGGCCGATAAAACCGGTGATCTCGTTTTTCCTGATCGGCACATGGCTGTCACGCACGGCCATGAAGTTACCGTAGAAAATCTTGTCGAGCTTGCAGTCCATGACAATGGGGGCTTCGCTGACCATGGGAGCGGCTCTTTGCGCAGTGGATACGTTCAAGTTGGATGCTCCCTTTCTCAATACTTGGGCTTGCCGAAGACTCGGCTCAAAATGTTGATGACCAGCACGATCATGACCAGCACCAGCGAGGCCGCCCAGGCGAGCTCCAGTTGGTTGTCGAACGGCATGCCGGAGAAGTTGTAGATCAGTACCGCAAGCGAGGCTGTGGGGTTCATCACCGCCAGGTCACCGTCGTGGTAGATCCAGTAGTTGCTGAACAATGCGGTGAACAGCAGTGGCGCGGTTTCGCCAGCGGCGCGAGCCACGGCCAGCATGACGCCGGTGAGGATGGCCGGCAGGCCGGTCGGCAAAACGATCTTCCAGATCACCTGGGCGCGGGTGCAGCCCATGCCGTAGGCGGCGTCCTTCATGATCTTGGGCACCATCTTCATCGACTCTTCGGCAGTCAGCACCACGATCGGCAGCATCAGCACCGCCAGCGCCACGCCGCCAGCCGGTGCCGAGTAGGTGCCGGTGGTCATCACCACCAGGGCGTAGGCAAACACCCCGGCCAGGATCGATGGCAGGCCAGTGAGCATCTTGGCGGCAAAGCGCGCAGCGTTGGCCAGCTTGCTGTCGGGGCCGAGCTCGGCCAGGAACACCGCTGCCAGGATACCGACCGGCACAGCGATGGCGGCGGCAATGCCGACCATGACGAAGGTACCGGCCATGGCGTTGCCGAAGCCGCCGCCCATTTCGAAACCGGTAGGTGGCAGTTCGGTGAACACTTCCAGGTTAAGGCGTGCCCCGCCGCGAGTGATCAGCATGTACAGCACGGAAATCAGCGGCACGCTGGCCACCAGTGCCGCAAACCATGCCAGGGTGGTCAGTACCAGGCTGCGCAGGGCGCGGCCTTCCAGCTTGCGCTGCAGGCTGGGCAACGCGGCTACAGGGGTCGTCAGGTCAGTCATTGTTTGTTACCACGCTGGGCGTAGAGCATGATCATCGAGCCGAGGACGTTCACCAGCAGGGTGATGAACATCAGCACCAGTGCGGCGTACATCAGCACTTCGACCTCGTTCGGGCCGGCTTCCGGGAAGTTCAGCGCCAGCAGCGCCGCCAGGGTGTTGGCCGGTGCGAACAAGGACAGGGAAATGGTGTTGGCGTTGCCGACCAGCATGGCCAGCGCCATGGTTTCACCGAGTGCACGGCCAAGGCCCAGCACCAGCGAACCGAAGATGCCGGTAGCCGCCGAGGGCACCATCACCTTGAGGATGGCTTCCCAGTGGGTGGTACCCATGCCGTAGGCAGCCTGCTTGGTTTTCATCGGTACGCTGGTCAGCGCATCCTGGGAAACCGCAGCGATGGTCGGCAGGATCATGATCGCCAGTACCAGCGCCGCAGGCAGCAGGCCTGGGCCACTGAGGGAGGTGCCGAAAAACGGGATCCAGCCCAGCTCGCTGTTCAGCCAGGCGGTCAGCGGGCGAATCGCCGGGATGACCACATAGATGCCCCACAGGCCGTACACCACGCTGGGGATGGCGGCGAGCAGCTCGACGATGGTGCGAAACACCGCAGCAAGCTTAGCCGGAAGGAAATCCTGGGTCAGGAAAATGGCCATGCTGACGCCGAAGAAACCGGCGATCAACAGGGCGATCAAGGCGCTGTACAGCGTGCCCCAGATCGCTGGCAGAATACCGTACTTGCCTTGGTTAACGTCCCAGACGCTGCCAAACAACACGTCAAAGCCATGCTTTTCAATGCCGGGCAGCGCCTTGCGGCCCACTTCGTAGACCAGCGCGAAGACCAGCGCCAGTACCAGCACCACGCCAATGCGCGCAAGCGCACGGAAGGTGCGATCGACCAGGAAGTCTTTCGCAGACGGTGGCTGGCACGCGGAGTCGGGGTTATCCGGTATGGCAAAAGGTGTGTTCATTGGCGAGTTCCGGGACAAGAGACAAACACCCCCGGCACGGCTTCATGCCAATACCGGGAGCGCCTGGGTATTACTGGATGTTGGCGGACGCTTTACGCACCTGGTCGACTACCGACGGCGGCAGCGGGATGTAACCCATCGAGTCGGCGATGGTCTGGCCTTTGGTCAGGCTGTACTCGACCATTTCACGCATGGCCTTGGCTTTTTCCGGGTTGCCGTTGTCCTTGCGGAAAATCATCCAGGTATAGGAAGTGATCGGGTAGGACTTGGCACCGTCCGGGTCAGGCAGCCAGGCCACCAGGTTTTCCGGCATGTTCACTGCTGCCAGTGCTTCGGCACCGCTCTCGGCATTCGGCACGACGTATTGGCCAGCCTTGTTCTGCAACACGGCGAAATCGACCTTGGCCAGCTTGGCGAAGCCGTACTCGATGTAGCCGATGGCGCCCGGGGTCTGGCGGACGGTGGCGGTTACGCCGTCGTTCTTCGGCGACTTGATGAACTTGTCGGTGGCCGGCCAGTTGACCGTGTTGCCTTCGCCCAGCCCTTGCTTGAAGTCTGCGTTGATGGCCGACAGGTGCTTGGTGAAGACGGCAGTGGTACCACTGGAGTCGGCACGCACGACCACGGTGATCGGGGTGGCAGGCAGCTTCAGGTCAGGGTTGGCCGCCGCGATTTGCGGGTCGTTCCACTGGGTGATCTTGCCGAGGAAGATATTGGAGTAGACGTCGCGCGGCAGCTTCAGCCCTTTAGGGTTGCCCGGCAGGTTGTAAGCCAGGACGATTTCACCGGCTGTCATTGGCAGCAACTGCACGCCTTCGCCAACCTTGGCAATGTCTGCTTCGCTCATGGCCGAGTCGCTGGCGGCGAAGTCGACGGTCTTGTTCAGGAAGTCCTGAACGCCCGCGCCGCTGCCCTTGGACTGGTAATCGACGGTGACGCCAGCCGTGTTCTTGCTGAAGTCCTTGAACCAGGTCAGGTAGATCGGTGCAGGGAAGCTGGCGCCCGAACCGGTCAAGCGGACGTTTTCTGCAGCAAAGGCTGCCGAGGTGGCGCAAAGGGAAACCGCAACGGCGAGTGCAGCAGACTTCATCAGGCGTTTCATCAAAAAGTGCTCCGTGTGATGGCCAGCACACTTTGCATCAGCTGTGTTACAACTTTGTGACTGTTGAATGGCAAGCCGCGCGGTAGAGCTTTTTGCCTGTGCCATCAGCCGCTGAGGCGGAACCCTGAAACGGCACCAGCCTCATCGCAAACGCTTCTATGTGTCGATAGACCCTGCAAAGCAGCACAAGGAACAAGAACCGGGCCACGGCAGGCGATCAACCAATACTGGCGAGATCTGCATCACCGGCATCCCCACAGCGGTTGCGGCATGCACATTCGAACTCGGCTTGGGCACGGGTGGAAAAGTTCAGGCTCAGACGCATCTTGTCTTGCGTGTCATAGAGGTCATACCCCTCCGCCAGTGCGGCGGGAAAGCCGAGCCGCCGAGGATAAGCCTCTTTCTTGGGTGGCACTGCGGGAACCACAACGAAGCGTGTCTGCATGATCATCCCCTTCGGCAGTGCTTAAGTATTAGTACTGCTATGTGAAAGCATCAAGATGACTCATGCAATATTTTGGGTCAGCCGACTATTTTCGCTGTGATGAGTGAGCAGAAGCCCAGCAGGCAAATGACCCCGATGCCATAGAACAACGTTCTCCATGGCTGCAGGCCCCGCAGATAGGCCAGCGTATGCAAGACCCTGGCAACCGTGAACACCGTACTCAGCCACAGCACCGGTTGCGTGGCTGCTTCCAGCGCGACAGCCAGCCCGCCGAGGGCAAAGAACACGGGAATGTTCTCCAGATCATTGGCCCATACCTTGGCAGCACGTGTCACCTGCGGGCGTTCAACGGCCTGGGCGACGCGCCTGAACACGGCAGCGTCCTCCGGGTTGGTGAACGCGACGAAGCGCAAGCGGTGATAGCCCTGATAGCAGGAAACCAGGAACATCTTGAGGAACAGCACCACCACGCACAGCGCATAGACCTGCAGAGCACCGCTCATGGCTGGCGCCCCTCGGCAACGCCTCTGGTTACCAGGTACAGCAACGGCCCCAGCGAAACGAACATGACGGTCAGCATCAGGTAAGGCAGCACCGCGATCCCGGCTCTGCCGCGCATGCGGTTGTCTCTCACCATCCAGCAACCGGCCAGCCCGGCCATCAGGTACAGGTCGATGACCACCTGGGCGGTATCCGGCCGCGCCAGCAGTGCCGACCCGAATGCCAGCAGCGATTGCTCGGCAATCAGCAGCGTCCAGCCGGTGTACAGCGAAAACAGCACCAGTACCGCCAGCGCGCAGATACGCAAGCCCATATGGCTCTCCTTGATAGGGTTTGCCGGCACAGTAGTGATAGGGTTGCTTGCACTCAATGACCCGTGAGGTCATGGACATTGCACTCAAGGACGATCAGGGCAACGCATGAATCATCATCTGTTCCATCGCAGCAACCCTGCCCCACACATCTCAGCGGGCCAGCATCTTCGCGAACTGCGCCGTCAGGCCAACCTCAGCCAGCTGGAACTGGCGCTGCTGACGGGACTGTCGCAGCGTCATCTGAGCTGTGTGGAAACAGGACGCGCCAAAGCCAGCCCAGGCACCTTGCATGCCCTCCTGTCGGCCCTGGATGCACCGCTGGAGCGGTGCAACGAAGTGTTCGTTGCTGCAGGATACGCGCCCCGCTACGCCGCCACACCACTCGATGCGCCTGAACTGGCCTTGGTGAATACTGCCATCGAGCATATTCTGCAGGTGAACAACCCCGCTCCGGCGATCGTCATCGACAGCAACTGGGACGTCATCGCCGCCAATGCCAGTACCGGCCTGCTGCTGGCGATGGCCGGTGTCAGCGCACAGGCGGCGACCGGCCTCAACCTGCTGCAGACACTGCTGTGCCCCGGTGGTCTGGGTGATCACCTGGCCAACGCGCCGGAAATCCGCGCTGCAGCCTGGCACCGCGCATCCAGGGAGGCCGCAGGCAATCCGGCACTGGCAGCGCACTTGCGCGACTTGCCGGCCCCGGTAAGCCCGTGCCAGACGGCGACAGCCACCCCCTTGTTGCTGACCCGCGTGAACACCCCGTATGGCGAGCTGAGGTTCCTGTCCACGTTCACCACCTTCGGCATGCCGCTGGATGTCACCGTGCAGTCATTGCGCATCGAACACCTGATCCCCGCCGACGCACAGACCCGGCAAAGCATGCAGGCAGCGTTCGAGCAATGGTCGGCCGTTACAGCGTGAACGCCAGGGTTTGGCCAAGGAACCTGGCGCTGACCTGGTGACCCGTTTCATGCAGGTTTGCAGCTACACCGGCAGTTCGGTGGTCAACTTGATTTTTTCCATCGGTACTTCGGTCTTTACGTTCTGGACCACGCTCAGGCTGGTCAGGTGCGCCACCTGGAAGCGTCGATAGGCCTCCAAGTCTGCTGCCACTACCCGTAGCATCAAATCACAATCGCCCGCCATCACATGGCACTCCACCACTTCGGGCAACTGGCGTACGGCCTCCACAAATTCGTCCGTGGTTTCCTGGTCCTGACGCTTGAGCCACACCCTCACGAAAAGGGTCAGGCCCAGCGAGACTTTGGCCGGGTCCAGCAGCGCCACATAACGCTCGATCACCCCTGCCTCCTCCAGCAGGCGTACCCGGCGCAGGCACGGCGAGGCAGACAAGCCTACCTGTTTGGCCAGCTCCTGGTTCTGCAACCTGCCGTCACGCTGCAGCGCCCGGAGGATACGTCGATCGATGGCATCTAGCTTGATTGGCATTGAAAAACCTTTTTCTCGATATTATAGGTAGCCACTTCCAAATATTCAGTGCATGAGCGCAATTACGCAAGCAAATTCCAGTAGTTCCTTGGAATAATTTGCCTCCACTGGAGGTAACCATGAATACCCTTGAACCTGTCCTGAACGACCCACCCGATACCACGCCGCACAGCGAGCTGCGCCGTGGCGCCGTTGCCGCCCTGCCGGTCTTGCTTGGGTTCATCCCCTTTGCCCTGGTACTCGGTGCGCAAGCCTCCCAACACCAATTGACAGCAGGCGCAGTGGCACTGATGACCGGCCTCAACTTCGGTGGCGGCTCGGAGTTCGCCGCAATCGAGCTGTGGACCTCACCGCCGGCAATCCTTGTGATTGTTGCCATGACCCTGCTGATCAACAGCCGCCACTTATTGATGGGCGCGACACTGGCGCCTTGCTTGAGCCACCTGCCGTTGCCCAAGGTATTAGGGGCGCTGTTCTTCATGTGTGACGAGAGTTGGGCCATGGGCCTGGCCGATGCACGCCGGCGTGGCGGCTTCAGCCTGCGCTACTTCATGGGCGTGTCGCTATCCCTCTGGATCACCTGGGTCACCTTCACCAGCCTTGGTACGCAGATCGGGCCGCTGCTCGGCGACCTGCGAAGCTATGGCTTCGACATGGCCTTCGCCGCGGTCTTCCTGGTACTGCTCAAAGGCCTGTGGAAAGGTGTACACGCTGCCCTGCCATGGCTGTTCAGCCTGTTTACCGCAGCGCTGTTCTACCTGCTGATCCCCGGTGGCTGGTACGTGCTCGCGGGCACGGTAGCCGGCCTGGTGACTGCCTATTTGTGGGCCAAGCCATGATTGACGTTGCTACGCTGGTCACCATCATTGGCATGGCCGTGGTCACCTACCTGACCCGTGCGCTGGGCTTTCTACTGCTGCGCAACCGCACCCTGGGCCCGCAACTGGCCCAGGTGCTCAACGCCGCGCCCGGTTGCGTGCTGATTGCCGTGATCGCACCCAAGTTCGTTTCCGGGCACCCGGCCGACCTGATTGCTCTGGGGCTTACCGTGTACGCCGCTGCGCGGTTTTCCCTCTTGCCGGTGGTGGTATTTGCCATTGTCGTGACGGGGTTGCTGCGTGTGCTGTTGCCGGCATGACCTGCCGCTACACCTACACGCCATTGACCCAGATCAAGCCCTTGCGCCGAGTTCGCGCGACGATGGCTGCACGCAAGGAACGACTCAAGTACCGCCAAGCGCACTGTGCTCAAGGTTTACCGCTTGATCACGGTGCGCGACCTTGGACAAGGAGCCCCACATGAACCCGCTGAAACACATACTGGTTGCCACCGACCTTTCCCCACACGCCCGCAACGCAGCTGAGCGCGCTGCCTACCTGAGCGATGCGCAGCAGGCCTCGCTGGACCTGCTTTACGTTGCCAACCCGGCACCCTTCGAGCGCCTCAAACAGTTGATGACGCCTGATGACGACCTGCTGAAACGCGTACTGGATAGCGCTGGCGAAAAAACCCGCGCACTGGCAGCCATGCTGTTCCAGCGCTACGGTATCTCCGCTGGCGTGCAGGTCGCCAGCGGGTCGGTGATCACGGAGATCAACCGGGTGGCGCAGGACAAGCACAGCAACCTGCTGGTGTGTGGGGCCAGGGGCCAGAGCGTGGCGCGGCGCCTGCTGCTGGGTTCAACCGTGCAGAAAATGCTCAACCACATGCCCTGCCCTTTGCTCGTGGTCAAGCCGGCCCCTCGTGATGCCTACCGCACTGTGCTGGTGCCGGTCGATTTTTCGCCCGTTTCACTGCGCACCCTCAAACTGGCCAAGGCCATTGCCCCGCAAGCGGAGATCATTCTGCTGCATGTGTACGAAGCCCCGTTTGAAGCCAGCGTGCGCTTCGCCCATATCGACCACAGCACCCTCACCCACTACCGCAATGTCATTCGCAAGGATGCAGAAGCACAACTCGCGGCGTTGAGTGAGGCTGCCGGCATGGCCGATGCACGGCAGGTCCTGGTGCACGGTAACCCGGGCTGGTGCATTGTCGAGCAGGAGCAGGAGCTGGAGTGCGACCTGATTGTGGTCGGCAAGCAGGGGGCAAGCGCGCTGGAGGAGCTGCTGGTGGGCAGCGTCACCAAGCATGTGCTGAACGAATCACTGTGTGATGTGCTGGTGGCGCCATAGGCGGCATGAGCACGCTGCAGTGCCGCCTCTTGCACCTGTCCGGGTCAAGCACAAGCGCCCTTGGCTAGCCTGACTGCGCGCGGGTTAGGGAAGAAAGGCCCCCGCCCATAGCATTCGCAAGCGGGACGCCATTGCTCAGAGCAGCCGCTCTACGCAAGGCGTTTCATCGATTGCACTGATGATTACTATCGAGCGGCCTGCCTGTCGGCCAGGCAAGGCCGTCTCTACAATCGCCTGCAAATCCCCCCGCTCTTGCGCCTGCTACAGGCGAGATCCCTCATGGAACCTATCCCATGCCAAGCAACAGCCAGGCCCCTCGCGGCCTTCCCGAACACAATCAACAGAGTATCACCCAGCAATGGCTGGCAATCCTCTCAGTAGCCGTGGGTGCGTTCGCCCTGGTCACCAGTGAGTTCCTCCCGGTGGGGGTGCTGAACGATGTGGCCAGCGACCTTGGCATCAGTGCAGGCCTTGCCGGCCTGATGGTGACCTTGCCCGGCATCATGGCTGCATTGGCCGCCCCGCTGATTTCCGTAGGCGTCGGCGCACTGGACCGGCGCTACCTGCTGATCGGCCTGACGCTGATCATGATCATCGCCAACGCCATCGTGGCCTACGCCAGCGACTTCAGCCTGCTGTTGGCCGGCCGGGTGCTACTGGGTATCAGTATTGGCGGCTTCTGGGCCACAGCCATCGCCCTCAGCGGCCGCCTGGCACCTGACGGGATGGGCGTAGCCAAAGCCAACTCCATCATCATGGCTGGCGTAACCCTGGCGACCGTAGTGGGCGTGCCTGTGGGCACCTGGCTGAGTGGCCTGATGGGCTGGCGCATGACGTTCCTGGTCACTGCACTGGTAGGCGTACCGGTGCTGCTGGCACAGGTATTCCTGCTGCCGCGGCTGATGCCGGAAAAGGCCATCCGCATCCGCGACCTGCCGGCGTTGTTCATCAACCCGCAAGCACGGGTCGGCTTGATCGCCGTATTGCTGATCGGCCTGGCACACTTTGCTGCGTACACCTATGTCGCACCGTTTTTCAAACAGAATGCCGGCTTTGACGGGCCTACGATCGGTTCATTGTTGCTGTTGTATGGCGTGGCCGGCTTCATGGGTAACATCTTCGCCGGCTTTGCTGCCAACCGCAGCGTGCGGCATACGCTGATGCTGGTCGCGCTCATGATCGCAGTCAGCACCGCCCTGTTCCCCCACTTCGCCACCGGCATGACGGGTGCCGCGATGCTGATCGCACTGTGGGGCTTTGCCTTCGGTGCGTTCCCGGCTTGCGCCAATATCTGGATGTTTGTCGTGGCGCCCAAGGACGTCGAGCGTGGCATGCCACTGTTCGTGGCCATGTTCCAGGTGATCATTGCCGTGGGCTCGTTCTTCGGCGGGCAAGTCGTAGACCATATGGGCACTGCGGTACTGCTGAGCCTGGCCACGGCGCTGGTGGGCTGTGGCTTTGTCACCGTGCTGGTGCTGGGGCGCAACGTCAGCAACGATCTGGCGGCGCAGCCAGGCTGAGCAGCCGCCCAGGGCGGCTGCGCAATGCTTGAGGCCGTGAAACCGAGGCGCCTGCTTCGCGGGCAAGCCCGCTCCCACAGGTACCGTACGGCCCCAGGCGCTTGCATTAGCTGCAATCGCCCCGCTCGGGCTGACGTGGTTGCCTGGCGCACATCACCTGAACCTCGGCACCACGGGCCCTGGCCAGCAGCTCCTCGGTGTCATCGCCACCGGGCAAGGCAAGCAACAGGTCAGGGCGGCTGTCATTGAGCATGAACAGGTTGCGCAAGCGTTCGGCCTGCTTGCCGTGCAGCTGCCAGTTTGGCGGGTAGCGCACCAGATCGGCGCCATGTTCGCGCGCCCAGCTTTCGATTTCCCCGCCAAGGAACTGGCTGCCACCGTGGATCAACACCCGGATTGGCCGCTGGCGCTGGACGTCGTCCAAGGCCTGCCGGCAGCGCCGGGTGTCGGCGTAGTTGCGTCCTGCACAGATCAGTACTCGCATGGTCGGCTCTCCTTGAATGACTCAGAACCACTGGCCGAAACGGCGGATGTAGAGGGTCTTCATGGCCTGGGCGACCACGCAGTAGCCCAGCAGGGTGGCGACCAGCCAAGGGAAGTACTCCCACGGCAGCGGCACCAGGCCAACCATCGCCCCCACAGGGGAGAACGGGATATAGATACCCAATGCCATGACCAGCCCCGTTGCCAATACCACTGGCAATGCAGCGGTACTCTGGAAGAACGGCACCTTGCGAGTGCGCAGCATGTGCACTACCAGCGTCTGAGACAGCAACCCCTCGATGAACCAGCCAGACTGGAACAGCGCCTGCATTTCGACGCTGTTGGCGGCGAACACGTACCACATCAGGGCGAACGTGGTGATGTCGAAGATCGACGACGTAGGACCTATCCACAACATGAAGCGGCCGATGTTGCGGGCATCCCATTTGCGTGGCTTGCTGAGGAACGCCTTGTCCATGCGGTCCCAGGGCAGCGACAGCTGGGAAAAGTCATACATCAGGTTCTGCAGCAACAAGTGAATCGCCAGCATCGGCAGGAACGGAATGAACGCACTGGCCACCAGGACCGAGAACACGTTGCCGAAATTGGAACTGGCAGTCATGCACAGGTACTTCATGATGTTGCCAAAGGTTTCGCGGCCTTTGAGCACGCCCTCCTCGAGCACCATCAGGCTCTTTTCCAGCAAAATGATATCGGCCGATTCCTTGGCGATGTCAGTGCCGCTGTCCACCGAGATACCGACATCAGCATCGCGCAGGGCTGCGGCGTCGTTGATGCCGTCGCCAAGGAAGCCCACGGTGTGACCATTGGCCTGCAAGGCTTTGAGCACCCGTGATTTCTGCAACGGGGTGAGCTTGGCGAAGACGGTGCGCTCCTCCACCTGAAGCTTCAGGGTGGTGTCGTCCATGCCCTCGATGTCCTGGCCGAGCAATGGCTGGCCTGGCGCCAGGCCCACTTCACGGCAAACCTTCGACGTGACCACCGGGTTGTCGCCGGTCAGTACCTTTACCTGCACGCCCATGTCGCGCAAGGCGGCAATGGCCGGGCCGGCAGTTTCCTTGGGCGGGTCGAGGAAGGTCAGCATGCCCTGGATGACCAGATTGCGCTCATCTTCGGTGTGATACTGCGCCTTGCCTTCGGCCGCCGGGATCTCCCGGGTGGCAACCACCAGCACGCGGAAGCCGTCCTGGTTGAAGGCATCGACACTGGCCATCAGATGCTGGCGGCGGCACGGGTCAAGGGCAACGACCTTGTCGCCTTCCTGCACATGGGTGGCGATGGCAAGCATTTCCTCGACCGCCCCTTTGCTTACCAGCAGGTGATCGCCCAAGGCATTCTTCACTACCACTGACAGGCGGCGGCGGATGAAGTCGAACGGCAGTTCGTCGACCTTTGCGTAGGCGTAAGGCGCCTGGAACTGGCGGTCCTGGCCGGCGAAATGCAGCACGGCCTGGTCCATCAGGTTGCGGATGCCGCTTTGGTGATGGCTGTTGAGCCAAGCCAGCTCGAGGATGTGATTGTCGGTTTGGCCGTCGAAGCGCACATGGTGCTCGAGGATGATCCGGTCCTGGGTGACCGTGCCGGTCTTGTCGGTGCACAGTACATCCATGGAGCCCAGGTTCTGGATGGCATTCAGGCGTTTGACCACCACCTTGCGCCGGGCCATGGCCACGGCGCCCTTGGCCAGGTTGGCGCTGACGATCATCGGCAGCATTTCCGGGGTCAGGCCCACTGCCACGGCAAGCGCGAAGAGGAAGGCATCACCCCAGTCGCCTTTAACCACTCCGTTGATCATGAATACCACTGGCACCATCACCAGCATGAAGCGGATCAACAGGCTGCTGACGCTGTTCACGCCGCGGTCAAACGCGGTCTGGCTGCGCGAACCGGCAATGGCCTTGGCCAGCGAGCCAAAATAGGTGCGTCGGCCGGTGGCGACCACCACGGCGCGGGCGCGGCCACTGACCACATTGGTCCCCATGAAGCAGATGTTCGGCAACTCGAGCAGGTTATCCTGATGTGCGCCATGCTCGGCGGCGGACTTCTGCGCGACATTACCCAAGGTGTCGTACTTTTCGACCGGCAACGCTTCGCCGGTGAGCACGGCCTGGCTGATAAACAGGTCTCGCGCTTCGAGCAGGCGGATATCGGCGGGAATCATGTCACCTGCAGAAAGCTGCACGATGTCGCCGGCCACTAGTTCGTCCATGGGCACTTCGCGCAGGCGCGGGGCTTGCCCGATCTGCTCGCGGCGCAACACGGTGGCAGTAGTGCGCACCATTGCCTTGAGCGCGTCGGCAGCCTTGTTCGAGCGGTACTCCTGCCAGAAGCGCAGCAGGCTGCTGAGGCTGACCATGGTCATGATGATGATGACCTTGGTCAGGTCGGCGTCGTCGGCTTCGCCTGCGCTGAGCGGCAGCCAGTAGTCGGTGACGAAGCTGATCCCGGCCAGGGTCAGCAGTACATAGATGAACGGGTTATGCAGGGCCTTGAGAAACTGTACCAAGGCGTGGGGTTGCGGGCCGTGGGCGACCTGGTTGGCCCCATTGCGCGCCAGGCGCTTGGCGGCTTCGTGCTCGGTCAGGCCCTGTTCGCTGGCATCGAGGTTGGCGAGGGTGACCGCCAGGCCATTGCGCGCTTCACGGGCGGCGCGGGTGGACAGGCGGGTTTCGCGTTCGGCCTTGGCCGATGAGGTGTTACGGTGTTTGACAGTCATGTTGCTGTGCTCCTGCCGCTGCGGCGGCACGACACACAGACGTTTCACTCAGGCGGTGAACGAAGGCATGTCGGGTCGCTGAATAATGCTGGTTCTTTCCGACAGTTGTCTGTCCGCTGCCGAGAGTCGGAAGTTGTTTCGGCAGCGAACTTTCTACTCGCGCAATCCATGGTTTAATCCCTTTTCATAAACACAGGTCAATAGTTATCCCGCGAACTTTTAACGTGAAAAGTTCGAGCACAAAGATACCGTTTAATATCTGTTATTCAGTGAGAAGTGCGGAGGCTCAAGCGTGCATGAAGACGCGCCAGCACCCCGCACCTACTGGGGGGTTCCTGGTGGTGGTCAAGATAGCCGTGCAGACGCAGCGGCCAGGCGCGGGCCTGCTGTGGCGCAAGGCACGCAGGCTGGCGATGTGAAACGAATGAAGTGAGGTTCATGAGCTTGCCTCCAACCGGCCAACACCGGCGGCGGCAAGTCACAGCGGAGCATCAGGCTCTGGCGCGGCTTGCCCGACCGGGGTGTCGGGACCGGTGTTCCGGTTCAAGTGCCTGACCGGGCCATACGGCAGGGGTCAGACAGCGACTAGATACTGTGTCCATTGAATTCTTCAGTGAAGGGAAAAAAGGCCCCGCGCTCGGGGCGGTCGAACTTTATTCAAGCGTAGTATCGAAGTCAACCCGCAAAGGGAACTTTGAATAAGTTTAACCTTATCTTAATGTTCCACGCAGGCGCAGCGGCTCAAACCTTGAACCGCCCCACCAACGCCGTCATCTCCCCCACCAGCCCCGACAACGCCTTGCTCGCCTCGCTGGTCTGCTGCGCACCTGCCGCGGAATGGTTCGACAGTTCGCGGATGTTCAGCAAGTTGCGGTCTACTTCCCGCGCCACCTGAGCCTGCTCTTCGGCCGCACTGGCAATGACCAGATTGCGCTCGTTGATTTCGCCGATCGCACTGTAGATGCCCTCCAGCACTTGCCCCGAGGCCAGAGTCACGTCCAGTGTCGACTGGGCGCGGTTGGTGCTGGCCTGCATGGAAGCCACCGCAGCTTCGGTCCCCGCCTGCACGCTGCCGATCATCTGCTCGATTTCCTGGGTCGATTGTTGCGTGCGGTAGGCCAGTGTGCGCACCTCATCCGCCACCACCGCAAAGCCGCGCCCGGCCTCACCGGCACGGGCCGCCTCGATGGCAGCATTGAGCGCCAGCAGGTTGGTCTGCTCGGACACCGAGCGGATCACTTCCAGCACCTTGCCGATGTCCCGCACCTGCCCCACCAACTGCTGCAGGTGCGCACTGCTGGTCTGGATTTCGCGGGTCATGGCTTCGGTGCCGTCAATGTTTTCACTGACTTGCCGGCGGCTTTGCGCGGCCAGCTGGTTGGATTCACTGGTGGTTTGCGAGGTGGTGATCGCGTTGCGCGCAACCTCCTCCACTGCCGTGGTCATTTCGGTCACGGCAGTCGCGGCCTGCTCCAGCTCCTGCCCCTGCTGACGCAGGTTGTTGGCGCTTTCCTCGGTGACCGCGTTCAACGCTGTGGCAGCGGCGTCCAGCTGCCGGGCACAGTTGTTGATTTGCCCAAGGGTGTCGCGCTGGCTCTGTTGCATGCGCTGCAGCTCATGGAACAGTTGGCCGATCTCGTTGTTACCCTGCCCTTGCACCGGCACACTCAGGTCGCCACTGGCAATGCGCTGGAAATGCCCACCGGCTTCACGCAGTGGGTGCAACACACGCTGGGCAATGAAAGCCCAGCACAGCACCGCCAGCACCACGGTCATGCCCAGCAGGCACACGCTCAGCAATTGTGCCCGGGCCAGACGCCGGTCCGACTCGAGCATGATTTGCTGGCCACGCTCGCTCAGCGTGGTCACCAGTTGCTGGCGCAGGGTTTGCAGCCGTCCCATGGCATTACCGGCATCGCTGTTGACCTTGAAATACTGCTCCAGCGAACGCTGGCGGGTCGCATCACGCTGCCCGGCCACCGCCTTGGCGTATTCGGCAAAGGTTGCCTGCAGCTCGGTTGCCAGCACGCGAAGGGCGGGTTCGCGGGCGTTTTCGACAAATTCGTCGACCAGCGCCTGGCTCTTGTTGTTCAGCTCCACCGACAGCGCCATGCGCTTGCCTGCACTCTCGTCATGGCCACCCAACTGCTCGATAAAGCCCGAAGACACGTTGGCGCTGGAACGAATCGCCATCAGCAACGCATTGTTCAACCGGTCCGACTGGTGCGCAGTCTGGTCCAGTTCAGTGATCTGCTGGTCGCTACCCAAGGCAGCCCACCAGGCACTGGCGGTCGAAAACAGCAGGGTCAGGCTGAACAGCGACAACACCCAGAACATTCCGGTGCGAATTTTCAAGTTGGCAAGCATGCAGGCAGTACTCCTTGTTGGCACCACGTCTGGTCGATGATTCGACGGTGGGTGTGCAGCTATCGGAGGTGCTGGCGCAGGCTTGAGGCGCCGTGATGCGGTTATGTGCGGTAACCGAACGGAATGCGTTGAGACCCAGAGGCCTCGAAACCCTTGAGGGCATAACCCTTTTGCATAAATCCTGAGGCCAGCGCGGTTATTGTGGGAGCGGGCTTGCCCGCGAACACGGGCGAAGCCCGTGCCATCCGCTACCGCGCCTTGCCAATCGCTTTCGCTGCGTCTGCCAGGCGTTGGGTCGCCTGCCGGATCTCATCCGCATCCAGCGAAGCAAATCCCAGGCGCAAGGCGTTCTCGGCATGGCCAAACGGTGAAAACTGTCGCCCACTGCGCACCACCAGGTCCAGTTCCAGTGCGTTGTCGACCAACTGATCCACGTTGATCCCATCGGCAAACCTCACCCACAGCGCCAGGCCACCTTCTGACGCCTGCACGCTGATCTGCTCACCGAACGCATCGCGCAAACACCCCAACAAGGTCTCACGCCGGCGCCGGTACTCGCGGTTGACTCGGCGCAGGTGTTTCTTCAGCTCGCCATCATTGATCAGGTCCGCCAACATCTGCTGCATGACTGCATCGCCCTGCCCCAGGGTCAGCATGGCCCTGCGTTCCAGCGCGGTTGTCACTTCCACCGGTGCCACGATATAGCTGCAACGGAACGTACTGCCCAAAGGCTTGGACAGTGAGCCGATGTAAATCACGTGCCGTTGCTGGCGGTCGCTGGCCAAAGGCAGATAGGGCCGCCCGGCAAAGTGGTATTCGTAGTCGTAATCTTCTTCGACCACGCAAAAGGCATGCTGGCGCGCCAGTTCCAGCAGCTGTTGCCTGCGCCCGGCTGGCAGGCTGACCGTGGTCGGGAACTGGTGATGGGGCGTTATGTACATCATCCGCACCTTGTGCTGCCGGCACAGGGCCTCGAGCTGGTCGACCCGGCAACCCTCATGGTCCAGCTCCACGGTCACCAGGTGGGCACCCAACTGACGGAAGATCTCCCACGCTGGGGGGTAACTCAGGCGCTCGACCAGCACAACGTCACCCGGCTTGAGCAACACACTGGCCACGAGGGACAGCGACATCTGCACCCCTTGGGTCAGGCAGATATGCTCGGCGCCAACGTTCAGGCTGCGATTGTGCCGCAGCATATCGGCCAGGGCGCTGCGCAGATTGCGGCTGCTGCACTCGCTGCCATGGCGCACGCTGTTGCTGGTGAAGCTGCTGCGCAAGGCATTACGGTAATAACGGTGCAGTACAGCCTGTGGCAGCAGGCGGTGGTCACAGGCGCCGTTGTCGAAGAACAAGGCCCCTGGACGCCCTTGCTGGGCTACAGCCTGTTCGTTCGCCTTGAAGTAGGCAACGGCAGGCTCCTCTGGCAGCGCCAGGGCAAAAGGCCGCACGGCACCGGAAACGGCCGCTGTGCCAGGCGCCAGCTGCTGGCTGACAAAGGTGCCCCGGCGTTGCACGCTTTGCAGCCAGCCCTTGGTCTCGGCTTCCTCGTAAGCAAGGATCACGGTCTTGCGATTGACGTTCAGCAGTTGCGCCATCTCCCGCGTGCCCGGCAACGGCGTGCCAGGGCGCAGGCGACCCTCGCTGATTGCGGCCACCAGCCCTTCGACAATCTGCCGGTACGACGCTTGCGCCCCATCGAGCTTGAGCAGTGGCTGCCATTTACGAAGCTGGACCATATGAAATATCCAAAACTGGAGGTTCTGCTGGTCCTGGACTATAGCAACAATCGGACCTCCATTTGCCCCGAGGTGTTCATGCAAAGCCGCCACGTCATTGAGTTGTCGCCCTCGGGCAAAACCTTCGAAGCCAGCCAGGAGTTGCTGCTCGATGCCATGCTCGCCAGCGGCCTGCCGGTACCCTTCTCCTGCCGCCGCGGCGCCTGCGGCTCGTGCAAGGTCAAGGTGGTGTCGGGGCAGCATCAGGACAAGCAGCGGGATGCGGACACACCGCCGCCTTCCTATCCCTTGGCCGCCGACGAGATGTTGCTGTGCCAGAGCCACGCCTGCAGCGACATGCGCCTGGAAATACCCGGCTGGTCACTGGACGCCCCGGCACTGGAAACCCATGCACAGGTCGTTGGCCAGCGCGCGCTGAGCGCAGATATTGTCGAACTGGTGCTGCAGCCTGCTCAGCCGCTGGAGGTGCGGGCGGGCCAGTACATGCGGTTTCAGTTGGACAACGGCGACAGCCGCTGTTTCTCCATCGCCAACCTGCCTGCCCAGGAACAAGGGCAACTGGTGTTTCACATCCGCAAGGTCAGCGGCGGCCTGTTCACCGAAGGCTTGCTGCCCACCCTGCAAGCAGGTGCAACGGTAAAGCTCGAAGGCCCGCTGGGCGCCTGTACCTGGCAGCACGATGACCAGCGCCCGCTGATCCTTTTCGCCACCGGCACAGGTTACGCCGGCATCAAACCGCTGCTGCTGACGGCCTTGGCCGGCGACGCCGAAGTCACGCTGTACTGGGGCGGCTCATCGCCGGCGGATTTTTATGACCGCGAATTTCTCGACGTGTCCAGCAGTGCGCACCCGCACTTCCGCTGGCAACCGGTGCTCTCGGCCCAGGCACGTATACAGCAGGTGGCGCTCAGCCAGACGCATCGGTGGGACGAAGCCCAGGTCTATGCCTGCGGCAATGCCACGATGATCACCCAGGCCCGCGAGCAATGCCTTGCGGCAGGGGTACAGCCCCATCGTTTTGTGGCCGAGGCCTTTGTCGCCAGTGGTGCACTGACAACGCAGGCTTCAGCAGCCAGCACGCTGCACCCTGAGCTGGAAAAGGTCGGCCCACGTTATTCGCTGGACGGCATGCTCGCGGCCCGCGAACAGTCGGTGCGGGCCGTGGCCGCCATTGCCAGCCAACTGCAGGTCGGCATGACCACCGCACAGGCACTGGAGATGGCCGCGCATACCCTGCAGGCGATGGGCGCCTCACACACCTGGCACCCCACCTACATCCGATTTGGCGACGATACCGTGCGTACGCCACGGCAAGGCATTGACCTCCAACGTGCGCTACGCGCCACGGACATCGTCGTGGTCGACGTTGGCCCGGTATGGGATGGCTATGAAGGTGACTATGGCGATACGTTCGTGTTTGGCCAGCACGCCCTGCACCACGCCTGCGTGAAGGCACTGCATGAAGTGTTCGACGAGACTCGCCAGGCCTGGGGCCGCGGGTTGACCGGACGTGAACTGTATGACTTCGCCGAGCGCAGTGCCCAGGCCAAAGGTTGGCAGCTGGAGCGCAACCTGGCCGGGCATCGCATCGCCGACTTCCCGCATGTGTTGTATAGCCAGGACAAGCTGGCCGAGGTGGAGATTGTCCCGAGCGAGGTGGTATGGGTGCTGGAGATACAACTGTGCCACCCTACCGAACCTGTCGGGGCATTCTTCGAAGACATCCTGATTGGCGAACGCATGCCGGGCGCTGCCACGGCAGCTTGATGCCGCCAATAAAAGCACGCGCTGTGTGCTTTGGGTTAACGCCTCAAGGCTCGGCCCTTGAACCCGTAACAGGTTAAAGTTGGCAGCAGAAGGAAACCATACAAGGACGATTACCATGCAAGTACGCACGCTCACCCCTGACGACCTCCCCCAGGCCTGCGCCTTGTGCATGGATGCCTTCATGCAGGCGGTCGCGCCCACGCTATCGGCGCAAGGTATCGAGACCTTTACCCAGGTGTCGGCACCCCAGGCGTTTGCCGAGCGCATGCAGGGTGACAACCTCATGCTGGCCTGTTTTGTCGAAGGCGCTATCGCGGGGCTGATCGAGCTCAAGGAAGGCCGTCACGTTGCGATGTTGTTCATTGCACCAGGCCTGCAACGCCAGGGCATAGGCAAGCGCCTGATGAACGCAGCACTGGAGCATGCCAGAACTGAGGTGGTGACGGTAAAGGCATCATTGTCTTCTGTACCCGCTTACCAACGCTACGGCTTTACCCCGGCAGGCGACGTGGGCGAGCTTGCCGGGCTGGTGTATCAGCCGATGGAAAAGCGCCTGCCGACCCAGCCAGTGTAGGAGCAGCCTGAGGTCGCGACAGGGCCGCAAAGCGGCCCTGGCAATAGGCACGGTTCCTCTGCTGGTAGAAGGCCGCAGCAAGGCACCCGTCAACCCCACCTCGGCCAAGTACCTGGCTGCTTTTCAACCCGCCATCAACTTCAGGCGCCGAGTGAACACAGCACGTTTTGCAGCTTGCTTCGGGTGGTATTCGTGCACGCCTGCATGGGCTCGCGCAGCTCGTCTGCAATCAGGCTTTGCGCCTGCAACGCCGCCTTGACCACGGCCGGGTTGGGCTCGGCAAAGGCCACCTTGATCCAGGGCAGCAACTGGTAGAACGTACCACGCGCGGCGGCCCAATCGCCGCTGTCGACCTGCTGCACCATGCGTACGTACAGGTCGGCGCGCACATGTGCGGAGGCTGAAATGGCCCCAGCCCCACCCAGGCACAGGTTATTGAAGATCTGCAGGTCTTCACCGGCCAGCACCTGGGCGTGGCCGTCCTCGATCAGGGCCATGGTCGTCTCGCTGTCACCGCCACAGTCTTTCACCGCTGCAATGCGTGGATGGCGCACAATACGGCGCAGGGTTTCACGTTCGATGCGCACGCCGGTGCGGTAGGGAATGTCGTAGACGATCACTGGCACGCTGGCAGCATCGGCCACGGTGGCGAAGAAGGCTTCGATGCCAGCCTGCGAAGGGCGGATGTAGCAAGGTGCGGGAACCAGCAGCCCGCCAATGTCACGCTGCTGGATCTCAGCCTGTAAGGCCAACAGTTCGCGCAGGTTGTAACCTGACAGGCCCATGACCACCCTACCCGGCTCCACCCAGGCCAGCACGGCATCCAGCACCGCCAGTTGCTCGGCCTTGGACATCGCCGCTGCCTCACCCGTGGTACCGCACACCACAAAACCGGCCACACCGTCTTCGAGCAGTTTCTTCACCAGCTTTTCCAGGCCTGGGAAGTCGATTTCATTGGCGCGCATTGGCGTAACGAGGGCGATCCAGATACCACGAAAATTCGACATGCAAAAACTCCTGATGTTGACCGAAAGTCAGCGTCAGCAGGGCGAAGAGTGGAGGTGGTGGCAGGGATACCTGGCGCCTTCTGTCTCGTCAGCCCACCTGACGAGACAGCGCGCCTCGGTCAGATGAGCGGCTGTTTCTTGGATTTCTTGGCAACGGCAACGCACGCGCCTGCCTGGGCGATGAAGCCCGAAGCGGAAATGGCGTGGTTGGATGGGGACATGCTGGCAAGCCCGTTGCGTAGGTATGGTTGGATAATGGTGGGGCGGCGTGCCTGGTGTCAACCCTTGGCCCGCATCGCCCCGTGCAGGCGCGCCCCTTGCAACGCAGCGATTGCCGTCACCGCCACTCGCTATAAGGCTCCAGTGGTGTCACCGGCAGGGCCAGGTTGCCCCGCCACGGTTCGAACAGGTAGCGCAGGTAGAGCATGCCATGGCTAGGCGCATAGTCATCGCTGTGCTGCCAGTCGAAGCCGCCGCCCAGTACCCACTGGTCACTCAGGCGCCGTTCGAACAGCCCGCGCAGGCGGTAGCCCAACCCACTGCTGTCGCTGGCTTCAGTCATCGCATCGAGGTTGGAATCGACGCTATATTGCGCCAGTACCTTGCGGTTGATGTGTGCGTCCGGGTACAAGCGGCTACTGCCACTATGGGCCTGAGACCAGCTGACGGAACCTTCCAGCAGCAGCGACCAGTCGTAGTTGCGCCAGGCATAACTGACCGGCACGCCCACCGAACTGTAACGCTGCGGGCTGTAGTAACCGCCCTGCCCCAGGCTGTAGCCGCCCAGGTCCTTGTCGTGGCGCCAGTGCATCAGCGTCACGCCAACACGCACACGCTCGTCGGCCTTTTCCACCACGCGGTGGTAAAAGCCGGCCATGGCCCGGGTCCGCTGGTTGTCGGCCACGTTTTCGCCGTACAGCCAATGGTGCCCCAGGCTGGCCCACACCCCGTTGTCGCCACCTTGGTCCCAGCTCAGGCCGAGCGTGGCGCCATTGGCAGTGACCCCGCCCCAGCGCACGCCCGTCGGGCGGTCGCGTGCGCCGGCGAACGACAGCAATGAATTGCTCATCGGCCGGCGCGAGGCGGTCAGCGACCAGCCAACCTGCCCGAGGTCACCGTTGACCGTTGCGCCGCCCAGCCAGTTGTTGATTGCATAGCCCTGGGTGGTGCCCAGGTCGAACGCCCAGCGGCTGCCCTGCCAACCCAACGCCAACAGACTGCCGCTTGCAGTCTGCGATCCCCCCGTGCACGCGGGCAGTGTTTTGCCGTCAGCGGTCTGGCCAACAAACTGACAACTGCCGAAGTCGGGGGTGTAGCGCCCCTGATCGTTCGGCTCGAACGACCCCGCATCCATGCCAATGCGCTCTACCCGCGCAAACGCGGTGCCCTCCTGCCAAGGAGTGTCGACATGCAACAAGGTCGACTGGGTACTCAGTTCCGACGTGCCGGGCGTACCGTCATCCTCGCGCCAGCCGTAGTCATGCATCACCGTCACATGGGTATTGCGCTGGCGATACAGGGCATCCACATCACTGCGCAGGCTGCGGGCCAGCCAGTCGTCGCCATCCTGCTCGCGGCTGGCCAGGGTCAATGCACGGTCATCCCGTGGCGCTACGGCAGCACGGTCCAGCAACTGTGCATCGGCCATCGCCGCCGCATAAAGGTCCAGTGCTCGTTGAGGATCATCCTGCGCTACCAGGCGGGCGGCGTCGCGCCGTAACAACGGATCGGGGCGCGTCTGCTGCGCTGCAACACGGTCAAGCAACCTGGCCGCCTGATCGTGTTCGCCCAACGCGGTCCACACCGCCGCCAGGCGCCGCTGGGCGTTGCCGTCATCAGCGGCAAATCGTGGCACCTTCACGCCCAGCATGTGCCGGGCCTGCTGCAGGTTGCCTTCGGCCACGGCGCTTTCCATCACCCCAAGGCGTGCATCAGGACGCCCAGGCTGCACGACCAGTACACGCTGGTAATATCTGCGCGCCTTGCCATGTTCACCACGCGCTGCTGCCCAGTCAGCCAACAGCATCAAGTCGTCCGGGCTACCTTCACCACGCGCCAGGCCGGCTTCAAGCAAGGCTGTCGCCTCGGCACTGCGGCCTTGTGCCTGCAACTGCTGCGCAGAGGCCAGGGTCATACGTCGCTGAATACGCTGCTCCAATGCGTGCATGTCCCCACTCCAGGTCGCCTGAGGTACCGCCCTCAGGCTGTCCAGAGCCAAGGCATCACGCTCGCTGGATTCCAGGAACAGGCCGTGGGCATAGCGCGTTGCCGGATCATGTGGCTGGTGCCGCACCAGCCTGGCAAATGCCGCGTCGGCCTCGCCAGTACGCCCTTGGTGACGCAGGCTGTTGGCCAGCTGATACACCAGCCAAGGCTCATCGGGGGCCAGAGCCGCGGCCTGGCCCAGCACGTGGCTGGCCGTCGACCAGTCCTCGCGCTGCAGGGCTTCGTCCCCTTGCTGGCGCAGCCGCGCAAGTTCCAGGCTACGTCGCAGGCTGGCGAACTGCGCCTGCTGCCGTGGTGGCAGGCTGTCCAGGTATGCCTGCGCCTTGCCTGGCGATTGCGCCTGGTAAACGCGCATCAAGCCACGCACGGCACTTTCGTTATCCGGCGCCATACGCCGTACCTGCAGGTACTGCCGCTCGGCAGCCGCCACATCGCCCTCGGCCAGCGAGACATCTGCCAGGCCCAAAAGCGCGTATTCATCCTTTGGCCGTTGCTGGCGAGCCTGCCGGTAAAGTGTGCGCGCACCGCGCACGTCTTTCGCCGCCAGGGCCCGCTCGGCTTTTTTCAGCAGGGCCCAATACTGGCTGGACGACTCCAGGTCCTTCCATTGGCTGATCCGGTAGGTGTCCTGCTCCTTGGCGCTCGCCGCGCGGAACGCAGCATGGGCGTCTTCATGGCGGCCCTGGCGCATCAACGCATAACCCAGGGCCCCCTGCAGGCTGGCATCGCCCGGGTACTGGCGCAGGGCGCGGCGCAGCTGCGTTTCGGCTTCGACATTACGGCCCTTGTCGAGCAACGCCTTACCCCGTTGACCGGCCTGCCATGCCGGGTCGGCCAGCAGCTTGCGCTGCTGTTGCAAGGTCTCGCTGGCCTGTGCCAACAACGGTGAAGCCGGGTAACGCTGAAGAAAGGCTTGCCAGGCCGCCGCGCTGGTGGCACTCACGGCTTGCCCGGACAGGTAGTCGAACTCGCGCTGGGCAGCGGCATCCCGTGCACCGGGGTCTCGCGCCAGCTGATCGAGCAGGGCCAAGGCCTCGCGGTCACGCTTTTCGGCGAACAACCAGCCAGCCAAGGTCTGGCGCAGCCCGGCACTGCCTGGATACTGCTGATCCAACCGCTGCAACTGGCGGATCGCCTCTGGGCGTTGGCCTGGCAGATTGCCGCGCACGCGCCAGTAGTCCAGGGCCAATTCAAGGCTGGGTGGTTCGCCGGCAAACAACTGTTCGTACACCGCCAGCGCCTCTTCGTTACGGCCGGTAACCGCCAGCAGACGCGCCTGCTGCAAGCGCCGCGCAGGCGCCGGTTGTTGAAGTTCAAGCAGGCGCCTGGCCTGACGTGCTTGCAGGCTGCCAGGCGCAACGGCACTGATCCGCGCACTCAACTGCTCCGCTTCACTGCTGTTCTTCTCGCGCAATGCCAGGCTCAAGGCCGCCAGCAACACGTCCGGGTTGCGCGGTTCAAGCAACTGCAAACGGCCCAGCGCATCGCGCACCAGGTCGTCACGGTGCAGCGCTTCGCCGCGGCGTACCTGGTCCAGCAGCCATTGGCGCTGTTCATCGATATCCTTGGGTTGCGCATCTGCCTGCCAGGTTATTGCCGCCAGCATCAACACGCCGATCATTCGCTGCATGGCGCGCTCCAGGCCGGCAACAGGCGGCCGTGCGGGTCAAAACGGTAACGGGCCTCGTCGAAGCCCTGGCCGAACAGCGCCAGCACCTGGCTGTAATACGCCTTGGCCTCGATCGGCTGTTCGCGCAAGCGCTGGCGCTGGGCCGCCAAGCCGGCCACGTGCTCAGGCGAGGCAGCAAGCAATGGCAGCAAGGCCGCAGAGAAACCCGCCGGGCCATGGCCGCGGGCTTCACCGCTGCGTGTATCCAGGTGCTCAGGAGGTAGCCCCTGGCGCTGGGTCAATGCCACCATCGGCGCATAATGGGCCACCAGTTCGCGGCGTTGCGCCGCCCCCTCGGCCAACATGCCGACCCACAGGTACACGCGAATGGCGTCATAATCACCGGCATTGCCATGTTTCGTGTCTGCCGCTGGCTTTCCGGCCGGCGTCCACAGCAACCAGTCCGGGGCAAAGCCCTTTGGCGACGATGCCAACCACAAACGCCGCGTGTTGGCCGCCAGCTCACCCCACAATGGGTCCACCTCGCTGAAACGTTCGAGCAGCTGCAGCGGCAGGTAGCTGGGGTTCAGGCGGGTACCCTGGGCGTCTTCGAAGCCGTAGTCACCTGGCAGCAACATCACGCCGAGGCCTGGAAGCTTGCGCACGGTCTGCGCGGCGATACGCCACAGCAGGTGCTGGCCCAGCTGCGTGTAGGCCGGCTGGTCCCACAACCGCCCTGCTTCCAGCAGGCTGTAGGCGATCCACAGGTCGGCATCACTGGCGTTGTTGGCGTCCAGCACCTGCCACTGCTGCTGCCCGTCACGGCCCCACAGCCAGGCAGGCAGATGCCGGGCCAGGTCACCCTCGGCGAGGTTGTTGCTGGTCCAACGCAGCAACTGCGCGAAGGTTTGCCGGTCGTTGCCTACCAGGGCGAAGAACAGCGCGTAACTCTGCCCTTCCGAGGTGGTGATCAGGCGCTCGTCACTCGGGTCGATGACCCGGCCATCCACACTCACCAGCTCGGCCTTGAACCGCTCCCAGGCAGGCCATGGGCAAACCGACCCGGCAGTGGCGAAAACGGGCAGGCCCAAGGCGACCAGCCCTACCAGCATCTGGCGCATCATCACCCCGCCTCACCCAAGCGGCGCTTGCCAGCCCAGCGCAGTGCCCGCCACAACAAGAAGGCGAACAGCACCACACAAACAGCCGCGATCACCGCCAGCAACACAGGGTGCTCGGACAAGTGGAACCACAGCAGCAGCCACCACGGCAGCGCGCCCACGAAGTAGTGCTCGCCGACGAACTGGCTGCTCACGCCACTGCTGCGTACCAGCGTTACCGAACCCGCCACCGCATCGAGCTTGCCCACATCGCCAAGCACGTCGCGCAGCAATGCGTAATCGCTGTCGCTGTTGGCCAGCAAGGCCACAACACTGCGCTGCTCGTGGAACGGCGACTTCAGCCCGGTGATGGCCGCAATCGGCGCCTGGGCGCTGACCGCCACGCGGCTGCTTGCAGCCACCGGCTCAGTATCGAAACGCTGGCCGCCGGGCAACGATGCGCTGCGGCCCTGCAGTAACCAGTCACGCTGAGCGCTGAGCAACAGGCCAAGGTTGGGCGCATCGCGCAGGGCCTCGGGCAGGCTGCCGATCAGCAGCAAGTCGGCATCTGCCGCTGCGGCCTGTTGCCAGTCGTCGATCAATTGCAGTCCAAGCGCCGGGTAACCGATCTGTCCGGCCAACCCGCCAACCGTGTCGAGCAAAGTGCCGACCTGCATCGCCGTAGGTTTGGCCGGCATGATGACCAGCGTCTCGGACAGGTCGGCCATGCGGCTGAACGGGAAGCCACTGCGGGCGAATGCACGCAGGTCGGGCATGGCGATGTAATGGTGGTAACCGGAAAGGTCGATGGTGGAGTTGTCGTCGATCGCTGCACGCACGTCCACCGGCAGCGAGGTCTGGCAGCGATCGCGCTGGGCGCTGCCCAGGGTGCTGGCAAAGCTGAAGTCGAAGCGCAGGCGGTTGCGGTCGCCAATCTTCAGCGCCGGCACCAGCGAGTTCTCGGTCAATGCAGTGTTGTCACCGGACAGCACTGCCAGGCGCATTTCCTCAAGGGTACCGCCGCGCCGGTCATTGCCCACCAGCGGCATGCTTGTGATGTACTGATCGTTGACGCTGATGCTCAGGCGCGATTCGTCGGTCACCGCTGGCGCCGTATAGCGGTACAGGGTGCGCAGCGGAATACCCTGGTTGCGCCAGACGAACAAGTCGGGCGGCAGGTTCAGTTCCAGTGTCACCGGCCGCGGTTGCAGGCCGCTGACTTGCAGTTGCTCGGGGTAATCCAGCAGCTCGGCAAACCGTACCGGCCGGTCGGTGCGCGTCCAGTTCGGCGCATCGTAGGGCTGACGCGGTTGCAGCGCGGTCATCTGCTCCACTTTGACGCGCGCGCCACGGAACAGATTGTTGCCGACCGCCAGCGCCGAGGCGGCCTTGATCAGGTCGTCGTCGTTACGGCCCAGCACCAGCAGCACTTTGCTGAAGCGGTCGTCCGGATGATCGATCACCTGCAGCACGGGGCCGTCGACTGGCGGGAACTGCTGCAGATCGGCGAGGAACGCAGGGCGACGGTCGTTGCTGGCAAACACGATGCTCGGTGCAGGTTTTTCGCCACGGGCCGGCAGGTGGTTGTACAGCACAGGGAAGCTGGCCTTGCGCCAACCGGCCTGGCTGCCGAAGTAGGATGCCAGGATTGCCGCCGCACGCTGCTCGCCCAGGCTCGGCACGCCGCTGAACACCACCGGCAGTACTACCCTGCCGGTGTCGCGAGTATCGAAGAACGGCAACGGGAAATACGCCAGGTCGTTTTCCAGCACCAGCGCCTGCTCGTGCAACTGCACCTGGCTCTTGCGGTTAAGGTTAAGCCACAGGCCGCTGTGCGCCGGGTCTTCGCAGACATCGGTATAGTGCCCGACAAACTCCAGACGTACCCGGTTGAAGTCGCCGAGCAGTTTCGGGTCCAACGGCAGCTGGCGACGCACACGCTGGCCCAACTGCTCCTTTTCCACCGGAACTACGCCCATCAGCTCGTCGTTGAGGTAGACGCGCAAGTGCGACAGGTTCGGCAGCAAGGCTGGCGAAGGCGTGTAGTCCAGTTGCAAACTTGCATCGGTGGCCAGGCGATCGCGACGCAGGCCGAACTCGATATGCTCGCTGTTGCGTACACCTAGCAGCAGGCTGTCGGAAGCATGCCCAAGCTGCTCGAAGGTTTTCGCAACCTGCCAGTTTGGTACCGTGGATGTGGGTACCGCAGGCTCGGCAAGCGGGGCTACAGGAGCAGCAGCGGCGCTCTGCGACAAGGCGGTAAACAGCGCCATCGCCAGGCCCCAGGTACGCGCGGGATAACCAGTCATCATGCGTCTCGATCAACAGGGTTCATGGAAGGGATGGCCCGCGGTGTGCGGGGCCAGTAGCTGGCCAGCCACAGCGCCAGCGAACGCAGTGGGCGCAACCACGCCCGCAGCCATGGCGGCATGTGCTCGACCAGGCGCACGTAACCGACGCCGCCCAGCTTCAACACATCGATCAGGCTGCGCAGTGGGCGCTCGACCTCGTGCTGCTCGTTCCAGCCAAGCCAGGCATCGGCGCGGGCAAAGGTGCAGTGGACCAGGTCGATGCGCTGCTGCAGGGCGAGGTCGTGGAACACCAGCCCCACGTGTTGCCCGACAGTACGGGTGACACTCGCCTGGAAGGCGAACTCGCGCTGGCCGCGGTTGAGCAGCAGGCGTACCTGCTCCCCCGGGTTCAGCTCCAGACCGGGCTGTACCTGCAGGCCGACACCACCGTCGGAGTAGTCGACCAGGGTGCAGGGGTAGGCATGACCGCTGGCCAGCATCAACCCCGCCGGCAAGCGCATCTGCACCCGATGTGCGCGGCGCACCTGGCGCACTTCGGCGGCCACCGCAACTGCGGCACCGATGATCAGCAGGTTGTAGATCACCCACAGCGAGCTGACGATCACCGTGCCGATTTCTGCCGCCGGGCCGGTGACCAGGCGCCACACCGCAAAGCCCAGACCCACCACGTTGAGCGCTGCCAGCCACAGGTAAGGTTGGGCGATGCGCCAGTCGAACTGTTCCTGCTCCATCAGGCCGCCCTTGGCGGTGACGTTAAATGTGCCTTTTTTCGGCGCGAACAGCGCCACCGTGGTCGGGCGGGCGATGTACCAGGCCAGTACGGTCTCGTAGACCTCGCCCCAGAAGGTTTGTCGGTACTTGCCCTGCATCCGCGAGTTGGTCAGGCTGGCGTGGATCATGTGCGGCAGCACGTACAGCAGAATCATCAATGCCGGTGCGTAGATGATGTAGGCATGCAGCAACAGGAACGCCAGAGGCGCCGTCAGGAACACCAGCCGCGGCAGGCCGGCCAGGAAGTGCAGCATCGCGTTGGCGTAGCACACCCGCTGGAACAGGCTAAGGCCACGCCCGAACAGCGGGTTGTCGGTGCGGAAGATCTGCACCATGCCACGGGCCCAGCGAATGCGCTGGCCGATGTGCGCCGACAGGCTTTCGGTGGCCAGACCCGCGGCCTGCGGAATGCTCAGGTAGGCCGACGTCCACCCTTGGCGATGCAGGCGCAGGGCGGTGTGGGCATCTTCGGTCACAGTCTCGACGGCAAAACCACCGATGCTTTCCAGCGCGGTGCGGCGCAGCACGGCACAAGAGCCGCAGAAAAACGCCGCGTTCCACATATCGTTGCCGTCCTGGATCAGGCCGTAGAACAGCTCCCCTTCGTTGGGACGGCGGCGGAACGAGCCGAGGTTGCGCTCGAACGGGTCAGGAGAGAAGAAATGGTGCGGTGTCTGCACCAGCGCCAGTTTCGAGTCCTTGAGAAACCAGCCCACGGTCAGTTGCAGGAAGGAGCGCACCGGTACATGGTCGCAGTCGAAGATGGCGATCAACTCGCTGTCGGTGACGCCCAGCGCATGGTTGAGGTTGCCGGCCTTGGCATGCTTGCTGTCGGGCCGCACGATATAGCCCACCCCGACTTCGTCGGCAAAGGCACGAAACGTGTCGCGGCGGCCATCATCGAGGATGTAGATGCGCAGGCACTCGCGTGGCCAGTCCAGGCCCAGCGCGGCCATTACCGTGGTGCGCACCACTGACAGGTCTTCGTTGTAGGTGGGGATCAGCAAATCGACGGTTGGCCAGTGCCTGGTGTTGGCCGGGAGGTTCGCCGGCTTGCGCTGCAATGGCCAGCTGGTCTGGATGTAACCCAGGATCAGCACGAACCACGAATAGGTTTCCGCCGCCAGCAGGATCACCCCGAATACCAAGTCGGTGTTGTCGTTCCAGTTCAGGGTCGAGGTGTAGCGCCACCACAGATAGCGGCAGGAGATGATGGTCGACAGCACGATCAGCATCAAAGTCGGGAAACGCCCCGGCATGTGTCGCACCAGCATGGCGATGACCAGCAGCAGACAGATGAACATCAGCTGCGCCAGGTAGCCGAACGGCTCGGTCACACACAGCAGGGCGAGGCTGAGGGCGAACACCGTCAGCACGCTGTAGAACGTCCGCCGGGCAACCGCGTTCAGGCCGCGCAGGCGTGCCGAGGCTTCGTGCCTGAAAGCACTGGCGCGGTAGCGCGCAGGCACCTGTTGCAGTGCATCGATCAGCAGGCCGCGGTAGTGGCGCGCCACCCCGCCTGCCCCCCGCAGGTGCATGCGCACTGCGCCCAATGCGCGGCGGCCAGGCCCTGCAGTACGTGCCTGCGGTTGGCGCCGCAGCAACAACCACAGGCTCTGGATCAACAGGCGTAGCGGGTCACCCAGCGTGGGGCGCTTGCCCGCCAGCTGCGGGTACAGGCGTTGGCGCTCGGCCAGCAGCGCCTGCCAGGCAGGAGACTCCAGGCGCAGGAACAGGAAGGCCAGCCACACGCCGAGGGTGAACAGCCATGCAACCGGCAGGCGCGTGCCACGGACTTTGAACCAGGTATAGGCCGACAGAGGGGTCAGGGTCACGGCTGGCGCCTCGTCAGACAGCGCACCGCCAAGCTCTGCACATCACGGCAGGCCAGGCTCTGCGGTGCGTAAAGGCCAAGAGGTGCCTTGTACGCCAGCGCTTCGAGGAAGGCTTCGTCGCGATGGACCACCTGGATCGGCAAGCGATCACGGAACAGATCACGCCACACCATCAACAGGTCGCTCTGCAAGCGGCTGGCCGGGTCGTAGCGGTTGACCAGCAGCATGTCGAAGTGCTCGACCGGGCGGCGCCCGAGCAGCAGGTGGCTGGCCATTTCGGCTTCCGCCACCAGTACCCGTACATCAGTCTCGATGCCGTTGCCGGCGGTATCGCCCGGCAATTGCGGCAGGTCGTACAACAGCCAGTCGAAATGCTTGGCCAGCTCGACCTGGCGGGCGCGCCATGACTGCGCATCGGGCACACGGTGCTGCGCACCGTCGGCCAGGTTGCCGTACGGCAGCAGGCACAGGCCATCGAGCACCTCGTACACGGCATCACTGAACGGCCGCCCTTCCCGCTCGGCCAGCGCCCAGCCCTCGGACGTATTCAGCGGCAGGTTGAAGTGCAGCCCGAGCAAGTTGCTGGGGCACAGGTCAATCAGCAGCACCCGTTCGCCCACGCCCTGCAGCGCGTAGCCCAATGCAGCCAGCAAGGCGCTGCGCCCCAGGCCTCCGCGCACCCCATGCAATGCCAGGCTGGTCATGGCACGATCCTCTCGCGCTGGGTGACAGCCGCGTACAGCGCATCGTCGCTGCTGGCCCTGCAGCTTTCACCCAGCAATGGCCAGCGCTGCAGGGCCTGCTGAACGCCCACCAGCATCGAGATGTCCTGATAGTTCAGCTCTGGCATGTCCAGGTGCTGGCGCAACTGGGCAATATCGTCGCTACGGTCGGACGGGTCTGCCTTGCCAGTGATCATGGGCGCTCCTTGGGGATCGGCTGCCAGTCAGGCTGGCCTTGCAGGCGCATGTAGGCACGCCCCTGGTAATTCAGCACCTGTGCGCCAGAGGTTTCGGCAACCTGCTCGGTGGTTGGCAGGTCGGTCAGCAGGCCGGGCACATCCAGCACCTGCTGCTGGCCGAGGCCCGCATACACACGCGAGATCAGCTCGGACAACGCCAGGTAGCTGGTGGCAGCTGTGACCCGCAGCGGCTCGTTGCGGGCAGGCTGGCCCATGCCGATGAACTTAAGGCCGACCGGTACATGGGTAATCGACGGCGTGGGAATTTCGCGCATGCCAGACAACTGCATGCGGTCACCATGCAACGCGGCCCCATGCTCAGGGACAATGGCCACCACTACCCGGCGGCCACTGCGCTCCAGTTCGTCAAGGAAGGTACCAAGCTCGCCAAACAGGCGATTGGCGCGGGTGGCATAGTCAGCCACGCGGGTACCGCCGTCGGCAGTGACGATACGGTTGCCGTCATGCAGGCTGATGCTGTTGTAGAACAGTGACACATGCTCGTCCGGGGTACCTTTGCGTTGCCCCCACCAGCGGCGCAATACATCCAGGTCACTGGCAATCGGCGAGCCGTCGAAGCCCACCAGTGCCCGTGGGAAGTCGGTATTTCGCATACCCGGTTGCGGCATGTGCTGCTGGGTAATGTCGCCGATGAAGTTGTCGAACCGGCCGCTGTGGTTGAGCAAGGTATTGCTCTGGAAACCCAGCCGGGCCAGGTTCTGGAACAACAGGCACTGCTCCGGGGCCGGTTGGTACAGGCCAGCGTGCGACGACTGCCCGCAGCTGGCTCGCAGCACACGGATGGCGGCCGGGCCGCTGTAGGAGGTCGCCGAGTTGAACTGGTCGAAGATCACGTCCATGCGCGACAACAGCGGGTTGTCCCGTAGCCCCACGGCAGACAGGTCATCCCAGGCCAGCGAGCAGATGTTGATCACCAGCAGGTCGAACGGTTGCTCATTGGCATTCGCGACCGGGAACGCCGTCACCCGCTCGCGCTCACTGGCGAAGAAGCGCTCAAGCCAGCTGTCGAGCGTGGCATTGTCGGCTGCTGCAGTGGCAGGCGCGGGTTCGGCAGCGGTGCTCGCTGCCACGCCGGGCGCCTGGCCTGCACCCAGCGACGGCAAGCCGCCGACCGACAGCCATGCCAACCCCAGCAGGCTCAGGGTGCTCAGGCGCAGCCAATGCCGTAGGTACAGGTAACCCACCAGCAACATTGCCAGCGCCCCCAGCAGGTTCCAGTTGATGAAGCGGCCCAGCAGTTCGAGTAGATAGTCCCACGAGAAGTCCAGCACCCCCGGCTGCGCCAGCAGGCGGCTGAAGGGTGGCAGCCAGGTGTCCTGGTAGAACAGCGCGATGCCGATTGGCACCGCCAGCAGTTGCCGGGCAATACGCAGCCACTTGCCCGGCAAAGGGACAAGCAGAAACGCAGCGAACAACAGGTTCGGCAGCGCCTGGAAGTCGAGCATGCCAAGTGCGACCAGCAGAAACTTTGCAAAAAAATAGAGGTTCCACCCTCCCAGTCCAGGCCAGCGGGCCAGTACCGGGAGGGTGATGGTGGTATTAGTCATTCTGGGGTTCCTGGCGTGCAGCGCGGCGGCGTACGCCCAGCGGTTTCAGGTAGCGGGGGGGAAGGCGACGGCGCAACCCGCCACGTAATGCCGAACTCAGGCGCACTAGCAACAAGGCCAGGCCCAGCGTGACGAGAGCAGTAATGCCGACCACCTGCAGCAGTTGCACGAAGTTCATGCGCTACCCCGCTTGGCCAGGCCGACCTTGCGCGGTGCCAGCGCCGACCATGCCTGTGCAGGCAGTTGCGCCACTGTGTCGCTCCGGGGTGGCTGCGGTAGGTTGCTGTCGAGGAAGGCCGGAGTGGCCAGGCTGTCGACGCCGGCAAGCACCTCCTGGCTGATGAACAACTCTTTCCATGACAGTTGGAAAATGTGGTCAAGCGCTTGCTCGACCCCTTCGGAGCGGCAAGCGAACAGGAACAGGAACAGCACCTCGCCAACCACGCAGGCAATGTCGCCATCACGGCGGAATACCGTACGCGAGCAAGCCTGTAGCGGGGTCAGGCCGGGCGCTGGGCGCAACACCAACAACTGGTGGACGATTTCGCCGTTGCGCACCCCGTGCCACATGCTTTGCACTGCATCGGCGAACGCCCGTGGCGCTACCAATCCGCAGATGGCCAGCGGCCGCAGACGTGCCAGCAAGGCATCGAAGTCGGTTGGCAGGTGTCGACGCCAGACGTAACCCTGGATGCTCTCCACCATGGTCAGGAAGCGTGACAAGCTGGCACCGAACGGCACGATCTGGCTGGCACCACAAGCCAGCAGCAACTGTTCGTCCTGATAACGCAGGGTCGGCGCCATTTCGCGCACGACCAGCTTCAAGGCGTTGCCACGCGACTGCCGCAGGTGGTGCAGTTGGCGCGCTAGGCTATCCAGACGCTGCCCACCGTCCATGGCAAAGATCACCGTGGCAGACACCGCCCGGCTGGCTTTGCCCCCCAGTTCCTCAAAGCTTTCGCAGACCTGCCAGTGTTCGGAGAAGGCTGGCGCGCCTTCCAGTACCGGGCGCTGGGCCAGGCACAGCAACTCGTCACCACCGGTGTCGCTGGGTGCCTGAGGCGCGGCAGCAACGGCAAAGCCCGCGCTCAGCCGAGTCAGCTCCATGTCCCGGGTGGCTGCTTTGCCAAGCGGGTTGCTCCAGAAATGCTGCAGGTAGCGTACCCCACCTTTGCCGCGGTACACCTGCCCCAGGCCGTCGAGGCACTGGTTGAAAACGCGCAGACGCTCGACCAAGGCAGTGCTCTGCCCCCCACTAACGACCAGCAGCAACGCCGCTTCAGCCAACAATTCCGTGCGCAGCGCATTGCACCAGTGCTCGACTTCGCTATCCAGCCAGGCGTGTGCCGGTGCCAGCAGCACCAGCACACGCCCATGGGCATCAAGACGAGGCAGGTCTTCAACCAGATAACGGGTGGCTTGCGAGTTGGCCTCATACAGTGCCAGCTCGGCCGGGCCGCGCGTTGCGTCGAGCGCACCCAGCACGTCATCCATGGCTTGCGCATCGGCGATCAAGGCTGCCCTGGTATTATCGGGCATGCCTTCGACTACCTGGCGGCATAGCAAGGAGGCGTCTTCGGCGGCGTCACAGGCTAACCAGTACAGTCCTTGTTGATGAAGCTGGCTGCTCTCGACGCTCAGGCCGGAAATCGCCAACAACTGCATTCCATTAGTCAAAACACTGGCTCTGCAAAAGGTAAATTGAAACGGTTTGAAGGCGGAATGTGTCACATCCTCTGCTGACGCTTTATGACTCACGTCAAAAAAACGACAAATATGATGAATGGCACAAGGTTTCGTCAATTATACAGCATCAAGGCAAAATGAAATCAATCTGAAATGTAATGAGTTGCAAAGGTTTGTTAACAAACACCCCAAGGCCGACCTGTTCCGGGTTAAAAACAAAAGTCGCCAAAGGCAAGCCGGCAGGGCATTGGCCAATGCAAAAACCGTTTTCCGGAGACAAGCATGCTGCGTATCTTTGAACGTCGGCTCGACCCCTTCCCGCCCGACGAGGTACCACCGCCGCCGGTTGGCCTGTTGCGCTTCATGTGGGCTTGTACCCGCGGCGCTCGTGGCTACATCCTGGCGCTGGCACTGCTCAGTGCCGGGGTGTCGATATACGAAGCCTGGCTGTTCGCGTTCCTCGGTCAGGTGGTCGACCTGCTCGCGTCCTGGCAGGCCGGCGGTACTGTTAGCCCCGAGGAAAGCCGAGTGCTGTGGGGTATCGGCATCGTCCTGCTGGTCAGCATCGGACTGGTGGCACTGCGCACCATGGTTCAGCACCAGGTGCTGGCGATCAACCTGCCGCTGCGGCTGCGTTGGGATTTTCACCGGCTGATGTTGCGCCAGAGCTTGTCGTTCTTTTCTGACGAGTTTTCTGGCCGGGTCACAACCAAGGTGATGCAGACGGCACTGGCAGTGCGCGATGTGCTGTTCACCCTCATCGAAATCCTGCCCGGGATTGGCGTGTATTTCATCGCGATCATTGCCCTGGCCGGCGGCTTTGCCCTGAAACTGATGCTGCCCTTCATTGCCTGGGTCGTGCTGTTCGGTTTGGCCATGCTGTATTTCGTACCCCGGTTGGGCAAGGTCGGCCAGGAGCAGGCCAATGCCCGGTCGTCGATGACCGGGCGGGTTTCTGACGCTTACACCAACATCACCACGGTGAAACTGTTTTCGCACTCCAACCGCGAAGCGCACTTTGCGCGCGCAGCCATGGAAGACTTCAAGCAGACCGGTTTTCGCCAGATGCGCCTGGTGAGCCAGTTCGAAATCGTCAACCAGGCGCTGGTGGTGGGCTTGATCTTTGGTGCCGGTGGCTATGCACTGTGGCTATGGCACCAGGGACAGGTCGGCACCGGGGCCGTGGCGGCGATTACCGCCATGGCCTTGCGCGTCAATGGTATGTCGCACTGGATCATGTGGGAAATTACCTCGCTGTTCGAAAATATCGGCACCGTGCAGGACGGTATGGCCACCCTCACCCGCGGCCCCAAGGTGCAGGATGCGCCGGGTGCTGCAGAGCTGGTCACCACGGGTGGCGCGGTGAGTTTCGACAAGGTCGGCTTCAACTACAACGGTGAGCGCCAGGTGCTCAATGAGCTGACGCTGCACATTCGTCCGGGCGAAAAAGTCGGCCTGGTCGGCCGCTCCGGCGCCGGCAAGTCCACCTTGATCAACCTGCTGCTGCGCTTCTACGACGTGGACAAGGGGGAAATACGCATCGACGGGCAGAACGTCGCCAAGGTCACGCAAGACAGCCTGCGCAGCGCCATCGGCATGGTCACGCAGGACACCTCGCTGTTGCACCGTTCGATTCGCGACAACATTGCCTATGGCCGCCCCGATGCCACCGAAGCACAAATCCGCGCCGCTGCGGCCAATGCCCAGGCCGATGGTTTCATCAGCCAGCTCAGCGACCGCCAGGGCAACAGCGGTTACGACACCCTGGTGGGTGAACGCGGCATCAAGCTGTCTGGCGGCCAGCGCCAGCGCATTGCAATTGCCCGGGTGATGCTGAAGAACGCACCGATCCTGCTGCTGGACGAAGCCACCAGCGCGCTGGACTCGGAGGTGGAGGTGGCCATTCAGGAGAGCCTGGATGAGATGATGCAGGGCAAGACCGTTATCGCCATCGCCCACCGGTTGTCGACGATCGCCGCCATGGACCGGCTGATCGTGATGGATGAAGGGCGCATCATCGAGCAAGGCACCCATGCCGAACTGTTGGCGAAAATGGGTACCTATGCACGGTTGTGGCAGCACCAGAGTGGCGGGTTCCTGGGTGAGGATCAGGGCGTGGCCGAGGCTGTGGAGTAAGCAGTGACCGAGGTCAGCCAGCGCATACCCAGCCTTCGAAAGCCTGCTCAGTCAATGAACTGCGCCCCTGGCGATGTTCATGGTCGCTGCTCACCCGACAGCATCGCCTGCACCCCATTGGTTGGCTGTTGCAACAAGCCTCGGGGCAAGCGGAAACCTTTGAACGGTTGCTGGGTAATGGGATTGAAGGCTTTTTCAGCGTTCAGCCGATAGCGCATCACGCCATCTCCGGTGCGGAAGCTCAGGTCCACGCTGGTCGCCGTCCGGCCATTGAGCGCGCCGCGGCTGAGCAAGCGGAACATCGACCACGGGCCACGGTACTCCAGGCTACTGCTGTTGCCACTTTGCCTTAGCAAGGTGAGATTGCTACGGACCTGCTGCCCCAAGGTATTGGGCCAGACAATACCCGTGATATGGCTTGGCCCATGGGTGTAGGAAATCAACTGGCCATCCAGGTCCAGCAGGCTGGTACGCTGGTTCGCACTGAGCCCCAAGGGCTCGATGCTGAACTGCACACTTAGCTTGCCACGCTGATCGAAAAATGTTTCGCGGATGCGATCCGCCAGCTCGAGCTGCTCGATCACGTCGTCACGAATCAGGGATTGCCCGTGCTGAGCGGACTGCAAAGCCTCAAGATTGTCCTTCAGGAAAACCTTGAGATACCGATCATTAAACTGCTGCAGGCGCCCTTTCGGCCCGAAGAACGCCTCGAAGTCATCCAAAGAAGCATCGGGTGCCTTCACCACAAAGGGGTAGCGGCCTGCCAGGCGTTGCTGGAAAAAACTGTACACGTCAACATCCCAACGTCGCTCCAGTTCGCGCAATGCTTCAACGTTCAGCACCTGAGCAGTCTGGTCGGCGAGCTTTCTGACCTGGTGGCTGATGGGCTCCGGTAAACCTGTGGCAACACGTTGCAGGGTGCCGATCGGGTCCTGCCCTGTCATCGCAAAGCGCTGATGCACGGCTTGCAATGCAGCCTTGCCGCGGTCCGGGCTGTCTTGTACGGCCTTGGCGTAGTCCAGCACGGCCGCAACAGCGCCAAGGGTTTCATCGTAGTAGCTCGGCTTTTCTCCTGTCGCCTGCAGCATGGCGCCCAAGCCTGCAAACGCCCGCTGGATGGCCAACGCTTGCTGTTGCTCGGGTTTTCCGGCTACTACCCGCAGCGTACTCAGCTCACCCAGTGATTCAACAACTGTTGGAGGCGCAAGCGAGGTGTTATCCCTGACCGTATCCAGCAGCCGTTGCAACGGTGCTGCGGGGCCGGTCAACTGTTCCAGGATCGCGACACCATGGTCCAGATCACGGAAGTCAGCCACCGTAAAAGCGTTCAGGGCGCGCCGCCAGCTGTCAATGTAATCGGCGCTGTAGAGGTTATACAGCCGCTCGGTCAGCGCATCGCGGTCAACGTCCGAATAGTCGAGTTGACTGCGCTCCCCCAATGCCCATTGATCAACCATCGCCATTTCAGCGAAGCGTTGGCTGTGCGGCTCGAAGTATTCCCTGAAGCCTTTGGCGGTGAGCATGGCGGCCAGCCGTACATCCTCATCCCCTTGCCTGGCCCCGGAAGACGGCTGGTACACCACATCGAACGCAGGCCCTACCTGGTGGCGCAGGTCCAGCCCGGCGTGCAACTGCTGGTACGATTGTTGTTTCAGCCCTGCATAGACTCGCTGTGGCAACGGCAATTTGCGCAGCGCCTGCTGCACTTCGCTGACCCGCTGGCGGTACTGCGGCAAATCGGTATCGGCATAGGCCAAGGCGTATTTCAGGTGCTGCATGAGGTCACGCTGCAACTGCCCCTGGCCAGGAAAGGCCCGTTGCCACTGACGGGCCATCCAGTCCTCGACCAATTCTGGCCGGCGGCTGTTACGCTCCTCGATCATCCGGTAAACCCTGAGCGCGGCCATTTGTTGCTCGCTGCCAGGTGGTGCTGCGTTCATGGCATCGATCACACCACTGGCCAAGGCCGGCAAGAAACGTTTCGACAACAAGCTGAGGTACGCCTCATCAACCAAGGGACCAATGTTGCGCCCTTGGTACAAGCCAAAATCGGCAACCACTGGCCAGGCCGCACGATAGTCGCCAAACACCGCCACCGCATCGCGAATCTGGTCCAGTGGCGCCAGCAGGTTGCGCCCGGTCGGATCAAGACGCATATCGACTTCGTGACCACTGTACTCCTGGCTTTTGGCGAGCACACTGGCAGCCTTGGCGCCATTGATGTCGGCGTAACGCTGCCAGCTGGCAACGGCGATACTGAACGCCAGGATGCCTACACCAGAGCCCACCCACAGCAAGTGGCGCTTGCTGCGCGCAACCCGAACATTGTCACCCGCCAGCCCGGCTTCCTGATAAATAACCCGCCTGAATGCTTGCTGGATGAAATAGACCAACGCCTTCCCCTGTGCCTTACCTTCACGCAGGGGCAGCTTCGTCGTGTAGGGCTGTGCCGCTTCACGGACAAAGGCATTGCGCATGTCGCCTTGCTGTACCACTGACGACCAGTACACACCACGCACCAAGGGTGGCGTGGTGAACCGGTCACTCGCCAAGGTTTCGCGCAGGAATGCCTGCAGTATGGGGCGCAACCCGATCAGCTGTGCATGCAGTGAGAACAGGCGCCCGCACGGTGCTGTCTTGCCCAGTACATCCAACCGGTCGATGACCTGCTCCTGCAATTGGGTGAGAAGCCGCCCGTAGTGCTCGTCATACTCATCCAGCCAGGCGTCGAACGCGTCAACCGCATCCAGCTTGAAGGTGAACCCCAACAGGCTTTCACGCTTGGCGGCCGGAAGCTGGCTGTAGAACTGGTCGAAGCCGTCCAGCAGATCGAACTTGGTCAGTACCACGTACAGCGGCAGGCGCGCCCCCAACTGACTGCTCACTTCGTAAAGGCGGGTGCGCAACCCATGGGCCAGCGCGACGCGCTGCTCGGGCTTGCCATGCAGCAGCGCTGGCAGGTCGACCACCAGCAACACACCATTGAGCGCCCGCTGGCTTCGCTTACGCTGCAGCCAGCCCAACAGGTGCTCCCACAACCGGGCCTGGATGCCGGGCGGCGCGGAGGCTTCGGAGGGGGCGTTGGCCGCCGAGCCCGCCGGCGGTTTTTGACTGATGAAAACACCGGGCGGGTCGATGATCACCGCATCGTCGCTGACCCACCAGCCTACCGGGTAGGACAGTGCTTCAGCCTGTCGGCCCCGTGCCTGGGCCTGGTCGATACGCGTCAGGGTAAAGCGCTGATCGGTGCGGTCGATGAAGCTGCTTTTACCGGACTGTTCGTCGCCCAACACCAGGTACCAGGGCAGCCGGTACAACGCGCGTCGCCCACCGGCATTGTCGAGGTACCGCGCAAGCCCCTGGCTCAAGGCCTGCTCTTGCGCCTGCACGAACGGTAGCGCGACATCCTGTTCGGCGGCCAGTGCATGGCGGCGCTCCGCTTGCAGGCGGCGAAAGCGCGTGCGCAGCACCCCAAGCCAGCACAGAAGCGGCACCAGCACGAGTACCAGGCTTGCCACGCTGCGATGAGCCACACTTGCCAGCGGCTGCTGCTCACGCCATGTCCATTGCGGGCCAAGCCACCAGATGGCGACCAGCATCAGCAAGGCGCCAAGCCCGAGCAGCAGCGGCAGCGCCAGGCCAATGCGCGTTACCCACGGCCAGCCCCAACGTTTGAGTTGCGTCCATATTTGATTCATCGAGGCTCCTGATCCTTGTCTTGAACTGCCAACACTGGGGATGCCGCGTACTGCTGAAGCCGCTCAAACACCTCGGGCTCCCACGCACTGGCGGTGGTTTGCTGCATGGTTCGGGCAACGTTGGCGCACAGGTCCTGGGCCAGCCAGGACACACCCCGCGCAGCCAGCAGATCAGCTGCAATCACGGTGGTGTGGCAGCGCTCACGGGGAGCACGAAAGCCGGCTTGCAGCCCTTGCAGCCGAAGGAGCAGCGGCTCTATGCCACCGGTTTCCAGCTGGCTGACAAGCTCCTCGCGCAGGCCGCTGAACTCCTGGGGGGTTGCACCTTGGCCAGACGGCCCTTGGGTGCCCTTGAGCCAGGCCAGGCATTGGTCGTCGACAAATACCATGCCGTCGCTGAAGCACAGCTGCTGCAGTGAGGGCATGCGCTGTACAAACCGAGCGGTGGCACAACGGATGGCTTCGGCCACCTCGCACATCGCCAGCTGTGTGGCGACAGTCGCAGCCAGAAAGCTGCCACGAATCCAGAAGGGGCAAGCCGTCAGGCTCTTTTCAACGCGCTGCAGCAAGGCGGGGTCAACCACCTGACTGGCTATGGCCTCTTCATAGACCCGCGTGATATCCAGCGGAACCGCCATCAATTCCGTACGGTTGCCCTGCCTGACCTGGGGAGCAATCTGAATGTGCGCCCACAAACCGAAACGCCGTAACTGGTAGCCGGTAGCGTCGTAAGGGTCCTGCTGGTTGATGAGCTCGGCCATGGACAGCACGGCCCGGCGTGTCTCACGCTCATTGCCCATCGACATGCGTGACACAGGTGTGGCGATGACATCGGCCAACGGTGCAGGCTTCTCGGTTGCAGCCGGCGCTTTGGGCACAGCAGCCTCGCCGCCACCGCTGGAAAGTTCCGAGTATTTGCCTAGCAGGCGCTCAAGTTCGCCCAGTGCTGCCGTGTCCAGCTGCACCGTTTCCTGTTGTTGCAGGCGTTTCAAGGCAGCCTGCGCTGCCGCTGCGTGGGTCGGGGAGTAGGTAAAACGATCAAGACGCGGGAGTGCCTCGGCCAAGCGATTGATCACCAGGGCAACCAGCTTGCGCTTGCCAAGGAAGCCTTTCGGTCCCGGCTTGGGATGAGCGGCCTCCCAATAGCACTCGAGCATGCCGGCCAGCAACGCCAAGGTGCATCCCCACTGCTCCCAACAGCCGCTACGCAACCATGCGGCACTCAGGTGCGCAACGATTCGTAAGTGCTTGCATTGCAGGCTCAGGTACTGACGGGAGGCGTCTTCGATGTAGACCCAGTCGATCGAGGCTTCCTGCAGCCCACCCAGCTTGACCATCTCCTGATCAATGGCCTGATAGGTTTCGTCCTCGACATCGAACAGGCCAGCCGGAACTGCCGGATCAATCGGCGCGAGCAACCGAGTGACCTCTTCCGCGGATATCTGCGCTACCACCGACATGTGCTTCGCGCCCGGCTGATCAAGGGGTCCAGGCCTTGCGCATCGAAGGTCAGCCCGTCGACCTCGCCGTGATCACTCACAACCTCGATACGCTGGGCACCGATCAGCTTCCTGATCTGCTCGATGGCGGGCAGGCCCCGCCCGGCATCGAGCACTTGGCCGTTTTCCATCACCTGCCAGGGGGTCTCACGGGTAGACCAGCCCTCCCCGCTCAGGCGTACCTTGACCCAGCTTGCTTCGATCGGACGCCTGGCAATCAGCTGTAGCCGGGAGATGGCCTGGATGCAACTGATTGCCATGTAGGCACGTTCATCACCCGATGCGATGGCGGGCGCCGAAATCACAAGCGCTGGTGCGCCTGCTCCGTCCTGGGCCTGGCTCCGGATGCGAAACGTCAGGTCATCCGGTGCCCGTCCAGCTTCATTTGCCATCACGCGCAACACAGTGGGGGCCTGCTGCTCCGGTGCAGACCACTGCCGCTTTGGCGTGTACGCCGGGGTGCCAGCAGCCTGATCGAAACAGGCCAGTCGCTCGACGTTGGAGACGATCCGGGGACAGTCCCGCGTGGAGCCTGCCAGCACCGGCTGCAGACAAAACAGCAACGAGAGACCGGCGCCATATGCACAGCGGTTAATCATCCTGAATTTACTCTCTGAATAGTACAAACGGCCTATATAGCGCAAAGAACTTTCCTACAAACAAATAGCAATGCCCATGCACCCGCGCGACCAATTAAAACAACTCCAGCAGAAGCCTATTACACAGCACCGAATGCACACAAACAAATATTTCCTTACATCTTAACACTCGACCAAAGAGCACTCTTCCGTGCATCGTTTTCATAGGAAACGGATAAATAACCCAACCCATTAAACATATGTGGGAATCTTCCTACAAGACCAAGACAATAATAAACACAACTAACACCTGAACATCCTACAGCCCAACAGGGAGTTGCGTACCGATGTCTAAAAATACGGGATCCGTTGCGCCGAAAGAGCGCGTCAATATCAAGTATGTCCCCGCTACCAGTGATGAGCAGGCTGAGGTGGAGCTGCCGCACAAAATGCTGGTGCTGGGCGACTTCGGCCTGGATGACAGCCGTGCGCTTGAGGACCGTCAGGTCATGCGCATCGATAAACATACATTCAACAGCGTGTTGAACGACGCCAACGTGAGCCTGGACGTGACGGTACCGTCCAGGCTCGGCACCGCCCCGGATACCGAACTGGCCGTCCACCTGCAGTTCAGGTCCATCAACGATTTCGGGCCGGACCGGATCGCGCGTCAGGTGCCCGAGCTGAACAAGCTGCTGCAGCTGCGCGAAGCACTGGTCGCCCTGAAAGGCCCGCTGGGCAACGTCCCGGCCTTCCGCAAGCAATTGCAGCACCTGCTTAACAACGAGCAGGCGCGTAAGCAGCTCGCCCAAGAACTGGACCTGGTGCTCGAGGCGCCAGAAAAAAATTGAGACAACGGAGCGTCCCCATGCCCAAGCCAAGCAGCACCGCCATCACCACAGACGCAACGGCCGACACATTGAGCAATGCCACCTTGCTCGACCAGATCATGGCAGAAACCAAACTGGTACCTGCCCAGGAGGGCTACCAGATTGCCAGGCAGGGCGTATCTGCCTTCATCGCCGAAATCCTCAAGAGCAATGACCCGGATCAACTGATCAACAAGCACCGGGCCGACCAGATGATTGCCGAAATCGACCGAATTCTAGGCAAACAGATGGATGCCATTCTGCATCAACCGGAGTTCCAGCAGCTTGAATCATCATGGCGCAGTCTGAAACTTCTGGTCGACCGCACGGACTTCAGGGAGAACATCAAGCTCGAAATCCTGCACGCTACTAAAGAGGACTTGCTCGATGACTTCGAAAATGCTGCGGACATTACCTGTAGCGGTATCTACAAACATGTTTACACCGCAGGTTATGGCCAATTCGGGGGAGAGCCGGTTGCAGCCATGGTTGGTAACTACAATTTCGGCCCGTCTTCCCCTGACATCAAGTTGCTAAGTTACATGGCCTCCGTTGGTGCCATGTCTCATGCCCCTTTTCTTGCTGCACCTGCCCCCGAATTCTTCAATTTGAACAGCTTCGAGGAGCTGCCTAACCTCAAGGAAATAAAAGACCTCTTCGCCGGCCCACGGCATGCCAAGTGGCGCGCCTTTCGTGAAAGCGAAGACGCCCGCCACGTCGCCCTGACCGGGCCGCGCTTCATGCTTCGCTCCGCTTACCACCCGCAGGAACAACCGATCGAGAGCTTCAACTACAACGAAGACATCGCCGGGCAGCACGACAACTACCTGTGGGGCAATTCTGCTTTTCTGTTAGCCACCTGCATCAACGACAGCTTCGCCCGCTACCGCTGGTGCCCGAACATCATCGGCCCACAATCGGGCGGTGCCGTCGAAGACTTGCCGGTTCACCTGTACGAATCCCTGGGTCAGTTGCAGGCCAAGATTCCTACCGAAGTGCTGATATCCGACCGCAAGGAATTCGAACTGGCCGAAGAGGGTTTCATCGCCCTGACCATGCGCAAAGACAGCGACAACGCCGCGTTCTTCTCGGCCAACTCGGTACAAAAGCCCAAACATTTCCCGAAAACCCCTGAGGGGCTCCAGGCACAGACCAATTACAAACTGGGTACCCAGTTGCCCTATCTGTTCATCGTCAACCGGCTGGCCCACTACATCAAGGTGCTGCAGCGCGAGCAGATCGGCAGTTGGAAAGAGCGCCGTGACCTTGAGTCCGAGCTGAACAAATGGATCAAGCAGTATGTCGCCGACCAGGAGAACCCGTCTGCCGACGTTCGCAGCCGCCGGCCGCTGCGTGCCGCCAGTATTGAGGTCTCGGATGTTGCGGGTGACCCGGGCTGGTACCAGGTTTCGCTCGCCGTACGTCCGCACTTCAAGTACATGGGCGCGAACTTCGAGATCTCCCTGGTCGGGCGGCTCGATACGCAATGAGTGGTCTTTTTGATCGCCTGATGCTGGACCAGTGCACCCGCCGGGAGGCCTCCCAACGCGAGAACGCTTCCCGCAAGTTCGCCGCCATCAAGTGCCACCTCGAAACGCTGCTGAATGCCCGCCAGGGGTGCTCCCAGAGCAGCCCTGAGCTGGGCCTGCGCGACTTCAACGGGCATGACGTGAGCAACGGCGACTTGCTTGTGCAGGTGAGCGCGGATATCCGCCGCACCCTCCAGCGCTTCGAGCCGCGCATACAGGTACGCACGCTCAACGCAGTGCCCGATACCCATGCCCCGCTGGAGCTGCATTTCAGGCTGGATTGCCTGGTACAGGTCAACAACCACGCAGAGCAGCTGCAACTCGAGCTGCTGGTCGATGGGCACAACCGCTACACGCGCGTGAGGTGACCGATGTCACTGAGAGACAGTTTCAGCGAAGAACTGCGTTACCTGCACGAACTGGGGAACGACTTTGCCAAGGACAACCCACAACTCGCGAGGTTGCTTGGCAAAGGTGCCAGCGACCCCGATGTCGAACGCCTGATGGAAGCCTTTGCGTTCCTGACCGCCAAGCTACGGCTGAAGCTGGAAGACGACTTGCCAGAGCTGACCCATCCCATGCTGCAGTTGCTGTGGCCGAACTACCTGCGGCCGCTGCCCAGCGCGACGATCATCAAGTTCAGCCCGGTGAGGCAATCCCTCAGCCAGTCTCAGCACATCCCGAAGGGGTCGAGGCTGTTCTCGAAACCGGTAGACGGCGTGGCCTGCGAGTTCCGCACCTGTACAGCGGTCAACATTCATCCGTTCGAGATCGACACGGTGGCCGCCACCCGGACATCCGACAGTTCTGTGGTCTGCATCGGCCTTCAAACACTGGTCGATCGGCCGTTGAACAGCCTGGGCTGTACCAGCCTCGACTTTTACCTCAGCGGCGATATCCGTACCGTCCGCACGCTTTACCTGTGGGTTTCTCAATACCTCAAGCATGTCAGCGTGACCATCAATGGCGAGGTTCGTCGGCTGCCGGCAAACAGCATCGCATTCCCAGGGTTCAGCCCCAACGACGCCTTGCTGCCTTACCCACAGAACGTCTTTGATGGCTATCGCATCCTGCAGGAATACTTCGCGTTCCCTCAACGCTTCCACTTTTTCAGCGTTACCGGCCTGGAAAAAATCTGGCCAGCTCATGATAGCCAGCAGGTAATCCTCGAATTTCACTTCACGCGCCAGCTACCCGACTCGCTACGTGTCGGCAAAGCAGATTTCAACCTGTTCTGCGCACCTGCGGTCAACCTGTTCCAGCACAGCGCCGAACCCATCGACCTGTCCGGCAAGGACGCCATGGTTCCACTGACGCCCAAGGGCACAACGCCGCACGGCTACGAAATCTTCAGTGTCGACCAGGTGATCAGCACCCGAACGACGACTGACGGGAACACCGGTGAGCACCTTCGGACCTTCCGTCCCTTCGAGTCATTCGCCCATGAAATCGAGCACGTCCAGGGGCGCACGGCGCTGTATTACCGCTGCCAGCTGGAAGAGTGCCTGCACGGCAATGGCGTCATGCATCGAATCGCCTTCGTCCGCGCCGACGCCAACAACTACATAGGCGAGCTGGAAACCGCGTCCATCGACCTCACCTGCACCAATCGGGACCTACCGCTGGCGCTAGGCATCGATGATATCAACGTCCTGAGCGAACTTACGCCGCCGCTGGCCACCTACACCAATCTCTGTACCCCCACCCGCCCCTGTCGCCCGGTGCTGGACGGCCAGTTGCAGTGGGCGTTGATCTCCAACATGTCGCTCAACTACCTGTCCATGCTCTCGGTAGAGCCGCTGAAAGCGGTGATCCGCGCCTATGACTTCATGGCCCTGCACGACATCCAGCAGGCCCGCACCACCCATAAACGCCTGGAGGGTATGCGCGACATCCATACGCAGCCCATGGATTGGCTGATCAAGGGGCAACCCATTCGCGGCCTGCACACCCTGCTGAAACTGGACCAGACCGCCTTCCTCTGCGAAGGCGACTTGTACCTGTTCAGCTGTGTGCTCGCGCACTTCTTCGCGCTGTACGCCAGCATCAATTCCTTCCACCAGCTGGAAGTGATCAACACCACCAATAACGAGCACTACACATGGCCAATACAGACCGGCAAGCAACCGCTGATCTAGCCGACAAGCTGCTCTGCGAAGCGCACCAGTACAACTTCTTCCAGTTGCTGGAGCGGTTGCACGGGCTGCATGGCGATGACCTGGAACCGCGTTGGCCGGACAAGGCCACCCGGCTGCGCGTGCGCCTGGCCTGCGACCCACGGCTGACCTTCCCTGTATCGGACGTGTACAAAGCCCAGCGAATGCCCGCTGAGGAAGAGCGCTACCGCATCGTTGCCACATTCCTGGGGTTGCACGGTACCGATTCGCCATTGCCCACCTATTACCTGGAACAGGTGGCGTATGAACATGCGCATGACATCGGTGTACGGCCGGCCTTCTTCGACTTTTTCAACCATTACCTGCTCAGCCTGTTGCACCGTATCTGGCGCAAGTACCGCTATTACATCCGCTTCCAGCCAGGTGCCAGTGACGGGTTCTCGCAGTACGTGTTTGCCCTGCTGGGGCTTAACGACAAGCAGTTGCGAGGGGACACGGCGCTGCCCTGGAGCCGCCTGCTCAGTTTTGCCGGCGTAATCGCCAGCCGCAGCCGTGCGCCGGGCACTGTGGCCGGCATCATTGCGCACTGCTTCGACCTCAAGCAGGTGCACATCCGCGAGTTCGAGACGCGATCAGTCGTCACGCCGTCCAGGCAGCTTGCAAGCCTGGGGCGGACCAACGGCCAGCTGGGCAGCACGTTCATGATTGGCAGCCGCACGCGCACCCGCAGCAGCAAGTTCACCATCGTGATCAGCGAACTCGACCAGACGCAGCTGCGGGACTTGCTGCCCAGCGGCATCAACTTTGGCCGTTTGCGTGCACTGATCGACTTTCTGCTGCGTGACGGGCTGGCCTATGACCTGGAGCTGCGCCTCAAGCAGAGCGCGTTGCCACCCTTCTGCTTGCACCGCAGCCAGGCCGCCTACCTGGGCTGGACCAGCTTCGTCGACGACCGGCATGGCCAGATCAGCCCGGTTGTACGCTTCCGGGGGCGCTCATGAGCACAGTCACCTTGAGCATCACCAACCTCGACCAACTGCAGCACGGCGTTACTGCTAGGCACCTGTTCGATTGCAAGGGCGGCACAATCGGCAGCGGGCGAGCAAGCTGGCGGATCAATGACCGCGATAAGGCCGTTGCGCCCATCCACTGCGAAATCCGCTGGATCGAAGGCAGCTTCTGTGTGATCGACCACTGCCACCGCACCTACGTCAATGGCAGTGCCAACAGCCTGGGGCCGCTTCCACCCAGGCGCCTGGTTGAGGGTGACCAGCTTCTCATTGGTGCCTATCGGCTACAGGTTCAGTACACCCAGGATCAGGCCTGCACACGCTCGCTGGAGGACCTGTTCAACCCGGCCCCGAGGGTGCTCGACCGCCTGATAGCCGAAGCGCCTGCCCCCGCTTGCCCGGCACAGCCTTCTACCCCCCAACCAGCCGTCGAGATCTGCTCGGTCTTCAAAGCAGCCATGGGGAGTGATCCTCTGGCAGCGCTGGATGCAGCAGACGGTGAAGGGGCATTCCAAGATAGCCCGCTGCAGCGCCTGATTGCCGGAGCATACCCATGAAGCCTCATCCACTTCTGCTCGCCCCCCTGCTGCTTGCGCTGGTCGGGCCCGCCGGCTGCACCTCTTTGAGCAGAATGAGCCAGGTGGCCATGGACCACTCGTTGCCCATCGGGCCGCCCAAGGACCACCCGACCGAGATTGCATTCAGCATCAATGCCAGCCCTACCCTCAACGGCAATCCGGACAGCCTTGACGTCGCAGCCGATCAGGATCGCGCCCTGGAGCCCAGCCCCTACGCTGTGACCCTGAGTGCTGGCGACCCCTATGCGTTGACCGAAAAAATCGGGATTCTGCTCGAATACCTGCAAGCGCAATTCCCGGCCATGTCCCCCGTCGAGCTGGACGAAGGAGACGAAAGCGACCCGGCTCGCTCGCCCCTGGAAGAAAGCGGCCCCGGCAGCTACGACGACCCTCAGGTGGCGTTGACCTTGCCGCGCACCACAAGCGTTGCCTCAGCGCTGGTCGCCACGCCCATTGCCATCACGATCCTGCAACTGCGCGACGACTCACTGCTGCGCAACACCGTGTACCAGCTACTGGAGCAGGACCCGGCCAAGGCGCTAGGCAGTACCTATATCCGTAGTGACGACTACCTGCTGCGCCCTGGCCAGTTCAAGTACATCCCGTTCGAACCCATCCACGCCGAAACCCGCTTCGTTGCGGTGATTGCCGACTACCGAGGCCATGAAAACGCCAGTTGGCGGCAAGTACTGCGCATTCCGCCGCGTGGCCGCCAGATCATGCTGTCGGTGTTGGTCAACGACACGCACATCGTGCTCAAGGAAGAAGACTGATGGCGCCTCAACACCCTTTGCCCTTCCTGCTTACTCACGCTGACACGGAGCGCCCATGAGTTCACGCAATCCCGTTCTCTGGCCCGAAGGCCTCTTCGTCAAACCGCAGCATTTCCAACAGGCGGCCAGAGCCAGCGAAGCAGCCCTGCACCAGCGCCTCGCCAGCCTCAATGCAGCCTTCTACGGCTTCAGCGAACTTCAGTTGAACGACGAATACCTGAGCCTGGGCAAAGTCGCCATCACCCGGGCGCGAGGCGTCATGCCGGACGGCACGGTGTTCGACATTCCCGCCGACCTGCCGCCACCGCCGCCGCTGGAAATCGGTGACGACGCGTGCAAAGACAGTGAGGTGTATCTGTGCCTGCCGCTGCGCACCGATGGCGGCCGCGAAGTGAGCTGGCCCGACAATGCAGCCAATTTCCGCTATACCGCCCAGGCACAGGAAATCAAGGATACCCACACCGCTGACGGTGACCTGGTGCAGATCGACCTTGCGGTGCCCAACCTGCAGCTCAAACGCAAGACCGAAGACAGCAGCGCCTACACCCGCCTGGCCCTGGCACGTATTCTGGAACGGCGCCCCGACGGCAGCCTGCAACTGGACGAAGCGTTCTACCCCACCAGCGTTTCGGTGCGGGCGGTGCCAGCGCTGCAGCGGTTTCTTGAAGAAATCACCCATACCTTGCGCGAGCGGGCGCGCGGCCTTGCCACGCGGATTGGTGCATCGAGCCAGTCCGGGATCGCCGACATTCGCGACTTCAACCTGCTGCAGGCCATGAACCGTTGGTGGCCATGCTTCCAGCATCTGGCCAGGCAAGCGCAAACGCACCCCGAGCAGCTGTACCTGTGCATGAGCCAGGCCTGTGGCGAATTCGTCACCTTCACCGACCAGAACCGGCTGCCGCAGGAGTACCCCGCCTATCACCACACCGCACTGCGCACGTCTTTCAAACCGCTGGAAGATACCTTGCGCCGGTCTCTGAGCACCGTCTTGCGGCCGCGCGCTGTTTCACTGCCGCTGGAGAGCGAACAATTCGGCGTGATGACGACCACGCTGGAAGACCGCCGGCTGATCGACGAAGCCGACTTCATCCTCGCCGTGCGCGCCAGCATGCCACCACAGGCGTTGCGCCAGATGTTCATCCAGAAAGCCAAGATCACCTCACTTGAGTCACTGAATGACCTGGTGCCGCTGCAATTGCCGGGCATCCCTTTGTTGCCATTACCCGTGGCGCCCCGCGACCTGCCCTTCCATGCGGGCTTCAGCTACTTCGAGCTGGACCGACGTGACCCGGCCTGGGCGTGCATGAGCAAGGCGAATGGCTTCGGCATCCACATTGCGGGCGACTTCCCAGGGCTTGAACTGCAGTTCTGGGCGATCAGGAGTGAGTGACATGGGAAAAGACAACAATACGCCCACCGATGAAAACAACGCTGCAGTCAACGCGCTTGATTCAACCCTTGAACAGCCAGTACCCGCCCCCCGGGCTGCGGCAAGCAATGCGCAAGTATCCACGGACAAACCTGAGCCTGAGCCCGTTTCCGAAGGCTACCCCGCTGACCCGGAATTTCAGCTGCGGGGCGGCTTCACCAACCTGATGCTGGATGCCGCATCACCGTTGTTCGGCTTGGTTATACGCCTGCGTACGCTGGACGAGCTGCCGAACATCCAGGACGTGCACCAGCAAGTACGCAGCCAGATCGACAACGTTCAGGAAGAAATGCGCCAGCACGGTTACGAGCCGGCTCAGTTGCTGGCGTATTCCTACGGTCTGTGCCTGTTCATAGACGAGGCCGTTATGGAGCGGCCCTGGGGCAAGAGCAGCTGCTGGAGCCAGGAGCCGCTGCTCAGCATCTTCCACGACGAGACTTGGGGTGGGGAAAAAATCTTCACGGTGATTACCCGCCTGATGCAGGAGCCCAAGCGTTATCAGGACGTACTTGAGTTCATGTACTACGCACTGTGCCTTGGGCTGAAGGGCAAGTACGCGCTCGCGCCGAAAGGCGAAGAAACACTCAACGCACTGATTCACCAACTGCACGGGATCATCCGCGAACTACGCGGCCCCACCCCCGAAGAAGTCTGCGACCCCTACACCAACGTCGCCCCAAAAAACTTCCGCATGAGCCGGATATGGCCGTGGTGGAGCCCGTTGGTCATCTCTGCCATCGCCATGGCGGTGGCCTACGGGATCTACAGCTACCGCCTGCACCTGATCACAACCGAGGTGCTGGAGTCGCTGAACGGCATTTTGCAGCAATAGCCAACCGTGCACAGCATCACTGAATGCAACGAATTAGTGAGGCTTTTGCCTCGCTGACAAGCCCATCGCTCCCGATGGCCACGCCACCTGTGGTGCGCGTGCTTTACCCACATGGACGCAGGAGTAACTGCCATGCCAACACCCGCTTACATCAAGATCGAAGCCCAGAAACAAGGCAACATCACCGCGGGCGCCTTCACCTCCGACTCCGTCGGCAACATTTATCAGGAAGGCCATGAGGATGAAATTCTGGTGCAGGAAGTCAAGCACCAAGTCACCGTCCCCACCGACCCGCAAAGCGGTCAACCGGCCGGGCAACGGACCCACAAGCCCTTCATTTTCACCAGCTCGCTGAACAAGGCCACGCCACTGATGTACCTAGCGCTGGCCAGTGGCGAAAAGCTGCCAACGGTTGAAGTCAACTGGTACCGCACCTCGGCAGTGGGCGAGCAGGAGCACTTCTTCACCACCAAGCTGGAAGACGCCATCATCGTCGAGATCAACACCGTGCTACCCCACGCCCAGAATGCGAAGAACGCGAACTACACGCAGCTGGTGGAAGTGGCGATGATGTATCGCAAGATCACCTGGACCCACGTAACGGCGGGTACCGAAGGCTCTGACGACTGGCGCAAACCGATCGCCTGATCTCACTGAAATGCCCCAGGCAGGCGTGCTCTGCCTGGGCTTTTCGAATATTCAGACGGCGGACAAGGATCGTGTATGCCTAGCCAATCTGACGTGCGTTACAGCTTCCAGCCGCTGGTTGGCAAAGCTGAATTCGAAGTGGTGTCGTTCGAACTCCGAGAGGGTATCAGCGCACCCTTTGAACTGGAGCTGAAACTGATCAGCTTCGAAAACGATATCGACTTCGGCCATTTGCTCGACAAACCCGTGCTCTTCACCATCTTGGACGGAGAACGCCCGGTACGGTACGTGCACGGCCTTGTCAGCAGCTTCAGCCAGGGCGAGAGTGGCTTCTACCGCACTTACTATCACGCCTTGGTCGAACCGCAACTGGCCCGCGCCAGGCTGCGCTCGAACTGGCGCATCTTCCAGCACAAGACCGTTCCGCAAATTCTCGAGCTGATGCTCAAGCGCCAGGGCATCGACCAGTACGAACTACGCGCCAGCATGGACCATCAGGTGCGCGAATTCTGCGTACAAGCCGGCGAAAACGACCTCGACTTCATCGCCCGCCTGGCGGCCGAAGAAGGCTTGGTCTACCGCTTCGAGCACAACGAAAAGCGCCATAAGCTGATCATTACCGATCGGCTGCAGTCCCTCGGTCTGATAAGTCACGGTGTCATCAAACACGAGGACGACGCCGAACGCTTCTACCGTGAACGTGAACCGTCAGCCCCGGACACCGTGCTGTACCATTCCAACCACGGCGGCGACCAGGCTCAACCTTGCCTACGGCGCTTGCGCTACAGCGAACAAGTGCGTACTGCACGGCAGGTTCAACGCGACTACACGTTCACCCACCCAGCCTATCGTCAGGAACACAGGGCCTCGGGCCCCTATCTTGAGCACCAGTCCACGGATTATGAGTGCTTCGACTACCCCGGCCGTTACAAACGCGATGCCGTTGGCAAGCCGTTCACCGAAAACCGCATCACTGGCCTGCGCCACGACGTGCGCATTGCCGAGGTGCAAGGCAACGATGTGCGCCTTCAACCGGGCCTTAGCTTCACCCTGACCGGCCACCCACGCGAAGACCTGAATGTGCATTGGCGGGTCAGCACGGTCCGCCACGAAGGCAGCCAGTTCACCAGCCTGCAGGAAGAAGCTGCCGGGGCCGACCAGGGCACACGTTACGAGCAAAAAGCGGTACTGGTGCCAGGCAGAACCGAGTGGCGCCCAGCTCCGTTGCCCAAACCACGCGTTGACGGCCCGCACATGGCCACTGTGGTCGGGCCGCCCGGTGAAGAGATCTACTGCGACGAATGGGGCCGGGTCAAGGTCAGCTTCCCCTGGGACAGAGAAAGCCAGGACAACGCGTTCAGCTCCTGCTGGGTACGCGTATCCCAAGGCTGGGCCGGCGGCAGCTGGGGCTCGATGGCCATCCCACGGATCGGCCAGGACGTGATCATCCACTACGTCAACGGCGACCCCGATCAGCCGATGATCACCGGCCGTACTTACTGCGGTAACCAGCTGCCACCCTACGACCTTCCCCGCCACAAGACCCGCATGACCATCAAGAGCCAGACCCACAAGGGCGATGGCTTCAACGAGCTGCGCTTCGAGGACGAACTGGGCCAGGAGGAAGTGTTCATTCATGCCCAGAGGGACCAGAACAATGTGGTCAAGCACGATGAGACTACGCAGGTCGGCAATGACCGCAAAGAGCAGGTCGATAACGACGAATCGATCCTGATCGGCCACGACCGTACGGAAACGGTTGGCAATGACGAGCGCATCACCATTGGGCAGGATGCCGCGCTCGACATCGGTAGAAACCACACGATCAGGATCGCCAAGGACCGTGTCGAAAACATCGGCAATCACCGTCACGATCAGATCGCCGCCAATCACCACACCCGTATCGGTGGCAACTTCGAACAACGGGTCGAAGGGCATGCCGAGCTGGAAGCTCGCGGGGATATCCGCAGACGTACCCGCCGTTATGAACTTCGAGCATCGGAAGCCGTGGTCATTCAAGGCCCAGGGGGCTCCATTCGAATCGACGAAACAGGCATCACGCTGGACAGCCCGACGATTCGCATCACCGGCCAGATGCTCAAGTCGGCAAATGGGACGACAAGCCCCTTTTCCATCAGCAGTGCACCGAACACTGGCAAGCCGCTGGAGCGCCTGTGTGGGCGCCGCCCTGATGGCTCCTGCCCCCTGCCCGATTGCCGCTGTATCCGAGGGCAAGTCCAATGACCACCTTGTCATCACCTCCTCCGCGTAGCGAAGACTTCGCTCACAACTGCCGCTTTCTGCTGCTCATGACCAGTGCAATCGAGAACTGGGCCTATCGGCCCATCCCGCAGGAAGGTGAACTGGTTCCTGCTTATGCCCCATCGGTACTCGACCTTATAAACGCTGTCAGCCGGAATACTCAAAAGGCATGGTTATGGAAGAGCAGCGCCCTGGATGACCGTCATGAGTTTGGGCCTTTGCTGGTGGACGTTGCAGACGCTCACGAGCTGCTTGCCCATGCAATCACGACCTGGATGCCTATCGGTGGCGCCATCGCGCTGGATGCCGAGGTTGGCCTGGCAGCGCTGGCAGACCACTTCACCAGCCTGGTGCAGGTCGTGCTCCCTGACCAGAGCGTTGCCACTCACCATGTCACACCGGACCATCTGGCAGCCTGGCTGAATGCGCTGGACGACGACCATCGCAAGGCCTGGCTTGGCCCGGTGTCTCGGTTGGCATGGCGAGTCAACTGGGGGCCGGCTCATGAGTGGAAAACACACGAAAACAAGCCGATTGCTGCCCGCTCAAAATCAGCACTGCCTTTAACCCTCCAGCAGCTTGAACTTGATCGGCTGCAAGCAGGCATGCACGAGCACTTTGTCCTCTCATTGGCGCATGAGGTCCTGGCCATGCCGCCCCATGCCCACCATACCTTGGCGGACATACGCCTCTGGATAGAAACACTCCTGCCGCAACTGACAGCCCTCAATTTCCGGAGCGAGGAAGTTGCGGGCCAATTCATTCGGCTGATAGCCGGGCACATGTGGCTGATGAGCAATGACAAGGCGGGAAAAATCTACACCAACCTCGAAGAGTCGCCGCAGGCCCGCCTTCGCGAGCTCCAGGCACTGGTCGAAAGCAAGGAGCCTGCCCATGACTAACGCCTCCGTCAGCCGCGCCACCTCCGGCCCTGCCTGCAGCGCACGCGTGCCCATCCTGCCAGTGCGCTACGCCATCGTACCCCGCACCGGCGACGCCCCCGCCTGCCGCTATGCCGATGCAGGCTTCAACCTGGAACAAGGCTTCACTCCGCTGCAGCACTCGGCCTACACCCTCCGCGCTTTGCGCCCAGGTTATGTCTACGTGTTCATGAAAGGCCCTCAGGGCGAAAAGCTGGTCATTCACGAGCACGTCGGCACGGGCCTCTACAAGGAGCTGCGCTACCAAGGGCTGGAGGACTACCACCGCCGTGAGCGCTACCTGTCCGGCCAGAGCACCGGCTGGGTGTGGGCCGACACCTGTCAGGAATCCGCCAAGGAAGTGTGGATCGGCTACAGTCCGCACCTGTGGACCAACGCCATCACCGCCCGTATCACCGGTTCGCCAGCCCTGCGCAAACGGCACATGCGCCAGCTGGACATGGCCGAGCTGGTGAGCGGCAACCAAGCGCCGTCCACCCAGCCCCATGTGTTGCCAGTGAGCGCCCTGCAAACCTGGGTCGAAGACTTCAAGCCGACAGAGCGGCGCATGCCGCTGACCTGGAGCAGCGACCCGATCACCGAAACCTTGCCCATCAGCAACCTCACTGCCATCGCCCGCCACTACCCCTGGACCCAACCGAAAGTGCCGGTGGTAGTGGCGCTCGCCGATGCCGAAGGCATGGCCCTGGACCTGAGCCTGTCGGTCTCGGCCTACCAGCATCAACTGCGTGACCTGATGCCGGCCGAGCAACTGGAACACACAAAACCCGCCCAACCTCCCGAGCAGGAGCGCGTGCCGGCATGCTACCGGCTGGATGCCGAGCAGCTCAGCCCGCAGAGCCGCGACTTTCACCATCGCAACCTGGTCGCCATGCTGCTGAACAAGACGCTGGAAAGCCTGTACCCGGCGGATGCTCCCTCACCAGAACTGGCCGCGTTCAGGCTTGGCACGTCACGCCGGGGGCCCGCCCTGTCACCGGCCGAGTCACACTTCCAGGCCCTCACCCATGAAGATTATTCCCCCAATGGCGCGCGCCTGGCACAGCGCCTCGATGTCGACAAATACCGGCGTTTCCTCGCCGAACGCGACGCGCTGGAACGGCGCATTGCCGCCCTGCGCAACCTGGCCTTGCAAGCCAGCAACGATCATGACGCCTGGCTGGCGACGGCCGAATCCCAACACATCGATAACCCCTACAGCCTGGCAGCCGCCTTGGCCTGTTACGACCGCAACGAACGCACCTCCGCCCGCGGTCTGGAAATCTCACTGGCGTTGCTGATTCACCCAATGGGCCAGCCGACACCCGGCACCGAAGATCATGACCGGCGTTTCAAACGCCTGGAGCAATGGCTGGACCAGCACGACAGCCCGCTTTACACCGCCTTGGCGCCGTTCAATCCGTTCAAGGACAAGGCCGACGCCATCGGCTCCTTGTTCGGCGCCAGCGACAACGTGATCGAAGGGCTGGCTGGTCGCTTCCCGGCCATGGCGGATATCACCGACCTCACCGCCCAGTCGGTCAATACCGTGGTGCTCAAGCGCCTGCGTGGCCAGACCCGCTGGGATGCCAGCCATGGCCTGCGCCAGCAAGTGTTGCTGGCAGCGCGTGAGGCCAATGCCGAGAAAGCACTGGGGTTGCTGGCGGCGCGCTATCGAATCACCGAGCAGGCCATTACGGAAAATCCATTTAGCCAGGAGGTGCAGCGGTATTTGAAGAGCGGCATGGCGCAGGTTGAAGAGATGAAAGCGTTGCGCATCTCGGGCAGCCGCACGGTGTCCATCGAGCTGACCACCACTGCGCGTGCGAAACCTAACTTCCTTGGGTTACTCACCTCAGGCGGTGGTGGTGGTTTAAACGCAGGGATGCTGTGGTTCAACATCTTGTCGCTCAAGACGGCCTACAGCAGCCTGCAGAAGAGCGATGCACCGGAATACACCCTGGGGTTCGCTTCATCTGTTTTCGGGGTGATCGGTGCAGCGGCGGCGACATTGGTCAGCGTGCGGGCGACGCAAAAGGCCATGATGTTGAAGTGGATCTCAACGGCGCCAGGCATGGCCTTTGGTAACGGCATCATCAACTTTCTGACGAGTAATCTTTTCGCGCGAGCATCAGGCTACCCGGCAATAATAATTGGGTTTTCCTCAGATATTTTTAAGGCAGTACGTCAATGGCAGAACGGCAATCTTATTTCAGGCTTATATACAGCGGCCGCCAGCGCGACTACTGCTTTAGGTTCGATTCTTGTTCTAGAAGGAAGCCTTGCCATCGCAGGCACGACAGTCCTCATTCCCTTTGCAGGCTGGACAGCAGCTGGAATCGCCCTGATCGGAGCAACTTTGATCGGTGGAGGTCTATTCCTCTACTCAAAAGCTCACTCCCGCCTTCACAGCCCTTTAGAATTATGGGCCAGCAGAAGCATCTTCGGGACAAGGGAAAACGATGGAGAAATACGGGAGAATATAAAGTTAGACTTTGATAAAAAATTGCCACCCTTTCGCCACATTCACGAAGAAATCAAGTCATGGCAGATTGAATTTTTCTCACCGAAAGCATTGTTGGCACCGTACTCTGAGCAGCTCGGCTTAGGCGCCCTAACGACACATTTGGATATAAATAACAAATGGCCAACACCTGACTGGGCAACAATTATCCATACCCAGGTCACTAAACAAAACGCAACACTCGAGCTAACTATACTTTTACCAGAATTCGTAGTAGGTCAAAGCGAATGGTCAGGGAGTTTAGTAAGCCAGAATCTCGACAGGCAGACAACCCCACTCCAAATAACCCCTGACTGCCATATCACCCAAGCAGGTTTATTACTTCATTACAAAACTGATGCTAGACAAATCAGGTCTGCCACTCTAACGATTAACTACTATGTCAACCAAGGACTGGATGACGACACTCCTTCTACTACCACTATTCATCTGGAACGCTAAACCTATGGCGACTATCTGGCTTTTTAATCAAGCCCACAATTCAGGATTCAAGCCAAAAATTTCCGGACAACTTATTCAAACAACCAGTTCACACTTATGCCTGCGCAACCCTTGGGTGTCCGACTCTGTATTCATGGGAAAAATCTACACTGCCATGTTTCTATTCACCTGGATATTATCATGCTACAATCTCATTAATGAAAATATAGACTACTCAATCAACGGCGGCGACATTTTCGTTGCCATCCTGATCTCACTCCCCTTTATTTTTACCCCATTCTTAGCCTACAGAATACTTTTCATAAAAAACTTATCGAACATATATTTAAATCGACACACAAAGAAAATCTACTATAAGCGATTCAAAAAACTCATAATATTTGACTGGAGCCAAGTCGCAGGCGGTCTTTTCAGTCGCACAGAATTCGGCGGCTCCTCCTTCACTACCAGCTATGCCCTCGCCTTCGCCCCCCGCCGCGAAGACGGCAGCCTGCATCAAAAAGACTGCCTCTGGGTCGACAGCAACGAACCCACCGAACCCGGCGTCAAGCATGTAGCCGAGGTATGGGAATACCTCCGCCACTTCATGGACCACGGCCCGGACAAACTCCCCCCGCCCGGTGAACCCAACTGGTGGCACAAGCCACTGCACGCCATCTGCCTGACCCCGGCAGAAGCCTGGCGCCACTACGCCCCTTGGCGAACCGGTGAGCCCGGTGAAATACAGGGCAAAAAGAACTGGCAATTGCCGTTCTGGGCGGTGCTGTTCCCCTACAACCTGACCGTCGCTCTCTGTTGGTACTGTGTCTGCAAGCTTTTCAATGTCCGTGCAGCGCCACCACCGGCGGAGGCTTTCGAAGGTGGGCCTGCCAAGCCCGAATAGTCACCACCTGAAGTGGATAGGAAGAGAACGCTATGCGCCTGGATGGCAACGCGGCAAGACAGAATGGGGATGGCGCCCAGATCAAAGGGCTGCAGGACGGCTCCTGACTTATCGCAGGCAAGCCAGCGTCCACAGGTTCGGCACAAATCTCAAGAGCGGTGCAATACCTGTGGCGCTGGCTTGCCGGCGATGATTGGGCGCAGCGCCTGTCAGGCGAACTTGGCCCGGGCCGCGTGCAGCTTCTTGTAGCTGTCGATCAGGCGCAGGTGGCGATCAAGGCCTTCGAGCTTCATGCTGGTCGGGGTCAGGCCATGGAAGCGCACACTGCCGTCCACCGAACCCAATACCGCGTCCATGCGCGCATTGCCGAACATACGGCGGAAGTTGGCTTCGTAGTCATCCATCTCCAGTTCGTCATCCAGCTGCACTTCCAGCACCACGTTCAGCGCCTGGTAGAACAGGCCGCGGTCTACGGTGTTGTCGTTGAACTGCAAGAATGCCTCGACCAGTTCCTTGGCGTCCTCGAAACGCTGCACCGCGAGGCAGATCAGCAACTTCAGTTCGAGAATGGTCAGTTGGCCCCACACTGTGTTCTCGTCGAACTCCACACCAATCAGCGTGGTGATGGTGGTGTAGTCATCCACATCGCAGTTGTCCAGGCGCTTGAGCAGCAGCTTCAGCGAGCGGCTGTCGAGGCTGTGCAGGTTGAGGATGTCGGCACGGAACGACAAAGCGCGGTTGGTGTTGTCCCAGATCAGGTCCTCGACGGGGTAGATTTCCGAATAGCCCGGTACCAGGATACGGCACGCGGTGGCACCAAGGTTGTCGTACACCGCCATGTACACTTCCTTGCCCAGGTCTTCGAGGATGCCGAACAGGGTCGCGGCCTCCTGCTGGTTGGAGTCCTCGCCGTGCCCGGAGAAGTCCCACTCGACGAATTCGAAGTCGGACTTGGCGCTGAAGAAGCGCCACGACACCACGCCGCTAGAGTCGATGAAATGCTCGACGAAGTTGTTCGGCTCGGTCAGCGCGTGGCTTTCGAAGGTGGGTTGCGGCAGGTCGTTCAGGCCTTCGAAGCTGCGGCCCTGCAGCAGTTCGGTGAGGCTGCGCTCCAGCGCCACTTCCAGGCTCGGGTGGGCACCGAACGAGGCAAACACGCCACCCGTGCGCGGGTTCATCAAGGTCACGCACATGACCGGGAACTCGCCCCCCAGCGACGCATCCTTGACCAGCACCGGGAACCCTTGCTCTTCCAGGCCCTGGATGCCAGCGAGGATCGCCGGGTATTTGGCCAGCACCTCTTGCGGCACGTCCGGCAGGCACAACTCGCCTTCGAGGATTTCGCGCTTCACCGCGCGCTCGAAGATTTCCGACAGGCACTGCACCTGCGCCTCAGCCAAGGTGTTGCCCGCACTCATGCCATTGCTGAGGAACAGGTTTTCGATCAGGTTGGACGGGAAGTACACCACCTGCTGGTCGGACTGGCGCACGAACGGCAGCGAACAGATGCCCCGCGCCGTGTTACCCGAGTTGGTGTCATACAGGTGCGAACCACGCAGCTCCCCGTCAGGGTTGTAGATCGCCAGGCAGTGCTCATCGAGGATCTCGGCCGGCAACGCGTCGCGCGGGCCCGGCTTGAACCACTGCTCGTTCGGGTAGTGCACGAACGACGCATTGGCCAGGTCTTCGCCCCAGAACTGGTCGTTGTAGAAGAAGTTGCAGTTGAGGCGCTCGATGAACTCGCCCAGCGCCGAGGCCAGCGCAGCCTCCTTGGTGGCCCCTTTACCGTTGGTAAAGCACATCGGCGACTGCGCATCGCGTACGTGCAGCGACCAGACGTTGGGCACAATGTTGCGCCACGAGGCGATCTCGATCTTCATCCCCAGCCCGGCAAGAATGCCCGACATGTTGGCAATGGTCTGCTCCAGCGGCAGGTCCTTGCCGGGGATATAGGTGCTGGTGTCCGACACCGGCATCAGCAGCCCCTGGGCATCGGCATCGAGGTTGTCGACCACTTCGATCACGAACTCAGGGCCGGTCTGCACCACCTTTTTCACCGTGCAGCGGTCGATGGAGCGCAGGATGCCCTGGCGGTCCTTGTCGGAGATGTCCTCGGGCAGTTCGACCTGGATCTTGAAGATCTGGTTGTAGCGGTTTTCCGGGTCGACGATGTTATTTTGCGACAGGCGGATGTTTTCGGTGGGAATATCGCGGGTCTGGCAGTACAGCTTGACGAAGTAAGCCGCGCACAAGGCCGAAGACGCCAGGAAATAGTCGAAAGGGCCTGGGGCCGAACCATCGCCTTTGTAGCGGATAGGTTGGTCGGCGATCACCGTGAAGTCATCGAATTTGGCTTCGAGACGGAGATTGTCGAGAAAATTGACCTTGATTTCCATGCGGGATTACCGTGATTTAAGCGTGCAAAACGAAATTGGCCGGCATTATCCGGGTTTTCGTTGCGCAAGTCCTGTTCAACGCCGACCGCAGGCTTGATTTTTCGAAGCTGGCTTGCGTATTCCGCCGGATTACTTGCCTGATTCTCTGAAGCCACCCCCGCCACCAGACCAGCGGTCATCCTCCTGTGCTAGCGTTTCTGCACCGGGGGACAACGTATTCCCCATGCAGAAACACAGCGACAACAACCGTGACGGGCAGGTGAAACCATGGAACTACGCATCAACCAGAAGACCTATCAGGTCGAGGCGGACGCCGACACGCCCCTGCTGTGGGTAATTCGCGATGACTTGGGGCTGACCGGTACCAAGTATGGCTGCGGCTTGGCCCAGTGCGGCGCCTGTTCGGTGCTGGTGGACGGCAATGTGGTGCGCGCCTGCGTTACCCCGGTGGCCGGTGTGGTGGGGCGCGAGGTCACCACCATCGAGGCGATCGAGGCCGACCCCGTCGGTAAACGGGTAGTCACCGCCTGGGTCGAGCACCAGGTGGCTCAATGCGGCTATTGCCAGTCCGGCCAGGTAATGGCGGCCACGGCGCTGCTCAAGCACACGCCAAAACCCAGCGATGCGCAGATCGATGCAGCCATGGTCAACCTGTGCCGCTGCGGCACCTACAACGCTATCCATGCCGCCGTGCATGAGCTGGCCCAGGGGGAGCAGGCCTGATGAACACGCCAGTCGATACGCCTGCCGAACTGCTCAGGCTGCAGTTGGGCGAAACGGTCAACCTGTCACGTAGGCGCTTTCTTGCGGGCACCGCAGTCGGTGCCCTGGTACTAGGTTTCGGCTTACCCATGGGTTCGGCCCGCGTGCAGGCAGCCGCCGCCGCGGCAACTACGGAACGCGGCACCCAGGTGCCTGCATTTCTGGAGATTCGCCCGGATGGCACGGTGCGCCTGTTGAGCCCCTTCATGGAAGGCGGGCAAGGCCCTTTCACCGCCATGGCGCAGATTGTGGGTGAAGAGCTGGATGTCGACCCGGCCCATTTCGTGGTCGATAGCGCACCACCGGGCGAAGCCTACGTGGTGATGGAGAACGGCATGCGCATCACCGGTGGCAGCATGTCGGTGCGCATGAGCTACCCGACCATGCGCCGCCTGGGCGCGCTCGCCCGGGGCATGCTGCTGCAGGCGGGCGCCGAACACCTGGGTGTACCGGTCGATGAGCTTTCTACCACGCCGGGTAACGTGGTACATACTACGACCGGACGTTCCGTAACCTACGGTGAGCTGGCCGGTCGCGCCATGGACCTGCCGGTGCCCGACCCGGCCAGCGTCAAGCTGCGCGACCCCAGCCAGTTTCGCTGGATAGGAAAGCCCGTACGCCGCCTGGATGCCTACGACAAGTCCACCGGCAAGGCCCAGTACTGCATCGACATCAAAGTCGACGGCATGCTCCACGCTGCCGTGCAGCATGCACCGCGCCTGGGCATGACGGTCGGCAGCCTGCGCAACGAAGACCAGGTCAAGGCCATGAAAGGCGTACATTCGGTGCATCAGCTGCCAGGCGCCGTGGCCGTGGTTGCCGAGCGCTGGTGGCACGCCAAGCGTGCAGTGGAGGCGATTCAGGTGGACTGGAAAGAGCCGGCCGCCGACAGCAAAGTGCGACCGATGCCGGCCGATTTTTCCAGCGACGCCTGGCGCGAACACCTTGCGACGGTGCAAGGGCCGTCCCGCGATGAAGAGAACGAAGGCGATATTGCCGGCGCCTTGGCCAACGCCAAGACCAAGGTCGAGGCCAGCTACCACAACCAGTACCTGAACCATGCCCAGCTGGAGCCACCGTCCGCCCTCGCCCGCTTCAACCCGGACGGCAGCCTCGACATCTGGCTACCCAACCAGGCCCCGGACATGTTCCGTGACGACATTGCCAGACGCACCGGCCTGGAGCCTGCACAAATCAACCTGCACTCGCCGCTGCTGGGCGGCTTCTTTGGCCGCCACTTCCTGTACGACTCTGCCAACCCCTACCCGCAGGCCATTGCCCTGGCAAAGGCGGTTGGCCGGCCGGTGAAGCTTATCTGGAGCCGCGAGGAGGAATTTCTGCGCGATGTGCTGCGCCCCGTCGCAGTGGTGAAGTTCCGCGCCGGGCTGGATGCCGACGGCATGCCGGTGGCGCTCGAAGCGGTAAGCGCCACCGAAGGCCCAACCGAGGCCCTTGCTGGTAAACAAGGGGAGAAGATCGACCCGACCGCGCTTGAGGGGCTGTCAGGCAAGTCCTACGCCATCGCCAACAAGCGCATTGCCCAGATCTATGTCAAAGGTCCGGCCATGCTCGGTTACTGGCGCTCGGTAGGTAACTCGCTGAACGACTTCTTCTACGAATCATTCCTCGACGAACTGGCTGATAAAGGTGGCAAGGACCCGTTTGAGCTGCGCCTGCACCTGCTGCGCGACAACCCGCGCCTGACCAACCTGCTGAACGCTGTGGCCGACTTGTCCGGCGGCTGGAAGCGCGGGCCGTTCACCGCCGAGGACGGCAGCAAGCGTGCACGCGGCGTGGCCATGGCCTCACCGTTCGGCTCGGAGGCTGCGGTCATTGCCGAGGTTTCGATCGACAACGGCCAGGTCAAGGTGCACGACATCTGGCAAGCCATCGACCCTGGCAGCATCGTCAACCCGGCGATCATCGAGCATCAGGTCAATGGCGCCGTCGCCCTCGGCCTGTCGCAGACGCTGGTGGAAGAAGCGGTGTACGTGGATGGCAAACCGCGCGCGCGCAACTACGACCTGTACCCGATCCTGCCGCCTTCGCGCATGGCCCGGGTGCATGTGCGCATCATCGAAAGCGGGGCGAAGATGGGCGGCATCGGCGAACCACCGCTACCCGCCGTGGCCCCGGCGGTGGCCAACGCGGTCGCGCAGCTCACCGGCCAGCGCGTGCGCAGTTTGCCATTGAGCCGCCACACCTTCAGCTGATCGCAAGGGACGCCTCATGACCCATCGTTTCGCAAGAACCACCGGCTGGCTCGCGCTGCCGTGCCTGGTCGCGGCGGGCCTGCTGGCCTGGTATGTCACACGCGAACCCGCATCGCCGTTTGCCGATGCGCAGGCCACTGTTGCCGACCCGGCGCTGGTCAGCCGCGGCGAATACGTGGCCCGGCTCAGTGACTGCGTGGCCTGCCATAGCCTGCCAGATGGCAAACCGTTCGCCGGCGGGCTGGAAATGGCCACTCCACTGGGGGCGATCCACGCCACCAACATCACCCCTGACCGCGACAACGGTATCGGTAACTACACCCTGGCCGACTTCGACCGCGCCGTGCGCCAGGGGGTCGCGCCCGGTGGCCGGCGGTTGTACCCAGCTATGCCTTACCCGTCCTACGCCAAGCTCAGCGATGATGACGTCAAGGCGCTGTATGCGTTCTTCATGCACGGTGTGCAACCGGCGCGGCAGGCCAACTTGGCCAGCGACATCCCCTGGCCGCTGAACCTGCGCTGGCCCATTGCCGTGTGGAACGGCCTATTTGCCGCCACCACGCCTTACACCGACAAGACCGGGCAGGATGCGCAGTGGAACCGTGGCGCCTATATCGTCCAGGGCCCCGGACACTGCGGCAGTTGCCACACGCCACGCGGCCTGGCCTTCAATGAAAAGGCGCTGGATGACAGCGGCAAGCAGTTCCTGTCCGGTGCACTGCTCGACGGCTGGTATGCACCCAGCCTGCGCGCCGACCACAACACAGGGCTCGGGCGCTGGAGCGAGGCGGAGATCGCGCAGTTCCTGAAGACCGGGCGCAACCGGCATGCAGTGGTATTCGGCTCGATGACAGAGGCGTTCAACAACTCCACGCAATTCATGCATGACGACGACCTGGCCGCCATCGCCCACTACCTGAAGTCGCTGCCCGGCGACCCCCAACGTGACGGCGAGCCATGGCAATACCAAGCCGAATCGGTAGCTATACGGTTGGACAGCCCAGGAGCCCGCACCTACGTGACACGCTGTGCCTCCTGCCACGGCCTGGACGGCAAGGGCCAGGACAAGTGGATGCCGCCATTGGCCGGAGCGACCTCGGCACTGGCCAAGGAGAACGCCTCGGCAATCAATATCACACTTAATGGTTCGCAGCGGGTGGTGGCTGCTGGGGTGCCGGACGCCTATCGCATGCCGGCTTTCCGCGAACAGCTGAGTGATCAGGAGATTGCCGACGTGCTTGGCTTTGTGCGTACAGCCTGGGGCAATCAGGGTGGTGCGGTGGATGCGCAGGCGGTAGGTAAGCTGCGTGGGCATACTGACCCGGCCAGCAGCAGCCCCATCATCTTGCATATGCGTTGAATTGGAGGGGTACATGTACCGACACAAGGCTGCTCCCACAAAGACTGTGCAGCACTTGAGTTAATCTGTCACTGCCACCGTTCCAGGTTCTGTTTCAACCACTGCTCTGGCAAGGCCCCGCCAACGATCTTCGCCATCTCCCGGGCCAGCGCCTCACGCAGCGATGGCCGGTTGCAGGGCGACTCTCGTGAGATTGCCAGGTACAACCCTTCGCTGGAGACGGGTGGCTGCAACACCTGCACAGTGGCTGCGATGCCCAACGTGCGCGCCAGCGCCATGCCAGGATACTGCTCGTACACCACGTAATCGCTGCGTTTGTGCATCAGCTTCTCGAACGCCTGCCTGGCACTGGGCACTGCCTCGAGGGTGAGATTGGCCTGGGCGTATTCATCGAACTGTTGGCCGTGGCTGTTGTTGACCAGAGTGCCACCCTTGCGGCCTTTGAGGTCGGCCCATTGCTGGTAGGCAAAGGCATTGTCCTGGCGCACCCAGATGACGCTGGGTGTGCGCAAGAACGGCGGGGTAATGTAGTCCACATGCTGCCGGCGCGCTTCGGTCAGGAAATACCCGGCCATCAAGTCGATCCGCCCGGTGCGCACTTCTTCCTGGGCTCGCGACCACGGCCCGGCGTAAACCACCTCTATTTCCAGGCCCAACTGCTTGCCCAGGTACTTGAGCAAGTCGGCATTGGCCCCGATCAACTGTTGAGGGTTTAGCGGATCGCGCCACAGGTATGGGGGGTATTCCGAGTTGCCTGTGGCGGTCAACCGTAGGCATGCATCATCCGCTACCGCAGCCAGAGGCAGCAGCGACAGGCACACCATGAGCAAGGCGTGGCGAAAGCGACGCTCGATCATCCAAGACCCTCGGCACATGAAACACCCGGCGACCCGGCGTAGTAGCCCAAGGCTGCCACCTACTCTGGTCGCCTGCAGCTATCATCCGCGCGCTGTAGATAGTCTGGACCATCAACAACCCGCAGACGAGCCTTTCATCGTCCAGTAGAAAAATCTGCCGAAGGACAGACAGCGAGGGCCTGCACGGCCGGCGACAACTTGGGCTTTTCAGCCTCCCTGCCGCCGCATCGCCAGGATCGCCGCGCCAAAACCGATAAAGGTGGTGCCCACCACCCGGCTCACCCAGCGCGACAGCGACGGCCGGGTCAGCACACCCTTGGCCCGCGCAGCCAAAGCGGCATACACGCTCAGCGAAGTCAGCGACAAGGCCACGAAGATCCCGGTCAAGGTCAGAAACTGTGGCAACAATGCAGCCCCTTGGTCGATGAACTGCGGGAACAGTGCAGTAAAGAACAGGGTTGCCTTGGGGTTGGTTACTGCAGTGAGGAAGGCCGATTTGAACAGCTTCAGCGGCGAGGGGCGCACCTTGGCCGTACTCTCTGCGGCACCCTGCCCCAGCATCGGGCTCTTCTTCAGCAGTTGTCGCGCCCCCAGGTAGAACAGGTAGCCCGCCCCCAGAACCTTCACGACATTGAACAGTACTTCAGAACTGGCCAGCAGTGCGCCTAGCCCCAGCATTGCTGCAGCCGACAAACAGAACAGGCCCGTGCCATTGCCCAGCGACGACCAGATCGCGCTGCGCTGACCATGGGCAAGGCTGTTGTTGATAGCCATCAAGGTGGCAGGGCCGGGGCTGGCGATCGCGATAGCGGCGACCAGGGTGAATGCGAATAGCGAGTGAGAATCCATTTCAGGCTCGTCAGACAATCAGGAAAGGCTGCGTCAATTCTGGGCAGGTTCAGTCGGCATTCTGCCGCTTTGCCGCCTTCTTGGCGATAGCCTTCATTCGCGTCGCCGCCCGCTGCACAGTGGCCATTTTCTCGGGCCTCTTCATGCCCCGCCACTTGCGGATTTCGTCACGGGTACGGCCGCAGCTCACGCACAGTTCGCTGTTGAGCTGGCATAACGAGACGCAGGGGTTGTCGATGTCTTTGGCCATGCCACTACTCAGCCAGGCAGTTCTGCCCGCGCACGTTCACCCGCGCTGTGGAACACCTGACGCACTTCTTCGGCCTTGACCTTGGTTACCGACCTGGCTGCCAGCAACTCTTCGACCACGCGCAAGCCCTGCTCCAGGGCTGTGGCCAGTTGCTCGGCGTCGGAGGCGTCAGCGATATCACCCAGATAGGGAGCGATGAGATACACGTAACGGTCCTGCAGCTTGAGCGCTTCCAGCGCGTCGAGGGCTTTCTGGAACCGATCGGCAGCGGCTGGGCTCATGCTCAATTTATCGAAATGAATCAGGCTCACACGGTCAGTGGCCATTATGACGAATCTCCGTTTCCTGGTGCGGCCAGGCCCGCAAGCAGCAGCGCTTCTACGATGCTCGTATGTGCGGGCCCGGGTTATGCCCATCAGGGTACCAGAAGCCGAGGCAGAAAGGGCCACTGCCCCCAGAACTAAAAGTATTTGCCAAGTCGCGCAATGGACGCCCCAGGACGTTATGGGGACATGAGCCGCCATCTGCTGCGCAGGATAATCCCGCCAGCAATCCACCCCGCCGAGGCCGTCATCTCGCTCGGCAGCCCACACAACAAGCCTGCGCGTTCAGGCAATACACAAATGGGGCCTCATCATACATGGCAAAGGAACACATCCCCGAAACACTCGATCTTGGCGTCACAGACCCCTCGAAAACCGCAGAAGCCCGCCAGGATAGGCATTTCGAGGGCAAGCTTGACTGGATCGTCTTTGGTTTCACCAGCCTCCTGGCCATCGCTTTCGTGCTCTGGGGCTTCCTCAACCAGGCCAGCCTGGCCAGCAGCGCCTCCAGCGCGCAATCCTGGGTCATTCTCAATTTCGGCTGGTTCTTCGTGCTCACCTCCTCCCTCTTCGTGGTGTTCGTACTGTGGCTGGCCGCCAGCCGTTACGGGCGGGTGCCGCTGGGCCGCGATGGCGAACAGCCAGAATTTCGCACGGTGTCCTGGGTAGCGATGATGTTCAGCGCCGGTATGGGCATCGGCCTGATGTTCTTCGGCGTGGCCGAGCCGCTGTCGCACTACATATCGCCGCCGCCAGGCTCGGCAAGCGGGCAGACCAGCGAGGCGATGCAGGTGGCAATGGCCACCACCCTGTTCCACTGGACCTTGCACCCTTGGGCCATGTACGCCATCGTTGGCCTGGTAATCGCCTACGGCACCTTCCGCCGTGGCCGCTCGCAGCTGATTTCCGCTGCCTTTCGGCCGCTGATCGGCAAGCACGCAAACGGCCCACTCGGCCGCCTGATCGACATGATGGCGATCTTCGCCACATTGTTCGGCTCGGCCGCCTCGCTGGGCCTTGGCGCGCTGCAGATCGCCGGCGGCCTGGAATACAACGGCTGGATCGAAAGCCCCGGTAAACTGTTCTACATCTCGATCATCACGCTGCTGACCATTGCCTTCGTCACCTCGGCGGTGTCGGGCATCGGCAAGGGTATCCAGTGGCTGTCCAACACCAACATGGTGCTGGCACTGGTGCTGGCAGTGTTCGTGTTCATGGTCGGGCCGACGCTGCTGATGCTAAATCTGCTGCCCACCTCGCTCGGCATCTACATCAAGATGCTGCCGGAAATGATGGCCCGCACCAACGCCAGCGGCGGCGAGCAGATGAACAGCTGGCTGGCCGGCTGGACCGTGTTCTACTGGGCCTGGTGGATCTCTTGGACACCTTTCGTGGGCATGTTCATCGCCCGCATCAGCCGCGGTCGCACCATTCGCCAGTTCGTGACCGGGGTGCTGCTGGTGCCAAGCCTGGTCAGCCTGGTGTGGTTCACCATCTTCGGTGGCGCCGCCATCGAGGCCGTGCGCGAGGGCGCCTTCCAGCTGGCCAACGGTGCGGTCAACAGTAACCACGCGCTGTACCAGTTGCTGGACAGCTACCCACTGGCCTCGGCAACCTCGGTGCTGGTGATGATCCTGGTGGGCATCTTTTTTGTTTCGGGTGCCGACGCCGCCTCGCTGGTGATGGGCACGCTGTCGGAACACGGCACCACCGCGCCATCACGACGCACAGTGATTTTCTGGGGCTCGCTGACCGGTACGGTGGCGGCGATCATGCTGGCGATCGGCGACCCACGTAACCCTGGCGAGGCGCTGACCGGGCTACAGAACCTGACCATCGTCGTGGCCTTGCCATTCGTGGTGGTGATGGTACTGCTATGCCTGGCGCTGTACCGCGACCTGCGCAAGGACCCGATGATGCTGCGCCACCTGCGCGGCAACGAGCTGATCGAGAAGGCCGTACTGTATGGGGCGGTGAAGCATGGAGAGGAGTTCTACATTGTAGTGCAGGAGAAGAAGGCATCGACCAAGACAGCGACAGAGGCCGAAGTAACCAGCAACTGACTGCGCCAACCAGAAAGCCACGGGCTGCTGTGCAGCCCGATCGCGGCACGCGGCCGCTGCTGCTGCTGCTGAAAACACAGGTCTGCTTCAAACACAGGTCTGCTTCAACCTTTTAACGCCACCTCTATCTGGGCCACATCGATCTTGCCCATCTGCATCATGGCCTCGAACGCACGCTTGGCCGCCGCTCGGTCGGGGTGGCCGATGGCTTCGATGAGGATGCGTGGAGTGATCTGCCACGAAATCCCCCATTTGTCCTTGCACCAACCGCAAACACTGGCCTCGCCGCCGTTGCCGATAATGGCATCCCACAAGCGGTCGGTCTCTGCCTGGTCCGCGGTACTGACCTGGAACGAAAATGCCTCACAGTGCTTGAAGGCCGCCCCCCCATTGAGCCCCACGCAAGGAATGCCCATTACCGTGAACTCCACGGTGATCACATCGCCCTGCTTGCCTGAAGGGTAATCGGCGGGCGCCTGGTGCACAGCGACCACTCGGCTATCGGGGAACGTTCGGGCATAGAAGTTCGCCGCCGCTTCAGCTTCGTGGTCATACCACAGGCAGATGGTGTTCTTGGCAGTCATGGCTTCGCTCCAAGATCGAAGGTGAGCCTTGAGTCTAGCCCCATAGCCCCGGCGTACTGGTAACGCCTGACCAACTGATGCCAATGCAGGTTTAAACGCGATGACGCCGATACAAAAAAAGGCGCCCCAAGCGGAGCGCCCAAAAAATCCACCCAGACCAAAGGAGCAACGAGGTTGCCAAAGTGGAATCACAAAATCGACAACGGGTACTCCACGATCAGCCGCACTTCGTCCAGGTCCGACTCGAACACCGTGGCCCGGGTGGTGGCCTGGCGCACCCGCAACGACAGGTCCTTGGCCGCGCCAGTCTGCACCACATATTTGACCTCGATGTCACGCTCCCAGCGTTTCTGGTCGGTCAGCGGGTTGCCCGCGACGTCGCGGCGCATGTAAGTGGCGTTGGCATTGGAGTAATCGGCGTCTGTACCCTTGCCGTAGCGTGTCATGAACGACAGCCCAGGTACGCCGTAGGTGGCCATGTTCAGGTCATAGCGCAGCATCCATGAACGCTCCTTGGGCGAGTTGAAGTCGCTGTACTGGATGGAGTTGTCGAGGAAGATCGAGTCGGATTGGCGCAGGTAGTCGAAGTCGTCGTCGCCGTTGTTGCGCTGGTGAGTCAGGGCCAGGGTGTGAGCACCAAAGCGCACACCCAGCTTGGCGCTCCAGATATCGTTGTCAAAGGCGCCCAGGCGCTGCTGCCCTTCATCAACAGCCTTGTAATAGTTGAAACCACCAATCAGGGCCAGCTCCTCGCTCAGCGGCCAGCTCAGGCTGGTGCCGACGTAGTACTGGTTCCACACATCCTTGAGCCGGCTACTGAACAGGCTGACGCTGACATGCTCATCGAGCGTGTAGTCACCGCCGCCATAGGCGATCCACGGCGAATCGACCGGGCCGCCAAAGAACGTCACGAAGTTCTCCCGCAGGTCGCTGGACATCGGTTGGCTCATGGCATGCAGACGCCCGGCTTGCAGGGCAAGGTCCTTGATGCTGTTGTTCTCCAGGGTCACCCCACGGAAGCTTTCCGGCAGCAGCCGCGAGTCGCCAGCAGCCACCACCGGGTTGGCCGGGAACACATCGCCCACCTTCAGTACCGTGTCGAACAGTCGCACCTTGGCCGCGCCCCCCACCTTGGTGTACTCGTCACGTGCCTGGCCGTCGCGGTCGACCGGCAATACGTCGAAGGAACTGCGCCCGCCGTTGCGGCCGCCGCCAGTGTCGAGCTTAAGGCCAAGCATGGCAAACGCATCCACGCCAACACCGACAGTGCCCAGGGTGAAGCCCGACTCAAATCGGGTAATCACGGCGTGCCCCCAGGCTTCGGAGTAGCCGCTGTCAGGCTGTTTGCCCGGGTTGTGTGTCGGGGCCGCAGAATCGCGGTTATCGCGGTTGAAATAGAAGTTGCGGTTAAGCACGCTGAGGGTACTGCCCTCCATGAAGCCGTCCGCGCTTTTTTCTGCAGCAACAACCTGGCTGCCAACGCTGGCCAGCGCCAGGCAAGCAGCCAGTGTCAGGGGTGATCTACACGTCATCCGATGCTCCTTGAACGTCGCATTTGTTGTTATGTCGGCGGGCCGAGATTGACGGCCGGCAGATAACGCCAAGGTGATCGGCGCATTACAATTGCGCCATCGGCAACGCAGCGCTCTGAGTGAAGTACTGCAACATTCTGCAGATATTTCCGACGTCAGGCAGTGAACCTGCTGACAAAAAAACGGTCTTTCGCTGACGGTCAACTCACCGACCGGTTCATCGGCCCAGTCACCGGGCCTACTTTTTGTCCTGTTCCAGCGAATTCAGCGAAGACCCAACATGCCCGATTCCCGCCCAAATGCTTCCGCCCTCCCTGCCCTGCGCATCGGCCTGATTGCCGCCGTGGTGGGTATTGCCGCCCCCGTGCACGCCGAAGAGCCTGCCAGCGACGCACGCTGGGTCAGCGACAGCCTGAGCACCTATGTGCGCAGCGGCCCGACCGACGGGCACCGCATTGTCGGCACGCTCAAGTCCGGTCAGAAGCTGACCTTGCTCGGCAGCCAGGGCAATTACAGCCGGGTGCGTGGGCAGAACGGAGATGTGGTGTGGATCCTCAGCAACGACCTGCAGACGGTACCCGGGCAGAACGAGCGCCTGCCATTGCTCGATGCCCAGGTCGCCGAACTGACCGGGCAGTTGAAGACCATCGACGACAACTGGAAGAACCGTGTGCAGGGCATGCAGGAAACACTTGATTCGCGCAAGCAGCTGATTGACGAACTGGAGGCGCGCAACAAGGCACTGAACGAGCAGCTCGATCAGAGCCAATCGGACCTGCGCGATACCCAGGCCCGCCTGGGGGATGAGAACAAGCAGGTGATGATGCGCTACATGGTGTATGGCGGCAGCATTGCCGGTGCAGGCTTGCTGGCGGGGCTGATCCTGCCGGCACTGACCCGTGGGCGCAAGAAGAACGATCGCTGGTTCTGAGCTCGGCAAGGCGCTGGAACTGGAGCTGGACCGTGCAGGCCTGCCACAGGTATTGCTATAGCGGAATCGCCCCTACAACAACCGTTCCAGTGCCTCCAGCACATACCCCGTGGCGCGCTCCACTTGGCCTTCGCGACAAGCAATCCCCAACTGCCGCCACAACCCCGGCCGCAGCGGTCGGCGGGCAATGCGCCGATCCAGCTCGGCCGCCTCCCCCTCCTGCGGCAACAATGTCGCCCCATACCCGGCGCCGACCAGGCTCTTGATTGCATCGTTGTAGTTCAGCTCGATCCGCGGCTCGGGGTACAACCCCGCCGCTGCAAACCACTCGCCGGTAACCCGCGACAGCTGGGTGGTGCTGTCGTTGAGAATCAACGCCCGTTGCGCCAGCCACGCCGGAGTGATCCTGGCCGGTGGCTGCCAGTCGGCCGGCACATATGCCAGGATCGGGTCGCGCCGCCAGGGGGTGACCGTCAGCCCTTTGCCGGCCACCTGCGGCAAGGCGACAAGGCCGATGTCCAGTGTGCCCTCACGCAAGCGCGTGAGCGACGCCTGGGAGGTCAGCACCTGGACCTGCACATCGATCCCAGGGTGCTCCACACGCAGGCGCGCCAATGCCTGCGGCAGCAAATGGGCAATGGCACCGGTGGAGGCACCCAGGCGCACACGCCCGGTCAACCCTTCGACCTGCCGGCGTACTTCGTCCAGCGCCAGGTCAGCGTCCGCCAGCAGGCGCCGGGCACGCCCCAGCAGTGTTTCACCGATGACGGTGGGCCGCACCTGGCCGCGGGTGCGGGTGAGCAACGGGGCGCCGATACGCGCCTCCAGCTCAGCCACATGCAAGCTGATGGTGGGCGGCGCCAGGTTAAGCTGGCGGGCAGCCTCGGCAAAGGAGCCCAGGTCGCTGATGACCACCAGTGTGCGGAGGCGGTCGAGGCTGATTTCGCGCATTGTCAGAGCCGGTCCTTTCGCGGGCACACCCAAAGGGTCACCACGCATTTCAAAAAGTCATTCAGAAAACCTGAATATATTGATCATCATATTCAAATTTTCATTACCAAAGCTACGGGCGAGCATAGGCCATCTTTCTCCAACCGGACCCCGACCATGCACACCCCTGTTGTTTTCATCGACGGCGACCAAGGCACCACAGGCCTGCAGATCCATGCCCGCCTGAAGGGCCGTACCGACCTTCGCCTGCTGACCCTCCCCGAGGCAGAGCGCAAGGACCCGCAACGCCGCTGCGAAGCGATCAACAGCGCCGATATCGCCCTGCTGTGCCTGCCCGACGATGCCGCCCGCGAGGCCGTAGCCGCAATCCACAACCCGCAAGTACGGGTGATCGACGCCAGCTCAGCGCACCGCACCACACCAGGCTGGGTGTATGGCCTGCCGGAGCTGGACGAACAGCAAGCCGAGCGTATCGCGCAAAGCAAGCGTGTCAGCAACCCCGGCTGCTATCCCACTGGGGCCATCGCGCTGCTGCACCCGCTGGTCAAGGCCGGTTTGCTGCCTGCTGACTATCCGTTGAGCATCCACGCCGTCTCTGGTTACTCCGGCGGTGGTCGCACGGCAGTTGAGCGGCATGAACAGCCCGGCGCCGCCAAAGCCCCTGCGCTACAGCTGTATGGCCTGGAGCTGGCGCACAAGCACGTACCGGAGATCCAGCAGCATGCGGGGTTGTCGGCGCGGCCGATGTTCATGCCCGGCTATGGCGCCTACCGCCAAGGCATCGTACTGAGCATTCCCCTGCAACTTCGCCTGCTGCCTGGACACATCAGCGCCGAGCAACTGCAAGCCTGCCTGGAACAGCATTACCAGGGTGCCCGCCATGTCCAGGTGATGCCCCTGCATCAGTGCGGCGCTGCGGCAAACCTCGATCCCGAGGCATTGAATGACAGCAATGACCTGCGCCTGGCGCTGTACGCCAACCCCGAGCATGGCCAGGTACTGCTCACCGCAGTGTTCGACAACCTGGGCAAAGGTGCCTCTGGTGCTGCCGTGCAAAACCTCGACCTGATGCTCGGTGCCTTACAGACACACGGCTGATACGGCAAAACCGGTTAGACTGTACAACCCGCGCCAACACAGCGCGGGTTGTATTCTCATCCGCCGGAGCCCCCCAGATGTTCATCCTGAGCCGCCTCGACAGCGTGCCGCCCGAATCTTTCCAGAACCAGATCCGCGAGCTGGTCATTCACAATGTCGGCGAATTGAGCAGTGTCGCCATCGCCGTCGACAACCCGCTGTACCCGCTGTACCAGTACGGCGTCGGCATGGAAGTACACCAGTACCTGCAAGCGCTGGATGGCACCCGCGGTCTGGGCGTGGCACTCACCCTGGCGCTGGATGCCGAAGCACCGGACCAGATGCTGGGCTTTGCCCTTTCGCTGCCAGCCCAGGACGATGGGCAGGCCTGTGCATTGGCCTTTCTGGCCGTTTCCACCAACCATCGCCGCCAGGGCATCGCCCGTGCTCTGCTGGGCGACCTGCAGTCACGCCATGCCTGCGTGGAGCTGAACGCCTTTGCCAACCAAGTGCCGTGGTTCGAGGCGATGGGCATGCAAGTAGTGGCCGCCAATGGACCGCAAGTACTGATGAGCAGTACCGGCCAGCCCAGTGGTGCGCTGATCGGGCGCCTGGACATTGCGCCGATCTATCAGACGGCTGAAGTGCTGCAGATTCACACCTATCTGCTTAACCAGCAGGGTGAGGATGCGATGATCGAAGCGGAGCAGATGCGCGATGAGTGGCTGGATGAACTGGCCGCTCAAGCCCAGGAATGTGTGCGCCAGCGCAAGAACGTGCATTGATCCAAGGGCCTGTTCGCGGGCTTGCCCGCTCCCACAGGAATACCGTAAGGCCCAAGGCCGGTGATGTACCTGTGGGAGCGGGCGAGCCCGCGAAGAAGCCCCATTGGCCTTTCAGCCATGTACCCAGCGTCGATGCAGCCCACGCGCCAGGGCATCCAGCACAAACCCCAGCACGCCAATCAGCAGCACCATGGCCATCAGTTCGGAATACGCCAGCCGGTCGCGGGTATCAAGAATGAAATACCCAAGCCCCGCACTCACCCCAAGCATTTCGCACGGCACCAGCACAATCCACAGAATGCCGATGGCCAGGCGCACCCCCGTCAGCACGTGACCGATCACCCCCGGCACGATCACCTTGCACAAGGTTTCCCAGCGCGTGGCACTCAAGCTGCGGCTCAGTTGCAGCCAGCGCGGGTCCAGTTGACGCACCCCTGCCGCCGTGTTCAGCAAGATCGGCCACAACGCGGCAAACGCCAGCAGGAAGTAGATCGGCTGGTCACCCACGCCCATCAGCATCACCACCACAGGCATCCACGACAATGGCGATATCATGCGCAGAAACTGGAATGCCGGCGTGGTCGCCGCCTCCAGGTGCCGGTAGCTGCCTACCAGCAAGCCCATCAGCAGCGCCAGCAGCAGCCCAACCAAGATGCGCTTGAGGCTGACCCAGATATGCCCATAGACCTCGCCCTGCCCCAGCAGCTCGACCAGGCTGGCCAGGGTTGCCGCCGGCGAAAAGCGCGCCGACAGGCCGTCGGCCTGGCCAAACACTGCAACACCGGCCCCCCATAGCAGCAACAAGGCCAGCAACCCGACCAGCCCAAGGCCGGCATGTACGACATGCTTGCGCATCAGACCGCAAACTCCTCGCTACGCTCGAAGTTGTCGGCAATGCCGAATACCGACGGGCCACCCACTGTCGCGATAGCATTACGCACGAAGCGATCGTCGACCAGGTCGCGGGCGGCATACGCCGGATCCAGCCCGGCAAGGAACGCATTGTCGCCTTCGATCAGGGTGGTTTTCAGGCGCTTGACCAGCTCTTCGGTGTAACTCGGGAACGGGTATGGCTGAAAGTCGATGCGCTTTTCGTCCCACTGCTGATGGCGAATGGCGCCACTGGCAATGTAGCCAGCACGGTCTTCGGCGGCTGGCGCCAGGACCTTGGTCAGCACCGCAGGCTCGTGCGGGGTGTATTTGTTGGGGCCCGCCCTGGACAGCAGTGCGGCGGCTTCGGTGCGATGGTCACGGGTCCATTGCTGGGCCTTGACGATGGCGTTGACCACTTTCTGCGACCACGCCGGGCGGTTATTCAGGTCATGCTCGTGCATGAACACCACGCAGCACGCATGGCTGCGCCAAACATCGCCGGTAAAGCGCTGCACGCGGCCTACCTTGAGGTTCTCGGCCAGTGCGTTGAACGGCTCGGCAACGATGTAGCCGGCAATGCGCTTGCTGGCCAAGGCGGGTGGCATGTCGGACGGTGGCAGCACCAGAAGGTTGACTTCGTTGGCGGCCAGTTGCGCATTGGCCGGCTTCGACACCGGTGTCAGGCCGTTGTCGTTGAGCATCTGTTGCAGTACCACATTGTGGATCGAGTACCAGAACGGAATGGCCACTGTCTTGCCACCGAGCTGTTGCACGTCGGATATATCCGGCGCAACAGTCAGGCCCGAACCGCCCACGTGGTTCCAGGCCACCACCTTGGCTGGCACCTTGCTGCCATAGCGCGCCCATACCGTCATCGGCGAAAGCAGGTGGATGACATTGACCTGACCGGAAATGAATGCCTCGATCACCTGCGCCCAGCTGCGCAGCAGCACCGGGCGCTCGGCCTTGATGCCTTCGGCCTCGAACAGGCCGTTGTTATGTGCCACCAGCAGCGGCGTGGCATCGGTGATCGGCAGGTAGCCGATGCGCACCGGCGCGTCCGGCTCGACAGCAGCACGCGCCTGCAAGCTCGACAGCAACGGCAATGCACCGGCAGCTGTGAGCATGGCGCCGAGCTTGAGAAAATCACGACGTGAAGAAGAGGAACAGCAGTCATCCATGCACATGGACAGCCTCCGAGGGCAACGGGGTTGGGGCAGGTTCGACTGTGCGGCTTGCCCGCCGAAGGGTTTTGAGGATTTCGATACGCAAAGCGCCCAGTTCTTCGACCCGCTGCGTCCGTGGTTGAGGCAGGTCGATGTGCCACTGGCCGAGGATGTGCGCTGGGTGGTTGCCCAGTAGCAGAACCCGGTCAGACAGCAGCAACGCTTCGTCGATATCGTGGGTAATCAGCACCGCCGCAGTGTTGTGGGTGGCGATCAGTTGCAGCAGCAGTTGCTGCATGTCGGCACGGGTTACCTCATCCAGCGCACCGAAGGGTTCATCCAGCAGCAAGACTTCGGGCTGGCGTGCCAGGCAACGGGCCAGTGCGGTGCGCTGGGCCATGCCGCCAGACAACTGCGCCGGGTACTGGCCACGGGCGTGGGCCAGGCCCACAGCGGCAATTGCGTGGTCGATGCGTGCACGTCGTTCGGCGTCAGCCAGCCTGGGCTGACGGGCGAAGTCCAGGCCGAAGGCGACATTTTTCTCCAGGCTCAGCCATGGCAGCAGGCTTGGGTCCTGAAAGGCCACCGCCAGACGCGGGTGCGGCCCCTGCAGCGGCTGGCCGTGCAAGCTCACGCTGCCGCCGCCAGGCTGCTGCAGCCCTGCCAGCACCCGCAGCAGGCTTGACTTGCCCACACCGCTGGGGCCAAGAATGCTCACGACTTCACCCGGCGCAAGCTGCAGGTCGAACTGCGCCAGTACCTGCTGCCAACCACCCTCACGCGGGTAGCCCAGGCTGATGTCGCGGGCCTCCAGCAACACTGCGCTCATGCAGCGCCCGCCTGGCGTTGCAGTTCGGCGCGCAGCTGCACCAGGCTGGGCGTGACGATCGGAACGAAGGCCGACTCGCGCCAGCGGCGAGCAAAACCTTCGCCATATTCGCTGAGGTAAGCCTTGCCGCCACTGGCCTGCAATTCCAGTTGTACCGCGTCGGCAGCACTTTCAGCCAAGATGATGCGCAGCTTGAACAAGGCCGCCGGCTGCTGCTGGAAGCGACCTTCGAGCAAGCCCTGCTTGAGCTCGCTGACGGTGTTTTCCAGGCGTTCGCTGAGCACCTGACGGGCTTCGTCGAGGAACGAGGCTCGGCCATGCAGGTGCGCCTGAACCTCTTCCAGCGCCCGTCGCGCCAGGCCAATGGCCATGCCACATTGCAGCGCCAGGAATGCCGGGCGTACCCGTGGCAGGAATTCGCGCGCATTTTCATGCAGCAGCCAGTCGCGCGCCAGCGGCACCTGGTGAAACGCCAGTGCTGCCGTGTTGCTCGACTGCAGGCCCATCAGTTGTAGATCATCAGAGCGCTCCAGGCCTGGAGCGTCGGAAGGAATGGCCAGCACAAACGGCGCGCCGCCGGCTTCATCCTCGATGGCCGCCGCCACCACGAAGCCGCTTTTGCGCAAGTTGGTCACCCAGTGCAGTCGCCCTTCCAGGTGCCAGCCATCGGCTGCCGAGCGGCCACGCACCTGCAGCGCTTCGATACCGGACAGGAACTTCATGGCGTTGGACAGCCCGGTGGCACCGGCCAATTCACCGGTCAACAGACGTGGCAGCAGGCGCTCACGCAGCGGCTGGTTGGGGCTGTGCAGCAGGTATTCGATGAAGGCACGCTGGCCCCAGCAGACGAAAGCCGCAGCCAACGAGCGGCTGGCAATGGCGGCGATGGCCTCGACCGCGTCGGTCACCTGGCCGCCCGTACCGCCCAACGCTGGATCGACCCCCGTGCGCAGCAACTGCGATTCTGCGATCTGGGCCAGCACCTGCTGCGGTTCGCACAGGCCCCGATCGATGGCCTCGGCATTGGCATCCAGCCAGTGTCGAAATGCACAATCTTGCATGGTCTTGCTCCTTAGGGAACGCCGGGGCCGCTGTGCGGCCCGTTCGCGGCACAAGGCCGCTCCTACAGCGGCCATGTAATGGCCATTATCACAGGTGGCCTACGCAGAAGGCTGCCAGCGGTATTTGCCAAGCTCTTCGTTGAGTGGCGTCTGGGCGAAAACATTAGCAAAGTTGCACAGGGTTGCGAGACTTACACCCAGAATCACCTCCAAGGCGTTGCCTTCACTGAAGCCGGCGTCACGGAAGGCCTGGTAGGTGGCTTCGCTGACATTGCCGCGGGTGGCGATCACTTCCCGGGCAAAGGCGGCCAGGGTTTCGTAGCGGGCGTTCGGGAGTTCGCCACGGGCACGCAGGGCATCGACCACTTCCTGCGGCAGCTTGGCCTTGTTCAGTGCTACGGCAGTATGGCCGGCTACGCAAAAGTCGCAGCCATGCTGGGTGGCAGCGATGAGTTGCACCACTTCACGCTCGGCCAGGCCAAGCTCAGACTTGCCATTGAGTGCCGAGACGGTCACGTAAGTTTCCAGCGCCGCCGGGGCATTGGCCAGCACGCCGAGCAGGTTGGGGATGAAGCCGGAATTATTCTGCGCGTTCTCAAGGTACGGCCGTGCCGCTTCCGGGGCGCTCTGCAGCGTGTGTAAAGTAATGCGCGAGGACATGCAGTGATCTCCTTTGATGAGTATCACTACAGTCTGTTGGTTATAAGAACTACCCTCCATATTCGTCAGTCGCCTTTCCTTGCTCCTGAGTCTTTGCATTAGATGATTTCGTCCAGCCCGCTTGTCGATTGGTTATTAGAAGGCCTGGAGCTCGATGCCAGCCTGTTTCATGTAGGCCGCTATTGCGGCGGCTGGCATGCCAGTACCCAGGGCATGGGCCGCGCCAGCTTCCACCTGGTGGTGCAAGGCCATTGCTGGCTGCACATTGACGGCCAGCCCCAGGCCGTGCGCTTGGAGAAAGGTGATGCCGTGTTCCTGCTGCGCGACCTGGCCTATCGCTTGTCCAGCGACCATGACCCGGTCGACGCGTGTGCGCAACCGCGTCAGGCCATGCAGGCACTGGACAATGCGGCTGGCGACGGAGTCGGGCTGGTCTGCGGGTTCTTTCATTTCCACTCGGGCCTGTCGTCGCTGATCGTCGAGGGCCTGGCCGAGTGGATCCTGCTGCGTGCCGAAGACCCCGCAGGCTGCGCAGCGCGGGCGCTGTTCGGGTTGATTCTGGAGGAGTGCCGACGCGCGCCCGGGCCGTCGCAGGCGCTGCTCGAGCGGCTGACGCATTTGCTGTTTCTGTATGTGCTGCGCCAGCAGGTGCACGCCGGCCAATCGCTGGGCGGGCTGGTCACCCTCGCCCGCCAGCCGCTATTTGCCGGGCTGCTGGAGCAATTGATCGAGCAACCGGGGCGACCCTGGACCATGGAGAACATGGCCGCTTGCACCGGATTGTCACGCTCGGCATTTTTCAAGCGCTTCAGCGAACTGGCCGGGCAATCGCCGGGGCAAGTGCTGCTGGCGCTGCGCATGCGCCATGCCAGCCAGTTGCTGCAGGCGGGGCATACCGTTGAGCAGGTAGGCGCGCAGGTAGGGTATCAGTCGGTGGCCGCATTCACCCGGGCGTTTGCCAAGGCAGTGGGGGTACAACCGGGGGCGTATCGCAGGCAGCATGGCGGGCGCGGGAATACCTGATCCAGCAAAGCACGGAAATCGACCAAACGGCCATAGTCGGGGCTGCTTTGCAGCCCCCCGTTGCAACTGTCAGTCGTTGACGCTGATAACCCGCGCACCGTTAACCGCCTTGCCGCGCGTCGCCAGGCAGTAATACAGCGGCACCGTCACCAGCAAACCAAACAGCCACGACAAGTCGGCCCCTTCCACAATATTGGAATACGGCCCCACATACAGCGACGTGTTGGCAAAGGGCAACTGCACTAGGATGCCGCAGGCATAGGCAATGATCGCGTGGTGGTTGAAGCGACCATAGATGCCGCCGTCAGCACTGAAGATCGAGGCGATGTCGTACTGGCCCTTCTTGATCAGGTAGAAGTCGATCAGGTTGATCGAAGCCCACGGCACCAGCACCAGCAGCAACGCCAGGATCAGGCCGATGAACTGGCCGATGAAGTCCGCCGAGGCATTCAGTGCAACCATCCCGCAGCCCACCAGAATGACCGAGGCCAGGATCACCCGTACCTTGACGCTCGGCGTCCACTCGGCCACGAAGGTCTGGATTGCGGTCACGATCGACAGCACCGCGCCATACAGGTTGAGGGCGTTATGGCTAATGATGTTGAGCAGGAACAGCACCATCAGGATCGGGCCCAGCCAGCCGGTAGCCTGCTTCACCGCGTCCATTGCGTCAGTGCCTTGCGGGACACACAACACGGCCACTGCACCAAAGCTGAAGCACAGGATGGTACCCAGGGTCGCGCCCAGGTAGGTCGCCCAGAACGGTTTGGCAATACCCACTTCACGCGGCAGATAACGCGAATAGTCTGACGTATATGGCGAGAAGCTGATCTGCCAGATGGTGCCCAGCGACACGGTGGCGATAAAGCCCGACAGGTTGAACGCGCCGCGGCTGAAGAAGTCTGCCGGCAGGTCCTGGATGAACATCATGATGAAACCGGCCAGCAAAGCCGAACCCATCACCCAGGTGCCGATGCGGTTGAGAATATGGATGAAACGATAGCCGATTACGCCGATAGCAGTAGCGCTCAGGGCGCCTATCACGATCGCGCCGGGCATCGGCACGCTCGGGGCGATGCCGTGGATGGTCTTGCCTGCCAGGACAATGTTGGAAATAAAGAAGCCGACATAGATCAGCGCGGTGAAGAACACGATCAGCAAGGCGCCGTAACGGCCGAACTGGCCACGGCTTTGCACCATTTGTGGAATGCCCAACTGCGGCCCCTGCGCAGAGGCCAGGGCGATGACCACGCCCCCGACCAGATGGCCCAGGACGATGGCTATCAACCCCCACAACAGGTTCAGGTGGAACACCTGGACCACCATGGCACCAGTGACGATGGGCAGTGGTGCAATGTTGGTACTGAACCAGAGGGTGAACAGGTCGCGCGCCTTCCCATGGCGCTCGGCAGGTGGAACGTAATCGACCGTGTGATTCTCGACAAACTGGTGTTGCGACGACGGTTGGGACATGGTTTTCAGCTCGAAAGGTCGTTTTTATCTTTGTAAGGAAACCGCATCTAGGCGGCCTCTCAGCTGCGGACCATATTATGGTATTCCAAACTTTTGACAACACTGATCCGCAGTAAAAAACGCCCGCTGATCCGCTTGCGCAATCCAGGCGGCAAACCACCTGATCGCTCAAGGCCACGATATACGTGGCCTTGAGCCGTTCATCGTGGAAAAGCCAGGTTGAAAATTCCGCTTGCAAAATAGGTATTACGGTATACCATCAGACACATCAACGATAAAAACCGCGGACCACCGCAGCCCTTCAGAGGTACTCCCGATGATCGACGCAACTGTCTACAAGAACGTTCTGGGCTCCTTCCCGTCCGGCGTTACCGTCATCACCACCCAGGACGACGACGGCTCGGTCGTCGGCCTGACCGCCAGCGCCTTCTCCTCCCTGTCGATGGACCCGCCACTGGTGCTGTTCTGCCCCAACTACACCTCCGACTCCTACCCGGTACTGATCAAACAGAAGCGCTTTGCCATTCATCTGCTCTCGGGTGAGCAACAGACAGAAGCCTACGCGTTCGCCAAGAAGGGCAAGGACAAGGCCAGCGGTATCGAGTGGAGCCTGAGCGAACTGGGCAACCCGATCCTGGCCGGCGCAACCGCGGTGATCGAATGTGAACTGTGGCGTGAATACGAAGGTGGCGACCACGCCATCATGGTCGGCAAGGTGCACAACCTGATCGTCCCGGCAGAAGCACCACGGCCCATGGTGTACTGCCGCGGCAAAATGGCCAGCCTGCCGGCCTTTGCCTGAAGCCTGCAATTCGACGCAGACCCCTGTGGGAGCGGGCTTGCCCGCGAACACCGGCGAAGCCGGTGCCACCCACCGCGTGTTCTGTTTCGCGGGCAAGCCCGCCCCCACACTGAAGCCCGCTTTACTGACGGGTAACAACAAGCGTTGAGGAAAAACCCATGAAATTTTCGTTGTTCGTGCACATGGAACGTTGGGATGAACAGGTCAGCCACCGCCAGCTGTTCGAAGACCTGACCGAACTGACCCTGATGGCCGAGAACGGCGGTTTCAGCACCGTGTGGATCGGCGAACACCACGCCATGGAATACACCATTTCGCCAAGCCCGATGCCACTGCTGGCCTACCTGGCCGCACGCACCGAGAAGATCCGCCTGGGCGCCGGCACCATCATCGCGCCGTTCTGGAACCCGATCCGCGTTGCGGGCGAATGCGCGCTACTCGACGTGATCAGTAACGGTCGTATGGAAGTGGGCCTGGCCCGCGGCGCCTATCAGTTCGAATTCGACCGCATGGCCAATGGCATGCCCGCCACCGATGGAGGCAAGGCGCTGCGCGAGATGGTGCCCGTCGTGCGAAAGCTGTGGGAAGGCGACTACGCCCACGATGGCGAAGTCTACAAGTTCCCTACCTCTACCAGCGTGCCGAAGCCGTTCAACGCCACGCCGCCAATGTGGATCGCCGCACGCGATCCAGACTCGCACAACTTTGCCGTGGCCAACGGCTGCAACGTCATGGTCACCCCGCTGATGAAGGGGGACGAAGAAGTGCTGGACCTGAAGAACAAGTTCCAGGCCGCCCTGGACAACAATCCGGACGTGCCGCGCCCACAACTGATGGTGCTGCGCCACACTCACGTGCACAGCCCGTCCGAACCGGAAGGCTGGAAAGTCGGCGCCCAGGCCATATCGCGCTTCTACCGCACGTTCGATGCCTGGTTCGGCAACAAGACCACCCCGGTAAACGGCTTCCTCGAGCCAAGCCCAGAGTCGAAATTTGCCGAAGTGCCGGCGTTCCAGCTGGAGAACATCCGCAAGAACACCATGATCGGCACCCCGGAAGAAATCATCGCACGCATCAAGTACTACCAGGAACTGGGCGTCGACGAGTTCAGCTTCTGGTGCGACAACAGCCTGCCCCACGCCGAGAAGAAAAAGTCGCTGGAGCTGTTCATCAAGGAAGTGGTGCCGGCGTTCGCCTGAATTCCCATTGCCTGAAACATTGCGGGACGCGCCCGCTCCCGTGGGCCCCTTCGGCCTGCGTGAGCGGGCTTTTTTTTGAAACCTGTGCAGTCCCTGTGGGAGCGGGCAAGCCCGCGAAGAGACCAGTACAGACAACAGAGAAATCAAGGCATCAGGCCACCTTTCGTCCCCCGACAAGAGAAATTTCCTGACACCTCTTGCACAACAAATATTATGGTATACCATCAGACAACAAGAGCTGATAACCCTCACCAGGAGCCACCCATGAGTTTCGAAATCCGCAAGATCGTCACCTACTCCGAAGAGACCCGCATCGAAGGCGGCAAGGCCACCGACAAGCCGGTGACCATGGTCGGCCTGGCCGTCGTGATCAAGAATCCATGGGCCGGTCGCGGTTTCGTTGAAGATCTGAAGCCGGAAATTCGCGCCAACTGCTCGGAGCTGGGTGCCCTGATGGTCGAGCGCCTGACTGCTGCCATCGGCGGTGCCGACAAGATCGAAGCCTACGGCAAGGCCGCCGTTGTCGGCGCCGATGGCGAAATCGAGCACGCCTCGGCCGTGATCCACACCCTGCGCTTCGGCAACCACTACCGCGAGGCAGTGCAGGCCAAGAGCTACCTGAGCTTCACCAACAAGCGCGGCGGCCCAGGCACTTCGATTCAGATCCCGATGATGCAGAAGGACGACGAAGGCCTGCGTTCGCACTACATCACCCTGGAAATGCAGATCGAAGACGCACCGCGTGCCGATGAAATCGTCGTGGTCCTGGGCGCAGCCGACGGCGGCCGCCTGCACCCGCGCATCGGCAACCGTTACATCGACCTGGAAGAACTGGCTGCCGAAAAAGCCAACGCTCAATAACAATAACCAAGACGGGCCGGGGCGTGGCGTGCTTACCCGCCGCGCCCGACCTTCAAGGAGCGCCCTCCATGATTCAGCCTGTCGCTGAACGCACACCTGCCGGCACCAGTTATCTGGATGTCGGCCAGGGCCAACCCGTGGTACTGATCCACGGCGTGGGCCTGAACAAGGAAATGTGGGGCGGTCAGTTCGTTGGCCTGGCCAACGACTACCGCGTCATCGCCTACGACATACTCGGCCACGGTCAAAGCCGCGTACCGGCTGCCGACACTCCGCTGGAAGGCTATGCCGACCAGCTCGCCGAACTGCTTGACCACCTGCAAATCGCACAAGCCACCGTGATCGGCTTCTCCATGGGTGGCCTGGTTGCCCGTGCATTCGCCCTCAATTACCCGCAGCGCCTGGCTGCACTGGTCGTGCTCAACAGCGTGTTCAACCGCACCCCCGAGCAGAGTGCCGGGGTGATCGCGCGTGCTGCCCAGGCGGCGGAACTGGGCCCCGACGCCAACGTCGATGCTGCCCTGGACCGCTGGTTCAGCCGTGAATACAAGGCTGCCAACCCCGCGCAGGTCGCCGCCATTCGCCAGGTGCTGGCGAGCAACGACCCGCAGGGCTACCACACCACTTATTCGCTGTTCGCCACTCAGGACATGTACCGCGCCGACGACCTGGGCAGTATCCAGGTGCCGACGCTGATCGCCACTGGCGAACTCGACTCGGGCTCCACCCCGGCCATGACCCGCCAGCTCGCCGCCTGTATTCCTGGCGCACAGAGTGTGGTCCTCGCCGAGCAACGGCATATGATGCCGGTGGAAGCACCGCGTGAAGTCAACAAGATGCTGCTGGACTTCCTCACCCAAGCCCGCACCCTCACCGAATCCGCCAAGGGGATTGTTGCATGACCCTCGTTCGTTTCCAGATGTGCATCGACGGCCAATGGCGCGATGCCCAGAGCGGCAAGACCTTCGACAGCCTCAACCCGGCCACCGCCCAGGCCTGGGCGCAGCTGCCCGACGCCGATGAAGCCGATGTGGAGCTGGCCGTTCAGGCCGCCCAGCGTGCCTTCGACAGCAAGGCGTGGCGCAGCATCACCGCCACCGCGCGCGGCAAGATGCTGCGTCGTCTGGGTGACCTGATTGCCGAGAACAAAGAGCACCTGGCCCAGCTGGAAAGCCGTGACAACGGCAAGCTGATCCGCGAAACCCGCGGCCAGGTCGGCTATCTGCCGGAGTTCTTCCACTACACTGCGGGGCTGGCCGACAAGCTCGAAGGCGGCACCCTGCCGCTGGACAAACCCGACCTGTTCGCCTACACCGTGCACGAGCCAATCGGCGTGGTTGCCGGGATCATCCCCTGGAACAGCCCGCTGTACCTCACCGCAATCAAGCTGGCCCCTGCCCTGGCTGCCGGCAACACCATCGTACTCAAACCGTCCGAGCACGCCTCGGCGACCATTCTCGAGCTGGCCCGTCTAGCCCTTGAGGCCGGCTTCCCGGCCGGGGTGGTCAACGTGGTCACAGGCTACGGCCCCAGCACCGGCGCGGCGCTGACCCGCCACCCGCTGGTGCGCAAGATCGCCTTCACCGGCGGTGCCGCCACCGCCCGCCACGTGGTGCGCAGCAGTGCCGAAAACTTCGCCAAGCTGTCGCTGGAGCTGGGTGGCAAGTCGCCGAACATCATCTTCGCCGACGCCGACCTGGACAGCGCCATCAATGGCGCCGTGGCCGGCATCTATGCCGCTTCCGGGCAAAGCTGCGTGGCCGGTTCGCGCCTGCTGGTGCAGGATGAAATTTTCGACGTATTCGTCGAGCGCCTGATTGCCCGCGCCAAGCGCATCCGCATCGGCAACCCGCAGGACGACGCCAGCGAAATGGGCCCGATGGCCACCGCACAGCAGCTGGCTGTCGTCGAAGGCCTGGTGGCAGCAGCCAAGGCCGAAGGCGCCAAACTGCATATGGGCGGAAAGCGTGCCGACGTTGAAGGTGACGGCTGGTTCTACGAGCCCACCCTGTTCGAGTGTGACAGCAACTCGATGACCATCATGCAGGAAGAAGTGTTCGGCCCGGTCGCCGCGGTGATCCGCTTCAAGACCGAAGAAGAAGCCCTGGCCATAGCCAACGACTCGCAATTCGGCCTGGCTGCCGGCATCTGGACTCGCGATCTGGGCCGTGCCCATCGCCTGGCCCGTGACGTGCGTTCGGGGATCATTTGGGTCAACACCTACCGCGCCGTGTCGGCCATGGCGCCGATAGGCGGCTTCAAGAACAGCGGCTACGGCCGCGAGAGCGGCATCGATTCGGTGCTGGCCTATACCGAGCTGAAGACCGTGTGGATCAACTTGTCCACCGCGCCGATGCCCGACCCGTTCGTGATGCGCTAGGAGGAACACAAGATGATCGAACCCGGCATCTACAAAGACGTGATGGGCTCCTTCCCGTCCGGCGTCACGGTCGTGACTACCCTGGACGCCGACGGCGGCATCGTCGGCATCACCGCCAGTGCGTTCAGCGCGCTGTCGATCGACCCGGCGCTGGTGCTGTTCTGCCCTAACTACGCCTCCGACACCTACCCGATCCTGCGCGATAGCAAGCAGTTCGCCATCCACCTGCTGTCCGCCGACCAGACCGCCGAGGCTTATGCCTTCGCAGGCAAGGGCAAGGACAAGGCCAAAGACATCGAGTGGCACCTGAGCGAGCTGGGCAACCCCCTGCTGGCCAAGGCCACGGCGATCATCGAGTGCGAATTGTGGCGCGAGTACGACGGCGGTGACCACGCGATCATTGTCGGTGCGGTGAAGAACCTGGTGTTGCCGGCCGAGCCGGTGACCCCCATGGTCTACCACAAAGGCAAGCTCGGCGCCCTGCCGCCGCTTGGCTGATATATCTTGAAGTCGGTGTTGGCCTCTTCGCGGGCTTCCCCGCTCCCACAGGTATTGCACAGTTTCTGGAACCTGTGGGAGCGGGCAAGCCCGCGAAGAAGCCAACACCGATGCCCCTGTTTTCAGGGGTCGCGCTAATCGTCTCACCCTCGGTTGCGGCCCCTGTTTTATGCCGGAGTACTGCACATGAGCAATGAAAAGTACGAAAAGGGCCTGAAGATCCGCACCCAAGTGCTGGGCGAGGATTACGTCAACCGCTCGATCCAGAACGCAGATGAATTCACCAAACCGTTGCAGGAGCTGGTCACCGAGTATTGCTGGGGTCACGTCTGGGGCCGCGAAGGCTTGTCGCTGAAAGAGCGCAGCATGATAAACTTGGCCATGATTTCCGCGCTCAACAGGCCCCACGAGCTCAAGTTGCACATTCGCGGTGCCCTGCGCAATGGGCTGAGCCGTGAACAGATTCGCGAAATCCTGCTCCAGGTCGGCATTTATTGCGGCGTACCCGCGGCGGTGGACAGTTTCCGCCTGGCCCGTGAAGCGTTTGCCGAAGCCGATGCGGAGCCAACCCGTTAACAACGGGCTGTTCGAACCACTGCATGGAAAGCCTCGGTTCGGGGCATTCCGCGATGTTGGCGCAACAGCCTCATAAAGAGCGCACCTGATGAAACGCCAGCCACTCGACGACAGCTTCAAGGTCAACCGCAACCCCGTTACTCTGCGCGAAATCGTGCTCGACAAGCTGCGCACCGCAATCATGAACTTTCACCTGCTGCCCGGCGACCGCCTGGTAGAGCGCGACCTGTGCGACCGCCTCGGCGTCAGCCGCACTTCGGTACGTGAAGCGCTGCGTCATCTGGAGTCCGAAGGCCTGGTCGAGTTCGCCGACGCCAAGGGCCCGCGCGTGGCCATCATCACCCTGGAAGACGCGCGTGACATCTATGAGCTGCGCTGTGTGCTCGAAGGCCTGATCGTGCAACTGTTCACCCTCAACGCCAAGGCCAAGGACATCCGTGCTCTGGAACGTGCGCTGGAAGTGAACCGCGAGGCACTGGAAGAAGGCGAGCTGCAACAGGTGCTGGATTCGGTACAAGGTTTCTACGATGTGCTGCTGGAAGGCTCTGGCAACCAGGTGGCGGCCCAGCAGTTGCGCCAGTTGCAAGCCCGCATCAGCTACCTGCGCGCCACCTCGGTATCGCAGGAAAACCGCCGCGGCGCCAGCAACCGCGAAATGGAAAAGATCGTCGAGGCCATCAAGGGCGGCGACCCGCTGGTCGCCCACCAGGCCTCGGTCGACCACGTCCGCGCCGCCGCCAAAGTGGCCCTGGACTACCTGCGCCAGAAGCAGGATGACAACGCCAAGGTGCGCGACATTGTCGAACCCCTGGCCCTGAAGGAACCCCGCATAGGTCGCTGATCATGCCCAATGCCCCGCGCTACTGCCCGCACTGCACCACGGAACTGGCCCGGGGCATTCCCACAGGCGATACCCACGAACGCCTGCATTGCGCCGGCTGCGGCTATATCCATTACATCAACCCCAAGATCATCGCCGGCTGCATCATCGAGCGCGATGGAAAGTACCTGCTGTGCCAGCGCGCCATACCGCCACGTCCCGGCACCTGGACCTTGCCTGCCGGGTTCATGGAAGCTGGCGAAACCACCGAGCAGGCGGCGCTGCGCGAGGTATGGGAAGAAAGCGGCGTACGTGCGGACATCGTCTCGCCGTATTCGATCTTCAGCGTGCCAAAGATCAGCGAGGTGTACATCATCTTCCGCGCCATCGTCACCGAAGAAACCGGGCAGTACGGGCCGGAGACGCTGGCGTACAAGTTCTTCGAGCCGGATGAAATCCCCTGGGATGAGATCTACTACCCGGCGATCCGGCAAATTCTCGAGCGCTACATCCTTGAGCGGCAGGCCGGGGTGTATGGCATTTACATGGGCAATGATGACACCGGCAAGGTGCACTTCATCCGCTAGCCTGTCCGGCCGCTTCGCGGTTGAACCTGCACTCACTCGGATCGCGCAGTTGCAGAGGCTTGTGCAGTGGCACGGCCACTCACAAAACCCTCGCCAACGGTCTATTCTCGGTGCACCCTAGGGGCCTTGAGAAAGAGGACCGGCAAAGCACATGGCTAGATGGCTAGACGGCGGCGGGCTAATGGCCGAACGCATCCGCAACCACGACTGGGCCACCACCCCGCTGGGCCCGCTGGAACAGTGGCCCGACGCGCTGAAAACCACGATGGCTCTGTGCCTTGCCTCGCGCTTTCCGCAAGCCGTGCTCTGGGGCCCGGACTTGATCACCCTGTACAACGATGCCTTCACCCCGATTCTGGGTCGCAAGCCCCTGGCCTTGGGCATCCCCTTTCGCGACGTGTGGCACGAAGCCTGGGACGAAATCCGCCATATGGCAGAACGTGCGTTGGCCGGTGAAGCGGTGTACATCGAGGACTTCCCGCTGACGATCGACCGCAACGGCGGCCTGGAGCGGGCCTATTTCACCTTCTGCTACAGCCCGATTCGCGGCCATGATGGCGAGATACTGGGCATGCTCGACACGGTCACCGAAACCACCGCCAGCGTGGTCACCAACCAACGCCTGCACTTTCTCGATACCCTCGGGCGGGCCGTGACCGAGGCGGCCGACCCGGACCAGATCATGGCCATCACCACCCGCATGCTGGTCGAGCACCTTGGCCTGTCCAGCTGCGCCTATGCGGTGATGGACCCCGACGAGGACGGTTTCACCATTTGCGGCGATGCGGTGACACCCGGCTCACCACGCCTGGTGGGCCACTATCACCTGCATGACTTCGGCAGCCTGGCGGTCAGCCGCCTGCGCAGCGGCCTGGCCTTGGTGATCAACGACAACCTGCGCGAACTGGCCGCTGACGAGGCGGCAACTTTTCAGGCCATCGGCATTACGGCCACCATCTGCATGCCACTGATCAAGGGTGGCAGGCTGACCGCACTGATGGCTATTCACGACCGCGTACCCCGGGCATGGACCGACTACGAGCAAACACTGATCAGGGAAGTGACCGAACGATGCTGGGCGCACATACAACGGGCCCAGGCCCATGCCGAAGTGCGCGAAGCGATGGCGGCCCTTGAAACGCTCAACACCACCTTGGAACATCGCGTCGAAGAACGCACCACTCAGTTGCTGCACACCGAGGCCGTGCTGCGCCAGGCCCAGAAGCTGGAAGCCATTGGCCAGCTGACCGGTGGCGTAGCCCACGACTTCAACAACCTGCTGACCATCATCCGCTCGTCACTGCACTTTCTGCAGCGCCCCAACCTGGCCGAGGAGCGCCGCGAGCGCTACCTCAAGACCATGTCCGACACGGTCGACCGTGGTGCCAAACTGACCGGCCAGCTACTGGCCTTCGCCCGCCGGCAGGCCCTCAGCCCACAGGTGTTCGAGGCCGGGCCTCGGCTGGAGGCCATGGCCGACATGCTCGACACCGTCACTGGCGCGCGCATCCGGGTCGAGCTGCAGTTACCGCAAGCGCCCTGCCACATCCGCGCCGACCTCAGCCAGTTGGAAACCGCGGTGATCAACCTGATGCTCAACGGCCGCGATGCCATGGCGGGTGAAGGTGCCTTGCAGCTGCGTCTGCAGGCCGACCAGTGCCTGCCGGCCTTGCGCGGTCAGCCTCCACTGCCAGGCCCATTCGCGGCGATATCGGTGAGCGACAACGGGGTCGGTATTGCCAGCGAGTTGATGGAGCGCATCTTCGACCCTTTCTTCACTACCAAGGCCCCGGGTGAAGGTACCGGGCTCGGGTTGTCGCAGGTGTTCGGTTTCGCCAAGCAATCCGGGGGCGATGTACAGGTGAACAGCATCCCCGGTCAGGGCACCACCTTTACCCTGTACCTGCCGCAGGAGGACTCACCTGTGACCTTGCCCGAAGACGCCTCGGCCGGCAGCCAGGCGCAGGTACAGGGCGAGCGGCAACGAATACTGGTGGTAGAAGACAACCCCGACCTGGGCAGCTTCACGGCTCAGTTCCTCGAGGACCACGGCTACCGGGTCAGCTATGCGCGCTCAGCGGAAGAGGCGCTGGCGCAGTTGACCAGCCCCGCAGGTGATTTTGATGCGGTGTTTTCCGATGTGGTCATGCCCGGCTTGGGTGGCCTGGCGCTGGCCCGCGAACTTCGCCGCCAGCGCCCGCAGTTGCCGGTGATCCTTACTTCGGGGTACAGCGAGGCGATTGCCGAAGGTGGGCACCAAGGGTTCACCTTTCTGGCCAAACCCTACTCGGCAGAACAGGTGTGCCAGATGCTCGGGAAAGTACTCGGCCACTGATACCTTGCATCGCAATAGGTGATCAACGGCGCCCTTCTGACAGCATGCGCACCGCCAGCCCCGCCAGCACCGTTCCCATCAACCAACGCTGAACCTGTTGCCACAGCGGTCTGCCAGCCAGGAACACGGCGATGGAACCGGCCATGATCGCAATCAGCGCATTGACCGTAACGCTGATGGCGATCTGCGTCGAACCCAGCACCAGCGACTGCAACAGCACGCTGCCGTGGCCCGGCTCGATGAATTGCGGCATAAGCGACAGGTACATGACGGCAATCTTGGGGTTGAGCAGGCTGGTGGCAAACCCCATGGTGAATAGCCGTCGCGGGCTGTCGGCGGGCAGTTCACGGAGCTGAAACGGCGAACGGCCACCCGGCCGCAGCGCCTGCCAGGCCAGGTACAACAAGTACAGCGCGCCACCGATACGCAGCGCGTCGTAGGCAAAGGGTACCGCCATCACCAGCGCTGTGATGCCCATTGCCGCGCAGAACATGTAGATGACGAAGCCTAGAGCCACACCGCCAAGCGAAATCAACCCGGCTTGGCGGCCCTGGCAGATCGAGCGGGAAATCAGGTAGATCATGTTCGGCCCTGGGGTCAGGACCATGCCGAGGCAAATCAAGGCGAACGTGAGCAGTTGCGTGGTTTCGGGCATGGGCACTTCCTGGTTGTGCATTAGGGTGCAGCGAGTGTATCTGAAGTCATTCTGAACCGGTAAATCAGGTCACTTGCCCGGCTATCAAGCCCAGAGCCACGGTAATCATCGCCATCCCCGACACCCGCCCGACCAGCTTTGCCGCTCCCGGCCGGGTGCTCAGCACAGCTTTGGCGCCATAGCCGACCAGCGTGTAGATCACCAGCGAACTGCACAGGTGGACCAGCCCCAGCAACAAGATCTGCAACGGTACGGGCCAGCTCGACTGCGGGTCGGTGAACTGCGGCAGCAGGGCCAGGAACAGCAGGAATACCTTGGGGTTCAGGCCGCTGACGCAAAAACCCTTCAACGCCCAGCGCGAGCCCGACTCCCCCACGCCACCCTGCCCGGCCGCCGGCAATGCCGGGCTGAGCAACAGGTTGCCGCCCAGCCACAGCAAATAGGTGCACCCCGCCAGGGTCAGCAAGGTCAGCGCCAACGGGTGACCAGCCAGCAGGCTGCCAACCCCGGCCGCCACCACCAGCGTGGCCAGGAAATGCCCCGACAACATCCCCGCCACCGCTGGCATCACCCAGCGACCGCGCATACCTGCAGAGATGGCATAGGCCCAGTCTGCACCCGGGGTCATCACGAACAGCATCGACACAGCCCAGAACGCCGTCAGCACACTGATAGCCACTTGAATCTTCCTTATCTACTGCATTGGGATGTCGAAAGATTACGGATTTCGCCCGGGGATTTTCTTCCGTATATTTCCCCTTAGCATTCATGAATTGGAAGATTCTTCCCAATGGATAGAACTGATCGAAAAATCCTTGCCGAGCTGCAAAAAGACGGGCGGCTGTCGGTAACCGAACTGGCTGACCGTGTAGGTCTCAGCCTGTCACCCTGCCATCGGCGTTTGAAGACACTGGAAGAGTCCGGAGCCATTCTGGGCTATCACGCACGGCTGGCACCGAGCGCCCTTGGGCTGAACTTTGCCGCGCTGGTATTCGTGACGCTACGCGAGGTGACCCGCCAGCCGGTGGCGGACTTTGAAACGGCACTGGCGCAGATCCCGCAGATTGTCGAAGCGCAGCGGCTGTTTGGCGACCCGGATTACCTGCTGCATGTGGTGGCCAAGGACCTGCCGGCGTTTCAGAAGCTGTATGACGAGCATCTGACCAGTATTCCCAATGTGAAACGCTTGAGCTCGACCTTGGTGATGAAGGAAGTGATTCAGGATCGGTTGCTCCCCATGTAGCTGTTTCCTCTTGTGCCGGCCTCTTCGCGGGTAAACCCGCGCCTGCTGTAGGAGCGGGTTTACCCGCGAAGAGGCCGGCCCAGGCAACCTTTCATCTGCCCTGAAAACGCGCACATCGCACCAACCCAGCCCACCGTGATCCGGTTGCCAACCCGCCGCCCCTCTACCCCAAGGCCTTCAGCCAGCTGGCACTCTCCTTGCTACCGTCACCCGCTTAAGCTTTTGTCAGCCTTAGGTTTTTTAAGGTTTATGGGTACATATTTACTAATTTCTCGTTATCCCCGCGCCCCTCATCATCGCTCCAACAAGAACGCGTCGCCCACCGCCGGCACGCCCCCGGGCAGTTCCCAATGCCCTACCTTGCCTTGGAGTCAGTCATGACCAGTGCAGCCAATTCGGCACCCCTGATAGAAAAACACACGATCGGCTACGTGCCCCCGCAAGACCGCCACGGAAAGGTAAGGGATCTATTCACGCTCTGGTTCGGCGGCAATATCGCGCCGTTGCCCATCGTCACCGGCGCGCTGGGCGTGCAACTGTTCCACCTGAACCTGGTATGGGGCATCGTCGCCATCCTTGTCGGCCACCTGGTTGGCGGGGTGCTGATGGCCCTGCACTCGGCCCAGGGCCCGCAAATGGGCATTCCACAGATGATCCAGAGCCGCGCTCAGTTCGGCACCCTCGGCGCGCTGCTGGTGGTGGTGATCGCCGGTGTCATGTACATCGGCTTCTTCGCTTCCAACATCGTCCTTGCCGGCAAGTCACTGCATGGCGTGGTCGACGCCGTTCCGGTACCGGTGGGCATCGTCATCGGTGCGCTGGGCTCAGGCATCATCGGCATCATCGGCTACCGCTTCATCCACGTGCTCAATCGCATTGGCACCTGGGTACTGGGTATCGGTATCGTGGTCGGCTTCGGCTACATCTTCACCCATGTACAAAGCGACGATTTCCTCACCCGTGGCAGCTTCAACCTGGCCGGCTGGCTGGCCACCGTGTCGCTGGCGGCGTTGTGGCAAATCGCCTTTGCGCCCTATGTGTCGGACTACTCGCGCTACCTGCCGGCAGATGTAAAAGTCAGCTCGACCTTCTGGACCACCTACCTGGGCTCGGCCCTGGGTTCAAGCCTGTCGTTCATCTTCGGCGCCGTAGCCGTGCTGGCGATTCCCGCCGGCATGGACACCATGGATGCGGTAAAGCTGGCCACCGGCACGCTCGGCCCGATCATGCTGGTGCTGTTCCTGCTCAGCGTGATCAGCCATAACGCCCTCAACCTGTATGGTGCGGTGCTGTCGATCATCACCCTGGTGCAAACGTTCGCCTACCGCTGGATCCCCACCGCCAAAAGCCGGGCAGTGCTGTCGCTGATCGTGCTGTCGGCCTGTTGCGTGGTAGCGGTGTTCGCTTCGGCAGACTTCATCGGCCACTTCGTTGACATGGTGCTGGTACTGCTGGTGGTGCTGGTACCGTGGACGGCGATCAACCTGATCGACTTCTACGCCATTCACAAAGGCGACTACGACATCCAGTCGATCTTCCAGGTCGATGGTGGGATCTACGGGCGCTACAACCCGCAGGCACTGATCGCCTACGCTGTGGGTATCGTGGTGCAGATACCGTTCATGAACACCCCGCTGTACGTCGGGCCGATTTCCGAGCACATAAACGGGGCTGACCTGTCGTGGCTGGTAGGGTTGGCGGTCACCTCGCCGCTGTACTGGTGGCTGGCGAGCCGTGACAGTGCCTACCGTCGTCGGCAGACCAGCGCCAAGTTGGCAGCAGTGGCTTAAGCTGCACTGGCCTGTTGATCCCGCAGACCTCTTGAAGGCGATATGTTTCGCCATCAAGAGGCTCCTTGCCAATGCCCCTGTCAAAGACTCATGTTTATCGACACGAACGCTGAGCGGCCAGGTGCTGGCGAGAACATCGCCTGGTCGTCGCCGCCCCAGAAGAAGTTGTCGTACCAGACGTATTCGTATTCACGGCCAAGCAGGTTTTTAACCTGCAGATCGACGCTGGTCGACGAGGTAACACGGTAACTGACACTGGCGTCCACGACCACAAAACCGCCGTACTTGCCCTGCTCGTTCAACTCGTCGATGTAGTAGCTGCCCTGCGCCCGCCCCTGCGCACCGAACTTCCAGTCATCATTGTACCGGTAGTCGACACCCACATTGCTGATGTAGCGCGGAGTGGAAAATACCTCTTTTCCCGACAATGACTGGCCGTTTGCAGCGTAGGCCTTGACCACCTTGGCCTCCTGGATCGCGTGGGACGCCCAAACCGTCCATTGATCGTCCAACTGAGCACTGATCTGCATGTCCACACCACGCCGGCGTGTTTCGCCAAGGCCAACCGTGGTGCCAGTGCTGGGCATGTTCGCGACTTCATCGGTCGCGTCCTGCTGCCACAGCGCAACCCGCGCCTGAGCGCCCGGGAATGGCTGAAACTTGATGCCCACTTCCTTGCCGGTGTTGATCGACGGGTCGTACGAGGCTTGCCCAGGCACCCTATAAGCTGGCCCGCCGGAGCCCGTAAGAATCTGGAAAGTACGCCCCCAGTTGGCGTAAAGGTCGATCTCGGGCGTGAGGCTATAGATTACGCTCAGCTTCGGCTGGCGGATCCAGCCGTAATCCTGAAGGGATGCCTTTACACCGCCGAGTGTCTCGCTGTTACCCGAAAACTTGTCGACGCGCATGGCAGGAATGATCTTCAGCGCGTCGGTCGGCTGAATGACCGCCTGCACATAACCGCCAATATTGCGCAGGGTGTAAGTGTCATCGTTCTGCACACGTGCCGGCGTGGCGTCGAAATCAGTCGGGATCCCATAGTTGTAGCGCAGGCGACGGTACTGGTTGTCCTGCTCCTCGTAGTTGATGCCGCCATCCAGCGTCAGCAGATCGTCAGCGCGCCAGGTCAGGTTGCTGAGCATGCCTCGCTGCTGTTCATCCCACTGCCGACGCTGGCGTGGCGCGTTGCCGGGCTGGTAATCGGTGAACGTGAGGGTTCGATCATCGTTGTAGCTGTTGTAGTACAGCTTGCTGCTCAGACTCAGGTCGTCGTCAAGCTGCCAGTCGGCGTGCAGGCTCAGCTGCTTCATGTCACGGTCGTCACCATCATTGGCGTTCTTGGCCGGCGATTGGGTACGGCTGGCGTGCAGTTGTTCGCGGGTGAGGAAGCCTGACTCTTGGGCCTGGTGGTGGTACAGGCGAGCGATCAGGCCGACACGGAAGTCTTGTTCGTCGTTGCTGACGAACCACTTGCCGCCGAGCGTGTATTTGTTGGATTCGCTGTGGTCGCGATAGCCGTTGCTGTCTTGCTTGGCGAGGATATAGTTCTGGGCGAAATTCCCCTCCTCGTGCCCGACCGCCAACTGCACTTCGCGCGTATCGAAGCTGCCGTAAGTCACACGGCTATCGACATAGTTCCCCCCCTGGCGGGTCGCGAAGTTGATGTTGCCGCCGATATTGTGCAGCCCATAGCGCGGATCGTTGGTACCGCGCACCACCTCGATGTACTCGATGTCCAGCGGGAAGATCATATCGATGAAGCGCTGGTTGCCACTGTTGACGTTGCTCGGCACACCGTCGATCAGGGTCTTGATGCCGTTGATGTAGCCCTCACCATTGAACGCGCGAAAAGTGACCTTGCCTGATTCGGCACCTTGCCCCGTTTCAGTCAGCTGGATGCCCGGCATCTGCCCCAACAACTGCCAGCTGTTCATCACATTTTTGTCTCGCACCTGGTCGCCGCCCAGGACGTCGACCGACGTAAGCACATTTTCAGTGCTCAAGGCTGTACCGGCCGTTTGGGTGATATTCACTTCACCGAGGACGATGGTGGAGGTACCGGTCTGTTCGGCGAGGATTTCAGGTGTGAACATTGCCGTGAAGATGGCGAACGAGGCTGGGGTGAATCGCATGGAGGTTCCTGACGCGGGGTTGAGTGTGTATTGGCGCACAGATGAAGAAGGCAAGATCTGCGTCTGCCTTATGGCAAATGATGTTATACCATAACACTAAACACTGGCGTATCGGGATTTCTTGAACCATAGCCGCCTCCTTCGCTTGCGCCTAAGAACAGTGGCGCACTGCCTTGCGAGCAATCCAGGATGGATCGTCCAGTCGGCGCCCCTGTCAAGGCATGCCCAAGCACCTCAACGCGCGTGACCTTTCCAACATTGCCCTCACCGGAACGTTTGCGGCCATGGGCGAATCCGAATGCCCACGCACTCCCCTTAATCAGGTAGGAGATTTCCGGGGCGAATAACAAAGGGCCGGCTCCAGAGGGCCGGCCCATTTCGCTATTTAGAAGTTGAAGGTGTAGCGCATGATCAAGCGATTTTCATTAGCGCTGTCAGCGTAGGTCGAGCGGTTCGTGGAGTTACGCCACTGGAACGAAACACCCTTCGCCGGCCCACTCTGAATGACATAAGAAATATCAGTGACCCGCTCCCATTCTTTGCCCTCCTCCCCGTTGAGGCGGAGTGAAGCGGCTTGGCGGCTCGTCAGCAGATCAGGATCGACATCATCACCTTTCATGTACCGGGTGGTGAACAGCAAGCCCGGTACACCCAAAGCGGCGAAATCAAAGTCGTACCTCGCAAACCACACTCGCTCGTTAGGGGCAGTGAATGTACTGACCAGCGATTCGCCGAACAGATAGGTATCCGCGCCGTTTACGAACGCAAACGAGGTGTCGCCCCAAGCCTTCTGGTAACCGCCGCCGATGGTGTGCCCCTTGATGCTGTAGGCGAAGTAGCTACTCAGCGTTCTGTTGTCCACCTCACCCAGCTTTTTGGCGCCCGTCTCGCTGGCATCGAACACGCGAACATCCGCGATCACATTGCCTTCCAACAACGGCTTGATGACTTTAATGCCGGCGAAGTAGGACTTGTAGAGATCTTCAAGTTCAGCGGCGTGCAAACTGAAGGTCATGTCCTTCGCAGGCTTGAAGTCAAATGCCAGGTAGTTGTAGTGATCTGCCTCAACCGGGGCATAGCCAAATGCTGTGAGTGATTCGAAATCGGTGGAATTACGCTGCTTCACTGCGTTGACCCTTGTAGCCGTTACCGTCAATTTATCGATGTCGTTGACGGTCAGCGAGCCACCGCGAAAGATCTGAGGCAGTAGGCGGCTATTATTACTCCAGAGTAGCGGCATCAGAGGGTTTACTCCCCCTATCCTCAATTCCGTCTTGCCCATCCTTGCTTTGGCGGTGGCCACGAACTTGCCGTATTCATCCTCAACATTCCTGTCGGAATCGTAGGCCAGCAGCCCTGATCCTGTTCTGTCCGGGCTGGAATCAAGCTTCACCCCCAGCAAGCCCATCGCATCAATACCGAAGCCCACCGGTCCTTCTGTAAAACCGGACTGCAGGTTCAAAATAAAGCCTTGCGCCCACTCATCGCGCTTGGATTGAGTGGCACCGTCATTGCGAAAATCGCGATTGTAGTAGAAGTTACGGAGTTCAAGACTGCCTTTGAAGTCTTCCACGAACGCGGCAGAAGCATAAGGCGCGACCAGCAGTGCTGCTGAACAAGCCAACGTTTTTTTAAAAGCAATAGACATCACAGGCACCTTGTTCTTGTTGTGTGCTTGAGCATGGACCGCAGCGAAGCGCCCCATGCAATGCCAGTCCTACAAATGGGTTAAGGCCCGCTTTAGCGGAATGATCGAAACAACATCACCCTGCCCGAAGCCAAACCTGGACAGGGCGGACGCCAGGTTTTTATTCTGAGTGAAAGGTAGTGAATGCACGCACGGGTTCACGGCCAGTAACTAACGTGTTCTCAATGCTGCCATCATCGGCGTAACCCAAGCTCATCCCACAGACGAGCATTTGGCTCTTCGGTATTTCCAGCATTTCAGTGATGATGCTGTGATATTTAAGGAATGCTGCCTGCGGGCAGGTGTGCAAGCCTCTTCCCCGTGCGGCAATCATGAGGCTTTGCAGGAACATGCCATAGTCCAGCAGGCTCCCTTCCTGAAGCACGCGGTCAATCGTGAAGAACAGGCCAACAGGCGCCCCGAAGAAGCGATAATTCCGGCCGTGTTGCTCGTGCATCCTTTGTTTATCGCTTCGACTGATGCCCAACAGGCTATAGAGCCCCCACCCTACCTCCCTGCGCCGTTCGATGTAGGGAGACGTCCACTCCCTGGGGTAATACGCGTAGGGATCAGAAAAGCGTTGGTCATCAGCCGGATGGTCATCAACCTCAGCAAGTGCTGCGGACAACCGTGCCTTCGTATCACCTGTAACAACATGCACATTCCAGGGCTGGAGGTTGACGCCTGTTGCGCTAAAGCGAGCAACGTTCAGCATCGCTTCGATTTCCTCTAGCGGAACCGGGGTTGGGAGGAACGACCTGATGCTCCGACGTGAGACGATTGCCCAGTCGATCAAACGGGCTGTTTCGTCCGAACCTACCGGTGATTTGCGCAAACGATCAATAAGCATACGTGGAACCTGTCTCTCAGAATTACGGTCAGGTCAGCTCGTGGGCAACCGTGGCCTTCTTCCTCACTACAGCCGAGTCCGAGCGAGATTGGTTGATCATGGTCACTGCAACAGCCCCTACCAGGCCGGCGAGCGCGATTGCCATGAAGTTCTGCTCCAGCGGCAACGCCATCGACACCAAGGCACCAATCAAAACAGGTGCGACAATCGCCCCGACGCGACCGACCCCCGATGCAAAACCGACGCCAGTTGAGCGGATGGTGGAGGGATAGAAATCGCCGGCGTATGCATAGGCCAGAAGCTGGGTGCCAAGAGTCGAGGCACCCACGATGAACACGACGACAAAGAGCAGTTCGGTGGAGCGGGTATATCCCAACAAGGTGAGTGCGACCGCGCCCACTACATAGAACACCACCAAGACGTGCTTGATGCTGAATTTGTCGCTAAGCCATCCACCCAGAATTGCACCGAAGATCGAACCGAGGTTGAACACGATGACGAAATTCAGGGCTGAACCGAGGCTGAAGCCCGCCATGGCCATCAACTTGGTGAGCCACGAATTGAGTGCATACACCATGAACAGCCCGGTCATGAATGCCATCCAGATCATGACCGTGCTGTATCCACGGCCTTCCAGGAAAAGGCTTCGTACCGGCTTGTCTTGAGCAGAGATAACCTGCGGATTGCCGACGAGCTGCGTGTCATCCTTGATCACAAGGTCAGGACGAAGGCGGCGCGCGATGACTTTCAACTCGTCTTGTCGACCCTGCTTCAACATAAAGCCGATAGAGTCGGGCATTGTCTTGAGAATGAAAGGAATCAATACCACTGGCAGGACCGCCACATAAAACACGTATTGCCAACCGTAGCTTTCGATCAGTTGTTTACCCGTAAGCGCTACCAGAATTCCCCCCACCGAATAGCCTGCGAAAACGATGGTCACCAGCCGGGTGCGAACTTTCAAGGGTGAGAACTCACCCATCTGCGCCGTACAGATGGGCAACACACCGCCGATTCCCAAGCCGGCGATAAAGCGCATGATACTGAAGGTCAGCGGGCTGTCAGTGAACCCTGCCGCAGCGGTGAAAACGCTGAACAGCGCTACACACATCGCGATCATTTTCGGCCGGCCAATTCGATCTGCCAATGTGCCTAAAAAAATGGCGCCCAGCATTGTCCCAAACAATGCTGAGCCAGCCATGACGCCGGCGCTGGTTGCGTCAATTTGCATATCGGCCATGATGGCTGGCAGGGCAGCCCCCACCACTGCCAAGTCGTAACCATCGATAATCAGAATCAACACGCACCAGAACAGAATAATTCCATGAAAGCGGTTAAACTTCGACTCTTCGGTCAACGTGTACATATTCAAAGAACTCATACCGTGTCTCCTTCAATCTTATTGTTGTGTTTTTGAAGTCCACATATGTATAGCGATCTGGCACAACTCGACCACACGCACTGGTACGCATGGGTCCGCTTGTTGGTCGGGAGAGTTGAGAGGCACCGACTAGACGGCGCCCGAGAAAAATCGTAGGCCTAATGGCAAGCTCCAACCATGCCCAATGGCATCATTCTGCTTGACCGGAACGGGCAGTTTTGGAAACCCGATGGCTTCAGACTGAATGTGATCAGCCCACGCGTAGAGGACTAGTTCCCTCGAGGGCTACGCAACGAGCGTCTGTAAGCACCTGGGGTGATACCCGTCCATTTCTTGAATGCCCGGTGGAACGCACTGGTCTCAATGAAGCCAACCTCTGACGCTACACCATCCACCGTCATGCCTGCCCGGCACAGCAGACTGATGGAAATATCCCGCCTGAGATTATCTTTGAGCCGTTGGTAGGTGAAACCCTCAGCATAGAGCCTTCGTTGCAGGGTGGAACTGGACATGCTCAAGTCGCGTGCGAGCTCATCAAGTTCAGGCCAGGTGTGGGGAGAGAGCAGTTTCAATCGCCGCCGGATCATAATGCTCGTACTGTCGTCGTTACGGTATTTCACAAGGAAGTTACTTGGCGTTCCTTTTAAAAAGGCAGGAAGAGAACCAGGTGTTTGGCAAACCTTGTACTCCAGAAAGCTCTTCTCGAAAACAGCGGTGGTTCTATCGGCCCTCCACTCGATTTCCTCACAAAAGCGCATTCGATAGTCGCTGTCGTCCACCGGCTGAGGAGGACGCATCGATAACTTCAAAATAGGGATGCGCCTGTCGCACAGCCAGCAAAGCAGGCCGTGCACGAGCACCAGCCAGGCACCGTAACAAAACACCCTTCGCAACTCACCATGATCATGAATGATAATTGCAGCATGCTCTCCCTCGCATTCCACCGCCCCGTAGATGTCATCCAGGGCAGTCCTGAGAAACGCCAGAATCCGTTTGAGCGCCTGTCCAATGGTGTCGCAGCCGAGGGCCAACTGAGCCATCAGCTTGAAGCTACCTCTGCGAAGGGGGTGACTGTCTGCCGCAAAAAACTCATCGTCGAGCAAGTCCGCTAACGCAATCCACAATCTGGAGAACGTACCAGCAGGTACCCTGGCATAGTTTTGGGCCAGCAACAGCGGATCAATATGTGCGTGGCGGAGTACAGTCGAAACATCCAGGCCACGCAGTTCTGCTCCTTGAAGTGCGTCCCGCACGAGGCTGATCGACGTGGTGCCTTTGTGGGCAGAAAAATCCATCCGGGGCTCCGTTGCTAACTTGATACCGAAGGCTGCCTTGCAAAGCATACAAGCCCACAGAATGTCTCTGTACCAATATCACTATGCCAGATGTCAACACTCCTTGTTTTTTATTGCAAAACGTTTTGGATCGCGCCCGCGAAGAGACCTTTACAATCAACCCACCTCTTGCATGGCAACACACAATTCAAGAAACCGCGAGGCAGCCCGCGAAGGCGTAGCCGCATGCGGCAACAGAATGGAAAAGCGCCGCACCAGCGCCTGCGGCGCAACCTGCAACCGGTGCAGCGCCCCATCTTCATGACGAATGGACATCGCCGAAACAAAGCCAACGCCCATCCCGGCCCGGACCGCCTCTTTTACCCCCTCAACGCCAGCAATCTCCAGCGCCACACGCATCGCCACGCCATCACGAGCAAACGCCCGCTCGACAATCTGTCGCACGCCCGAGCCGCTTTCACGCAGTACCAACGGGTAATCGCCGAGCGCCGCCAGCATCTGCTGGTCACTGCCCGCCAAGGGATGCCCACGGGGCACAATCGCCACGATCTCGTCCTCGCGCCACGGCGTCACTTGCGTACCTAACGGCAACTCCTGCCCCGGCGGCCCCTCGATCAGGGCAATATCGACACTGTCCAGGGCGGCGACAATCTCCGCCGTATTGCCATGCGAGGTGCTGACCAGCACATCCGGATAACGCCCGTGAAAGTCGGCGATCAGGTAAGGCAGCAGGTAACTGGCGGGCGTGGTACTGGCGCCGATGCGCAAGGTGCCGCGCTCCAGCCCGCGCATGGCCTCGCGCAGCGCCTGGGCCTGGCGGAAGGTTTCGCGCAGGCGCTCGGCATGCGCCAACAATTGCTCACCAGCCGCAGTCAGCCGCACACCGCGGCCGGCGCGTTGGTAAAGGGGTTCGCCAAACGCCTCTTGCAAGAGCTTGAGCTGGCCGGACACTGCCGGCTGCGACAGGTGCAGGGCTTGAGCCGCATGACTGATGTTGCCGTGCTCGGCAACCGTGGCGAATGTTATCAGCTGTTCTGGGGTCATGATTCAAAAATATCAGCTAAGCGGATATTTGCCATCCTAAATTACGATTTTTTATAAGCTTATAACCAGATTAACGTAGGCCTTGTCGAAACACCTTTTCCGGAGGACTCACATGGCCACGGTTCCGTCCAACCCCGCCTTTGCCCCTACCCTCTCCACTCGAGGGCGGCTCAATGGCATCCTGTTCGTCGCGCTGTTCGCGGTCGCAGTCACGCAACTGGCGGCCATGCCCGCTATCGCCAACCTGGGCATCAGCCCGCTGATCGTGGGTATTGTCGCAGGTGCCTTATATGGCAACGCGCTGCGTGACGGCGTACCGGCAAGCTGGGCAGCCGGTATCAATTTTTCCGCTCGCGGCCTGTTGCGCATTGCCGTGGCGTTCTTTGGTTTGCGGGTAAGCCTGCAGGAAATTGCCGAAGTCGGCTGGTCGGGGCTTGTCGTGTCGGTGCTGGTCGTCACCAGTACTCTGCTGATCGGCCTGTGGTGTGGCATGAAAGTGTTCAAGCTCGACCGCGATACCGCCTTGCTGACCGCCGCCGGCAGCGCCATCTGCGGCGCTGCCGCCGTGCTGGCATTCGAATCGGCGCTGCGCAGCGCCCCCCATAAAAGCGCCATGGCAGTCGGAAGCGTGGTGCTGTTCGGTACCTTGTCCATGTTCCTTTACCCACTGGCGATCAATGCCGGCTGGCTGCATCTGGATACCATGGGCGCCGGGCTGTTGCTGGGCGGCACTGTCCACGAAGTGGCTCAGGTGGTAGGCGCGGCCAGCAATGTCAGCCCCGAAGCCACGCACGTCGCCACCATCGTCAAGATGACCCGGGTCATGCTGCTGGTACCGGTACTGCTGGTGGTGGGCCTGTGGATCAGCCGTTCGCGCAAGGCTGGCCAGGCGCAGGGCAACGGGCGCATTGCCATGCCCTGGTTCGCTTTCGGCTTCCTGGCACTGGTCCTGGTGAATTCGCTACACGTGCTGCCTGGCAGCGTGACCCAGGCAGTGAACAGCCTGGACACCTTTGCCTTGACCATGGCCATGACCGCACTGGGAATGGAAACGCGCTTCAGCCAGATTCGCCAGGCCGGGCCACGGGCGCTGGCCACCGGGGCGATCCTCAACCTGTGGCTGGTTGGCGGGGGGCTGGCGATTACCCTGGGGGTGCAGAAGCTGTTGGGCTGACTGGAGACCGAGTCGGCTGCTTCGCGGGTAAACCCGCTCCTACAGGTGGGTGCTGCCCTGAAGACGGCAAGGCCCCTGTAGGGGCGGGTTTACCCGCGAAGCAGGCCGCTCGGTCTCAAGGTTTTTCCACGCCCCCCTCGTTGCCGCCCACATTTCTCGGTATGGTGGTGTCAAAGAAGGATGTTTTACCCGCACAGGAAAGACTTAGATGCCTCAACGCCATGTCATCAATGCATCCGTCAGCCCCAAAGGCAGCCTGGAGACGCTGTCACAACGTGAAGTGCAGCAACTGAGTGAAGTCGGTACCGGCAGCCTTTACACGCTGTTCCGCCAGTGCGCCCTGGCAATCCTCAACACCGGCGCCCATGTCGACAATGCCAAGACCATCCTTGAGGCCTACAAGGACTTCGAGGTGCGTATCCACCAACAGGACCGCGGCGTGCGCCTGGAGCTGCTCAATGCCCCGGCCGATGCCTTCGTCGATGGCGAAATGATTGCCAGCACCCGTGAAATGCTGTTCAGCGCCTTGCGCGACATCGTCTACACCGAAAGCGAGCTGGCCAGCCAGCGCATCGACCTGGAAAGCTCCCAGGGCATCACCGACTACGTTTTCCACCTGCTGCGCAACGCGCGCACCTTGCGCCCGGGCGTGGAGCCGAAGATGGTGGTGTGTTGGGGCGGCCACTCGATCAGCACCGAGGAATACCAGTACACCAAGAAGGTCGGCCACGAACTGGGCCTGCGCAAACTGGATGTCTGCACCGGCTGCGGCCCGGGCGTGATGAAAGGCCCGATGAAGGGCGCCACCATCGCCCACGCCAAGCAACGCATGCATGGCAGCCGCTACCTGGGCCTGACCGAGCCCGGCATCATCGCCGCCGAAGCGCCCAACCCGATCGTCAACGAACTGGTGATCCTGCCAGACATCGAGAAGCGCCTGGAGGCCTTCGTGCGTGTCGGCCACGGCATCATCATCTTCCCGGGCGGGGCCGGCACAGCGGAGGAATTCCTGTACCTGCTGGGCATCCTCATGCACCCGGACAACCACGACCTGCCGTTCCCGGTGGTGCTTACCGGCCCGCGCAGCGCCGAGCCTTATCTGCAACAGTTGCACGCTTTCGTCGGCGCCACCCTGGGTGAAGCCGCCCATCGCCTGTACGAAATCATCATCGACGACCCGGCGGAAGTCGCCCGGCACATGGTCGACGGCCTCAAAGCGGTCAAGCAGTTCCGCCGCGAGCGCAACGATGCCTTCCACTTCAACTGGCTGCTGAAGATCGAGGAGAGCTTCCAGCGACCGTTCGACCCGACCCACCAGGCCATGTCTGAACTGGACTTGCGCCGCGAGCTGCCGCCCCATGAACTGGCGGCCAACCTGCGCCGGGCGTTTTCCGGCATTGTCGCAGGCAACGTCAAGGACAAAGGCATCCGCCTGATCGAGGAACACGGGCCGTATCAGATCCACGGCGACAGCGCCGTACTGGACCCGCTGGGCCGGCTGCTGCAGGCATTCGTCGACCAGCACCGGATGAAGCTGCCCGGTGGCGCGGAGTATGTGCCGTGCTATCAGGTGGCAACCTGACCACGCTGTTTTGCTGATGACGGGCGTGGATGCCCGTCAAAGGCGGGGGCCGGGTGACGGGTGCGCCTGTACGGATCACCCACATGGGTTTCATGAAAGCTCAGCCACCCAGGTGGCTCGCTCACTGGCGGAGTTCAACCATCGCCCGCTCGAAAAACCGAATGCTGTCGCGTCCCCCACGTTTGGACTGGTACAGCGCCACATCCCCCTGCTCGATTAACGCCGCCAGGCTCGCCGGCGGCTGATCGAACACGTTGGCACCAATGCTCAAGGTAACCGCCTGGGGCGTAGGCACAGTCTTGTCGGCGTAATGCTGGAACTGCTCACGCAGCCCACTTCCCAGTTCCATGACCCGTTCACTGCTCGCGCCACTCAGCAAGATGACGAACTCATCCCCGCCCAAACGCGCCGCCAGCGAGCGCTCGGGCAGCGCCGTACGAATCATCTCGCTCAAGGCAATCAGCAATCGGTCGCCGGCTATATGCCCGTGCAGGTCGTTGACCAGTTTGAAGTTGTCGATGTCGATCAATAGCAATGCCCCGGGCTGCGCCGGGCTTACGTCCTTGAAGAAATGCCCCGCCCGCACCTCCAGCGCACGCCGGTTGTACAGCGCAGTCAGCGGGTCACGGGCTGCCAGCCGGGCAATGCGCTCTTCACGCCGGTAACGTACGGTGCCGGTCATCGACAAGGCAATCAGCATGATCGCCATCGCGCCTTCCACCAGCGAAACCTGAATGATCAGCCCGCCAAAGGTCGCCAGGTCAATCAGCGTGCCTGGCGTGATCGCGATGGCCGCCTTGGCCACATAGAACAGCCCATGGATCAGCAACACGTAGCGCAGTTGCACGGCGCCGACACTCAGCGATTTGCCATGTGGCCGCAGCAGGAAGCTGGCCTTGAGCGTCAGCGAGGCCACCAACAACGAGTTGACCATCAGCATCACCTTCGACCACTGCGGGCCCACGGGCAGCAGCAGCAAGGCGAACCAGACCACCACGATCATCAGCCAGGCGCGTGACAAGCGCTCCTGGGTGAAGCGCAGCACGCCGATCAGGAAAAAAACGTGGGCCACCACCAGCAAGCCATTGGCGAACCAGATACCGATGAACAGCAAACCGATCCCGCGCAACAATGCCAGGATGCAACCAACCGTAATAGTGGCGAAACCCGCACTCCAGTAAAGCAACGAGGTTTCGCGCACACTGCGCCATTCAATCGCCAGGTACAAGGCGGCCGCAGCGGCCAAAGCGACTGAAATAGTCAGCATCGTGGGTGGATCTAACGCCATATACGCATTGGCCTGTCTGGTTAACGGGAAAAGGCCCGACTGTGTGCGATCGTGATCACGTTCAGAGGGGCCTTGCACGGTTGCCTGCACATTGTAAACCAGCCCCTGACAAAGGGCCGTGGGCAGCAATATCATAATGACATCAATGCGCGGTGCGCACCACTCTGGCCCTGTGGCTGGCTTGCCGGCGACAGGGCCAGTACAGGCGACGTCAGAGCACCCGCTTGATCAACGGTTCCAACCGGCTATAGCGCAACCGACGCAGAAACTTGCGCACTTGCTTGGGATGTTCGGCCTTCTCCCCCAGCGCCTCTGCCGAACCGATTCTCGGCGCAAAGCGCCGCAGTTCGCTCAACTCCGCTTCCCGTGGCGCCAGCCATTGCCCCTGCGGGTCGTCGATCAGCAGGCCGTTCTCAAGGTCCAGGTTGAACCCGCGCGGGTTCAGGTTGTTGCCGGTCAGCAGCGAATAACGCTGGTCGATCCACACGCCCTTGGCATGGAAGGTATGCCCGGGATCGTTCCAGATACGTACTTGCAGCTGGCCACTGGCAATCGCGGCGTGGCGGCGGCGGGTGAAGGCGCGCAGGTTGTCCTCATACAGATAGGGCAATGCACCACTGGCACTGAACGGTTCGCCAGGGGCGATGTAGAAGTCGTTGGCGGTGCGGTCACCGACAATCAGTTCCACCCCAACCCCTCGCGCCAGAGCATGGTCAAGTTCGCGCATCACGACCTGGGGCGGGTTAAAGTACGGCGTACTGATGATGATCTGCGTGCGCGCCACTGCCAGCAAGGCGCACAGCGCCCGGTTCAGTGGATTGCCACGGCCCACACCCAGCAGGGGGATCACCTGCAGGCCCTGCCCCGTCACGCTGGCCGGTACCTCGTAGGCCATGCGTCGCAGCCGTGCGCGCAAGCGCCGAATGTCGCCGCGCAAGCTGCGGGTAGAAGGTGGCGCCGGCAGGTCGAGGCGCGGTGTGGCAGTGTGATGCAGCAAACGCTGCACCAGGCCGACCATGGCATCAGCCAGTGCCGGTGACTGGAACAGGTGGTAGCGATCCAGGCGATAGCGGTCGAAACGATGCAGGTAGACGTTGTTCAGACTGGCACCGGTGTAGATCACGCAATCGTCGATGATGCTGCCTTTGAGGTGCAACACCCCGAACAGTTCGCGGGTCTGCACTGGCACGCCATGGATGGCGATATCCAGCCCGCGCAACTGGCGCTGGGCCTGGTACCAGGCGGCATTGCCCGGCTGACGCCCGGCCCCCAGCAGCCCGCGCCTGGCGCGGAACCAGTCGACCACAATGGTGATCTCCAGGCCTGGCCGCGCGGCTTTGGCCTGGTACAAGGCATCCAGCACTTCCTGGCCAGCCTCGTCCTCTTGCAGGTACAGCGCGACAATCACGATGCGCCGAGTCGCCGTACGGATGCGCTCGAACAGGCAGGCGCGGTAAGCCTTGGCATCGGGCAGCACCTGTATCGCTTCGGGGGGCATGGCGTAGCCTGACAAGCCCGCCAGCATGGATTCGGGGTTCACTGACGCTCACCTTCTCTGTGCAATCACTGTCGGCCCTGCCAGCCGGCGGGCCATTCCTGGCCGCTGCATCCGGGGTGTATGATCGACCCCGCAACGACACATAACAACAAGAACCACGCGAGGCTCTGCTTTCTCACTGCCCCTGACCAACCAGGCCTCAGCTTGCACAGGAACAGCGCAATGGTCCACCCCGCTTCTGCAAACCTATCGCCGTCTATTGTAAAGGGTTGTTCGGCAAAGACCTTTGGCTTCCTGATTTTGCCCAATTTCACCACCATCGGCCTTGCGTCCGCGGTGGAGACCCTGCGCATGGCCAACCTGGCCGCGCGCAAGCCACTGTATCGCAGTGTGCTGATCGCCGCAGACGACGCGCCGGTGGTGGCCAGCAACGGCATGCGCGTGCTGCCCGACTACAACATCGCCAACGCCCCCGCGCTGGATGCCTTGCTGGTGGTCGGCGCCAACCCGATCGACCGAAGCCGTAGCAACCGCCCTCTGATCGACTGGTTGCGCCAACTGGCCCGCCAGCGCTTGCCGCTGGGCGGTATCTGCACCGGTAGCTACCTGCTGGCCAAGGCCGAATTGCTCAAGGGTTACCGCTGCACCATCCACTGGGAAGACCTGCCGACGTTGCAGGCGCACTTCCCCGGTATCGTGATCTCCAGCCAGCTGTTCGAACTGGACCGCGACCGTTACACCTGCTCAGGTGGCGTGGCGGCCATGGACATGATGCTGCAACTGGTGGCCCGGGACACGGGCGGCCAGGACATCGCGGCCAAGGCCGCCGAACTGTTGCTGTGCGACCGCGTACGCGGTGAGCGTGAGCGCCAGCGTGTGCCGCTGCGCACCCTGCTCGGCAGCGCCCAGCCCAAACTGAGCCAGGTGGTGGCGATCATGGAGGCCAATCTGGAGGAACCGCTGGGGTTGGAGGAACTGGCCAGCCTCAACGAAGTGACTGTGCGCCAACTGGAGCGGCTGTTCCACAAGTACCTGCAGCGCACACCCAGCCAGTATTACCTGGAGCTTCGGTTGTCGCGGGCGCGGGAGTTACTACTGCGCAGTGACGTGCAAGTACGTGAGGTAGCGCTGGCCTGCGGCTTCAGTTCGCCTGCGCATTTCTCCAAGAGTTATAGCCGGTTCTTCGGGCTGTCGCCTTTAGGGGAGCGGCGGCAGGCCTCTCTCCATTGAATGGGGTCATGTACTGGCTTGGCTGGCCTCTTCGCGGGCAAGCCCGCTCCTACACGCACATCGGTGGTCCGACACAGGCCGTTGTAGGCGCGGGCTTGCCCGCGAAGAGGCCAGTGCAGGTCAACTAATCTTCAAGGGCCGCGTGCGCCGTCTCCCGACACATCAGCATGGCCACCAGCGCCACCAGTGCTGCCGCCAGCAAGTATCCTGCCGGGGCAAGCTTGCTGCCCGTCACCTGAATCAACCAGGTGGCAATGAACGGCGCAGTCCCGCCAAACAGCGAATTGGCCACATTGAAGCTCAGGGCAAACCCGCTGAAGCGCACCCGGGTCGGAAAGATTTCGGCCAGCAGGCACGGCAAGGTCCCGTCGTTCATCGCCAGCATCGCACCGAAAAGAATCTGGATGGCCAGAATCACCAGCAGCGGTTGGCCGTCCAGCAGGCGGAACAATGGCACGGTCAACCCCAGGAACAACAGCGAGGCCACCACCAGCATGGTCTTGCGACCAAACTGGTCGGACAACCGTCCCATCAGGAAGATCAAGCCGATATAGGTGGCCAGCGACACCGTCGAGGCGATGAACGAATCCCGCTCGCTCATGCCCATTTCACTGGACAGGTAGGTCGGCATGTAACTGAGCAACAGGTAGAACGCAACCGCATTCAGGCAGGTGACACCTATGCCGATCGCCAGACTGCGCCGGTGCTGGCCCAGCAGTTCGCGCAGCGGCGTCGTAGCCATGCCGGCCTTGGTTTCCAGGCGCTGTTCCATCTCCAGGAACTTGGGCGTGTCCTGCAGGCTCATGCGGATATAGCGCCCTACCAGGCCGAACGGCGCCGCCAGCAGAAACGGCAGGCGCCAGCCCCACTCATGCAGGGCTTCACTGCTGAGCAGCTCATGCAGCACCGCGACGAACGCCGCACCGAACAACAACCCCGCTGCCGTGCTGGCTGGCACGATGCTGGTGTACAAGCCACGCCGCCCAGGCGGCGCGTACTCGGCCAGGAACGCAGCGGCCCCGGCATACTCACCCGAGGCGGAAAAACCCTGCACCAGGCGGATCAGCAACAACAAGGCCGGCGCCCACAGCCCGATCTGCGCATAGCCCGGCAACAAGCCGATGCAGAAGGTGGATACCGACATGATCAGGATCGACCACGACAACGCGTTGCGCCGACCGTGTCGGTCGCCGAAATGGCCCCAGACAATACCGCCCAGCGGGCGTACCAGGAAAGACAACGCGAATACCGCGAAGGTAGCCAGCAGGCCGGTGGTCTTGTCAGTTTGCGGGAAGAAGGTGGCGGCGATGATGGTGGCCAGATAGCCGTAGGCGGCGTAGTCGAACCACTCGACGAAGTTGCCCATGAAGCTGGCTCGGGCGGCCTTGCGCAGCGCCTGGCGTTCGGCGTTGTGTGCGGGGCCGGCAATAGCGGACGGGTCAAGGGTGGTGCTGGACATGACGGGTACCCTCTGATTCTTTTAATTGGAGGCAGGGTCTGGTGGTCATACGGGGATCTTGTTGTCTGGGCCGGCCTCTTCGCGGGTGAACCCGCGCCTACGAAAACGGTGAAATCTTTGTAGGAGCGGGTTCACCCGCGAAGCAGCCGACGCCGATGCTTATTTGCGAATGATGTTGTGCTCCGGCCCATACGGGAACTTGGTGATGTTCTCGGCGCCGTTGTCGTTGACGATCAGGATGTCATGCTCGCGATAACCGCCCGCCCCCGGTCGCCCTTCAGGCAGCATGATCATCGGCTCGATCGACACCACCATGCCCGGCTCCAGCACGGTATCGATGTCCTCGCGCAGCTCCAGCCCCGCCTCACGGCCGTAGTAATGGCTGAGCGTGCCGAACGAATGGCCATACCCGAAGGTGCGGTACTGCAGCAGGTCGTGGCGCAGGAAGATCTCGTTCAGTTCGCGGGCGATATCGCTGCAGCGCATGCCCGGGCGCACCAGTTGCAGCCCGGCTTCGTGCACTTCGACGTTGGCCTGCCACAGGCGCAGGTACTCGTCCGGGCAGTGGTCAAGGAACAGGGTGCGCTCCAGCGCAGTGTAATAACCGGCGATCATGGGGAAACAGTTGAGGCTGAGGATCTCGCCCTTGCCCACACGGCGGCTGGTGACCGGGTTGTGCGCGCCATCGGTGTTGAGCCCGGACTGGAACCAGGTCCAGGTGTCCATCAGCTCGGCGTCGGGGAAGCGTTTGGCAATTTCGCGCACCATCGCCTCGGTGGCATGCAGTGCCACTTCGTACTCGGGCACCTGCTCACGCAGGGCCTCGACCACTGCCGCCCCGCCTATGTCGGCCACCTGCGCACCGTGACGGATAAGCGCCTGCTCCTCGGCCGACTTGATCATGCGCATACGCATGCACGGCGCAGCGATGTCCACCAGCTCGGCCTTGGGGTAGCAGGCGGCGAGTTTGCCGTGGTTCTGCAGGTTCAGGTGGTCGTACTCCACGCCAATGCGCGAGGCCAGCGGCAACGCCTGCTGGATGGCGACGAAGTAATTGTCGCGCTGCCAGTCGGTGTAGACGATGTTGTCAGTGCCGACCGTGCGCCGCCAGGGTTGCCCGCCGTCGATGTTGGCGCTGATCGAGACTACCTTGTCCTGGGTAATCACCAGCGCATAAGGGCGGCCGAACGAGCAGTAGAGGAAATCGCTGTAATAGTTGACGTTGTGATACGAGGTGAAGATTGCCGCCTCGATATCCTGCTCAGCCATATAGGCCCGCAGCCGGGCGTGGCGAGCAGCGTATTCCTGGGCGGAGAAGGTTGGTTGTACCTTGTCGCCATTGCGGATTTTCAGGGTCTTGGGCATTTGCATGGTCGGGGTTCCTTGTCGTTGTGAGCACGCTGTTCAGGCCGGCCGCCTGAGAAGCATTGCAACAGAACCGACGAGGACACTTTTGTATCTATCCGACCTGGAATTGGCGGAATGACCAATGGCCAAGGGGGCGCTGAGCGCCCCCCGCCAGGCAACGCTATTTCAAATCAAAGCGGTCCAGCTCCATGACCTTCTGCCAGGCGGCCACAAAGTCCCGGACAAACTTGTCACCGCCATCACTGCTGGCATACACCTCGCTCAACGCCCGCAACTGGGCATGCGAACCGAACACCAGATCGACCCGGCTACCGCTCCACTTCACCTGCCCGGTCTTGCGGTCGCGGCCTTCAAAGGTTTCGTTGTCCGCCGAGGTGGGTTTCCACTCCACGCTCATATCCAGCAAGTTGCGGAAGAAGTCGTTGCTCAGCGTTCCCGGCTTGTCGGTGAACACGCCAAGATTGCTGCCACCATGGTTGGCACCGAGCACGCGCAGGCCGCCGATCAGCACGGTCAGCTCCGGCGCGGTCAGGGTCAGCAACTGCGCCTTGTCCAGCAACAGTTTCTCGGCCTTGACGCTGTAACGTGCCTTGGTGAAGTTGCGGAAGCCATCGGCCAGCGGCTCCAGCACGGCGAACGACTCGACGTCGGTCTGCTCCTGGGACGCATCGACCCGCCCCGGGCGGAACCCTACGCTGCCGCTGTAGCCCGCATCCTTGGCAGCTTTTTCGACTGCCGCGGTACCGGCCAGCACGATCAGGTCAGCCAGGGAAACCTTCTTGCCGCTGTTGTTGAACTCGGCCTGGATCTTCTCCAATGCCGCCAGCACCTTGTCCACGCCCTGGTTTGCAGCCCAGTCCTTCTGTGGGGCCAAGCGCAAACGGGCGCCGTTGGCACCACCGCGCTTGTCGGAGCCACGGAAGGTCGACGCGGATGCCCAGGCGGTGGAGACCAGTTCGCCCACGCTCAAACCCGAGGCCAGGATCCTGGACTTGAGGGTCGCGATGTCTTGCTCGCTGATCGTGGCTGGGTCGGCTTTGGGTAGCGGGTCTTGCCACAGCAACTCTTCATTGGGCATTTCCGGGCCCAGGTAGCGCGCCAGCGGGCCCATGTCGCGGTGAATCAGCTTGTACCACGCACGGGCAAAAGCATCCGCCAGCTGGTCAGGGTTTTCTTTGAAGCGGCGAGCGATTGGCTCGTAGATGGGATCGAAGCGCAATGCCAGGTCGGAGGTCAACATCGACGGTGCATGCTTTTTACCGGGATCGTGTGCATCTGGCACCATGCCTGCGCCTTTACCGTCTTTCGGCCGCCACTGGTGCGCGCCAGCCGGGCTTTTGGTCAGCTCCCACTCAAAGTCGAACAGGTTATTCAGGTATTCGTTGCTCCACCGGGTCGGGGTGGAGGTCCAGGTCACTTCCAGGCCACTGGTGATGGTATCCCCGCCTTTGCCGGAGCCAAACGTGTTATGCCAGCCCAGGCCCTGCATCTCCAGGCCTGCCGCTTCCGGCTCGGGGCCGACGTTGTCGGCAGGGCCGGCACCGTGGGTCTTGCCGAACGCGTGCCCACCGGCGATCAACGCCACGGTTTCCTCATCGTTCATGGCCATGCGGCCAAAGGTTTCACGGATGTCCTTGCCTGAGGCCACCGGGTCCGGGTTACCTTCCGGGCCTTCCGGGTTCACGTAGATCAGGCCCATCTGCACGGCGGCCAGCGGGTTTTCCAGGTTACGCTCGGCCGACAGGTTGCGATTCTGCTCTTCGCCATGCTTGGCCGGCTCGGCCACCAGGTCACCCTGCCCTGGCGCCTGCGCCTTGGCCTGATCCTTGCCGTAACGGGTATCGCCGCCCAGCCACTCCTTTTCCGACCCCCAGTACACGTCTTCGTCCGGCTCCCACACATCGGCACGCCCGCCGGAGAAGCCGAAGGTTTTGAAGCCCATGGACTCGAGGGCAACATTACCGGTGAGTACGATCAGGTCGGCCCAGGAAATCTTGTTGCCGTACTTCTGCTTGATCGGCCACAGCAGGCGCCGGGCCTTGTCCAGACTGACGTTGTCCGGCCAACTGTTGAGCGGGGCGAAGCGTTGCTGGCCGGAGCCCGCCCCCCCACGGCCGTCACCAATGCGGTAGGTGCCGGCGCTGTGCCAGGCCATGCGGATGAACAGCGGGCCGTAGTGGCCGAAGTCGGCCGGCCACCAGTCCTGCGAGTCGGTCATCAGGGCGGTCAGGTCTTTCTTCAGGGCCTGGAAGTCGAGGCTCTTGAACGCCTTGGCATAGTCGAAGTCCGGGTCGGGGCTGGACTTGGAGGAATGCTGGTGAAGAATTCTCAGGTTGAGCTGGTCAGGCCACCAGTCACGGTTGGTGGTGCCGCCACCTGCGGTTTGATGGAACGGGCATTTCGATTCGTTCGACATCTGCGGGTACCTTTGGGTCGGTTATCCAGATTTCCGGTCTATGCCAGTGTTCTTTCAGCCGAGCGGGTGGGCTCGTACTACCCCTCATCAGGTGTACACGGGGCTTGCGAAGCTGTCACGCCGGGGGGCCACGGTCTTGCACACAGGTGCTGACGCGCTGCCCGGTCGCGGAATTCGCGGGGCCACGGGAAAGACTAGTCGAGCTTGGGCAGAGTTCTAATAGAGTGGCTGTTGGAGCCTGATAGGCTGGCTCTGTCAGGCGCTGGCCTGTATCGGCCGCATCGCGATCAAGCCCGCGACCAGGCCGGCACATCCATACAAGGCACAAGGCCCGGCACCCTGCTTAAATACACAGCCATACCCTTTGCCCCGGACGCCGAGCCCTCATGAACCGCAACGACCTGCGCCGCGTCGACATGAACCTGCTGGTGCTGTTCGAAGCCCTGATGATCGAACGCAACCTGACCCGCGTCGGCGAAAAGCTGTTTATCACCCAATCCACCGTCAGCGCCGCCCTCGCCCGCCTGCGCGAGCTGTTCGACGACCCGCTGCTGATACGCAACGGCCGGGCCATGGAACCCACCCCACGGGCCCTGCAGATCTTTGCCGAACTTGGCCCGGCCATGGACGTGATTTCCGCCGCCATCAGTCGCGCCCGCGAGTTCGACCCGGCCAACAGCTGCAACGTGTTCCGCCTGGGGCTTTCTGACGATGCCGAGTTCGGCCTGTTTCCGGCCCTGCTGCAGGCCCTGCGCGAAGAGGCCCCGGAGATTAGCGTGGTAGTGCGGCGGGCCAACTTTCTGCTGATGCCCGGCCTGCTGGCCAGCGGCGAGATCTCGGTAGGCGTGAGCTATACCACCGACCTGCCGGCCACCGCCAAACGCCGCAAACTACGCGACATCGGCGTACGGGTGCTGCGCGCCGACGACCGCCCGGGGCCGCTTACCCTCGACGAATACTGCGCCCGCCCGCATGTGATGGTGTCGTTCTCCGGTGACATGAGCGGCAACATCGACCTCGACCTGGCGCGCATCGGTCGTTGCCGCAAGGTAGTGCTGGCGGTGCCGCAATTCGGTAGCCTGCGCGCCCTGCTGCGCAACACCGAGCTGATCGCCACGGTGCCGGACTATGCCGCTTGCGCTCTCGCCGACGACGGCAGCCTGCGCGCCGACCCGGCGCCGTTCGACATCACCGAGGCCGAGCTGTCGATGGTCTGGAGCGGCGCCCAGGACAACGACCCCGCCGAGCGCTGGCTGCGCGACCGCATCCTGCAGTTCATGGCCACGCAGTGATGCCCTCTTCGCAGCGCAACGCTGTGCCTACCGCCCATACAGCCTGAAGCACGCGGCTGCTATTTGCCGCGCTGCATCCACGCTGCACCAAGCCCACTGAGGCAGATCACCAAAATCCCCACCAGGCTCAGGGTATCCGGCACCTGGCTGTACACCACGAAGCCGAGCAACCCGGCAAACACTATCTGGCAATAGCTGAACGGCGCCAGCAACGCTGGCGCTGCATGGCGGAAGGCCTGGGTCAACAGCAGGTGCGCAGTCATGCCAAAACCGCCCAGTGCCAGCATCAGCAGGGCATGGTCCCAGCGTGGCACCTCCCAGAAGAACGGCACCAGTGCGCTCATCGCCAAGGTGTTGCACAACCCCGCATAGAAGTTGCTGGTGGTCGGGCTGTCATGCGCTGCCAGAATGCGCGTCAGCAACTGATAGAAGCAGAAGCCCAATGCCGAACCGAACGGATACAGAATGGCCGGGGTAAACATCGCCCCACCAGGGTGCACCACCACCAGCACGCCAATAAAGCCCATCACCACCGCCACCCACTGCCCCACTGTCACTCGCTCTTTCAGCAGTGGCGCCGACAGCGCGGTGACCAGTACCGGGGCAAGAAAGTTGACGGCCGTGGCCTCCGCCAGTGGCAGGTACTGCAAGCCGGTCGTGAACAGCAGGCTGGTGCTCAGCAGGCTCAGGGCCCGCAAGGTCTGCAATACCGGCCGGCGGGTGCGCAACACGTTGAGCCCAGACTTGGGCAGGAAGATGCCGGCCATCAGCAACGTGTGCACCACATAACGCGCCCACACCACCATGACTATCGGGTACAGGCCACCCAGGAATTTGGACAAGGCATCGTGGCTGGCGAACAGGAACGTCGCCACCACCACCAACGCGATGCCGCGCAGGGGTTGGTTGACGCCGGACAGCGGTGTGCTGGAACTCATGGCTCTCTCGATGACGGCGCGGCAGCAAGCCGCGCCCGGGGAAGGACGCGCAGGCATTGCCCGGCGGATGTAACAGCTGGGATTCTAGAAGAGATGCCGCAGAATAAGGAAGTTCATTTGCCGCTTGCCCCGGCCAAGTGCAATTTCTGTTCGCTGATCGACCACTTTCCACCTGGCATGCATGGCCCGTGCACGGTTGATCGCTGACCATCGACCGACCCCTGCACCCTACAAGGAATTTACATGCAAAGGCTCACCACCCGCACCGGCCTGGACCTGCCCGCCATCGGCCTGGGCACCTGGCCAATGACCGGCAGTGAATGCACCCAGGCCGTGCGCCAGGCACTGGACGTGGGTTACCGGCACATCGACACCGCCACCGCCTACGAAAACGAAGCGGCCGTTGGCCAGGCGCTGCGTGACAGCGACGTGCCACGCGAGCAGATCCACCTGACCACCAAGGTCTGGTGGGACCGTCTGCAGCCCAAAGCCATGCGTCAGTCGCTGGAAGACAGCCTGCGCGCGCTGGGTACCGAACAGGTTGACCTGTTCCACATCCACTGGCCAGGCACAGACTGGGACCTGGCCCGCAGCATCGACACCCTGGTAGCCCTGCGTGACGAAGGCAAGGCGCGCCACATCGGGGTGGCCAACTTCCCATTGGGGTTACTGCGCCAGGTGGTGGAAACCCTGGGCGCGCCGTTGTCGGCGATTCAGGTGGAATACCATGTTCTGCTCAGCCAGCAGCCGCTACTCGACTTCGCCCGCAGCCATGATTTGTTGCTCACCGCCTATACCCCGCTGGCACGCGGCCAGGCAGCGGCGCAGCCGGTGATCCAGGCGATTGCCCGCAAGCATGGCGTGCTGCCCAGCCAGGTGGCGCTGAAATGGCTGCTGGACCAGGACGGCGTGGCGGCGATCCCCAAAGCCAGCAGCCGCGAAAACCAGCTGGCCAACCTGGCCGCATTGACCGTGCAGCTTGATGACGAAGACCGCGCAGCCATTACCGGGCTGCCGAAAGACCAGCGCGTGGTCAGCCCGCCGTTTGCGCCGGACTGGAACAGCTGAGGCCGCCGCGCAAGTCATTGTTCTTGCGTGATGACCTGCTTCAACCGCTCGCTCGCCGGTGCCGGCCGCCCGTAAAAGTAGCCCTGGAAGTGCGAACAGCCTTCCGCCGCGAGCCGGCGCATCTGCTCCTCCGACTCCACGCCTTCGGCCGTGGTCTTGATCATCAGGCTGTTGGACAGCTCGGTAATGGCGCGAATGATCGACATGGCCTCGCGGCTGTCGCACATGTCATGCACGAACGACTTGTCGATCTTGATCCGGTCGAACGGGAACGAACGCAGGTAGCCCAACGATGAGTAGCCGGTACCAAAGTCATCCAGTGAAATGGACACGCCCAGGTCTTTCAGCGCGCGCAAGGTGCGCACGTTTTCCTCGCTGTTACCCAGCAGTACCGACTCGGTAATTTCCAGCTCCAGCCGCTGCGGCGGCAGGCCCGAGTCTGCCAGCGCGAGGGCGACGGTATGCACCAGATCGCCGTTCTTGAACTGCACCGCCGACAGGTTAACCGACACCGTCTGCTCACCGTCCCAACTGGCCGCCTCCTGGCAGGCCAGGTTCAGCGCACGGTTGCCCAGTTCGTGGATCAACCCGGTTTCTTCTGCAATGGGGATGAAATCCATCGGCATGACCATGCCACGGGTCGGGTGTTCCCAGCGCAGCAGCGCCTCATAACCGGTAACGCTGCTGGTCTGATGATCGACTACCGGCTGGTAGTGCAGCTGCAACTGCCCCAGGTGCAGCGCTGTGCGCAGGTCGGTTTCCATCAGACGGCGCTGGCGGGCGGCAACGTCCAGTTCGACATCGAAGCATTCATAACGATTACGGCCGTTACGCTTGGCCTGGTACAGCGCCATGTCGGCATAGCCCAACAGCTGCTCTGCCTGGTCATTGTCATCAGGCGCGATGGCGATGCCGATGCTCACCCCCACCGCGAACTGATGCCCTTCGATCTGGAACGGCGGGCTGATGGCCTTGATCAGGCGTTGCGCGGTATTACATGCGGCATCCCGCCCCTCCAGGCCCGTCAGCACCACGGCAAACTCATCGCCACCCAGGCGGGCCAAGGTGTCGTGCTCACGCAGTTCGCGGCGCAGACGCTTGCCCAACTCGCGTAGCAGCTTGTCACCGAAAGCATGGCCAAGGGAGTCGTTGATGTTCTTGAAGTTGTCCAGGTCAAGGCACAGGGCAGCGGTCAGCTTGGCGTTTTCGCTGCCGCGCAACAGGGCCTGGCGTAACCGTTCGTGGAACAGCGTGCGATTGGGCAGCCCGGTGAGCGCGTCATGGTGCGCCATGTGGTGGATCTGCGCATGGGCGGCCAGCTCTTCGGTGGCGTCTTCAGCCACGAACAACACGTAATCGGCCTGCCCCTCGCGGCTCTGGCTGAGCAGGGTACGGCTGCGCAGGGTGCGTGGACCACGGGCAGTTTCCACGCGGGTTTCGGCGGCATGCCCCTTGGTACTGCGGGCACCACGCACGAATTGTTGCTCCAGGTAGTCACCGGCAGCCGGTGCCAGGCATTCCTTGGGCAACTGGCCAATCATGCTGCGCTGCGGCCCGCCGAACAGGCGTTCGGCCTGCTGGTTGGCCAACAGGATGCGCTGGCTTTCCAGGTCCTGGACGATGACGCTCGCGGGAATGTTGGCAATGACCGAATCGAGGAACTGCGACAGCTTGGCCATCTCCTGGCTGTACTGCTCGGCCAGCTCTTTGGCCTGCAGCAGTTCGAGTTCCTGGCGGTGGCGTTCGGAAATGTCGCGGGTGACCTTGGCGAAACCCACCAGGTGTCCGGCATCGTCGTATACCGCTTCGATGACCACATGGGCGTGGAAGGCCGTACCGTCCTTGCGCAGGCGTGCGCCCGTTTCTTCAAAGCGTCCGGTGCTGCGCGCCTGCTCCAGGTTAAATGTCGGCAACCCGGCTGCGCGCTCGGCATCGGTGTAGAACACAGAGTAGTGCTGGCCGACGATTTCTTCGGCATGGTACCCCTTGGCGCGCTGGGCGCCGGGGTTCCAGTTGGCGACGATACCTTCAGGGGTAAGCAGGTAGATGGCATAATCCACCACGCTCTGGATCAATAGCCGGTACATGATGTCGGGGTTTGCTGCGAGCGACATGAACTTTACCTGAACTTTCGAAACGCATGAAAAGGGACCCCGGCAAGCGGCGGCCGGGTCTTGAAAAGCGATAATGGCATTATGCTGCCAATGAAAATTTTGTGAAGCAACTCACAAAAATGACGCTTCCCGTTATCAGGCCGAACGAAAGCGCACGCCCCCTCAATGGCGGGTGCCAGTCACCAGAAAATTGAGCAAGTCCGGCTCATCCCCCAAAGCGATAGCCTGCGCCGGCCGCGGCAGGCTCGTCAGCACTGCATTGCAGAAAGCCACGGCGGCCAGATCCTGTGCGTAGCAGCGCAGCAGCCAGTCGCCCTTGCCCCCCAGCAACTGCAACGCCACCGCTTGGCCGATGCCCTGGCGACGGTACTTCTTCAAGATGAACAGGTCGGCAAGCTCCTGCGCATCGATGCCAGGCAGTTCGCTGCGCTCGACCAGCACGAAGCCGGCGATGAACCCGTCTGCCAGCACCAGATACGCGCCCCAGCCGTCGTCCTGCCAGTAACGTTGCAGGTGCTGCTCGTGGATGTAGAAGCGGCCATCCGCCTCGACGTCTTCCTGCTCCCAGTCGGAGGACTCGTAGCAATAGAACTGGTAGAGATTGCGGATCAGTGGAGCCTGGTCGATGGTGGTTGGCAGCAGCGCGAGGGGGAGCATGGTGTGGGGCCTGAGCAAAAAGACGATTCTAGATCACCAGGCCTTTGCAGCAAAAAGCCCGGGACCTCCCCGCACGGAAAGCCCCAGGCAAAATCACAGTGACAAAACCTCGGACTCAGTCCTCCTGCAACGCCCGCGGCCGATGGCTTCGCTCTTCGGCGTCAGGCGACTGGGCACCCTGCAAGCGGAAGTCGAACGACAGCTCGGCAAAGCGCTCGCCTTGCACGCCGCGGTCGCGCGCCGCCGCCGCATCCTCGACAAAACGCAGTTCGCCGATCAGCCCGTCACGGGTGGCATAGGCAAAGTCGTCCCACAGGTACTTGTCGCCCGCAAAGTTGATCTGCGTGGTCAGGTGGCGGTGCCCTGGTGCCGAAATGAAGAAGTGCACGTGCGCCGGGCGCTGGCCGTGGCGGCCGAGCAGGTCCAGGCATTCCTGGGTTGGGCCCTGCGGGTCGCAGCCATACCCCGACGGCACGATCGAGCGCGCGCGGTAACGGCCCTCGGCATCGGTGATGATACGCCGGCGCAGGTTGAACTCGGACTGTGTCGAATCGAAGTACGAATAGGTGCCCTGGGTGTTGGCGTGCCACAGGTCGACGGTGGCACCGGCCAACGGCTTGCCGTTGGCATCGAACACCTGGCCCTGAAGGAACATCACCACGCCTGGGTCAGTGCCGTCGTCCATGCGCACTTCGCCCTGGGCCAGCGGCGCCCCGGCAACGTACAACGGGCCTTCGATGGTGCGCGGGGTGCCGCCGCCAAGGCCGGCTTCAGCATCCTTGGCATCCTGCAACAAGTCGAGGAAGTGCTCGATGCCCAGGCCAGCAGCCAGCAGGCCCGCCTCATTACGGCCGCCCAGGCGGTTGAGGTAGTCGACGGCGTGCCAGAACTCGTCCTCGGTGATTTCCAGGTCTTCGATCAGCCGAGCGGTGTCCTGCAGCACGCGCAGAATGATCTGCTTGAAGCGCGGGTTTCCTTCGGCATGGTCCAGGCCAGCCACCTGGTTGAAGAAGGCTTGAATGTCGGCAGTGTGGGAAATTTTCACGGTCATCGTGCTTACCTCGTATTGTTCTTGTCAGGCATACAGGTGCGAATCAGCGATCGTCGCTGTGAATAGACGAGGGATGCCGACACAGGCCGTCGACCTCGATGTCCATGTACGGGAACAGCGGCAGCTGCATCAATGTGTCATGCAACGCCTCGACGCTGGGCACATCGAACACGCTGTAGTTGGCGTAATGCCCGGCAATGCGCCACAGGTGGCGCCAGGTGCCTTCACGCTGCAGGCGCTGGGCCAGTTCCTTTTCATCAGCCTTGAGCTGGGCGGCCTTGGCCGGGTCCATGTCGACCGGCAGCTTCACGGTCATCTTTACGTGGAACAACATGGTTATCTCCTTGCTTGCTGATCAGCGACGGGCGAAACGCGCCAGGCGCTGTTCGTCCAAAGTCAGGCCAAGGCCTTGGGTATAGGGGATGTGCAGCTGGAAGTCGCGGTACTGCGGCGGCTCGTTGACAATTTCCTCGGTCAGCAGCAGCGGCCCGAACAGCTCCGTACCCCAGGTGAGCTGGCGCAGGGTGAGGAATGCATGGGCCGACGCCAAGGTGCCGATCGAACCTTCGAGCATGGTGCCGCCGTACAAGGCGATGCCGGCGGCCTCGGCGATCTGTGCAGTGCGCAGCACTGCGCGCGGGCCACCATTCTTGGCGATTTTCAGGGCGAAGATGCTGGCGGCGCCGTCGGCGGCCAGGCTGAAGGCGTCCTCGACACTTTCGATTGACTCATCGGCCATGATCGGTGCCGGGCTGCGCTGGTTCAGGCGCACCTGGCCACCGCGGTTGATGCGCGAAATCGGCTGCTCGATCAGGTCGATGCCATTTTCGCCCAATACCTGGCAGGCGCGGATGGCCTGGGACTCGTCCCAGTACTGATTGACGTCGACCCGCACGCTGGCGCTGTCACCCAGCTCGCGCTTGATCGCGATCACATGCTTGAGGTCCTGGGCCACCGGGTTGGCGCCGATTTTCAGCTTGAACACGCGGTGCCGGCGAATTTCCAGCATGTGCTGGGCTTCGGCGATATCGCGGGCGGTGTCGCCGCTGGCCAGGGTCCAGGCCACTTCCAGGCTGTCACGCACGCGGCCCCCCAGCAGTTCGCTGACCGGCAGGCCCAGGCGTTTGCCCTGGGCGTCTAGCAAGGCGCTTTCGATACCGGACTTGGCGAAAGTGTTGCCCTTGGCCAGTTTGTCCAACTTGAGCATGGCGGCGTTGATGTTGTCTGCTGGCAGGCCGATCAGCGCCGGGGCGAGGTACGCGTCGATATTGGCCTTGATGCCTTCGGGGCTTTCGTAGCCATAAGCCAGACCACCGATGGTGGTGGCTTCGCCGATGCCTTCCACGCCATCGCTGCAGCGCAGGCGCAATACCACCAGGGTCTGCTGCTGCATGGTGTGCATCGCCAGCTTGTGCGGGCGAATGGTCGGGAGATCGACGATAATTGCATCTATGTGTTCAATCAGCGCGCTTGTCATTGTTGCCAGGTCCCGTCAGGTCGGGCTTTCAGTTGCAGGCCCGAGTGATGCGTTTACTTGATTGTTGAAGGATTGCGCGAGACCCTGACGACCGTCCAATATCAAATGAATCTCCCACCATACCCTGGAGGTCTGATGGAGCTGCGCCACCTGCGTTACTTCAAAGTCTTGGCTGAGACCCTGAACTTCACCCGCGCCGCCGAGCTGCTGCACATCGCCCAGCCACCACTGAGCCGGCAGATCAGCCAACTGGAGGACCAGCTCGGCACCCTGCTGGTGGTACGCGAACGTCCGCTGCGGCTGACCGAAGCCGGCCGCTTCTTCTACGAGCAGACCTGCACCGTGCTGCAGCAGTTGCAGAACATCAGCGACAACACCCGCCGCATCGGCCAGGGCCAGCGCCAGTGGCTGGGCATCGGCTTTGCGCCCTCGACCCTGTACACCGTGCTGCCGGAACTGATCCGCGAGCTGCGCCAGGACAGCGAGCTGGAACTGGGCTTGAACGAGATGACCACCTTGCAACAGGTGGAGGCGCTGAAAAGCGGGCGTATCGACATTGGCTTCGGGCGCATTCGCATCGACGACCCAGTGATTCACCAGCAGGTGCTGTGCGAGGACCCGCTGGTGGCCGTGCTGCCCAAGGGCCACCCCCTGGCGGGCAGCCCCCTCAGTCTGGCCCAGTTGGCTGGCGAAGCGTTCATCCTCTACCCGGCCAATCCCCGGCCCAGCTATGCCGACCACGTGCTGGCGCTGTTCGCCCACCACGGCATGAGCATTCGTGTCAGCCAGTGGGCCAACGAATTGCAGACCGCCATCGGACTGGTAGCGGTTGGCGTCGGCGTGACTCTGGTACCGGCATCGGTACAGCAGCAGCACCGTCCCGACATCGAGTATGTTGGCCTGCTTGATAGCGGCGCCGTCAGCCCGATCATCCTCAGCCGACGCAAGGGTGATGTAAGCCCGATCGTGCAGCGGTGCCTGGCGTTGATCGAGCAACAGGCCATATGAACACACCATGCCCCTTGTGGACGCGGGCGCGCCCGCGAACACGGGCAGCGCAATTTCAAGGTTTCGGCGGTCAATGAGGTTTTGGGGCCAATGAGCTTGCAGTCATTGCCAAAATGAACATGGCCATTTGCTACATCTCCCAATGCCTACTAGATTCTTTAAGCGCCGCCATCGTGTCACCAGGAAGGTGGCCCCTCATACCCGCCAATCAATGCAGAATGGAGCTCTCAGAATGGCTATCAGTGCCAAAGTTAACGCTGAATTTTTGATCGACAAGAAGACCTACGAGGCTTCGCTCACCATCCCTGACTCCGCACCCACTGCCGATAAGCCGTTCACTTTCACTGTTACCTCGAAGGGCCCTGAAGCAGGGGCTGTAGAACAGAAGCTTCTCGAAGTCGCTGTGGGCGCCACCAACCAGGTATACGTTGCAGTTGCGCCACCAATGGACCTCATCTCTGACGCCATTGGCGGTGACGCCAAGGTCGTCCAGGCGCTGAATGTGGAGGTCTCCGAAGGCACCTACAAAAACGGGAAATTCGTAGTCACCCCTTGACCCCTCCTCGGTGGGGCATACTTCTATGCCCTACCGCTTTGACTCACCAGCCTGCGGGAGGGCACCTTGCCCATGGATATCCGCATTACGGCGCACTTTGCCTGGTCGGAGATTTTTGGTGGCACGTTTGCCACCCAGAGCAAGTGCCAGCTTGACCTGTCACGTCAGTACAGCCTGATCTATGCAGACTTGGGAACAGGGTTAGCAGAGGGATGGGATGTTTTTGCCGTAATAAACAGAGCCTTCAAAACTGACCTTCCCACCGGGCATCTACGGGTCAACGATGCCGGTTTTTTTACCTTCAGCCACTTCGGCGAAGGATCGCCCCCCCCTAAAACCTACCTGGATAGTATTTTCCCGCAGTCACCGGTCCCATCCAGCGTGTCCGGGACCACCGCGCCGATGGACAATACCGCGGGCTTTTGGCTGACGGTTAGCCTAAAGGACATCGAGCTATTCGGTAGTCTGATTGAAATCGGCTACGACTCGCCAGCAGGCGCGGGGGACAAGCTTTCACTGTCGGCGGTGCTGTCCAAAGGGACCGTTGCCGGCACCGCAGTCAAAGAGGCCATCTATTCGGCAAGTTTGCCCAACATCCGCCTGTTCAAGATTTTCGGCTTCGAGAACGTCGAGGTCCATTACCGCTTTAGCACTGCCAGACAGCTTGCTGTCAAAGGTTTGCTGCGTGTATCACTTTTCGATCAGAAGGAGTATCTGTTCCAAGGGGCGCTGATTTCAGACGATGTCAATAAGACGTTCTCGGCCTGCCTGCAGAGCGTCGAGCCAGACGAAAGCGTCCCCCGGCTTTTCGACGGCCAGATGCGCGGTATTTCGTTCCGGCGCCTGGTCTTCGGGGTGTTCGCCAAGTATGGCAGCACCGACGCGCAGAGAAGCATCCAAGTGCAGGGTACAGTTCAGGTCGGCTCGGCCCAGCTTACCGGGTACATCTACCTACAGAACGGCAAACCCCAGGTGGCCAGCGTCAAGGTCGACAAGACCCTGTCGATCGGCGATGTGTTCAACCAATGCATCCCCGGAGCGCTGTGGCCCACTTCCCTCATCGACATCACATTCATGGCGGGCACCGAGCTGTACTACCGCTTAGCAAGCGACAAGCAGCCTGAAAGGCTGGAGACATTCACCTGCCCTGCCTCAGGTGAGCTTCCCTCAGCCTCCCTCGCGAGCAGCATCGACTATCAGAACGGGTTCAACATCAGAGCGCTGTTCGAACTGAAGCTGGTCGAGACCCTGGAAGTGATCGGCACTATCCAGATTGGGAAGAATGGCGTCACTGCCGACATCGGCCTAGGGAAGCCCATCAACCTCTTCATCGTCACCATCGCTGCCGCACACGCCAGCGAACCCAGCGGCGGGCCGGCCTTCGAGCTGTCCACGGTCGAGGGTAAGTCATCGATGGGGTTCGTCGGCAGCATCTGGTTCATGCAGGCGTCATTCGGTGTCGACGTCAGTGTGAAGACCATCAAGAATGCCAAGGGCAACTCACAGATCGACTGCGCGCTCACGGCCCTGTCCGATCATTCGCCGTTTCTGCCCAAGGGCACTTCCCTGGGACTTCGATACAGCAAGGACGGAGGTTTCCAGGTCACGAACTGGCCGAGCTTCGAGTACCTGACCAAAGCCATCGACTTCATCAAGACCTTACAAGAACTGTCCAAGGAAGGCAGCCCCGGTTGCGGCAAGCTGGTCGGATTCGCATTCGAGAAGTTGCTGCAGTCAACATTCAAGATGAGTGTCTCGTTCAGTACTCAGGAGAATGATAAGGGCGTGAACCTGCTACTCAACGGGACCTACACCCTGTCCGTCGCGGATACCTCACTCACCGCCGTGGCAATACCCTTTCCTGAGATCGTGAGCTTCCCCCTACCAAACACAATTAAGTTCTCGGAACTTGGCGACTACATAGAGCGCGCGCTTGCGTCAGCAGCAGAGTCATTTGTCCGAGGCCTGCTGAAGAACCGTGAGGCCATTGCTGCCGTCATCGGCCTGACGGCGGGCAAGGCCGCAGCGTCCTATGCGGCCACCCTTGCATGCCAGTCATTGATAGACGGCGCAGCAGCAGATGCCGTTGTTGCGACCGCAGCCGAGGCATTTGCAGCGGCCACGGCCGCCGAGGCCGGAGGCGCCGCAGCCGGAGCATTGGTGGCCGGCGCTGTAGCCGCTGTCACCAGTTTCTTCGGTGGGACTGGGACTGGCACGGGGACAGGAACTGGGACTGGGACTGGGACAGGCACCGGTACCGGTACCGGTACCGCGACACAGAGCCCACCCGAAAATCCGCGAGTCAGCATCAGCAATCGCGTCGTTACCCTGACCTGGGGTGGAGGCCAAGGCAACGCAGGCTATCACGCGCAATTGCTCGACAGCGCTGCGAAGGTCCTGCTCGATAGACCGGGCCTAGATGGCGCCACCCGCAATAGTGCGTTTGAATTTGACGTGCAGTGGCCGTCCGGCCCCTACAAAGCACAGGTCCAAGGTGTTCGTGGTGAATCAGCCACGGATTGGGCGGGGGCCCCATTCAATCGACTGACTGCGCCAGAACAACCACGCGCTCAACAAAAACCAACCGTCAATGCGCCGGATTACGGCGTGCAACTGAACTGGCCTGCCGTTGCGGGTGCCTCGTCCTACGAGCTTTCAATTACCCAACCAGGAAGCGGAATCGAAAAAGAACCAATCAGGCCTGACCAGCAACAGCCCCTTCCACCCACGACATACGCGTTCATTTTCAACGAGGCTTCGCCGGCAGGTGATTACGGTTTCAGCGTTGCGGCACAAGGCGGGAATACGTCCGTAGACAGCCCTGACAGCCAGACTCTGACACTGGTTCGTCCAGATCAGCCTCAGGAGCTGCAAGCCAGCAGTGCCGGCAGCAGCGTAGTGTTGCGCTGGCGCGCCGTGGCCCAAGTATTCCGCTACCAGGTTTTGGCCAAGAGGGAGGGATCTTCTCTTCTGGTCATCGATCTGCAAACCCGCGACGAAGGTGGCGTAGTGCATGCCGAGTTCGCCTTGGCGAGTGTCTCGAACACCCCTATTGTCTATCATCTGCAGGTCCAGGCCCTGCCCGGCGCCGGCCAGGTCGACTACGTCGCGGGTGTGCCATCGGCTGTAGTCGACGTGACGATCACGTCTTACTCGACCGCAGCAGAAATGGCGGCAGCGCTCAACGCCCTCCATATCGAAGGCAGCCAATGCGGCACTCGGTTGCTCGCGGCGTTCCCGGCGCTCACCCCGAACACTTTGGCCAGCGCAATGGCACAAGGCGGTTACGCTGCGCAAGACACGAGCCAGGGCCTGATGGCCGTCTGGCCAAAGACTTCACCCTCGGACCTTGCCGCGGCATTGGCCTTCGCATACTCCGGCCCAGTGGACTGGGCGCGACGCATGTTCGCCCAGGGTGTTCCAGCTACTGAGTGCGCGAGTCAGCTGGTACAGAGGTTCAAATCCCTCACGCTGAGTTCCTTGGCCAATGCCCTAGCCCAGGGTGGATACGCATCCTTAGAAACCAGTAAGGCACTGCTCGCTGTATGGCCGGGCACACCCCCACTTGAGTTGGCAGCTGCGCTTGCCCTGGCGTACCCGGACCCGGTGCAGTTTGCAGCCTCTCAGTATGCCCAAGGCATCACGGGTGAGGCGTGTGCAGTCAATCTGTTGAAAGCATTCCCCCAGCTTGGCGCTGCAGAACTGGCAAGCGCTATGGCAAAAGCAGGCTACCTCGTGACAGACACGGCAACCGGACTCAGGGCTGCCTTCAGCGATATCTCGCCCGCAGAGCTATCAACTGCACTAGTCAGCGCATATCGGTAAAGGCGGGAGCTTTTGACGCTCCTGAGCATTCATGCGCACCGCTGTACCGCTACAACGAGCAACAGGATCTACCCGTTCACATGCGTCACCCACCCCGATAACAGTCAGTGTCTACGAAAGGAATCCAACATGAGCACCGAGTCTTTGATCAGCATCCTGCAGTCGTTGAAACAGCAAGGCCTGAGCCCTCTAGATGCGATAAGAAGCGCTCTTTCCCAGCCCCAGTCGCAGTCTCGGGCCCTTGGATCAACCGAGGACAGTACCACCGTGGCTGAAGCCGTCATTGAAGTCTTCTCCCCCCTGACCGCGACTCAGCTGGCAACCATCCTGCATTCGCTCTATCCCGCCATGACCGCACTTGAGGTCGGGACGACCATTCTCAGCCCAAAGGTTTTACCAGCCACTGCGGCTACTGAGATGACTGAAGCACTCACGAAAGCAGGCTTCAGCGCAGAGAGCGTCAGCGATGCGGTCAACATCCTGTACCCGGTCGCCGTGACTATCCAGGCTAACCAAGCCTGGCAGTCGACTGGTGTCACAGTGACGGGTCGTCAAATCACCCTCATAACTGCGGAGGGTTCCTGGACGGCCAACCCTGCCACAGGGAAGGTAGGCCCCGCTGGCAACACTAGCTACCGAGCAAAAGAAGGCTACACGTTGCCCGGTGCGTTTGAGGGGGCGTTGATCGGACGCCTCGGGAACAACGCTCCGTTCTTGGTCGGACCGCAGGTCAAAGTGCCAGCAGGACAGTCTGGTCTATTGCTGCTGTGCATCAACGATGACATCAACGGGATTTATGGGGCGGGCCTGAAAGACAACCAGGGAAGTCTGCAGGTGAAGATCGAGACACAAAGCGAATGACCGAAACTGCCAGCCCGGTGCCCTTCCCAACCGGGCTCGGCAGTCTCATTGCCCCTGTGATCGGTCACGCTCGCCATAGAGCAGGGTCACATTCACCCGTTGGTTGACGTAGCCCGTGCGGAAAGCCAGTGGCGCGGTCGCGTGGAACAGGTCGGAATTGAAGATGATGGCTCTATTGCAACGGTAGGGAATGATCGCTGGGCGAGCCCCAGACTCTTCCAGGAACGCCACAATCCGGTCACCGTGCCGATTGTAGGTTTCGAAGTCCCAGTCCAGGGGCGCTTCGACGTCGTAGATCACAAGCCCTCCAGAATCGTGATCAAGATTGGCCTCGTCAGGTGTAATCCAAAAGTTCACGTTCACAGCGGCGAAGTCAGCGTGTGGGTTTGTCGCTGGCTGATCATGCTGGTACTTGAATCCCCACATCTGCAGTAGTGGGTGATGCACGCCTATCAGTTCGGGGAAGAAACGCCGAATTTCCTCTGCGACCTGCAGCAATAGCGGACAGTTGAAGCCATCCCTGAAGAACGCCCCTAGTCGACCATGTGCATAGCGGTCGGTGTGCCAGATGGTGGATTGCAAACAGAACGCCTGTAGGAGCGCCAGCGCATCTGCTGACAGAAAGTCATCGATCACGACAAGGCCCAGCGGGCTTTCCTGGTAATCCCGCTCTGCCTGGAGCAGAGCCGGGCTCAGGTTCAAGGCCCCTTCGGGCAGGCGCGGCGCGTTCAGTTGGTAGACATTCCGCCCGTAGCACGCTGGCAGTGGCGCGACCACGACCGGGGGCCTCAAAGAATTGTCAGCGTGATCGTATCGTTGGAGAACTGCCTCATACGCGGCAATTTCCGCCACAAGCTGCGGACCAATCAGCCCATGGTCTCGCAAATAGCGTAACTGTTCGAGGTCGTGGGCCAGCTTCGCCCGCGAAGCCCCAGTTGGAACACCAGGACGCTGGGAAGTATCGGGTTGAGATAACGTTCGCTCAACCCCGCGAGTTACAGTGGCATAGTGCGCGGCCCACACACCTGCGTCGACAAGGTCGTGAGCCCGCAATGAGGTGCTGACGAGGTTATCCAGGATTTCTGGATCGCGCGGGTACAGTTCTTCCAGCATCCTCCACATAGCTCGGGCCGAGTCATGTTGCCCTATGTAGCCATATAGTGTTGCAAGTAGAAAGGCCAAGTTAGCCCTGGCTAGGTTGAACGTTGGCTGCAGGCTGATTGCAACTTTGTAGCTCGAAATCGCATCCTCATTGCGCCCCAACTGCTGTAAGGCCCAAGCAAGATTGTTGTGGCCAGCAGCCGAGTGAGGGATCTGCTGCACAATGGCACGAAAGCAGGCCTCAGCGGCCTCATAATCCCCCTGGTCGCAGAGGCTACAGCCCTCCTCAAGTCGGACTGATACCGCCTCCTGCGAGCAGCCTTCCGGGAGGGTCCGGAGCACACCATATTTCGAAGTCAGGCCCTGCACGCTCACGCAAGACCCCTGAATTGTTCCAGGTAAAGCTTCATCGTCCTCGCATCATCGATAGCTTCGTTGACAGTATTCTCAACACCGTCATTCCAGTCATCGCCAATCGCAGCTCTGGCAACATCTGTATCCGTGAGCGCAGCCCAGGTGGACTCGGTATCCAGAAGCCCGGTGACATCGAGTTGACGCCGTCGCTCATTCTCCGACGCGTTGAGTAAGAAATCGTAGTTCAGGAGCAAGCTGCTTTCGATCAATTTCCCAAGCATGCCCTGGCATTCGATGTAGCCAACGTAGACCTCGCCTCCAGCAGTCGCAATCTTTAGGCCATTGTTAGTCTCGACCCCGCCAAGAGTACGCATTTTGTGGATCTGGCCGCCAGGCTGGGATTGCTCATAAAGCCTTTGACTGATTGAGCGCGAAGTGAACCCGCAGTAGAGGGGGAGACAAGTGCCCTGCCTGCTGTCCGTGACAAAATAGATCACATAGATGCCCGGGCTTTGTACTTCAGCATTTTGACCAGGAGACAACGACAACGCGCTCCCGCCGTAGGCCCGAATGATACCGGTAATGTTTCTGCTATCCCTTTCAGCGTCCATGACTTCGTCCTTGTAAATTGCGCACCAGATTGCTCAGTTGAGCAGCGTACAGAACGCTAAGCTTAGCCACCATAGCGCCACTAGCCAGTGGCCGGCGACGAGTGACTCCAGTTAGCCAGGAAAGGCCCTCGGCCGGACATTGTTCCGCGAGGGCTGAGCAGCGAAGAAGATACCGGTGCGCCTTGTGAAATGCCCCGACGGCATGTACGTCAGCCGCAGGGCATTGATCACCGCGTTACGCTATGGATTTCCAGCTGATCACCGCGTAACCAGTCGATAAACCGTGCAAACAACTCAGATTGCGAGTTGATCTCAAGTTTCATGTACAGGTTCTTGCGGTGCATGCGCACGGTCTCCGGCGAGATACCCAGCTCCAGCGCGGTAGACTTCACCGAGTGCCCGCGCAAGATCATGTGCGCCACTTCCCGCTCGCGGTCGGTCAGCACCTGGCAGCCAAAGCTGTCGAACGCTGCCTGCAGGCTGCCACGCTCGGTTGATGCAGCGCCCGGTTCCAGGTTGTGCCGGGCATAGCGCCCCAGCAGTTCGCGTACCATCGGCTCCAGTGCACGCAACAGGTCGACTTGCCCGGCATTCAGGCGGGTGCCGCTGCAGCCCTGGAACAGGCTCAGCGACAGCTTGCGGCCTGCGCTGAGGTCGACGATGTAGTAGCTGTCCTCACTGCAACCTGTACCCAGGTAATAGGCCTTGTAGTAGTCGCTGTCGAAGAAGTTGTCGGGGGCGATTTCCTGCAGGTGGTAGAAGCCTTCGGCCAGGCCGCTTTGCACGGCAAGGCAGAAAGGGTCCAGCAGGTAGCCGGCACTGAAATAGCGCTCCAGCACGGCGGCCCGGTGCCGTTCGGGGATGCCTTGCTGGTACAGCAACTGCGGTGCCCGCCCCTGGCACTCAAGGCTGATCATCATCGACTCCACCTGCACCAACTGGCCGATGGCAGCGGCCACATACTCCAGCGCCTCGGGGGTTTCGCCATGGGCCAGGGCGCGTTGCAACGCCGCGTGCCACTGCTGCAGCGCGCCCATTGTGAGGGTAAGCGGGGTGTCGGGAGAGGCCTGGGTCATGCCCGGCAGTCTAGCCTGCCAGGCACGCCCGCGCACAGCCCTTTGCGCCAGGTTCATCGGCCTTGGTACAGGCCAAGCGCCGTGAGTTCACGCGCGGTTTCGATGATGCACTGGCGCAGGGTCTCGACGATCTCGTCCACCTGTGCATGGGTAATGATCAACGGAGGCGACATCACGTTCAGGTGCATGATCGGACGCACCAGCAAGCCTTTTTCCTGCGCCTTGCTGTGGATCCGCTCGCCGATGTTCACCTCATCGGCGAACAGTGCCTTGCTGGTCTTGTTGGCGACGAACTCGACACAGGCCATCAGCTTCATGCAGCGCACATCCCCCACCAGCGGCAGCTCGCGCAGGCTCTGCAAACGTTGCTCAAGGTAACCCCCCACGTCCTTGACATGATCGAGCAGTTGCTCGCGCTCGATGATCTCGATGTTCTTCAGCGCCGCCGTGCAACACACCGGGTGGCCGCTGTAGGTGAAACCGTGGGTGAAGCAACGGCCCTTGCCCGGCTCGGCAATCACTTGCCAGATGCGCTCGGAAAAAATACACGCGCCCAGCGGCAGGTATGCCGAGGTCAGGCCTTTGGCGGTGGTGATGATGTCAGGGATGACGCCAAACAGTTCCTCGCTGGCGAAGAAGGTGCCCAGGCGCCCGAACGAGGTCACCACTTCGTCGGCGACGAACAGGATGTCGTAGGTCTGGCACAGCTGCCACATGCGCTGGAAGTACCCCTTGGGCGGAATGATCACCCCGCCCGAACCCATGATCGGCTCGGCGAAGAACGCCGCCACGTTGTCGGCACCCAGCGAAAGGATCTTGTTCTCGAACTCCGCTACCAGAAAGTCGAGGAACTCCGCCTCGTCCATGTCGTCTGGCGCGCGGTACGGGTTGGGGTTGGAGACGTGGTGGATCAGGTCGTGGTGGTAATCGAACTCCGGCACCCGGTCGGCGGCCTTGTTGCCAATCGACATGGTCAGGGTGGTGGAGCCGTGGTAGGCGTTGTAACGGGCGATGATGTGCTTCTTGTGCGGCTTGCCGCGGCAGTTCTGGTAGTACTGGATCAGCCGGTAAGCCGTATCGACTGCGGTGGAGCCGCCTGTGGTGAGGAACACATGGTTCAAGTCACCCGGCGCCAGCTGCGCGAGCTTCTGGCACAGTTCGATGGCGACGTCGTTGGCCATGTCGGAGAACGGGTTGGAGTAGGCCAGCTGGCGCACCTGGTCAGCGATGGCCACGGCCATTTCCTCACGGCCCAGGCCAATGTTGGTGCACCACATGCCGCCGACGGCATCGAGGAAACGGTTGCCATGGGTGTCGCGAATGTAGGCGCCCTCACCGGCGACGATGTTCAATGCACCTTGCTCGCGGTGCTCGTCGAACACATGGTAGCCGTGCATGTAGTGGGCCTTGTCGGCGTCCACCAGCGGGTCGTGGGCAATGGCGAATGCTTTGCTTGGGGTGGCCATGGGCAGCTCCTTGGCGGGAATCGTTGGGCGGTGTTCAGAAACCGGTCTTGACCGTGCTCCAGACCCGGGTGATGGCGCGCATGTCCTTCGGGCTCTGGGTTTTCTGTGCGAACAGCCGTTCGCGGGTGGGTGCGTCGGGGTAGATGGCCGGGTCCTGGCGAATGTCATCACGCACCAGCGCGGTAGCGGCAGCGTTGCTGTTGGCGTAGTGGATGTAGTTGGTGACCTTGGCCATGGTCTGCGGCTGCAACAAGAACTCGATGAAGCGGTGCGCGTTGGCCGCGTGCGGCGCATCCTTGGGGATGTACAGGTTGTCGAACCAGATCAGCGAACCTTCCTGGGGGATGAAGAACGACAGTTTGATGTCCTTCTTCGCTTCCACCGCACGGGCCTGGGCGGTGGCGTAGTCACCGGACCAGGTCAGCGCCAGGCAGACATCGCCGTTGGGCAGGCTGGTGAGGTAGTTGACCGAGTCGAACTTGCGAATGTAGGGGCGGATACCCAGCAGCAGTTGTTCGGCCGCCTTGAGGTCGGCCGGAGACGCACTGCGCGGGTCCTTGCCCAGGTACTGCAGGGCCAGCGGGATGACCTCGGTGGGCGCGTCCATCAGGGTGACGCCGCAGTCGGCGAAGCGCGAGACGATCCTGGGGTCGAACAACATGGCCAGCGAACCGATCGGCGCGTCGGGCATGCGTGCGGTGATCTTGTCGACGTTGTAGGTGACTCCCGAACTGCCCCAGGTGTAGGGCGCCGAATACTTCAGGCCGGGGTCGTAACCCTGCAGGTTGTTTACCACCTGCTGGTCGAGGTTGTGCCAGCTAGGCAGTTGCTGCTTGTCCAGTGCCTGGAACACGCCGGCGCTGATCAGCGGGGGGACAAGCGAGGCGTTGAGCATGACCAGATCGTAGCCGGAACGGCCGGTGAGCAGTTTGGTCTGCACGGTTTCGTAGCCATCGAAGGTGTCGTAGATGACCTTGATGCCGGTGGCCTTCTCGAAGTCGGCCAGGGTGGTTTCGCCGATGTAGTCGGTCCAGTTGTACAACCGTAACGTGTTACCGCTGTCCACCTCTGCCGCCTGGGCCAGGCTGGCGCCAGACGCCAGCAGCAGACCGCCCATCACCTTCAGTACCTTGCGCATGGCAACTCCATCGTGTGAGTGCTCCGGATCGAGCCGATGAGTTCACTATCGGTGGATTCGCCCAAGGGTGACATACCCCGAATGTGTGGGTAGCCGTATTTAGTGCCGCTCTCAGGGAACAACCGCTAATGCGTTGACTTAGCGAGGGCTCCAAAGGCTGGGCAACCTTCTGCAGGCTTACCGCCAGCCTTGAGAGCAGCGTGGGGTGTCAGCTGAGGGGGTACAACGCTTCATCGAACTGCGCCAGGCGCGGGAACACCAGTGGCTGGTCGTCCGAGAGCTGCTCCAGACGCTGCCGGTATTGCTGCAGAAAGTCCTGCCGCGCATCCGCACTGATGTAAGGCACGTGCCAGGCCACGAACGGCGGCAGCACCTCGAACCCGACATAGGCCAGCGTGCCACGCAGGATCGGCCGCAGCATGTCTTCCAGCGGCCCGTGAATCGCGCCGTCGCCAAACATGTGCTCGCGCCCGCCCAGGGTCACGGTCACCAGCGCCCTCTTGCCGGCCAACCCGCCCTGGTCGTAGAAGCGCTTGCCGCCATAGCACACCCCCGACACCAGCACCCGGTCGATCCAGCCCTTGAGCATGGCCGGTGCCGAGAACCAGAAGATCGGGAAGTTCAACACCAGCAAATCGGCCCACAACAGTTTGTCCAGCTCCTGCTGGATGTCTGCGGCAAGGGCACCGCGCTTGACGCCCTGACGCTGCTCCAGCGCATACACGAGGTACTCAGGGTTCTCGCGCTGGGTAAAGTCATCGGCACTGGCTACCGGGTTCCAGCCCATCGCGTACAAGTCGCTGACCTGCACCTGATGGCCTTGGGCGCGAAAGGTTTCCACCGCCTGATCACGCAGGGCAGCCGTGAACGATTGCGGCTCGGGGTGAGCATGGACGATCAGTACATTCACAAGCATTCTCCTCACACAAAACAGGTTATCTTGCCGCAGTGGTTCAGCAGCACGCGCCTTCCTCCAGGCACAGGCGGCGCGTACGCTGGACAGAGTGCTCACGCAACCGTCTGCCCGTGCATCAGTTCGCCGGCACAGCGGGCAATGCGCTGGCAGGCATCGACCAGCGCCGCATTGCCCAGCACCAGGCCCAGGCGGATATGCCCGGCAGCACTGGGGCCGAACGCTTCGCCGGCAAGCACCGACACGCCCTGGCTGTCCAGCAGGTAGTCGGCAAAGGCCTGGGCGCTAACGCCGGTTTCACGGATGTCGACCATCACGAACATGCCACCATCGGGCTTCAACGCCTTCAGGCCCGGGCAGCCAGCCAGCTGCTCGCACACCAGATCGCGCCGCTGGCGGTAGGCCTCGCGCATGGCGGCCAGCTCGGGCAACGGCTGCTCCAGCGCCACCACGGCAGCATCCTGGACGAAGTCCGGCAAGCCGTAGAGCATGCACAGGGCGAGGTTTTCCAGATGCGTGGCCAGCGCTGTCGAACCGACCACCCATCCAATACGCCAGCCGGTCATGGCATGCGATTTCGACAGGCTGTTCAGCGTTGCGGTGCGCTCGGCCATGCCCGGTAGGCTGCCGGGGCTGACATGCTCGCCTTCATACAGCAGCTCGCTGTAGACCTCGTCAGAGATCAGCCACAGGTCATGGGCAACGCACAGTTCAGCCAGCGCTTCCCAGGTGGCGCGCGGCAGGCTCGCCCCTGAAGGGTTGTGCGGGCTGTTCAGGGCCAGGGCGCGGGTGCGCGGGGTAATGCACTCGGCGACGTCACGCGGGCACACGCGAAAGCCATTCTCGGGCTTGACCGGTACCGGCACCACCTTGGCGCCGCAGGCACCGAACACGGCCTCGTAAGTGACATACATCGGTTCGGCAACGATCACCTCGTCGCCTGGGTCGAGTATGCACTGGGCCACGCAGAACAACGCGCACTGGGCACCCGCCAGCACCGTCACCTGGTCGGCGCTCACCGCCTGGCCGCTGCGTTGCCGGTGACGGTTGGCGATGGCCTGGCGCAGCGCCAGCTTGCCGCGTACATCGGCGTAATGGGTATGGCCAGCGCGCAGGCTGTCGATGGCCGCCTCGACGATAGGCGCGGGCGTGTCGAAGTCCGGGTCACCCACCGACAGCAGCAGGATGTCCTTGCCCTCGGCCTGCAGCGCCAGGGCGCGGTAGTGGATGTCCCAGGCCGCGGCCCCGTCGCCGGCGATGCGTTGGGTGAGCTTGGCGTAGCGCATGGCAATCTCCTTTCAATGGCAATTTCAGTCGACGAGCATCTTCGGGTTGGAACTGCCCCATACGGTGTACAAATCGGCGAGCAACGCGCCGTTGATTTCTTCCATCTCGGCCTGGGTGATTTCGCCCCCGGCCTGCTTGCCGAACAGCACCACTTCGTTACCCCCCTTCACATCAGGGAAGTCGGTGACATCGACCATCAGCGTGTTCATCGACACCTTGCCCACGACCGGCACACGGTGGCCGTTGATCAGCACATGGCCCTTGTTGGTGAATACCCGGCGGTAGCCGTCGGAGTACCCGACCGTAATGTTGGCCAGACGCGAATCACGGGCCAGGGTGAAGGTGCGGTCATAGCCCACGGTGTTGCCGGCCGGATAGCTGTGCACCGCCGCCACGCGCGATTTGAACTGCATTGCACGTTTGTACTCGGTGCGCCCCGGCACGGTGTCGCCGAACAGCGCGCCCCCCGTTCGTACCATGTCCAGGCGCGCTTCCGGCACTTCCAGCGTAGCGAACGAGTTGGCGGCGTGCAGGGTGAGCTTGCTGCGGTCTAACCTGGCGTGCTTGATCAACCAGTCGGTCTGCTCGTTGAATGCCGCCAGGCCCTTGCGTACATCGTCCTTGTCTTCCACGGCGAAGTGGGTCATCAGCGCAACCAGTTCGAGGTGCTTCTGGTCGGTAATCTGCAGCGCTTCACCGCGGCCGGACCAGGTGGCCATCTCCACTCCGTTACGGCTCATGCCGCTGGAGTTGAATGCCAGATGGATGCGCAGGGTCTTGCCATGGCGCGCGGCGATGGCATCAGCCTGGCGGGCGAACTCAGCGCTGCCAACCAGCTCTTCCATGTCGTACTGCAAGGCATCTTCCAGCTCGCTCAGGCTGGCCGCACGGACCCGCACCAGTTGCCCGGTGAAGCCGCTGGCGCGGACCACCCGGGCCTCCTCGTTGCTGGCCACCGCCACGCAGGGCACGCCCTGGGCGATGATCGACGGCATCACCAGACCGATACCATGGCCATAGGCATCGGCCTTGAGCACGGCGCACAGCCTGGACTTGCCAGCCAATTCAGCCTGCAGGGTGCGGATGTTGTGTTGCAGGGCGCTGGCACTGACCTCGACCCAGGCGTTGCTGTTTTGCACGGTCAGGGCGTTGGTGCCGTTGCCCATCGACAACGGGGGTGCCGCATACAGGGGGGCCTGGCCGGTGATCAGAAGTGCCAGGGATGCAGCCAGAAGGGTACGGCGAAAGGGCATGGTGGTTACTCGTGTTCTTGTCGTTGTGCGCGCCTTAACAGACGCAGGTGTGTTTGAGTTCGATGAACGTCACGCCGGGTGTGGCGAAGCCGCTGGCCAGGTCGGCCTGCAACGCGTCCAGGTCGCGTGGCTGGTGCGTTGTGCAACCGAAGGCGCGGGCCAGGCCGATGAAATCCGGGTTGCGCGGTAGCACGCCGACCGGCTCGATATCCAGGCCGAGCATATCGTCGCGGATCTGGCCGAGGGCGTCATTGTTCCAAAGCAACACCACCAGCGGCCGGTGCAGCTCCTCGACGGCAGTGGCCAGTTCCTGCGCGGTGTACAGGAAGCCGCCATCACCCACCAGTACCAGGCCGGGGCGGTGGTCGCTGGCGAACATGCCACCAATGCCGGCCGGCAGGCCGTAGCCGAGGGTGCCGTAGCCGGTGGGGTGTAGCCAGCTGCGTGGTGCCCGGCTGGCGAAGGCGTAGTTGCCGGTATAGGCCAGCTGGGTCATGTCGCTACTGATGAAGGCATCGTCGGGCAGTACGGCGGCGATACGGTCCAGAATGGCCTGGTGCGTGGCCTGCAACGGGGCATGCCCACTGCGGATGGCCTGGCGCAGGTTGGCCACCGCCTCACTGGCCTGAGCCGGGTCACGCTGAAGTGCGGGCAGGTGTTCGAGCAAACCGTCCACGGTTTGCCGGGCATCGCCCTGCAGGGCAATGCCACAGGGGTAGAAATCGTTGAACTTGCGCGGGTCGATGTCGACGCGCAGCAGCTCGCCGCGGATCGGCAGGCGTTCGCGCCAGAAGTCGGTGTCGGCCATTTCGGTGCCTACGGCAAGCACCACATCAGCCTGGCTGATCAACTGCCAGCCGGGTTCGACGCACAGGCTGGCGCCGGCATTGAGTGGCGCATCTGGCGGCAGCAAGCCCTTGCCGGCCACGCTGGTGAACAGAGGCGCCGCCAGCCGTGCACTGAGTTGCTGCAACTGTTCAGCCGCGTGCAACGCGCCCCCACCGGCAATGATCATCGGCCGCTTGGCGGCGGCGAGCTTCAGGGCAGCCTGTTCGAGGGTTTCGCGGCACGGCTGGCCACGCCCCGGCCGACGTACCACCTCATCGCTCCAGTCCCGGCTGACCGATGCCGCCAGCACGTCCAGGGGCACCGAAATATGCACCGGGCGCGGTCGTTCGCTATCGAACACTGCCCAGGCACGCGCGATCAGCTCGGGCAAGTCGTCGCCCCGCAGGGCCACCGCAGAAAACGCCGTGATGGGCGCAGTCATCGCGCGCTGGTCCTGGGTTTCATGCAGGCAGCCCCAGCCCTTGCCCAGGCTGGCGGTGTGGTTGACGCTGGAAATCACCAGCATCGGCACCGAGTCGGCATAGGCTTGGCCGATTGGGGTGGCGACGTTGGTCACGCCCGGGCCGGTAATGACGAAGCACACCCCCGGCTTGCCACTGACCCGCGCATAGCCATCGGCCATGAAGCCGGCGCCCTGCTCGTGGCGGGTCAATACATGGCGAATGCCGCTGCCCGGCAGACCACGGTACAGCTCAAGAGTGTGTACCCCGGGGATGCCGAACACGGTCTCCACGCCGTAGTTGGCCAACAACCGCACCAGCGCCTGGCCGGCCGTCAGGGTAAGGTCATTCATGTCGTTCTCCTTGCGCCTGGCCAAGGCGGATCAGCGCGTCGACCGCGGTGGTGCCGTTGGCACCGACCATCAATGGGTTCACATCCAGCTCCAGCAACTGCCCGGCGTTTTCGCAGGCGTAATCGGCGACTGCGCGGATGGCCGAGACCAAGGCATCGAGGTTGGCGGCCGGACGGCCACGGAAGCCTTGCAGCAGGCTGGCACTGCGCAGGTTCAGCAGTGCGGCGCGGATGGCGCTGTCGGTGGTGGGCAACAACAGGCTGACACTGTCCTTGAGCAGTTCGACCAACACGCCGCCGGCACCGATCACCAGGGCCAGGGCAAAGTCGTGTTCACGCTTGATGCCCACTATGAGCTCGGCCAAGGGCGGCTCGGCCATGGGCTCGAGCAGCACCTGATCAAACGCAACCTGCGGGGCGTAGTCAGCGATGCACTGGCGCATCTGCACCAGTGCAGCTTCCAGGGCGCGGGCATCGCGCAGGTTCAACGCCACGGCGCCAGCTTCGGTCTTGTGCGGCAGCTGCGCGCTGACAGCCTTCAGTACCAGCGGGTAACCCACGCGGGCGGCGTCTGCCACGGCGCATTCGGGTGTACTCAGCACGCCCGCAGGCACGGGCAGGCCGAAGGCGCGCAGGGCCTGCTTGGATTGCCATTCGTCCAACAGTCGGCTTTCGCCCGTGAGGGACTGCGGGCAAAGCGGTACCCGCACAGCCTCGCCCTGGTCCAGCAACCGCTGGCGGTTCCTTTGGTAAGCGACGAGACGGCCCCAGGCCGCCAGGCCGTCTTCTACGCCCTGCAGCGCTGCGATGCCCCGCGTATGCAGGCGCTCACGCGCACTGGCAGGCAACAGTTCCGGGAAAGCCGAGGTGACGAAGCCGACCTTGCCGTGGCGTTCAACGGCATCGCAGTACAGCCCCAGCAGCAGGTCACATTCCTTGCGCTCGCCGGTGAACGCCGCCGGGTAGTCCAGCACCAGCATCGCCGCACCGGCGGCGCCGCTCAGGGTGCTGTCGAGCATACGTTGCAGGGCGGCTTCATCGCCCCAGATGGCCGTAGTGAAGTCCAGTGGGTTGACCAGGTTGGCATAGCCCGGCAACACCTCGGCCAGTGCCGCCACCTGCCCTTGCTCGAGCTTCGGCAGTTGCAGATGGTTGCGTTCGGCATAGTCGGCAATCAGCCCGGCATCGCCGCCTGAGCAGGCCAGCGCAATCAGCTCGCCATCTGCCGGCAAGCGTCCGCAGGCTGCGGCCTTGAGCGTTTCGACAAAGCTCACCGGGCCGCTGACGCGGATCACCCCCAGGCGCTGGAACAGGCTGTCGTACAACGCATCAGAGCCGGACAACGAGCTGGTGTGGCTGAGCGCCAGTTCAGCGCCGATCTGCGAAACGCCGGTCTTCAATGCAATGATCGGCGTGCCCTGCTGCAGCGCCTTGCAAGCGGCGCGGGCGAAGCCCGGCACGTTCTTCAGGCCTTCCAGGTGCAGGCCGATGGCGGTTACCCGTGGGTCGTCGAGCAGCACATCCATCAGCTCGGCCACGCCCAGTTGCGCCTGGTTGCCGACCGAGGCCATGTAGGCCACCGGCAGGGAGCGGTCGCTCATGGACAGGTTGTAGGCGAAGTTGCCACTTTGCGTAAGGATCGCCACCCCCTTCTCCACTTGCTGGCCACCATGCGCCACCGGCCACAGGGCGGCACCGTGCAGGTAGTCGAGCAAGCCATAGCAGTTGGGGCCGAGCAAGGCCATGTTGCCGGCGACGTCGAGCAGGCGTTGCTGCAACTGGCAGCCCTCCTCGCCGCTTTCGGCAAAGCCCGAGGCGTAGCAGATGGCGCCACCGGCCCCGCGTGCAGCCAGCTCGGCAACGCACTGCAGGGTCAGCTCACGGTTGGTGGCGATGAACACTGCGTCCGGGGCGTAGGGCAAGTCGGCCACCCGTGCCACGCAAGGGATGCCTTCGAGGCTTTCATGCTGCGGGTTGACCAGCCACAGCTCACCGGCAAAGCCACCTTCGGCGCAGCGCTTGAGCGCCCGCGCCATGCTGCGCCCGCCGATAAAAGCCAGGTGCCGGGGCGCCAGCAGGCGCTTGAGGTTGTCACGAATCGATTGCGACATGGGTGTTCTCCTGGCGCTCAGCGCAGCAGCGGGCGCAGCAGTTCGCGGGCGATGATATGCCGCTGGATTTCCGAGGTCCCCTCCCAGATGCGCTCGATACGCGCATTGCGCCAGATGCGCTCAACCGGCCCTTCATCCATCAGGCCCATGCCACCGAAGATCTGCACCGCTTCGTCGGCGACCTTGCCCAGCACTTCACTGGCAAACAGCTTGGCCATGCCGGCCTCACCGTCGGTCATGTTGCCCTGGTCCATCTTCCAGGCGGTGTGCAGGGTGAGCATCTCGGCCGCGCGGATCTGAGTGGCCATGTCGGCCAGCTTGAACGACACCCCCTGATAGCTGCCGATGGCCTGGCCGAACTGCTTGCGGTCGGCGGCCCATTGCAGTGACAGGTCGAGGGCGCGCTGAGCCTGGCCCACGCAGTTGGCGGCGACCATCACCCGGCCGGCGGTAAGCCAGGCGTTGGCCACTTCCCAGCCCTTGCCGACTTCGCCCAGCACCTTGCTGGCCGGCACCCGGCAGTCGTCGAAGAACAACTCGTAGGTGTGATAACCACGGTTGCTCACGCACTTGGGACCACGGCGGATGGTCATGCCCGGCGTACCCCGGTCGACCAGCAAGGCGGTGACCGCATTGCGCTTGCGCCCGTTGTGCTCGTAGGTGTCGGTGACAGCGAAGACAATGGCGAAATCGGCGTGGCCCGCGTGGCTGATGAAGTGCTTGCTACCGTTGATGACAAAGTCATCGCCCTGGCGCACGGCGCGGGTCTTGATGGCGTTGGCATCAGAGCCGGCGCCCGGTTCGGTGAGGGCGAAGCAGTCGATCTTCTCGCCCTGTACACACGGCAACAGGTAGTCGTTGATCTGCTCGTCCTTGCAGGCCATGAGGATTTTCGACGGCCGCGCAACGAAGACATGCAGCGCCCAGGACACCTTGGACAGCTCACGTTCGATCAGCGCCTGGGACAGGTAGTCCAGGCCACCCCCTCCCACTTCCTCGGGCATGTTGAAGGCATAGAACCCGGCAGCGATGGCCTTGCCACGGATCTGCGCTGCCAGCTCGGGTGACACGGCGTCGGCGCGGTCCACTGCTTCCTCATGGGGCAGCAGCTCTTTGGCAACAAAGCTGCGTACCGCTTCCACCAACATTTCTTGTTCTTGGGTCAGTTGGAAATTCATCTGCGAAGGTCCTGATGAGGGTCGGGTATCGGATTACTGGCCGGTAAAACGGGGGGCGCGACGTTCCACCGAGGCTTGCAGGGCCTCGGCGCCATCCTGGCTGCGGCCACACAACAGGCCGGCGTGGCGCTCGGCTTCCAGCTGTTCAGCCAGCGTGCGCCGGGCACCGTCGCGTATCAGCCGCTTGGTCTGCGCATAGGCGAAGGTCGGGCCGTTGGCCAGGCGCCCGGCCAGCTCGGCGACGACGGCAGGCAACTGCTCGTCGGCACAGACTTCGCTGACCAAACCGGCGGCCAGGGCGCGATCGGCGCCCCACAACTCGTCGAGGAACAGCAGGCGCTTGGCCTGCTCGCTACCGATCAGCCGTGGCAGGTGCCAGCTGGCGCCGGCATCGGGGCTGTAGCCCATGCTGGTGTAGCCGGCCTTGAAGCGCGCCGAGGCGGCGGCGATGCGCAGGTCGCAGCACAGGCTGAGGTCCATGCCACCGCCCACGGCGGTGCCGTTGATGCCGGCGATGGTGGGTTTGTCGAGGTTGTGCAGGCGCAACATCAGGGCATGAGCAGTTTCGGTCCAGCCGTAGCTTTCCAGGGTGCCCGCCGCTTCGGCGGCTGCCCATTCGGCCAGGTCGGCGCCAGCGCAGAAGCTGCGGCCGCTGCCGGTCAGCACCACCACGCGTACGGCGGGGTCGTCGGCATGGCTGTCGAGCAAGGCGTGCAGTTGCTTGAGGGTGGGAATGTCCAGCGCGTTGCGCTGCTCGGGGCGGTTGAGAGTGATCCAGGCAACGCCGGCTTCGACCTTGCTCAACAGTGACGACGACGGGGTGGTCATGGGGGGCCTCGGTGTTGTTGTGATGGTTTTGGAGGGCTTGACGAGAGAGATACTAAACGAGTGTTCAACAAGGCGGGATGGGCTGTTACAACTTCGCACAACTCGGTGTTTGGCGTTACACAAGGGCGTTCGTCATGACGGCTTTATGGCCTGTGAGATCGCGCGCCGCACGGGCGGCGCAAGACCTTACAGGTACTGAAAATGCAGCGACCAACACCTGCCGCCGACGAGCTACGGCATCAAACCCTTGGTGCGCTGGGCTCGAAGGCCCCCTGCCGGCGGCGGTTGACGAAGAAGTACGCCGCATAGCACAGGGCAATGAAGCCAAAGCCCCAGTACAGTGACGGCCGCTGGGTTTCATCCAGCGCCAGGAACACGAACAGCGAACTGCACAGGGTGATGCACAGCAGCGGCACCAGTGGGTACAGCGGCGCCTTGTACTTCAGGTCCTGCACTTGCCCGCCGTCGCGCAGCCAGGCCTTGCGGAAGCGGTACTGCGCCAAAGCGATGACGATCCAGGTCACGGTGCCGGACATACCGCTCACCGCCATCAGCACCATGAACAGCGTGTCAGCCGCAACGAAGCTGGTCATCAGCGAGATCAGCGCAAAGCACAGGGTGATGCTCAGCGCCCGCAGCGGCACGCCGCGCTTGCTCAGCGGCGACAGGCTTTTCGGTGCCATGCCAGTCTTGGACATGGCCCAGAGGATGCGCGTGGAGGCATACAACCCGGAGTTACCCACCGAGAGGATGGCCGTGAGGATGACGAAGTTCATCAAGTCGGCGGCGTAAGGGATGCCGACCATGTCGAACACCTGCACGAACGGGCTTTCCATCAGCCCGGCCTGCTCGTGCGGCACAATGGCCGACAGCACGGCAATCGCCAGCACATAGAAGATCAGCACGCGGAACACCACGTTGCGCACCGCCCGCGGGATGCTCTTTTCCGGGTGCTCGGTCTCACCGGCAGCCACCCCCATGATTTCGCAGCCCTGGAAGGCATAGACCACAGTCATCATCACCGCGAACACTGCCGACAGGCCGTGGGGGAACAGCGACTCGCCCACCAGGTTGTTCAGCATCGGTGCGGGTGCCCCGCTGCTCAGGGGGATGGCACCGAAAATCACCAGCAGGCCAATGACGATGAAGCCGAGGATGGTTGCCACCTTGATGCCCGAGAACCAGTACTCGGCCTCGCCAAAGGCACGCGTGGCCAGGGCGTTGAGCCCGAACAGCACCACCACGAACAGCGCCGACCAGTACCAGATCGGCACCTCCGGGAACCAGCGGGTCATCAACATGCCGGCAGCGGTGAACTCCAGGCCTACGGTGGTGGCCCAGCTCATCCAGTACACCCAGCCGATCATGAAGCCGGTGGCCGGGCCAATGTACTTGGTGGCGTGGGCCTGGAACGAACCGGACACCGGCATCTGCACCGACAGCTCACCCAGGCAGACCATCACCAGGTACATCAGCAAGCCCGCGACCAGGTAAGCCAGGATCGCGCCCACCGGCCCACCCTGATTGATGGTTACGCCCGAGCCCATGAACAGGCCGGTGCCAATAACCCCACCCAGCGACAGCATGAAGATGTGTCGGCTTTTCAGGGCGCGGGTGAGCTGGATCTTTTCAACGCTGTCAGTCATGGCACACCTCGCCTTTGCGGCCGGTGCGTGGGAGGGTTCGAATGAGGGGATGAGCGCTACGGCATGTCATTATTCTTGTCTCCAATAAGCCTCATGGACCGCGTGCAACACGGTTGCCATGGATTATTGGAAACGGATGTAAGGCGCCGTTGTACGAACGGATCGAAGATGTAAAAAGTCGTAAGTTTTTTGTACGTCAGCCCTGGATCAACTGTTCCAGCGTGGCACTGGCCTGACCTAGCTGGGTGGTCAGCGGCTTGCCGAGGGCTTGCATGGCCTGTAGGTCATGCTGCCGGGCCGCCTCCTCCAGACCACGCAACACCGTAGCCAGCCCGCTAAACCCCAGGGAATCGCAACTGCCAGCCAGGCGGTGGGCCAGGTGCAGCACTTCGGTGAAGTCCTGGGCTGGCAGCGCCTCGGCCAGCGCCGTGGCGTGCTGCTGCAGTGACTGGCGCAGGACCTTCAGCAGGCCTTGCAACTTCTGCTCCCCCAGCAGTGAACGGTGGGTGTCGAGCAATGACCAGTCCATGTCTGCGCCAGCGCTGGCCACTGCAGCGGGCGCTACGTCAGCCAACGCCCTGCGCAGGTTGTCCAGCCGCAAAGGCTTGGCCAGTACGCCCTGCATGCCAGCGTCCAGATAACCCGCTACCTGGCCCGGTTGCACACCGGCCGTCAGCGCCAGGATCCGACTGTGGCGGTTCGGCCCAGGCGAGGTACGCAACTGTCGGCACAACGCCACCCCGCTCATGCCCGGCAAGTGCACGTCCAGCAGAACCAGGTCGAAGCGCCGCTGCGCGCATGCCTGCAGGGCTTGCCCGGCGTCCTCGGCAAAGCTTACCCGGTGACCGTCGCGCATCAGCAGGCCACCGGCAACCTCACGGTTCAGCGCAACGTCTTCGACCACCAGGATATCCAGGCTGGGCAAGGGCGAAGGGGCTGGTAAACCCGCCGAGGCAGGCTGCCCGCGAGCCATGTCGAGCTCGAACCAAAAGCAGCTGCCCTGCCCTTGAACGCTCTCAAGGCCGATGCTACCGCCCAGTTTTTCCACCAGGTGCTTGCAGATCGCCAGGCCCAGGCCAGTGCCGCCATAGCGCTGGGTCACCGCTTCGCTGGCCTGGACGAAACGGTCGAAGATCTTTGCCTGAACGGCGGGTTCGATGCCGATACCGTTGTCACGTACCGACAGCCGCAAGCGCTGCGAGCATTCGTTACCGGCAAGCACCTGCACCGTAAGCTGTACCTGGCCGTGTTCAGTGAACTTGATGGCATTGGCCAGCAGATTGCTCAGCACCTGTCGCAGGTACTGCTCTGCACCGTACTGGTACGCAGCCAGTTGCTCATCGACCTGCAGTTGCAGGGTGTCGGCATTCTCCATGGCCATGGGTTCGAGCAACGCCAGCACTTCCTGGCACAACTGCCGCAAGGAAAACACCACCCGTTCGGCGCGGCTCTCGCCTTCTTCGAGCCGGGCGAAATACAGCACTTCGTTGAGAATTGCCAACAGCCCTTCGCCGGCCTTGTACAAGGCCTCGACACGCTGGCGGTCGGCGACCTCCAGGCGCCCGCCGCGCAGCAGTTCGGCCATGCCCAGAATACCGTTGAGCGGCGTGCGCAGTTCATGGCTCATGGTCGCCAAGAAGCGCGACTTGGCCAGGTTGGCAGCCTCGGCCTCGTCCTTGGCCCGAGCCAGGCTGGCCGTACGCCGCTCGACCATGGCCTGCAATTCGTCGCGTTTGTCCTGCAGTTCCAGGCGGTCACGCTCACGGCGCTCGATATCGCTGAGGATGGCACGGCGCATATCGTCCAGGGCATTGGCCACAGTGTCGATTTCGTCGGGGCGCGATGAGCGGCGGCGGCCAAGGCGCAAGGGCTCCTGCCACTGGCCGGCGCCAATGCGGCGGGCGAACTCGGCCATCACTTGCAGGTGGCGGGTGACCAGGCGGTAGAACAGCCCTGACAACGCCACTGCCAGGCCGCACAGAAACACGCCCATCCATAGCAGGCTGGCAAGGCCCGTGGCGTAAAGCCGCCGGTGTACCGCGCCAAGGTCGATGCTGACTTCCAGCTCCCCCAGATGCCTGACCGGCCCTGAGGGCGGCTGGTAGTCGAGGGGAAAGCGCTCGATGCGCAGCGGCCCTTGGGGGGCGGGCTCACCGCGCAACAGCGGGAAATCATCACTGAGCAGACGCACCCGCGCCACATCGGAAAAGTCCACCAGGCCGCGCAACTGAACATCCAGCTGCGCCTCGTCGAGGTCCCACAGGCTGCGTTCCAGGCTGGCCAGGTAGCCAGCACGGATCAACGCCATGCGTGCCTCTATATCCCGCATTTCGCGACGGTACTCGAAGTACAACTGCACGCCGCTGGCCAGCACCGTGAAGCACAAGCTGAACAGCAGGATGAACAGCAGCAGGCGGCGCAGCAGGCCATCGGTGCGCAGGCGGATCATCGTGCATCCGCCGGCAGGTTGATCATGTCGCGGTAAGTGACCTCACTTTGCTCCAGCCAACGCGCGATCTCGCCCGCATGGTTCATCCACTGCAACTGCGCATCGATTTCAGCCATGCGCTGGCTCAAGGGTGACTGTCGCGATACCGCCACCCGCAGGTAGTCCACGCTCAGTGCCGTGGGCAATGCGCGAATATCCTGCGCCCCGGGCAGGTGTTCGATGAACAGCAGCCCGGTGCGCCGCTCCTGAATCACATAGTCGATGCGCCCGCGGATCAGCTTGCCAAAGTTCTGCTGGCTGGACGATACCCGCTCGATGTTCTGGTGGCGGGCGACGAAGCGATCGAACTCGGCGCCATAGCTTTCACCGTACAGCAGGCCGCCGCGGTAACCCGCCAGGTCCTCCAGCTGCTGGAACTGGACCGGCCGCTTGCGGTTGTAGAACACGGCCACTTCCTCGCGCACCACCGGCTCCGTGGAAAAACGCATGCGCTGGTCACGCTGGTCGCTGTTGTAGGCCAGCACCACGTCCACCCGCCCGGCGGCGGCGTCCATCAGGCAGCGCTTCCAGTTGCCCAGCACCACGGTTTGCACCTCGTAGCCCATGCGCGCGAACAGTTCGCGCACCACGGTCGGGGCCAGGCCGCGCACCTGGTGGCCGTCACTCCAGGAAATGGGCGGGTACACCGGGTAGTCGCAGTAGCGCACCGGCTCACTGGCACTGGCGTGCAGGGTGGGCAACGTCAAGGCCAGCGCCAACTGCCAGGCGCGAGGAATCATGCTGCCACGCTGGCGGTGAACAGGTAGCCGGTGCCGTGAATGGTGATGATCAACTGCGGTTCGGCCGGGTCGTCATGCAGCTTGCGCCGCAGGCGGCCGACCAGCACGTCGATGGAGCGGTCGTTGGGCACCCACTCGCGGTTGCGAATCTGGTCCATCAACTGATCGCGGCTGAGAGTGTGGCCGCTGTTGCGCAAGAACACGCTGAGCAACTGGAACTCGCCGTGGGTCAGCAGGGTTTGCCCGCCACGGGCGTCGATCAGGCGCCGGCGGTCGGTGTCCAGTGCCCAGTCGGCGAACTGCTTCAGCGATTGCGCACAGGCCGGGGTGGGGTGCGCCTCGCGGGCATGGCGCACGCGGCGGATCAGGTTTTTCGCCCGGGACACCAGCTCGCGGGGGTTGAGCGGTTTGATCACGTAGTCATCTGCCCCGCATTCCAGGCCAACGATGCGGTCGATGTCGTCATTGCGCCCGGTGACGAGGATGATGCCAACCTCCGAGCGCACCCGCAGTTCGCGGGTCAGGGTAAGGCCGTCCTTGCCGGGCAGGCGGATGTCCAGCAGCACCAGGTCGACATCCTGGCTGGCAAGCAGGGCTTCGGCCCCTTCGGCTGTATCGGCGCAGTGTACGTCGTAGCCTTCCTGGGACAGGTAAGCCTGCAGCAAGTCACGAATAAGCGGATCGTCATCGACGATCAATACCCGAGGCGTCATTGCGTGTTGTCTCTTTTTTATTGGTGTTGTTCTACACACTCGCGACAGCAGCGTACTCGTTACTGAACAGGTGATCAACAGCCCTCGGGCAGGCTGAAGCGCCTCCGGCCACCGGCCTGCAGGCCGTCGACCCAGGCCTCGCAGATGATCACGCCCTGCTCGGGACTGAAGGTGCCGGGGTTCAGGCCCGACTCCAGCCACAGGCCGTCGAGTAAGGCGCTCAGGCTGATGGCCGCCAGGTCGGCATCGAAGCCCTGCCAGCCCTCCTCTTCGGCCAGTCTAGCCAGTAGCTGGCCAAGCTCGTTGCGGTACTCGCCGTAGGAGTGGTCGTGCACCTGGTTGATCGCGTCGGCGGTCTTCACCGCGCCCCAGAAGGCCAGCCAGGCATCGAGCAATTGCGGGTCGAGCAGCTCGGCGCAGAACGAGGCACGAAAGAACGCGGACAGCCGCTCGCGGGCATTGGGCGCGGCCTGGGCCATGGCCTCGCGCAACAGGCCCATCACCCGACCGGTGACGGCCATGTAAGCCTCTGCCACCAGTTCGTCCTTGCCCGCGTAATGGTGGCTGATCAGCCCGACCGAGACCCCGGCCTCGGCCGAGATCTTGCGGATCGAAGCCCCCTGGAAACCATGGCGTTTGAGGCACACCAGGGTCGCCTCGACCAGGTTGGCTTTGCGCAATTCCGGCAACATGCGATGGTAGCGGGCTTCCTGAGTCATCGGTGGGTCTCTGCTTGGGGGCTGGGCTGAACGACTGTACAACAAGCCGGACTGCGTGATAAACCCTAAGCGCCACTGCCCGGCAGGGCCCCCTCACAACAACAAAAGCGGCTGCCATGAACGACCTGATCACACGCGAGCTGGACCAAGGCCTGCTGACCCTGGCCTTCAACCGCCCCGACAAGCTCAATGCCCTGAACACTGCCATGTACCAGCTGCTGGGTGACCTGTTGCTGGCGGCAAGTGAGGACCCCGCTGTCGATGCCATCATCATCACCGGTGGGCCGCACTGCTTCAGCGCTGGCAACGACCTTCGCGACTTCCTCGACAACCCACCCAGCGACCTGGACAGCCCGGTGTTCCGCCTGATGCGGGTGGTCATGGGCCTGGACAAGCCGCTGATCGCAGCGGTCAGTGGTGCGGCGATCGGCATCGGGGCCACCCTGTTGCTGCACTGCGACCAGGTGCTGGTCAGCCGCTCGACCAAGCTGCGCATGCCTTTCGCGCCGCTGGGTGTGTGCCCGGAGTTTGGTTCCAGCCTGCTGCTGCCGCGTGTGCTTGGCCAGGCCCGGGCGGCACGCTTGCTGCTGACCAATGCGCTGCTGGATGGCGAACAGATGCTGGCCTGGGGGCTGGCCAATGAGCTGCATGAAAACGGCGAACAGTGCCTGGACGCTGCCCGCACGCTGGCGCGGCAGCTGCAAGGCTACCCGCAGGCGGCACTGCGGATCAGCAAGCGGCTGCTCAAGGACAGCCAGCGGGCGGAGCTGGAGGCCACGGTGGCGCGGGAAAGCCGACTGTTCATCGAATGCTTGCGTACTGAAGAAGCGCGGGCCGTGCTGCGAGGGATGATCAAGGATTGAAGGGGCTGGCGCGATCTTCATGGGCGCAACTGTCTTGCTTGAACGTTGTTGCACTAGTACCCGGTCATCTCCAGATATCCGCGCCCGCCCGCACTTCCGCTCAAGCGTACCGGCCCTTCCCAATACGGGAACCGTGTCTGCATCCACGCCTGCGGCTCAACGGCATCGACCTGCACATCCACCCCATGCTCCGGCACTTGTACCCGCCAGCGCGTCGGTACCTGCTTGCCGTTTTTCTGCGCAGACCAGGCCAGCGCCTGCAGGCGGATCTGTGCCGCGTCCAGCGCCACCACCTCCCCCTGTGGCCCTACCCAGGTCCCGGCGCGATACGGTTCCCCGTGGGCCTCCCGCACCTGGAACAGCATCAGCTTGGCGCCACTGTCCAGGTGCAGGGAAAACCAGTCCCAGCCGGTCTGTCCGGGCGCCAGCGGCTGGCTGCTCCATTCCCGGTCCAGCCAGGCCTGCCCGGTAACCGCGATGCACAGGCTGCCACGCTGGACTTGCCCCTGGACCTGGTAGAACGGCTGGCTGTAATAGTACGAAGCCTGGCCCTTGCCTGATTTTTCGCTGTAGCCCTGCTCCCCATGCAGCACCAAAGGAAGATCGCTGTGCAACTGCAAGTCATAGCGAAAACCGTCGCCACTTGCGGCCATCTGCAGCTGTTCAATACCGCCCTGGCCTTGTAACACCCAGTCATTGATCCATGCCCGAAACGGCTGGGCCTGCACGCCGGCCTGGCCGACACCACCCCGCGCCAGGGTTTCCGCAGCCTGATGGCCACCCGGCCCGGTCAGTGCTGCATGCCCCATCCACAGGTTCGGGCTGTTCCAGCCGGTGGTCTCCGGGCCGGGGCGCAGGGCCGAGCGGAACAGTGTCCACTGGGCGCCCCAATCTCGGCCCTGGGCGTCCTTGAGGTTGGCGGTGACATACCACCACTCGATACGAAAGCCGTCGTGGGGGCCGTGGTCATGCGGGAATACCAGACGATGATCGCGGGTCACCTGGCTGAATTCGCCAGCCTGCTGCCCGAGCCCGGCATAGCTTTGTGGTGCAGGCTGATCACAGCCGCACAACAACAACCCGGTCAGCAACAGCCACGCATTAAGCTTCATCGGCCAATGGCCTCAACAGTTCGCGCGGCTGGCGGCGCGCCAGCTGCCACAGCGGCCAGGCGCAGGCCAGCAGGCTGGTGAGCATGCCCAGCACGGTCAACTGCAGCAGTTGCACAGGGAACACATACAGCGGTAAGCGCCAGCCGAAGGCCTGCACGTTCACCACCGCGACCAGGCACCAGGCCAGCAACAGCCCAAGCGGTATTGCCAGCAGCACGGTGAAGCTGCTTAGCATGAGTGTCTGCCCGAGGCTCAGCCAGACCAGTTGCATGCGCCGCACCCCCAACGCCCACAGCGGCGCCAACTGGCCCAGCCGGGCCTGGCTCAGGGTCAGCAGGTTGATGAACAACGCCACACCGGCCACGCCAAGGGTAAGGCTGTTGAGGGCTGCGGTGGCGGCAAAGGTGCGGTTGAACACGTCGGTCGACCAGCGTTTCAGGCGCGCCTGCTCGACCACCCGGCTGTCATCCAGGGCAAAGTGCTGTTGCAGCGCGGCCTTGAGCACCGGCACCCGTTCAGCGCTCAGGTCGACACTCAAGCCGGCCAGGGTTGCCTGTGGCCAGTGGGCGCGCAACCAGCCGGCATTGACCAGTACATGCCCCTTGGGGTTGCCGTAATCGGCATAGATCCCCACCACGGGCAAGGCTGGCGTGTCTACGGGCAGTTGCAGGCTGTCGCCCAGTTGCAGGTTCAGTCGCCTGGCCAACTGCTCACTGAGCATCACGGCTTGTCCGCTGGCCAGTCGCTGCCAGGCGCGCGAATGCTGTTCCAGCAATGGCCAGCGCGTTCGATAGGCGGGGTGATCGACAATGCCCTGCACTTGCACCGGCCAACCTTGCAGCTGCATGTCTGCGCGCCAGCCGGGCAGGACCACGCTGGCCACAGGTTGCTGCTTGAGCCACTCGACTATCTGCAAGCCTTGGGCCGTATCCCGTGGGGTGACATACAGGTCGGCGGAGAGGCGCAGGTCAAGCCAACCGACAAAGGTCTTGCGAAAACCCTCGGTCATGCTGCCCACGCCAACACTGGCAGCCAGCGCCAGCAAAAGGGCGACCAACGCCAGGCTCAGGGCTGGCAACTGCTGGCGGCTGTCAGCCACGAACCATTGCGCCAATGGCCGGTGGCAACAACGCGCCAGCCAGGCCAGTACCCGATCAAGCAAGGCCGGCAACAACAGCGCCGCTGCCAGCAGCAACCCTGCCAGCATGCCGAACGCGCTAAGCAGGCCAGCCCCGAACACGCCACAGGCCAAGGCCAGCAACAGCAGCAAGCCCGCTATCAAAGCCTGACGTTTCAACCATGGCCCCTGCGCCAGCCGCCAGGCCTGGGGTTGCGCCAGCGCCAGCAAAGGCAAACGGGCAGCACGCATTACACTCTGCAGCCCAGCCAGCAATGCCCCGAGTACACTCACCAGCACACCCAGCAGCCACCACCCCGCCGGCAGGCTCAACGTGCCAGCGACCTGGGCGCCATACAGACCACGCAGGCTGGCGGCCACGTCAGGCAGCAGCCATGCGGCCAATGCATAACCACTGGCCACCCCGGCCAGCCCACCCAGTGCCGCGAACAAGCCCAGCTCCAGCACCAGGGCGCACAGCAGGGTCTTCAGGCTGACGCCGCACGCGCGCAGGTTGCGGATCAGCCCACGGCGCTGCTCCAGCGCCAGACCGATCGCAGCGTGGGCGATGAACAAGCCGACGACGAACGCCAGCAGGCCGAGCGCGGTCAGGTTGAGGTGGAAACTGTCGGTGAGGCGCTGCAAGCCGCCATCGTCCTGCCGCGGCTGCAGTTCAAGGTAGCGGGCGATATCCGCAGGCAACGGCCCGGGCGTATCGGCCAGCAGCAGACGGGACAGCTGCCCCGGTGCGTTCAGTAACGTCTGCGCGTGGCCGATGTCCACCACGATGACCCCAGGTGCCAGCGCAGGCTGCAAAACCAAAGGCGGCAGCAACTGCCCTTCACTGTCGCGGGTCGGCTGCCCGGGGCTTGTGCCCAGCTGACGCAAGGTATCTGGCCCAACCCAGGCTTGCCCGGGCGTGCCGATGAACGCTTGCAGGTCGAATGCCTGCACCTGCACCCCGGCAATGCGGCTGGCAGGCGGCAGGCTCAACGGCTCGATGCCGATCAGCCGCACACTGCGTGCGGGCTCGCCCGGCAAGCGCAAGCGCCCTTCCAGTACCGGCGAAACAGCCCAGCCCTGCCTGCGCAGTTGCACGTACAACGCCTGATCGAAGCGCTCGCCATTGCGCGCGATCAGTTGCGCCTGCAGCGGCCCGGTCAATACCGCGCTGGCCCGGGCATAGTCGCTGCGTGCCTGGCTGTTCAACGCCTGCACACCGGTCCACAACGCCGTGGCCAGCCACAGGCCAGTGAAGATGCTGAAGCACTGCACACGATGGCGCCGCCAGTGGCTGAGCAGCGCCAACAGCGCCAGCGACAAAAGCTTCATCATCCCTGCTCGGGCCGCACACGGCCGGCCTGCAGGTAGCAACGGTGCTGCAAACGCGCCGCCAGCCGCGGGCTGTGGGTCACCATCAGTACCCCGCTGCCGGCTTCGGCGACCAACTGCAGCAACAAACTCAACACCTCGTCACTGCTGGCTTCATCGAGGCTGCCGGTCGGTTCGTCAGCCAGCAGCCAGGCCGGGCGCCCGGCAAGCGCACGGCCGATGGCGACCCGCTGCTGCTGGCCGCCAGACAGTTGTTCCGGGTATCGCCCGAGCAGGTCCGCCAGGCCCAGGCGCTGCGCCAGGTAAGCCGCCCAATGCGGGTCATGCCGCCCGGCCAGGCGCGCCTGGAAAGTAAGGTTCAGGCCTACGTCCAGGCTACTGATCAGGTTGTACTGTTGAAACACCAGGCCGATCCCTTCCCGCCGCCACTGCGCCAAGGAAGCTTCCGAACGGCCGTCAAGCGGAACGTCGTCGATCAGAATACGGCCGCTGTCAGCTCGGTCCAGGCCGGCCACCAGGTGCAGCAAAGTGCTCTTGCCGCTGCCCGACTCGCCCATCAGCGCCAGGCTGCTGCCCCGCGCCAGGCGCACATCGACCCCCTGCAATATGGGGAGCGGGCCTTGAGGGGTGGGGAATGATTTGTAGAGTTGTTCGATGGCTAGCATCGAGTGGCCTTGATGGGTTGGGTGTCCCTTAAGGCATAGCAGGTTCGGCCAGGCCTGCTCCTGCACCGGCCGCATTGATCGATCTCGCCGGAGCTTTCCTGTTCAGACGACGTGCTGCCGCAGCCGCCACCTTGAATCGCAGCCGCGCCCCATCAATGGATCCACTAAAAACCGATAATCGCACAGAATCCACATCTCTCAAGCAAAATGCATTGACCTCGCACTCCAGTCGCAGCCTTAATGGATCCATTAAATAAAAACAAAACCCCGGAGAGCCTCCCATGTACCCCAAAAACACCTGGTACGTCGCCTGCACCCCCGATGAGATCGCCACCAAACCCCTGGGCCGGCAGATCTGCGGGGAAAAAATCGTGTTCTACCGCGCGCAAGAGAACCAAGTGGCCGCCGTCGAGGACTTTTGCCCGCACCGCGGCGCACCGTTGTCGTTGGGCTATGTCGAGGACGGCAACCTGGTGTGCGGCTACCACGGTCTGGTCATGGGTTGCGACGGCAAGACTGTGTCGATGCCGGGCCAGCGGGTGCGTGGTTTCCCCTGCAACAAGACCTTTGCGGCTGTCGAGCGCTATGGCTTCATCTGGGTCTGGCCTGGCGACCAGGCGCAGGCCGACCCGGCGCTGATTCCGCACCTGGAATGGGCGGTGAATGATGAGTGGGCCTACGGCGGCGGGCTGTTCCACATCGGTTGCGACTACCGCCTGATGATCGACAACCTCATGGACCTCACCCATGAAACCTATGTGCACGCGTCCAGCATCGGCCAGAAGGAGATCGACGAAGCACCGCCGGTCACCACCGTCACCGGCGACGAAGTGGTCACCGCCCGGCACATGGAAAACATCATGGCGCCGCCCTTCTGGCGCATGGCCTTGCGTGGCAACGGCCTGGCCGACGATGTACCGGTGGACCGCTGGCAGATCTGCCGTTTCACCCCACCCAGCCATGTACTGATCGAAGTGGGCGTGGCGCATGCCGGCAAGGGTGGCTACCACGCCGATGCGCGGCACAAGGCGTCGAGCATCGTGGTCGACTTCATCACCCCGGAAAGCGATACCTCGATCTGGTACTTCTGGGGCATGGCGCGCAACTTCGCTGCGCATGACCAGACCCTGACCGACAACATCCGGGAGGGCCAGGGCAAGATTTTCAGCGAAGACCTGGAAATGCTCGAACGCCAGCAGCAGAACCTGCTGGCCCACCCCGAGCGCAACTTGCTGAAGCTGAACATCGATGCCGGCGGCGTGCAGTCACGCAAGGTGCTGGAGCGGATCATCGCCAAAGAGCGTGCGCCGCAGCCGCAACTGATCGCCACCAGCGCCACCCCTGCCTGAGGAACAGCCGACATGATCGATGCCGTAGTGGTATCCCGTAACGATGAAGCCCAGGGTATCTGCAGCTTCGAGCTGGCAGCGGCAGATGGCAGCCTGCTGCCGGCGTTCAGCGCCGGCGCGCATATCGACGTGCACCTGCCCGACGGGCTGGTGCGCCAGTACTCGCTGTGCAACCACCCCGAAGAACGCCATCGCTACCTGATTGGCGTGCTCAACGACCCGGCTTCGCGGGGCGGTTCACGTAGCCTGCACGAGCAGGTGCAGGCCGGCACCCGGTTGCGTATCAGTGCGCCGCGCAACCTGTTCCCGCTGGCCGAGGGGGCTCAGCGCAGTTTGCTGTTTGCTGGCGGCATCGGCATTACCCCGATCCTGTGCATGGCCGAGCAACTGTCCCACAGCGGCCAGGCCTTCGAGCTGCACTACTGTGCCCGCTCCAGCGAGCGTGCAGCGTTTGTCGAGCGGATTCGCAGTGCGCCGTTCGCTGATCGGCTGTTCGTGCATTTTGACGAGCAGCCGGAAACAGCGCTGGACATCGCCCAGGTGCTGGGCAACCCGCAAGATGATGTGCACCTGTATGTATGCGGGCCAGGCGGCTTCATGCAGCATGTGCTGGACAGCGCGAAGGGGCTGGGCTGGCAGGAGGCCAACCTGCACCGCGAGTACTTCGCCGCAGCGCCGGTGGATGCCAGCAACGACGGCAGTTTCTCGGTGCAGGTGGGCAGCACGGGCCAGGTGTTCGAGGTGCCGGCCGATCGGAGCGTGGTGCAGGTGCTGGAAGAAAACGGTATCGAGATCGCCCTGTCGTGCGAGCAGGGTATTTGCGGCACCTGCCTGACACGCGTGCTGCAGGGCACACCGGACCATCGCGATCTGTTTCTCACCGAACAGGAGCAGGCCTTGAACGATCAGTTCACGCCCTGCTGCTCGCGCTCGAAGACGCCGCTGCTGGTGCTGGATATCTGACCCGGCTTACGACGAGGGCAGGATGACTTTCATGCCCGCGTCTGCCGCTGCCCCGCCAAAGGTTTCGGCATAGCGCAAGGTGGCATTGGCGTGCTCGCGCATGATCGCTTCAGCGCGGGCACCCTGGCGGTTGACCAGGGCATCGAACACAGCGTGGTGCTGCATGTGGGCGAAGTTGAAGCGCCGGTACTCACGGGCCAGATCATGGCGATCCACCGCCAGTGCGGTGACCGAGGCGAACGGCAGGTGGTCGTTGCGCGCCAGGGCAACGGCAATGGCCGGGTTGTGGCTGGCGTCGATGATCACCTGATGAAAACGCATGTTCAGGTCGTGATAAGCCTGCAAGTCGTCTTCGCTCACAAAGCCCTTGTCGAACAGCTGATCGCCGTCGACCAGGCACTGTTGCAGCGCAGCGCGTGCTTGCACCGACAAGCCACGCTCTGCAGCCTGACGCGCAGCCAACCCCTCCAGCACACCACGCACCTCGACCGCCCCCGCGATGTCGTCGGCGCTGACCGAGCGCACCTGAAACCCCCGGCCGCCAAAGCGCACCAGCAGGCCTTCCTGTTCGAGGGTGCGAAATGCCATGCGCACCGGCATGCGTGAAACGCCGAACAGTTCAGCGGTTGGGACTTCCATCAAGCGTTCGCCGGCCGCCAGCTCGCCCGAAGCGATCATTTTGCGCAGCGCAACCAGCACCATTTGACCGGGTTTGCTCATCCAGGCTACTTCCACAGACATGAGCGGGCATCTTAGCGCAAGCTGAGGGGTTGCTGCAGGCCTGTGTAGGAGCGGGTTTACCCGCGAAACAGGCGACGCGGGGCATGGCACCGGCTGCGCCGGTGTTCGCGGGTGAACCCGCTCCTACGGGGGACGAGCTAACGCCTGGAAACCAACCTGGCTCAAGACCTGCGCTGTGGATGTAGGAGCGGGTTTACCCGCGAAGCAGGCGACGCGGGGCATGGCACCGGCTGCGCCGGTGTTCGCGGGTGAACCCGCTCCTACGGGGGGACTAGCTAACGCCTGGAAACCAACCTGGCTCAAGACACGCGCTGTGGATGTAGGAGCGGGTTTACCCGCGAAGCAGACGACGCGGGGCATGGCACCGGCTGCGCCGGTGTTCGCGGGTGAACCCGCTCCTACGGGGGGGCGCGCTAACGCCTGGAAACCAGCCTGGCTCAAGACATGCGCTGTGGATGTAGGAGCGGGTTTACCCGCGAAGCAGGCGACGCGGGGCATGGCACCGGCTGCGCCGGTGTTCGCGGGTGAACCCGCTCCTACGGGGGGACGAGCTAACGCCTGGAAACCAGCCTGGCTCAAGACATGCGCTGTGGATGTAGGAGCGGGTTTACCCGCGAAGCAAGCGACGCGGGGCATGGCACCGGCTGCGCCGGTGTTCGCGGGTGAACCCGCTCCTACGGGGGGGGCGCGCTAACGCCTGGAAACCAACCTGGCTCAAGACATGCGCTGTGGATGTAGGAGCGGGTTTACCCGCGAAGCAAGCGACGCGGGGCATGGCACCGGCTGCGCCAGTGTTCGCGGGTGAACCCGCCTCTACAAGGTCAGCGGGTAACTGACGATCAGGCGTGTCTGGTCGAGATCACTGTTGAAGCTGCGCCGGTTGGTCGCGTTGTTCAGCCGGATGTTGAGGTTCTTCAAAGCCCCGCTCTGGAAGGTGTAGTTCACCTCGGCATCGCGCTCCCACTCCTTACCATTGCTGCCCGCCGCCGTCGTGGCATTCTCGCCGTGGCCGTAGCGCACCATGGCCAACAGCCCTGGCACACCCAGCGCAGCAAAGTTGTAGTCGTAACGCACTTGCCACGAGCGCTCGTCAGCATTGCTGAAGTTGCCGTTGAACATGTCGTTGCCCAGGGTTCGCCCACTGCTGCCGTACACCGACATCCACGGGCTGTCGCCACTGACCTTCTGCAACCCCAGGTACAGCGTGTGGCCACTGTGCGAAGCTGACAGCAAGGCGTAGCCGGTGCGACTCTGGATGTCGCCGATGCGCGCCTGTCCGTCATCCCGGTCGATGAAGTAGCCAAGGTTGGCCCCCAACGTCCACTCCCCGACCCGCTGGCTGTGCAGCAGGTTGAAGTAGCTTTGCTGGTAGATGTCCTCCAACTGCGCGTGCCAGGCGCCGATCAGTGTGCGTTGTTGGTTGAAGCGGTACTCGGCACCGGCGTAGTTGAACCCGTCCGAGGTGACTCCGGGTGCGGCCCAGGCAGATAGGTCCTGCATGTCCGAAGAGTGGCGCAAGCTCACCTCGCGGTACTGGCCGGCCTGCAGGCTCAGGCCTTCGACTTCTCGCGAGTCGAGCATCGCGCCACGGAAGGTCTGCGGTAGCAGACGACCATCGTCGTAGCGCAGCAGTGGAATATCCGGCAACAACTCCCCCACCTTCAGCTCGGTCGCGGAAATACGCAGCTTCGCCGCCAGCCCTGCCCGACCGTAGTCGTCGGCCGCACGCCCGTCATCGTGCACCGGCAGCAGTTCTGAGCCGCTGGTGCCGCGGCCGCTGTCCAGTTTCACGCCGAACAGGGCGATACCGTCCAGGCCAAAACCGATCAGCCCTGGGGTGTAGCCCGAGCTGAACTTGAAGATGAAGCCCTGGGCCCACTCTTCAACCTTGCCCTTGGCTGCCCCCGGGTCGCGGAAATCACGGTTGAAATAGTAGTTGCGCAGTGTCAGCCCGCCCTTGGCACCTTCAAAGAAGCCCCCTTCATCGGCCCAGGCCGGCAAACCGAGACCAAACGCCAGCGAAACTGCCAGGGCCGAACGGGCCAGCGTGCAAGTTGTATCCATCATTATTATTGTTCTCCGCTTTCAATAGGCGCAGCAGACCGCCCCAGGCCAGCATGACCCGGAGCAGGAAGTTGCATTCAGATACCCGGCCAGGCCGGGTTGCACTCAGTGGCTCAGTGCATCAGCAGGCAGGGTGGACGCCGGCTTGTTCATCGGGCGCAGCAACAGCAGGCAACCCGCGGCAAGCACGAATACGATGGCGAACACGCCATACAGATGCAGGGGTTGCCAGCCGCCATCGAGCAACACGCCAGCCACGGTCGGCGACAGGATCGCGCCCATGCGGCCGATGCCGATACCCCAGCCCACGCCGGTGGCGCGTACCGAGGCGTCGTAGACCACCGGCGACAAGGCATACAGCCCAGCCACGCAGCCGTTGGAAAACAGCCCGATCAGCAGCCCCAACGCCAGCGCCGCAGTGACCGAAGCCCCATTGGCCACGAACAGCACCAGCAGCGCTGCGGTAATGAGCATGAACAACGCCAGCACGCGAGTCAGTGGCCAGCGCGAAGCCAGGCCGCCGATCAGCGCCGCGCCAAGGATGCCGCCCACGCTCAACAGCACGCCGCCGGTGATGCCTTGCTGGGCCGACAAGCCGGCGGCCACCAACAGTTTTGGCGTCCAGCTCATGACGAAGTAGAAGCCGAACATGACCAGGAAGAACAGCAACCAGATCACCAGCGTGGTGCGGCGCATGGCCGGCGCCAGCAGTTGCCTGAAACCGCTGCTGGCACCCTCTGCCCTTGCGGCAACAGCCGGCAGTTGCGCCAATGCCGGTTGACCGAGGCGCACGGCCAGACGGTTGACCCGGGCCAGAGCATTGGCCGGCCGGCGCGCCAGCAGAAAGTCCAGCGACTCTGGCAGCCACAGCAGTACCAGCGGGATCACCAGTACGGTGACGATGCCGCCAAACAGAAATACCGAACGCCAGCCCCAATGCCCCAGCAGCCATACCGCCAGCAAACCGCCCAGGGTCGCGCCCAGCGCATAACCAGTGGACTGCAGGCTAACCGCCAAGCCGCGCCAGCGTTTGCTGGCATATTCACTGGCAATCACATTGCTGCTGGCCAGGATGCCACCAATGCCCAGCCCAGTCAGACCACGCAGCAGCGCCAGTTGCAGCGGGCTCTGGCTAAGTGCCGAGAGCAGCATGCCGATACCGGACAGCGCCAGGCACAGCAGGATCAGCGGGCGTCGGCCAAAGCGGTCAGCCCACGGCGCGATGAACAATGACCCGGCCGCCATACCGAACAAGCCGGCACTGAGCAGAAGCCCTACCTGCGCCCCGTTCAGGCTCCACTCGGCAGACACAGAGGCGGCGGTGAAGGCCATGACCAGCACGTCGAAGCCATCGATCATGTTGAGGATGATGCAAATACCAATGGCCAGGCACTGAAAGCGGCCCATCGGGTCGTTGTCCAGACGTTGCTTGAGATCGGTATTCATGGGGTCACCTGTCGGCCAGGCTTGGCCACAGGCGAGAGGAAAGATGCGCACGCGCAGGCAGAACCCTGACGGTTCAGTGCCGTTGGATAGCCATTCATGACTGGACCCTTTTTGTAATTGTTATCGCATACGGCAGGAGGGCTCCGGCCGTTGTCAGGCGCTAATCAACCAGATAATGGATCCATAGACAACATGACGAAAGCACTGAATCTCAATTTTGCGCGGCAAATTTCAGTAAATAGCTGGTAGCAAACTAATTTTTACTATTTAAATCAAATAGTTAATCCATTACCACCTTAGAGACTTGATGTTCGGTTATCGAACAAAATCCAATTGTGGATCCACAAAGTCATCGCAAACCAGATTTGTGCCACCCTCATCAATGCGCAATGAACAAATCTTCATGTTCCCCCTCAGCGCCCTGATCATGGGGCACACAGCCGATGCCAGCCAGCGGGCAGCCGGGGCTCGTCTTGAGGGGGCAGTACGGGTTGCGTAGCATCCGCGGCCCGATCGCGCGCGTACTGCTACCCCTCAGGATCGATTCACTGATGCCGCAACCTATCCCTCTAAAGGACCACGAAAAGGAAAAACACCTGGTCAACCGTCGGCTTCTGGCCTGCGCCGCCATGGTGTTCAGCCTGTGTGCCGTCCTGGTTGGCCGGCTCTATGTGCTGCAAGTGCTGCAGCACGCCCAACAAACGGCCGTGTCGGAAAACAACCGCGTGCACGTGTTGCCCATCGCCCCCGAACGCGGGCTGATCTACGACCGCAACGGCGTGGTACTGGCCGACAACAAGCCCAGCTTCGACCTGACCATGACCCGCGAGCGGGCCGGCGGCGACTCGGCCAAAGTGCTCGACACCCTGACGCAGGTGCTGGGCCTGACCGAAGACGACCGTAAGCAGTTCGACAAAGATCTGCGCCGTGGCCGCAAACCGTTCGAGCCCGTGACCCTCATGGTGGGCCTGAGCGAGGAACAGATCGCCCTGGTCGCCGTGAACCAGTTCCGCCTGCCAGGCCTGGATGTAGAGCCGCAATTCATCCGCGAGTACCCACTGGCCGAGCATTTCGCTCATTCAGTGGGCTATGTGGGGCGCATCAACGAGAAAGAAGCCAAGACGCTCGACAGCACGGAGTACCGCGGCACCCAATCGATTGGCAAGACCGGCATCGAGCGCTTCTACGAAAGCCAGCTGCATGGCCACGTGGGCTACGAAGAGGTCGAGACCAACGCTCAAGGGCGGGTGATGCGTGTGCTCAACCACAAGGCCCCGACCCCAGGGCAGGACATAGTGCTCACCCTGGACGCCCATTTGCAGGTAGCCGCAGAAAAAGCGCTGGGTGACCGCCGTGGCTCGGTGGTGGTGCTGGACCCGGCCAATGGTGACGTACTGGCGATGGTCAGCAACCCCAGCTTCGACCCCAACCTGTTCGTCAAGGGCATCAGCTTCAAGCAGTATGCTGCGCTGCGCGATTCCATCGACCGCCCACTGTTCAACCGCGTCCTGCGCGGCCTGTATGCGCCTGGCTCGACCGTGAAGCCTGAAGTGGCCATCGCTGGCCTCGACAGCGGGGTGATCACCCCTGGCAGCCGGGTATTCGACCCGGGCTACTACGAGCTGCCCAACTATCACCACAAGTACCGCAACTGGAACCGCAGCGGCGACGGCTGGGTGGACATGTACACCGCCATCATGCGTTCCAACGACACCTACTTCTACGACCTGGCGCACAAGCTAGGCATCGACCGCCTGCACGACTACATGGCCGAGTTCGGCCTGGGCCAGAAGGTGTCGCTGGACATGTTCGAGGAGGCCTCCGGGCTGATGCCCTCGCCCGAGTGGAAGCGCGCTACGCGACGCCAGGCCTGGTTCCCGGGCGAGACACTGATCCTGGGCATTGGCCAAGGCTATATGCAGGTCACCCCCCTGCAGCTGGCCCAGGCCACCAGCCTGTTGGCAAGCAAGGGCGTGTGGCACCGCCCGCACCTGGCCATGACCGTGGGCGGCGACACGCCGATCGACCCCCACCCCATGCCCGACATCGTTCTGCACGACAAGCATGCCTGGGACCAGGTCAACCAGGGCATGCAGATGGTCATGCACGACCCGCGCGGTATTGCCCGTGCCGCGGCCGCCGGTGCCCAGTACCGAATTGCCGGCAAAAGCGGTACCGCGCAGGTGGTGGCGATCAAGCAGGGTGAGCGTTACAACCGCAACAAGACCCTGGAGCGCCACCGCGACAACGCCCTGTTTGTCGGCTTTGCTCCGGCCGAGCATCCCAGCGTGGTGGTGGCGGTGATGATCGAGAACGGCGAGGCTGGGGGCCGGGTCGCAGGGCCGGTGGTACGGGAGGTGATGGACGCCTATCTACTGGATGAGCAAGGGCACCTGAAGCCGGAGTATGCGGGCGGCGCACCCACTCGGGGTGTGCCACACACCTGATTTTGCGGGGCCGCAGTGGAGGCGGCCTTGGCCGCGAACGAGTCAGGATGCCGTGCGCGGCATCAGCTCATACGGGTGCTTCCACCCCGGCAGCGCCTGGATGCGGGCTTTCCAGGCCTCAATGTGGGTGAACTCTGCCAGCGGGATACCGGTGTCTTCTGGCATGAACACATACCCCGCCAACGACAGGTCGGCAATGGTCAACCGGCCACCGACCATGAATGGCGTCTTCGCCAGGTGCGCGTCGACAATACGGTAAGCCGCCTTGGCACGCTCGCGCAGGAACCTCGTGACATCGGTTTCACCGGTGTTCTTCAGGCAGAACAGAAAGCGCAGCATAGCGTAGTAGCTGGTGAACTTATGGTTGTCGAACAGCATCCAGCGCCAGATCTCGCGTTTTTCGTCTTCATCGCGGGGCCCGAACTGGCCGGTCTGTTCGGCAAGGTATTCCAGGATCAGCGCAGATTGGGTGAAACGCTTGCCAGCGTGTTCCATCACCGGCACCTCGCCCTGCTCGTTCACCTCATCGCGCCAGGCTTGCTCACGGGTCTGGCCATGGAAGAAGTCGACGAACACCGGCTGCCATTTCTGACCGGTGAGTTCAAGCATGAGCGCAACCTTGTAGGCGTTGCCGGATTCGGCGAAGCAATGCAGCTTGTAGTCGGACATGGGCGAACCTTCAGTTTCCTTTGAATGATCGGCAGAGCCCTCTGCGGGCTTGCCCGTGAAGTGCCATCCACCCAAGCAAATCACGCGCATCCCGACGCGGTCAATCCATGACGCACTCCGCCGGCACCTTGAAAACCGTGAGTTCAGCCGCCTCGTCAGCGGCAGGTGCACTTTCCCTCTCGACACGCTCCACCCAAGAGCAGGGAACTACCTGAACGCCCCGGCCGTCTTAGACACTGAGTGGTTTATTTCCCTGTGCTTCACGCTACTGGAGAACACGACATGCGCCACCTACTGCTCGCCCCTGCGCTGCTGCTCCTGATGCCTGCCGGCGCTGCCCTGGCCCGCGTCGATGCGGGCGACGTCGCCACCTCGGCCGGTATTTCCGCTTCGCTGTATTCGACCTTCAAGGACGACAAACGGATCATCCCGGCCCGTGACGAACTTTCAGCGTTCGTCGCCAGCGGCGGTGCCATCCGTGGCGCCTATGTGGAATCGGCGCTTGAACAGGCCCGCAAGGACCATCCAGGGCTTCAGGCCAATGATGAAGAGCTGGCCCGGGCCATCCTGTCGCAAGATGACCCTGTGGCTGACCATTGAGTAAACCTGTACCGGCCCTTTCGCGGCGGTTCGACGCGAGAGGGCCGGTACAGTGCCGCTTCACCCCCAGCCATCCATGCGCATGGTCGCCCTGACCAGGCGCTGCTCTTCCTGCTCGATCTCCTGCAAACTGTCGCGTATGCCGTAGATATGCTCACGCGCCGCCCGCTGCGCCTGCTCGGGCATTTGCTCCATCACCGCGCGATACAACCGCGCATGCTGCCGATCAATCTGGCGTTTCTGCGCTGGCCGGCAATACAAATTGTTGACCGAAGCAAACACGGTGCTCAGCGTCAGGTCACTGAGCGATTGCAGGGTATGCACCAGCACCGGGTTATGCGACGCCTCACTGATCGCCCGGTGAAAGGCATGGTCACGACGGGCATGCTCACGGGCATCCAGCGCCTGCGCAGCCTCGTGCGCAGCCAGCATTGCTTCATAGCGCCGGCGGATCAGCAGGCGGTCGACGTCGGTAGCGCGCAACGCAGCCAACCGCGCCGACTCAGCCTCCAGCAACGCCCGGACCTCCAGCAGGTCGAACAGCGTACGCGGTTGCGAACTGAACAGGTGCATCAAAGGCGTAGCACCCGCCTGCCCGGTGAGATCGGCGACAAACGAACCCCGCCCCTGTTCGGTGTCGATGATGCCGCGCCCGCGCAAAACGCGCAGTCCCTCCCGTAACGCCGAACGTGAACAGCCAAGCTTCTCCACCAGCCGCCGCTCCGACGGCAGCGCCTGGCCCACCTTGAGCACACCTTCGACGATAAGCCGCTCGACCCGTTCAGCCACCTGGTCGGCGACCTTGACCTTGCCTTCAGTACCCACTGCACACACTCCTGCTGGTAGGACCACTTTGACTTATAGCGCCAATCTAGCCGGACAGAGCCGTGAGTAAACAGTACTGTCCGAAGAAACTGGTAGGACCAGTCAACATCTCACTCGACCCCGGCCGCTAGCACGCGCACGCTGCATCGGTGACCGCTTTGCCAACAACAATAAAAACCGTTGCCGAGTGAGCCGATGAATATCCTGTACGACGAACGCCTCGATGGCGTACTGCCTGACGTGGACCGGGCCGCCCTGTTGCAGGCGCTGCGCGACGCCCTGCCGGACCTTGAAATCCTGCACCGCGATGAAGACCTCAAACCGTACGAATGCGACGGCCTGTCGGCCTACCGCACAGTGCCACTGCTGGTGGTGCTGCCTGAGCGCCTGGAACAGGTGCAGACGCTGCTGAAGCTTTGCCACCAGCGCGGCGTACCGGTGGTTGCGCGTGGCGCCGGTACCGGCCTGTCGGGTGGTGCCCTGCCGCTGGCCAAGGGCATCCTGCTGGTGATGGCACGCTTCAACCGCATCCTTGAGGTCAACCCGCAGGGGCGCTACGCCCGCGTGCAGCCGGGCGTACGCAACCTGGCCATTTCCCAGGCCGCCGCCCCCCATGGCATGTACTACGCACCAGACCCTTCCTCGCAAATTGCCTGCTCGATCGGGGGCAACGTCGCCGAAAACGCCGGTGGCGTGCACTGCCTCAAGTACGGCCTGACCGTACACAATGTGCTCAAGGTGGAAATCCTCACAGTCGAGGGCGAACGCCTGAGCCTGGGCAGCGATGCGTTGGACAGCCCCGGCTTCGACCTGCTGGCTTTGTTCACCGGCTCCGAAGGCATGCTCGGTATCGTCACCGAAGTCACCGTCAAGCTGCTGCCCAAGCCCCAGGTGGCGCGGGTGATACTGGCCAGTTTCGAATGCGTCGAGGACGCCGGCCGGGCAGTCGCCGACATCATCGCTGCCGGCATCATTCCCGGCGGCCTGGAGATGATGGACAACCTGGCGATCCGCGCCGCTGAAGACTTCATCCATGCCGGCTACCCGGTGGACGCAGCGGCGATCCTGCTGTGCGAACTGGATGGCGTGGAAGCCGATGTACACGACGACTGCCAGCGCGTCGCCGCGGTGCTGACGCAAGCCGGGGCCCGCGAGGTGCGCCAGGCCTGCGACGAAGCCGAGCGTGTTCGCTTCTGGGCCGGACGCAAGAACGCCTTTCCGGCCGTGGGGCGCATCTCCCCGGACTACTACTGCATGGACGGCACCATCCCGCGCCGCGAGTTACCACGGGTGCTCAAGGGCATCAGCGACCTGTCCGCGGAGTACGGCCTGCGGGTGGCCAACGTGTTCCATGCCGGCGACGGCAACATGCACCCTTTGATCCTCTTCGATGCCAACCTGCCCGGCGAGCTGGAGCGTGCCGAAGCGATCGGCGGCAAGATTCTGGAGCTGTGTGTGAAGGTGGGCGGCAGCATCACCGGTGAACATGGCGTGGGGCGCGAGAAGATCAACCAGATGTGCGCGCAGTTCAACAGCGACGAAATTACCCTGTTCCACGCGGTGAAGGCCGCCTTCGACCCCCAGGGCCTGCTCAACCCCGGCAAGAACATTCCCACCCTGCACCGCTGCGCCGAATTCGGCGCCCTGCATGTGCACCATGGGCAACTGCCCTTCCCCGAGCTGGAGCGCTTCTGATGAGCATGGACCGCGACATGAGCCAGACGCTGTTGGAGCAGGTCAACCAGGCGCTGAACGAAGGTACGCCGCTGCGTATCCAGGGCAGCAACAGCAAAGCGATGCTCGGCAACCCGGTGGCCGGCGAAGTACTCGACACCCGCAACCACCGCGGCATTGTCAGCTACGACCCCACCGAGCTGGTACTCACGGCCCGCGCCGGTACCCCTCTGCGCGAGATCGAGGCAGCCCTGCACGAGGCTGGCCAGATGCTGCCCTGCGAGCCACCCCACCTGGGCCCCGAGGCCACCTTGGGCGGCATGGTCGCGACGGGGTTGTCTGGCCCTCGACGGCCGTGGGCCGGGTCGGTGCGCGACTTTGTACTGGGTACACGGGTGATCACCGGCCACGGCAAGCTGCTGCGCTTTGGTGGCGAGGTGATGAAGAACGTCGCCGGCTACGATGTGTCACGTCTGATGGCGGGCAGCTTCGGATGCCTGGGGCTGCTGACCGAAGTTTCGCTGAAAGTGCTGCCACGGCCGCGCCTGTGCCTGAGCCTGCGCCTGCCGATGGGGCGCAATGAAGCGCTGGCCGAGCTGGCCGAATGGGGCCAGCAACCGCTGCCGATCAGCGCCGCCTGCCATGACGGCGAAACGCTGTACCTGCGCCTGGAAGGCGGCGAAGGGTCGGTGCAGTCGGCACGCCAACGGCTGGGGGGCGAAACACTCGATAACCGCTTCTGGAGCGACCTGCGCGAGCAGCGCCTGGCGTTCTTTACCGACGCCGCCCCCCTGTGGCGCCTGTCCGTACCCACCGTTACCGGCGAGCTGGACCTGCCCGGCCAGCAACTGATCGACTGGGGGGGTGCCCAGCGCTGGCTCAAGACCTGCGCGCCGGCGCAGGCCATTCGCGATCAGGTGGCCAGGGTGGGCGGTCACGCCACCTGCTACGCCCCCGGTGCAGCCAGCAACCCGCCGTTGCCGGTTGCACTGATGCGCTACCACCGCGCCCTCAAGCAGCAGCTCGATCCCCAGGGGGTGTTCAACCCTGGTCGCCTGTACCCGGACCTGTGAGGCCAGACCATGCAAACCAACCTTAGCGAAACATCGCGCCGCCTGGCCCGCGCCGACGAAGCCGAGCGCATCCTGCGCACCTGTGTACATTGCGGTTTCTGCACCGCCACCTGCCCTACTTACCAGTTGCTGGGCGACGAGCTGGACGGCCCGCGCGGGCGCATCTACCTGATCAAGCAGATGCTCGAAGGCGAGCCGGTCACCGCCAGTACCCAATTGCACCTGGACCGCTGCCTGACCTGCCGCAATTGCGAAACCACCTGCCCATCCGGGGTGAAGTACCACGATCTGCTGGACATCGGCCGCGCGGTGGTCGAGCAGCAAGTGCCACGCCCGCTCAGCCAGCGCCTGTTGCGCCTGGGCCTGCGTGCGGTGGTGCCGCGCCCGGCACTGTTCAAGGCCCTGACCCGCAGCGGCCAGGCGCTGCGCCCGCTGCTACCGGCCTCAGTCAAACGCAAGTTGCCGGCGCAGGTCACCCCACCCGGCCAGCGTCCGGCAGTGCGCCATGCGCGCCGGGTACTGATGCTGGAAGGCTGCGTGCAACCGGCCCTGTCACCCAATACCAATGCCGCTGCTGCGCGGCTGCTCGACCGCCTGGGCATCAGCGTGCAACCGATCCGGCAAGCCGGATGCTGTGGCGCGGTGGACTATCACCTGAATGCTCAGGCGCAAGGCCTGCAGCGGGCACGGCGCAATATCGACGCCTGGTGGCCCGCCATCGAAGCGGGTGCCGAGGCTATCGTGCAGACCGCCAGCGGCTGTGGTGCGTTTGTCCGCGACTATGGGCACCTGCTGGAAAAAGACCCCCATTACGCTGCCAAGGCCGCCCGGGTCAGCGCCCTTTCCCGCGATCTGGTGGAAATCTTGCGCGATGAGCCGATCGAACAATTGGCCCTGTGCGCCGAACAGCGCCTGGCCTTCCACTGCCCATGCACCCTGCAGCACGCCCTGAAGCTGGGCGGTGCGGTAGAAGCGTTGCTGACGCGGCTCGGCTTTACCCTGACCTCAGTGCCCGATGGCCACCTGTGCTGCGGCTCGGCGGGGACCTATTCGCTGACCCAGCCTGAACTGTCACTGCAACTTCGCGACAATCGTCTGAATGCGCTGGAAAGCGGTAAGCCGCACCTCATTGCCACAGCCAACATAGGCTGCCAGGCCCACCTCGACGGGGCTGGACGCACGCCCGTGCGCCACTGGATCGAAATTGTCGAAGCCGCCTTGAACCCGGAGCCCGCCCATGCTTAGCAAATCCGTTATCGGCCAGACCGAAATCGCCCGCATCCTGACCGCCGCCCGCCAGGAGGCCCAGGCCCGCCAATGGAGCGTGACCATCGCCGTGGTCGACGACGGCGGCCACCCACTGGCACTGGAACGTCTGGACGGCTGCGCACCGGCCAGTGCCTACATCGCGCTGGAAAAGGCCCGCACCGCCGCACTGGGGCGCAAAGAGACGCGGGATTATGAAGAGATGGTCAATGGCGGCCGTACGGCATTCGTGACCGCGCCCCTGCTGACCAGCCTGGAAGGTGGGGTGCCGCTGCGGGTGGAAGGCCAGGTGGTGGGTGCCATCGGTGTATCCGGCGTCAAATCCGAACAGGATGCCCAGGTGGCCAAGGCGGGGGCTGCTGCCTTGTAGCGCCTGTAATTCGGCGACCGCCCCAGCATCTTAAGACGTTTCCTACGCAGCCCTCAGAAGTGCCCTACTTGCTGCCTCTGCCCACAGAAAACATGATCGGCACTGGAAGACGCAAGGTCGCGATCCAGAGGAGGCACCGCATGCACCCCTACGCCCGCCCCATCGCCGAACTGCGCAGCAGCCTGCGCGAAATGCTGGCCCATGACATGACCAACCCCGACAACGACCCGCACTTGTCGGGAGTCATGTTCTTCTGCGCCACCGATGAACATTCCCGGCAATTGATCGAACGCATCGAGTTGCTGGCCAGCGAGGTGTTCTTCGACGCGAACGGGCGGGCCATTTCAGAGCATATGAAGGCTTCGACGGTAGAAGGCGTGCGCATCAAGCGCAACCGCAACGCGCGAGAAGATGAAACCGTGATACGCATTGCCCTGGCAGAAAAAGGCTATATCACTGTCAGCACCGCCCGGCTCTGAGCGGTTGGCGTGGCATCATCGTAGCCTGTGACAAGCACCTGAGTCGCAGCCAATCCGCTATCCTGAGCAATCCTCCGCTCCGGACCCGTCCATGGAACTGCACATTCGCCTGGAGGGCCGCAAAGGCCTGGCCGATCAGCTTTACCAGCAACTGCGCGACGGTATCGACAGCGGCCACCTGGCCGCCGGCACCCAACTGCCACCCACCCGTCTGCTGGCTGAACAACTGGGCGTATCGCGCAAGACAGTGGCCGAGGCCTATTCGCGGCTGACCTACGATAACCTGCTCAACGGCGTGGTCGGCCGTGGCACATTCGTCACCCCACGCCATCCGCTGCGCAGCAACGAATCAGCCACCATCCCCCTGGCCGGCGCCGCATCCCTCGAGCGCTGGCAGCAGCGCGCCACCGTGCTCAGCCAACGCCAGTTGCAGGCGCCATCGCGCTATGACTTCGTCGGTGGGGCTTCGAGCAAGGCGCAGTTCCCGTTCGACCAATGGCGCAGTTGCCTGAACTACGCCCTGCGCCGTAGCCAGCGCCACCCCGAGCGACAATTCCCGGCCCAGGGCTTGCCGGAACTGCGCGAAGCCATTGCCCACCACATCGCCTACTCACGCGGGGTGCACTGCAGCGCAGCCGACCTGCTGGTATGCAACGGCGCCCAGCAAGCGCTGGACCTGATCGCCCGGGTGCTGGTCGAACCGGGCTGCCAGGTGGCCATGGAAGATCCTGGCTACCCGCCGGCACGGCAATTGTTCCTGGCCCTGGGTGCACGCCTGCAATCGGTGCCAGTGGATGATGAGGGCCTGTGCGTGGAACAGATCGCCGAAGGCACCCGGCTGATCTACGTAACACCCTCACACCAGTTCCCACTGGGCATGCCGATGAGCGAGCCACGCCGGCATGCCCTGCTGGCGCGGGCCGCCGAGCTGGGTGCACTGATCATCGAAGACGACTACGACTGTGAATTCCGCTACCACGGGCCAGCCTCGGACGCGCTGCAGCGCCTGGACCGGCATGGGCTGGTAGCCTACGTCGGGACCTTCTCCAAGACCTTGCTGCCCGAGCTGCGCCTGGGTTATGCCGTATTGCCGCCTGCCGTACTGCAGGCCGCTTGCGTGGCCAAGCACCTCAGCGATTGGCATAGCCCTACCCTGCTGCAGTGGGCGCTGGCGCGCTTCCTTGGCGAAGGCCACCTGAACAAGCACATCCGCCGCTGCCACGAGGTCTACAGCGCACGCCGCGAGCGCATCCTGGCGCGCCTGGGCGGCGATCTGGCACCGTGGTTCCGCCCCATCCCGGCCAGCGCCGGCTTCCACCTCAGTGCCTTGGCTACACCTGGGGTGGATGTGGAGTTGCTGGCCAATCTCGCGCGCAAGGTAGAAGTCGGCCTGTATTCACTGGCGCCATTCTTCAGCGAGGCGCCGGTACGGCCGGGGCTGTTGATGGGCTTCGGCGCCATCGAACTGCTGGATATCGACCCGGCGCTGGACCGGGTGCGCGATACCCTGCAACGCCTCAGTTGATTGCTGCGGCCTTGCCTGTTGCAGTCGGGCGGGCGATGGCTGCCGTATAGCCGCGCGGGTTGAAGCACGCGGTCACCAGCAGCATTGCCAGCACGGTCACGGTCAACAGCGTCCACGAAGCCTGGAAGTCGCCACTGACATCCCGCAACCAACCGGTGATATACGGCACGATGCCGGTGATGATAAAGCCGATGCCCTGTACGAACGCCGCCAGGCTGCCGGCCTCGGCAGGCGTTTTCAGGTGTTCCAGGGTCAACGTCAGGCACTGGCTGAAACAGGCACCCAAGCCAAAGCCGATCATGGCTACCCAAAACCCGGAAGCCGCCGTAGGTATCAGCAGAAGCCCCAGGAAGCCCGCCAGCTGGATCGTCAACGCCAACCACAGCCCTGGACGCCTGTCTGTCCAACGTCGCAGCAGCAGCGGCAAGCCGAGCGCACCGAGCACCTGGAAGACGGTCATCAAGCCCACCAGGTCGGCGCCGCCCTGGGCGCTGCCGCCGTGTTCGATGTGGTAAGCCGGCAACCAGGCCACCATGCTGGTATAGCCGCCATTGATCAGCCCGAAGTACAGGGCCAGCAACCACGCCCGGCGGCTGCCGAACCAATGCCCGCCAGCGATCCCTGTCAGCTTCGGCGCCTGCTGCCTTGGCCGCAGCACGGCCCACGCCAGCAACGCCAGCACGGCCGGGACCGCCCATACGCCCAGGCCCGCCTGCCAGTAGCCGAAATGGCCGCTGATGTGTGGCCCGAGTACTGCAGCCAGGCCGCCGCCGCTCATGAGTGCCGCCGAGTACAGCCCCATTGCACCGGCCAGACGCCCGGGGAACCAGCGGTTGACCAGCCCCGGCATCATGCCCTGCACCACCGCCACGCCCAGGCCAGCCACCAGCGCACTGGCGATCAGCGCCCAGGCGCTATCCAGTTGCAGGCGCCACAGGCAGGCCAGGGCAATCGCGGCCAGGCCCGCAAGCATGCCGCCGTGCTCGCTGACCCAGCGTCGCAGCCACGGTTGCAACAAGGGCACCAGGCCCATGCACAGCACCGGTAGCGCCGTCAGCAGGGCAGCCTGCTGGTAACCCAGGCCGGTGCTGGCGCGCATGGGTTCGAGTAACGGGCCGATACTGGTCAGGATCGGCCGCAGGTTCAACGCCAGCAGGATCACCAGCAACAGATTCAATGCAGCTCTCATTGTGAATCGGTTCTCTTGAAGCAGGAACTGGCCATTATCCCGGCTCGGCTGGCTTGGCAGAAATGAAGAGATTGGATGCAGGTCAGTGGCCACCTGAATGGGCGATTGGCCTCCCGCTTATGCGCAAAATTGGCTATCGGGGTGACCAATGAGTGGCGCTACAGTAGCGCCATACCCACCCCGCACTTTGGAGACTGCCATGCACAACCGTATCGAATGGGCCAGACACGCGCCGCAAGCCTACAAAGCCATGGTCGGCCTGGAGCAGGCCCTGGCCAACAGCGGCCTTGAAAACTCGCTGCTGGAGCTGATACGCCTGCGCGCGTCGCAGATCAACGGCTGCGCCTACTGCGTCAACCTGCACGCCAACGATGCACGTAAGGCCGGTGAGACCGAAGCACGCTTGCAGACCCTGTGCGTGTGGCAGGAAACCAGCTACTTCACGCCGCGTGAACGTGCTGCGCTGGCCTGGGTCGAGAGCCTGACCCGCTTGCCTGAACGGGGTGCGCCGCAAGAGCAATATGAAGCCCTGCAGGAACACTTCGAGCCGGGCGAGGTGGCCAACCTGACCATGGCAATTGCCACCATCAATGCCTGGAACCGGTTCGGCGTCGGCTTTGCCATGGTACCGGCCTGATTCTTTCGGGTGGCCTGTGCTGGCCTATTCGCGGGCAAGCCCGCTCCTACAATTCTGTGCATGCCCTGTAGGAGCGGGTTTACCCGCGAACACCGGCAGAGCCGGTGCCATCCACCGCGTTGGTTTCTTCGCGGGCATGCCCGCCCCCACAATTCTGTGCGTGCCCTGTAGGAGCGGGTTTACCCGCGAACACCGGCAGAGCCGGTGCCATCCACCGCGTTGGTTTCTTCGCGGGCATGCCCGCCCCCACAATTCTGTGCGTGCCCTGTAGGAGCGGGTTTACCCGCG
>NZ_JADDRH010000008.1:0-178900 GCF_044904505.1 Pseudomonas sp. 3HC3
CATGGCCACTTGTGATGCTGATAATCTTTTTGACTATCAGTCCGTACTCACAAGCACCCACACGAATTGCTTGATTCGATTTGTTAAAGAGCGTTTGGTTAAGAGCTTTTCGTCTCAACCGAGGCGCTCATTCTACGCTTTCCTCAGAGCCTGTCAAGCGTTTATTTTGAAGTTTTTTGCGAGAAACTCGTTTAGCTTCAAACACTTGACTCAACACAGTGGCTAGCTTTGCTTCGCTACCGCGTTGGAGTGGTGCGCATTATAGGGAGGCCATCGAGAAGGTCAACCTTTAATTTCAATGATTTGAAATATTTCTGTTAAACCCACTTGAGGGCTATCACCCACCCCACCATTTGCGCACTATATTGCTCACCACTTCCCCCGCCCAAGGATTGCCGCACTTAAATGAACACCCAGCCCCGCAGCTTGGCCGCCACCCTCTTCCCGATCGGCCTACTGCTTATCGCCATGGCATCGATTCAGTCCGGCGCCTCTCTGGCCAAAAGCATGTTCCCGATCATCGGCGCACAAGGCACCACCACCCTGCGCCTGATCTTTGCCAGCATCATCATGCTCCTTATATTGCGCCCGTGGCGGGTACGCATGACCGCCAACACGTTGCGCAACGTGGTCATCTACGGCATGGCACTGGGCGGCATGAACTTCCTCTTCTATATGGCCCTGCAAACAGTGCCAATCGGTATCGCCGTGGCACTGGAATTCACCGGCCCATTGGCCGTGGCGATCTTCTCCTCGCGCCGCCCCATCGACTTCCTGTGGATTGCCTTGGCCATCGCAGGCCTGCTGCTGTTGCTGCCGGCAGGCCAAAGCGGCCAGGCACTCGACCCACTGGGCGCCGCCTACGCCCTGGGTGCGGGTGTGTGCTGGGCGCTGTACATCCTGTTCGGGCAACGTGCAGGGGCCGAGCACGGCATTCAGAGCGCAGCTCTGGGGGTGGTAGTCGCGGCCCTGTTTGTCGCCCCTATCGGTATCGCCCACGCCGGCAGCGCTCTGCTCACACCTGCCGTGATCCCTATGGCGTTAGCCGTTGCAATACTGTCCACCGCCCTGCCATACAGCCTGGAGATGGTCGCCCTCACGCGGATCCCGGCGCGCACGTTCGGCACCCTGATGAGTATCGAACCAGCATTCGGCGCATTGTCCGGGCTACTGTTCCTCGGCGAGGTGCTGACGCTTACCCAATGGCTGGCGATTCTGGCAATCATTACCGCCTCGGTCGGCACTACCCTGTCCATGCGCAGGGCGCCCAGCCCGGCCATCGCGGCAGACTGATATGAGAAATATTTTCATTTGAGACGGGATTAGTGATTGTAGCAGCCCGTCTCGCTGATTAAGCTGTCACAGAATCATCATCTTTACGCTATCTACTGGGCCGAACACGGACGCTAGGGGAAGGCTCAGGAAGAACCGAAGCGACAACGACAGGGTCGTGACAACTGATTTGCCCTGCATTTAAGGACAGGAATGAAACGAATTTTTCTCATCCTGGCCATCTTGGCTATTGCTGGATGTGCCGCCACAGCCAAGACCGAGGTCAAAAGGGGCAAGAAGGGCCTGCATATCAACTGCTCCGGTCTTTCTTCCTCGTGGGACAATTGCTACAGCAAGGCCGCAAGCTCCTGCAGCACGCGCGGCTACCGGGTCATTGCACGTTCGGGCGATAGTGATGAAGAAGCCGGTGACTACTTGTTCGGCATAAACCCTGCGGGTTACACCAGCCGTAGCATGATCGTCATCTGTAAATAGAGAAAAGGGCAGTTCGAGATCTGCCCTTTTTCATCTGCCTTACAGCGGTGCAGTACGCACCTCCATCCAGGCCAGTGCCTCCCCCTGGAGCAAAGGCGCCAGGCGCTCACGCACATGGGCGTGATAGCCGTTCAGCCACTCCACCTCTTCCTTGGTCAGCAACTCGGGCAACAGACAGCGGGTGTCGATAGGGCACAGCGTCAAGGTCTCGAAGTGCAGGAAGTCACCGAAGGCGCTCTTGCCCGCTTCGCGGTTGACCACCAGGTTCTCGATGCGTACCCCCCACTGCCCCGGGCGGTACGTACCCGGCTCGATCGAGCTGATCATGCCCGCTTGCATTGCCGTCTGCGCTACAGGTGCCGCTTGGTAGGCGATCACTTGAGGCCCCTCGTGCACGTTCATGAAGTAGCCCACCCCGTGACCGGTACCATGGCCGTAGTCGACCTGATCAGCCCAGATCGGCGCCCGGGCAATGGCGTCGAGCAACGGCGACAACACCCCCCGCGGGAAGGTGGCACGTGACAGGGCAATCATGCCCTTGAGCACACGGGTGCAGTCCTGCTTCTGTGCCTGGCTGGGGTTACCGACCGGCACCATGCGGGTGATGTCGGTAGTGCCGCCCAGGTATTGACCGCCCGAGTCGATCAGCAGCAAGCCATTACCCTCGATGAGCGCATGCGACTGCTCGGTGGCACGGTAGTGTGGCATCGCGCCATTGCCATTGAAGGCGGCGATGGTAGAAAAACTCAGCGACACGAAGTTCGGGCGCCGAGCACGCGCGGCACTCAATTGCTCGTCAACCGTCAGCTCGGTAATGACCTCCCGGCCGAGGTTCGCCTCGAACCAGGCGAAAAACTCGCACAAGGCTGCGCCGTCCTGCTCCATGACCTGGCGAATGTGCACCAGGTCGTCGTCACCCTTGCAAGACTTGCTCAGCGTGGTGGGGTTGGGCCCCTCGACAAGCACCACCTCTGCCGCCAGGTTGTCCAGCAGGCCGCAGGTGACCCGGGCCGGATCCACCAGCAGCCGCGCCCCTGCGGGAACGGTGCCTAGCGCCTTGCCTGCTTCGCTGTAGTCACGCACCTCGATGCCGTCGACCTCCAGCACCTGACGCAGGTGCGCGTCCACCTTGTCCTGGCCCACGAACAGGATGGCCTGCTGCTGATTGATCAGGGCAAAGGCCAGGAAAACCGGATTGTAGGAAACATCGCTTCCGCGCAGGTTGAACAGCCAGGCAATGTCATCCAGGGTCGCGATGAAGTGCCAGTCGGCCCCCTTGGCCTGGATGCCCTGGCGCAATTGCGCGAGCTTTTCCGCCCGGTTCACCGTGGCGTGTGGCGGCAGGTGCTGGTACACCGGGTTACCTGGCAGCGCCGGGCGCCCGTCCCAGACCTGACCCAGCAGGTCCATGTCAGTCACCAGCCGCGCTCCACGCGCCTTCAGCCGCTCACCCAGTTGGCGCGCCGAAGCCAGGGCCATGACCGCGCCATCCACTGCTACGCGACCGTTGCGCTCGACGTTTTCGCCCAACCATTCCAGCGCCCCGGGTTTGCCCGGCAACAGTTTCATCAGTTCGATGCCGCTGCCCTCCAGCTCGTGAGCCGCCTGCTCCCAGTACCGGCTATCGACCCACAACCCGGCAAACCCGGGGGTGACCACCAACGTACCGACCGAGCCCTGAAACCCCGAAAGCCACTGACGCCCCTGCCAGTAACCGGGCAGGTATTCGGAAAGATGGGGATCGGCAGAGGGTACCAGCAAGGCATCGATGCCCTCTGCCGCCATGGCTTGGCGCACGTGCACCAGTCGCTGCGGCACGCTTTGCTCAAGGGTGGTCTGGACGTTCATGCGCTCTCCTGCGGCTTCATAACGGTTTATCCAATAGACCGATAATGGAACAGCCGCCAGAGCGCTGCAATCGCGACGACCAAGATACGGCATGCATTGCCCGCCACGCCCTGAGCCAATAAGACACTTCCTACAACAGGGCCAGGATCACTGATCAAGTTCCGCTGAACGCCCCAGGACGAAGACTTCACATGCAGCACAATCATTGCACACAGCGCTACGCACCTTGGTATGCCTGATGCCCGCCCACCTGGCAATGCAGGACGCCATCGTCACCGCGCACCAGGCTGCGCAGGGCCTGGTAGGCGGCGAAGTTGATGCTTCGCGCCTGATGCTTGCCCAGCAGGTCAAGAAACGACGCCTCGACGAAGTGCACGGCTGCCGCAGCCCAGGCCTGGCGTGACTGCCATTGCAGGTATTGCAACACCCGGCTGCCATCGTCGCTGGCCTGGATACTCACACCCTGCAGCCCTTCGCAACGCGCAGCCAGCGCCTCACTACGCACCACCAGGGCGTGGGCCAATGCCTGCTGGCACATGCTGGGCACTTCGTATTCGATCATCTGGGTGAACCACAAGGCATGAGGTTTTGCCAACATCGACAGTCTCCTGGCTACGGACGCATGCAGCGCGATGCCGTGCAGGGTAAAACCTCAAGTAAAGTCAAGGTCAAGTGGTTTCTACATACCCTGACCGGACACCGCAAACCGTCGCCGATAATCACTCGGGGTAAGGCCGGTGACACGCTGGAACACCTTGCGAAACGCACCCGGGTCCTGGTAGCCGACACCCCACGCGATCTGTTCGACGTTGCGCCGGGTGAACTCCAGCAAACGGCACGCCCGACCTACCCTCACCTGTTGGCAATACTCGGTCGGGCGCAGCCCGGTAGCTGCACGAAAGCGCCGCAAGAAAGTGCGCTCCTCCAGCCCCGCGCAGGCAGCCATCGTGCTCAGGTCGGCATCCTGCCCGCCATTGCCCTGCAACCAGTGCTGCACCTTCAACACGGCCTCGTCGCCGTGGTCTAGGCGCGGGCTGAAGACAGCTCCGGGCAGCGGCGCCGCGACCGGATCGACGGCCAGATAGCGGGCGGTCTCCTGTGCCACCGTTGCCCCCACAAAGCGCTCCAGCAGACGCAAGCCCAAGTCAGTCCAGGCCATCAACCCCGCCGAGGTCACGATGTCGCCGTCATCCAGCAATGGCTGCTGGGCCTCTACCCGCACCTTGGGGAAGCGCTGGGCAAGCGCATGCACATAGTTCCAGTGCGTGCAGGCCGGGCGCCCATCGAGCAAACCGCTGGCAGCAATGAAAAATACCCCGATGCATACCGACGCCAGCACCGTACCACGCCCGTGCATCAGACACAGCGACGCACGGTGACGCTCCAGCAACTCAGCTTGCGGAGCCGACTCCAGGCTTGGCGGAATGATCAGTACGCGCAAGCCCGATGCGGCGACAGCAGAGCTATCCGATGCTGGCAACAACTGCCCTGCCTCATCTGCCTGCCAGCAACTGACCCGAATGTGCGGCAGCTCGACGGCCCCCAGTTCGGCCGCAACCCGGTTGGCCACCAGGAACAGGTCGGCCAGGCCATGCACAGCGGCGCGCTGGACGCCGGGGTACAGCAGCAAGCCGATATCGAGGTTGGCTGAGGTGTCAGTTTTTGCCCGCATAGTGTCGTTCGCGCCAATCCTCAGGTAAGTGAACACAGCCTATAACTAACGTCTCTCGACGACTACTGCCACAGGAGGCAGCATGAACAAGCAGGCACTGATCATCATCGACATCCAGAACGACTACTTCCCGGGCGGCAAATGGACCCTCGATGGCGCCGACCAGGCGGCCGACAACGCTGCCCGCTTACTGACAGCAGCACGCCAGCGCGGCGATCTGGTGGTGCATGTGCGGCATGAGTTCGAGACTGCCGATGCGCCATTCTTTACCCCTGGTTCGCAAGGCGCGGCCATCCACGCCAAGGTCGAGCCATTACCGGGGGAGCCCGTGGTGCTCAAGCACAAGGTCAATGCCTTCCTCGGCACCGATCTCGAGCACACGCTGGACCGGCATGGCGTCGAGGCGCTGACCATCGTCGGCAGCATGAGCCACATGTGCATTGACGCCGCCACCCGGGCTGCGGCCGATCTGGGCTATCAAGTGACCGTGGCGCACGATGCCTGCGCAACCCTGCCACTGGCGTTCGACGGCAAGCAGGTGCCGGCGGCTCATGTACATGACTCGGCGATGGCGGCGTTGGCGTTTGCCTATGCCAATGTGGTGAAGACCGATGATCTGCTGAAAAACTGATCGGCTTGAGACCTTTGGGGCCGCACAGCAGCCCCAAAGCCTGCAGACTCAAATCACCACATTGCGCACAAACCGCACAGCCGCCACGCCATCGTTGCGGTAGGCATACCGGCAATTGCTGGGGAACACATGGAACCGCCCCGCCTGCAAGCGATGCTCGACATCTTCGATGATCAGCGTCAACTGCCCATCGACCACGTAAATCTGCTCACTCCAGCCTTCGGCATCGGCCTCACTGCAATAGCACTCCCCCGGTGCCAGGGTCCATTCCCAAAGTTCCACCTCGCGCCTTGCCGGGCTGCTACCCAGCAACACCGCTCTGCTCTGGGGGTGTTCACCAGCCCAGGCCAGTTCTTCAATGCGCCCGGGGTCGCGCAGGTCTGGCGCCTGGATCAAAGTACTGAAGGCCACGCCCAAGGCTTCGGCAATCAGGTCCAATGTGGTCAGGCTGACATTCTTCTCGCCCGCCTCGATCGCGACCAGCATGCGCCGGCTGACCCCTGAACGCTCGGCGAGCGCCGCCTGACTCAAGCCGGCGGCGTTGCGCAGACTGCGCACATTGAGGCTGACATGTTGCAGCACCGATGCCCGGTGCGAAGAATCCTTGTGCACTATATTGCTCACTGATCAAGATTGCGCAGTATACTGCCCACTTTTGCGGCGATTGTGCGCCGCCCTTTCCGAGTGTGCAAGACCATGAACCAGCCCAGCAGCAAGCCTACCCCTGCCGTCACCTTCCGCCTGAGCAAGGCCGAACTGGTGCTGGTATTCATCACCATGTTGTGGGGCGGCACTTTCCTGCTGGTGCATAACGTGATGACCGTCAGCGGCCCGATGTTCTTCGTCGGCCTGCGCTTTGCAGCAGCCGCGCTGTTCGTTGGCGTGGTCTCGGCGCGAGCGCTGCCCGGCCTGACCTTCACCGAACTGAAGGCCGGCATGCTGATCGGCGTGTCGATCATGCTCGGCTATGGCCTGCAGACCATGGGCCTGCAAACCATCAGCAGCAGCCAGTCAGCGTTCATCACTGCGCTGTACGTGCCGTTTGTGCCGCTGCTGCAGTGGCTGGTGCTGGGCCGGCGGCCCGGCCTGATGCCCAGCATGGGTATCTGCCTTGCATTCATCGGCCTGATGCTGCTGGCCGGCCCGGAAGGCGGCAGTCTGCGTTTCAGCGAGGGCGAACTGGTCACCCTGGTCAGCGCCGTGGCCATCGCCGGTGAAATCATCCTGATCAGCCGCTACGCCGGCCAGGTCGATGTGCGCCGGGTTACTGTGGTGCAACTTGCCACCGCATCGCTGCTGGCGTTTCTGATGATCGTGCCGACCCAGGAGCGCATCCCCGACTTTTCCTGGCTGCTGCTGGCCAGCGCAGTCGGCCTGGGCGCAATGAGTGCGGTGATTCAAGTGGCGATGAACTGGGCCCAGAAGTCGGTCTCGCCTACCCGCGCCACGCTCATCTATGCCGGTGAACCGGTGTGGGCCGGCATCGTCGGGCGCCTGGCCGGCGAGCGCCTGCCGGGCGTTGCGCTGCTCGGCGGCCTGCTGATCGTGGTCGCGGTGGTGGTCAGTGAACTCAAGGTGCGGCGCCCTCGCGAAAGCGTCGAAGCACGCGATGTGCAGCATCAAGGCGAACGTCAGGCCGGGCTGTGAAAGGGTCAACAGCGGCTATTCTTTGTAAAGAACTGTTATAAAAAAACCGCTTGTCACAGCCTGTTTGTAGGATCCTGCGACAGCTTGCGTGTTGGTGATAAACACCTCGGCACGTATGATTCTTTGCAAACTTCTCCAGAATAGGCCGCTATGTCCTTGATAGTGCTATTGCTTCTGCCGTTCGTGGGCAGTTGCCTGGCAGCTGTGCTGCCGCACAACGCACGTAACGCCGAGTCCATTCTTGCCGGGCTCGTAGCCCTGGTCGGTACCGTCCAGGTAGCACTTCTGTACCCTCAGATTGCCCATGGTGGCGTCATTCGCGAAGAGTTCCTGTGGCTACCCAGCCTGGGGATGAACCTGGTCTTGCGCATGGACGGCTTTGCCTGGCTGTTCTCGTTGCTGGTACTGGGCATTGGCACACTGGTATCGCTGTATGCCCGCTACTACATGTCGCCGCAAGACCCGGTGCCACGCTTCTTCGCGTTCTTCCTGGCCTTCATGGGCGCCATGCTCGGTCTGGTCATCTCCGGCAACCTGATCCAGCTGGTGTTCTTCTGGGAACTGACCAGCCTGTTCTCCTTCCTCCTGATTGGCTACTGGCACCACCGCGCCGATGCCCGTCGCGGCGCCTACATGGCGCTGATGGTAACCGGCGCAGGCGGCTTGTGCCTGCTGGTAGGGGCACTGCTGCTCGGCCATGTGGTCGGCAGCTACGACCTGGACAAGGTCCTGGCTGCCGGTCACATCATCCGCCAGCATGCGCTTTACCCGGTGCTGCTGCCCCTGATCCTCATCGGCGCCCTGACCAAGAGCGCACAGTTCCCCTTCCAGTTCTGGCTGCCCCACGCCATGGCAGCGCCCACGCCGGTGTCGGCCTATTTGCACTCTGCCACCATGGTCAAGGCCGGGGTATTCCTGCTGGCACGCCTGTGGCCGGTACTTTCCGGTAGCGAGGAGTGGTTCTGGATCGTCGGCGGTGCCGGTGCCCTCACCCTGCTGCTCGGCGCTTTCGCCGCCATGTTCCAGAATGACCTCAAGGGCCTGCTGGCCTATTCGACCATCAGCCACCTGGGCCTGATTACCCTGCTGCTGGGCCTGAACAGCCCGCTGGCTGCCGTTGCCGCGGTATTCCACATTCTCAACCATGCCACCTTCAAGGCCTCGCTGTTCATGGCCGCCGGCATCATCGACCACGAGAGCGGCACCCGTGACATTCGCCGCCTCAGCGGCCTGATCCGCCTGGTGCCCTATACCGCGACCCTGGCGATGGTCGCCAGCGCCTCGATGGCCGGCGTACCGCTGATGAACGGCTTCCTGTCGAAGGAAATGTTCTTCGCCGAGACGGTGTTCATCAGTTCTACCGCCTGGGTCGAGGCCACGCTGCCGGTAATCGCCACCCTGGCTGGCACCTTCAGCGTGGCCTATGCCCTGCGCTTTACCGTCGATGTGTTCTTCGGGCCGACGGCTCAGGACCTGCCCCATACCCCGCACGAGCCGCCACGCTGGATGCGTGCTCCAGTCGAGTTGCTGGTGCTCACCTGCCTGGTAGTGGGCATCTTCCCCGCCCAGTCGGTCGGCCCCCTGTTGGCCGCTGCAGCCCTGCCGGTGGTTGGCGGTACCCTGCCCGAGTACAGCCTGGCCATCTGGCATGGCTGGAACGCACCGATGGTCATGAGCCTGGTAGCCATGAGCGGCGGCATCGTCCTGTACCTGTTGCTGCGCAAGCAACTGCGCCTGGGCCGCTTCCCCTACCCGCCGGTGATCGAGCGCTTCAATGGCAAGCGACTGTTCGAGCACGGCCAGGTTCACCTGATGCTGCTGGCGCGTCGCATCGAGCGCGTGCTCACCACCCGGCGACTGCAGTCGCAGCTGTTCATGCTGGTATTCGCCGCGTTCCTCGCGGGCCTCACGCCGATGCTGTATAGCGGCCTGAGCTGGGGTGACCGCCCGAAAATTCCAGGTTCGGGCGTGTTCGTCGCCCTGTGGCTGATCGCCATTGCCTGCGCCATCGGCGCCGCCTACCAGGCCAAGTATCACCGCCTGGCGGCACTGATCATGGTCAGCGTCTGCGGCCTGATGACCTGCATCACCTTCGTCTGGTTCTCTGCACCCGACCTGGCACTGACCCAATTGGTGGTGGAAGTGGTCACCACCGTGCTGATCCTGCTTGGCCTGCGCTGGCTGCCACGGCGTATCGAAGGCTTATCGCCGCTGCCTGGCAGCCTGGAGCGCGCGCGCATGCGCCGACTGCGCGACTTGCTGCTGGCCGTGCTGGTGGGTGGCGGCATGGCCGTGCTGTCGTACGCCATGCTGACCCGACCAACGCCCAACGACATTTCCTCGTTCTACTTGAGCCGGGCATTGCCTCAGGGCGGCGGCACCAATGTGGTCAATGTCATGCTGGTCGACTTCCGCGGCTTCGATACCCTCGGTGAAATCACCGTACTGGTGGCTGTGGCACTGACCGTGTTCGCCCTGCTGCGGCGCTTCCGCCCTCCGAAAGAGAGCATGCAGTTGCCAGCGCAACAGCGCCAGTTGGCACCGGACGTGGTCACCGACCTGATCAACCCGCGGCATGCCACCGATACCGCGCTGGGGTTCATGATGGTGCCTGCAGCACTGGTGCGCCTGCTGCTGCCGATCGCCTTGCTGGTGTCGATGTACCTGTTCATGCGCGGGCACAACCAGCCCGGTGGCGGGTTTGTCGCTGGCCTGGTGATGTCGGTGGCGTTCATCCTCCAGTACATGGTGGCCGGCACCCAGTGGGTCGAAGCACAGATGAGCCTGCGGCCGCTGCGCTGGATGGGAACCGGGCTGCTGTGCGCGACCCTGACCGGGGTCGGCGCCATGCTGCTGGGTTACCCGTTCCTCACCACTCATACCGCCCACTTGCACCTGCCGTTGCTGGGTGATGTGCACGTGGCCAGCGCGCTGTTCTTCGATATCGGCGTATACACCGTTGTGGTCGGCTCGACCCTGCTGATCCTCACAGCCCTGGCGCACCAGTCGGTGCGCGCCTATCGCCCGGGCAACCCGGCAAAAACCAGCCAAGCAGGAGCCGCCTGATGGAAGAAGTGATTGCAGTCGCCATCGGCGTGCTGGCTGCCTCCGGGGTGTGGCTGATCCTGCGCCCGCGCACCTACCAGGTGATCATGGGCCTGTGCCTGCTTTCGTACGGGGTCAACCTGTTCATCTTCAGCATGGGCAGCCTGTTCATCGGCAAGGAGCCAATCATCAAGGATGGCGTTACCCAGGACCTGTTGCATTACACCGACCCGCTGCCACAGGCACTGGTGCTCACCGCCATCGTCATCAGTTTCGCCATGACTGCACTGTTCCTGGTGGTGCTGCTGGCCTCGCGCGGCCTGACCGGTACCGACCACGTGGATGGCCGGGAGCGTGACGAATGAGTGGTATGAGCCAACTGATTGTCGCCCCCATCCTGCTGCCGCTGATTACAGCGGCGATAATGTTGCTGCTGGGTGAAAAGCACAGGCATATCAAGGCCAGGCTTAACCTGCTGTCAACCTTCACCGGCCTGGCAATCGCGGTCTCTCTGCTGCTGTGGGTGCGCACCCAGGGCCAGGCAGCCTCGATCGGCGTGTACCTGCCGGGCAACTGGCCAGCGCCCTTTGGCATCGTGCTGGTGGTGGACCACCTGTCCGCGCTCTTGCTGAGCCTGACCGGGGTCATCGGTTTCAGCGCCCTGCTGTTTGCCCGTGCCCGCTGGGACGGTGCAGGGGCCAGCTTCCATGCGCTGTTCCAGATCCAGCTGATGGGCCTGTACGGCGCCTTCCTCACCGCCGACCTGTTCAACCTGTTCGTCTTCTTCGAAGTGCTGCTGGCTGCCTCCTATGGCTTGCTGCTGCATGGTTCGGGGCGTGCGCGGGTGCGCGCCGGCCTGCACTACATCGCCATCAACCTGTTTGCCTCGTCGCTGTTCCTGATCGGCGCAGCGATGCTGTATGGCGTGACCGGCACCCTGAACATGGCCGACCTGGCGCTGAAGGTTCCACTGGTGCCGGAGGCCGACCGTGGCCTGCTGCATGCCGGCGCGGCAATCCTGGCCGTGGCCTTTCTGGTCAAGGCCGGTATCTGGCCGCTGAACTTCTGGCTGGTGCCTGCTTACGCGTCAGCCAGCGCGCCGGTGGCTGCACTGTTCGCCATCATGACCAAAGTCGGCCTGTACGCCGTGCTGCGCCTGTGGACGCTGCTGTTCTCCGGGCAGGCCGGGGCCTCTGCGCATTTCGGCGGCGAATGGCTGATTTACGGCGGACTGGTTACCCTGGCGGTGGCAGCGGTATCAATCCTGGCGGCACAGCGCCTGGAGCGCATGGCGGCACTCAGTATCCTGGTCTCGGCCGGCACCCTGCTTGGCGCGGTGGGTTTTGCCCAGGCGGCACTGACCGGCGCGGCGCTGTTCTACCTGGTCAACTCGACCCTTGCGCTGTGCGCACTGTTCCTGCTCGCCGAACTGGTCGAGCGCTCGCGCTCGGCCAATGAAGCGCCGCTGGACGAAGAAGAGGACGCCATGCCGCCGCCACTGGAATCGCTGCACCCGCCCAAGGGCATCAACCTCGACGATGAACAGCAGGTGGTAATCGGCCAGATCATCCCGTGGACCATGGCCTTCCTCGGCCTCAGCTTCATCGCCTGCGCACTGCTGATCATCGGCATGCCGCCGCTGTCGGGCTTTGTCGGCAAGCTCAACCTGATCAGCGCGCTGTTCAATCCACTGGGCCTGGGCGTGCCGGCCGAGCAGCCGCTGAGTGCCGCCGGCTGGGGCCTGGTAGCGTTGCTGATCCTGTCCGGCATGGCCTCGCTGATCGCCTTCGGCCGCGTCGGCATCCAGCGATTCTGGAAGCCCGAAGAGCGCCCGTCACCGGTGCTGCGGCGCTATGAATGCCTGCCCATCGTCATCCTGCTCGGCCTGTGCCTCATCCTCAGCCTCAAAGCCGAGCCGTTGCTGCGCTACACCCAGGACACTGCCGCCAGTCTGCAGGCCCCCGATGCCTATATCGAAGCCGTGATGGCCGCCCGGCCGATTCCTGGCCCCACCTCGCGCGACGTACAGGTGCAGCCATGAACCGACTGTTCCCCGCCCCGCTGCTATCGGTCTCGCTGTTCGGCCTGTGGCTGCTGCTGAACCTCTCGGTCAGCCCCGGCAACCTGCTACTGGGCACCGCACTTGGCATACTGGCGCCACTGTTGATGGCGCCCCTGCGCCCGCAGCATGCCCACGTACGGCGCCCCCTGGTCATCGCCAGGCTGATCGGTCGGGTCGGCATCGATGTGGTCATCTCCAACCTGCTGGTGGCCCGCGGTGTGCTGCGGGCCGGCAAGCAGCCGCCACGCTCGGCGTTCGTTCACATACCACTGGCATTGCGTGACCCCCACGGCCTGGCAGCACTGTCGATGATCACCACGGTGGTGCCTGGCACAGTCTGGTCCGAACTGGCACTGGACCGCAGTGTGCTGTTGGTGCATGTGTTTGAGCTGGACGATGAAGCGGCCTTCATACAGCACTTCAAGGACACTTACGAACGCCCGCTGATGGAGATTTTCCAATGACAGGCCTGCTCGCCAATGCCGTCCTCGCCAGCCTGTTCATCTTCGCCCTGGCCATGGGCCTGACGCTGATCCGGCTGTTCCGTGGCCCATCCGCCCAAGACCGCGTGCTGGCCCTGGACTACCTTTACATCCTGGCCATGCTCACCATGCTGGTGCTGGGTATCCGTTATGCCAGTGACACCTACTTCGAAGGTGCCCTGCTGATTGCGCTGTTTGGTTTCGTCGGCTCATTTGCGCTGGCCAAGTTTCTGCTGCGCGGAGAGGTGATCGAATGACTGAAGCCCTGGTACTGCCGTTCTGGCTGGAACTGGTCACGGCCGCGCTGCTGCTCACCGGCAGCCTGTTCGCCCTGGTCGGCGCCATAGGCCTGGTACGCCTGAAAGACTACTTCCAGCGCATGCACCCGCCAGCGCTGGCCTCGACCCTTGGCGCCTGGTGCGTTGCACTGGCCTCGATCATCTACTTTTCGTGGCTCAAGGGAACCCCTGTGCTGCACGCGTGGCTGATTCCTATCCTGCTGTCGATCACCGTGCCGATAACCACGCTGTTGTTGGCGCGGGCGGCGCTGTTCCGCAAGCGCATGTCGAAAGAGCCGGTGCCTGAAGAAGTCAGCAGCGGCCGAGACCGTGGCAATTGAAGGTTTGCCGTTTCAACCTTGGCTGAGGCGCTGCAACTCGCGCCGGACCATGGCGGCATATGGCGGCGGGCTGAGGCGATAGAGCTCAGCCGCTACCCAGTTCAACCAGCCGCCTTGCAGCTTCTCACGCCCGGCCAGCAAACGTTCTGCCTCAGCCACGGCATCTGCCTGGCGCTGCCGATGAAACTCGGCCCGCGAGGCCGGTGCGCCGTCACTGTCGGTCATTCACTGGCCTTGAAGGTGGTCAGCTCACCCTTGCGCCATTTGGCGACCTTGCCGGTCACTGCTTTAAGCAACTTGCCCAGGCCTTCCTGTACTTGTTGCTGCGCGGCGAATACCAGCATCACGCCATGGCCTTCACGAAACACGATGCCCTCGCCTTCCGGCACAGAAACGAAGGCGTAGTCGCCAACGCCATACACATTCAACTTGATTTCGCGAAAGCGCATTTCCAGCTTGCCACCTTCGCGGCTAGGCAATACGGCAGCACGAAAGTGGTCGCCGACTTTCAATTCAAGGCGCTGCTTGTCATCGACCACCAGTGCACTCTCGGTGTCGATTTCGGCCATGTACAAGCCTTCGGGACTCTGTTCGGTGACATAGATGAAGCGGCCCTGAAACAGTTGGGCCAATTTACCGCGCAAGTCGCCCAGGGCGAACAACGCATGCGTATCAAGTGTGCTGACTGCCAATGAAGTAATCCTCAACCGGTTACAACCCGCCCTCACCCAAGCTCGGGGAGGCACGGCCATTTCTTATCAATAGGCAAAAAGAGTAATAAAGCGATATGCGAAATGTCTGTGCTCGCTGACGATGCAGCGCGCAGGAATCTTTACTCTGGTTTGCCAGATTCGCCCTCAACCGAAGGCGTTTGGCTCATTCCCGGCTTGGGAAGCGTGATGCCTGAAATCACTCGCCAGAAAGCGCAACCAATGGCGTGAGCCTGCAAGAGGACAAGCCCTGGCATCCATATGCGCATTACTGTAGGACAAATATGCCCGAAAACACCGAAACCCGTCGAGAGGCAATAAACATTTTCAGGCCGCCAGCCCTTTCTTCAGCTGCTGCTGCCAGGCAGCCTGGCACTCAAGCGCTTCTTCGCGCGTGGCGAAGGCGGTGCCGCGGCGCTCGCCATTGACCAGCACTACCCAGCAAATACGCTTGCCCAGCGCCTGCAAGGTGGCCGGCACACCCGACCCTATCATCACAGCCACATCGACTCGGCTATTCATCATTCCCTCCGGAATTTAATTAGCACCCTAACGATAAAGCCATGATACGCCTGACAGTGGCGCGGAAACAGCACATCCTGGTACAGCAGTGTTTCTTATGGCGCAACAAAACGGTATGGACGAGAAACGCAAAAAGCCCCAGGGATAGCTCCGAGGGGCTTGGCACCGCGCGCGGATTTATACCTGGCGCTGGTGGCGATCGAGCTGCTCGTGGCGCTCCTGTGCTTCGATGCAGTACTTGGTGGTCGGGCTGATCAGCAAGCGCTTCAGGCCGATGGGCTCACCACTGTCATCGCACCAGCCGAAGCTTTCGTCGGCAATACGGTCCAGGGCCATTTCCAGCTGTGGCAGCAGGCGCTGGTCGCGGTCGATGGCATTTACCAGCCAGCTACGTTCTTCTTCGACCGACGCCACGTCGGCAGGGTCTGACGGGGTGTCCAGGCCTTCGATGGTGGTGCGGCTGAGTTCGATGCGTTCATGGGTTTCGACTTTCATCGCCTGCAGCAGCTCAGTAAAGAAAGCAAGCTGGTCGGCGTTCATGTAGTCATCGGCCGACATGGCCAGCAACTGTTCCTTGGTCATCGATTTCTCTATGAAAAAATGTGCATTTGGGCGATTCATGTGCCGCCGATGCCTATGCATCGGCAGCAAAATTCTTCAAGCGCCAACCGGCACTCTTTTACAGGGGGCGGCAGTCTAAGGCGCCAAGCGGCGTGGAGCAACTGCAAATGGGTGCGAATTTGCTTCCACTGCTGACAATCCGCCGGTCGGCACCCCAGCTCAGCTGCAGGGTCAGTAGTAAACTGTGATTCCGGTAGGCCCCATTCGCCTACTGTTGCCGTTGCCATTGCCGTTGCCGTTGCCGTTGCCGTTGCCGTTGCCGTTGCCGTTGATCTTGATCTTGATCTTGATCTTCGCGACTTCAGGAGGCCGAACGCAGGTCTTGCGGAGGCAGGTGACGGGCATGGATGCCCGTCAAGCGCTGAGGCCCCAGGATGGGGCCTTCGGCGCGGTCCTGCCGGGAGCAAGGCCGGAGTGAGGGTACCCCGGAGCGCAGCGCAGGGGCCGGATGATGGGAGCGCAGCGTTTTTTGGTTACTTTTTGTCGCGTTTGACAAAAAGTGATTCGTCGTAAGGGCGAAAAGGTGAGTCAGCGTCGCCATCGCAAATGGACGGTTCGCTGAGTCAAAACAGACGAGTTCGCTTCTTGCTTCTTGCTTCTTGCTTCTTGCTTCTTGGATGTGGGCATTCACATCGAGTAGGTATTCATTCACGCAGGTGGCGCATAGTCACCTTTCCGCCCTTACGGCGGGTCACTTTTTGTCAAACGCGACAAAAAGTAACCAAAAAACGCTGTGCTCCCATCATCCGGCCCCTGCGCTACGCTCCGGGGTTCCCTCGCTACGGTCTTGCTCCCGGGAGTACGCGCCGAAGGCCCCATCCATGGGGCCTCAGCGCTTGACGGGCATCCATGCCCGTCACCTCCCTCCGCAAGCCCTGCGCTCGGCCTCCTGAAGTCGCAATCTGCGTCGCCTGAACTATCGCGCGCTTAGAAGCAAAAGCAAAAGCAACGGCAACGGCAACGGCAACGGCAACGGCAACGGCAACGGCAACGGCAACGGCAACGAACCGAGTCTGATCAACGGTCCTTGAACTGGGCCTCGCGCTTGGCGATGAATGCGGCCATGCCTTCTTTCTGGTCTTCGGTGGAGAAAGCCGCATGGAAGACCCGACGCTCAAAGCGTACCCCCTCGCTGAGGGTGACTTCAAACGCTCGGTTGACGCTCTCCTTGACCATCATGCTCACCGGAATCGACTTGCTGGCAATGGTCGCCGCCACCTTCAGCGCCTCTTCCACCAGCTCTGCCTGCGGCACGATCCGCGCCACCAAACCTGCACGCTCGGCCTCTTCCGCCCCCATCAGGCGACCGGTCAGGCAAAGCTCCATGGCCTTGGCCTTGCCCACCGCACGCGTCAGGCGCTGGGTGCCGCCCATGCCCGGCAGCACGCCCAGGTTGATTTCCGGTTGACCAAACTTGGCGTTGTCGGCAGCGAGGATAAAGTCGCACATCATCGCCAGCTCACAGCCGCCGCCCAAGGCAAATCCGGACACGGCAGCAATGATCGGCTTACGGCGATTGGAAATGCGGTCGGCGTCGCTGAACAGGTCGTCGACGTAGATCTGCGGATATTGCAGCTCGGCCATTTCCTTGATGTCAGCGCCAGCGGCAAAGGCTTTGGCCGAGCCTGTCAGCACCACGCAGCCGATGTTCGGGTCGCGCTCGAGCTGGTCCAGGGCCTGGTTGATCTCGCCGACAATCTGCGCGTTAAGCGCATTGAGCGCCTGCGGGCGGTTGAGGGTGATCAGGCCAACCTTGCCGTGGATGTCCAACAGGATGGTTTCGAATGCCATGCAGTCTGCTCCTTCAAAGATTGCGCGCAATGACCATGCGCTGAATGTCGCTGGTGCCTTCGTAGATCTGGCAAACCCGAACGTCGCGGTAGATCCGCTCCAGCGGGAAGTCACTCAGATAGCCATAACCGCCCAGGGTCTGCAAGGCATCCGAACAGACCTTTTCGGCCATTTCCGAGGCAAACAGCTTGGCCATCGATGCTTCCACCAGCGCCGGGCGCCCCGCATCACGAAGGGCGGCGGCGTGCAATACCATCTGCCGGGCCACGGAAATCTTCGTCGCCATGTCGGCCAGGCGAAAGGCCACGGCCTGGTGCTGGATCAACGGTTTGCCAAAGCTCTGGCGCTCGTTGGCGTAGTCGCGCGCCACTTCGAATGCCGCGCGGGCCATACCCACCGCTTGCGAGGCAATACCGATACGGCCGCCTTCAAGGTTGGCCAGGGCGATCTTGTAGCCTTCACCCTCCGCACCCAACCGGTTGGCCACTGGTACGCGCACATCGTCGAAAACGATCTGGCAGGTGTCGGAGGCGTGCTGGCCAAGCTTATCCTCGACCCGCGCTACCTGATAGCCCGGCGAATCGGTCGGCACGATGAAGGCGCTGATGCCACGCTTGCCAGCCTCCGGGTCGGTGACTGCAAACACGATCACTACCCCGGCGTTCTGCCCCGAGGTAATGAACTGCTTGCTGCCATTGAGCACGTAATGGTCGCCCTCCAGGCGTGCGCGGGTCTTCAGGCTGCTGGCATCAGAGCCAGCCTGTGGCTCGGTCAGGGCGAAAGCACCGAGCATCGCACCTGTAGCCAGCGGGGTGAGGAACTGCTCTTTCTGCTGCTCGTTGCCGAAGCGCAGGATCGGCACGCAACCCACCGAGTTGTGCACGCTCATGATGGTCGAGCAGGCGCCATCGCCCGCAGCGATTTCCTCCAGGGCCATGGCATAGGCCACATAACCGGTGTCGCTACCGCCCCACTGCTCCGGCACCAGCATGCCGAACAGGCCCAGTTCGGCCATTTCTTCAATGGCCTCTCTCGGGAAGCGATGGTCCTTGTCCCATTGCTCGGCAAACGGCTTCAGGCGCTCCTGGGCGAAGGCACGTACCGCGTCGGCGATCTGTTGTTGCTCGTCAGTTACCAGCATGGTTCACCTCAGTACAGGCATTCAACAGCCATGGCCGTGGCCTCGCCACCGCCGATGCAGATAGCCGCCACACCCCGGCGCAGATTGTTCTGGCGCAAGGCTGACAACAGGGTGACCAGAATACGTGCGCCAGAAGCGCCGATCGGGTGGCCGAGGGCGCAGGCGCCGCCGTGGATGTTGACCTTGTCGTGTGGCAGATCGAGGTGTTTCATGGCCGCCAGGGTGACCACGGCGAAGGCCTCGTTGATCTCGAACAAGTCGACTTCGGCCAGGTTCCAGCCGGTGCGTTTCATCAGTTTGTCTATCGCGCCGATCGGGGCGGTCGGGAACAGCGCCGGGGTGTCGGCAAAGGCGGCGTGACCGTGGATGACGGCCAATGGTTTGAGGCCACGTTTGTCGGCCTCGGAGCGACGCATCAGTACCAGCGCCGCAGCGCCGTCGGAAATCGAACTGGCGTTGGCCGCCGTCACGGTGCCGCCTTCACGAAACGCCGGTTTGAGCTGCGCAATCTTGTCCAGGCGCGCCTTGGGCGGCTGCTCGTCATCCTTGATGACGCGCTTTTCCTTGCCCTCGGTGACTTCCACCGGCACGATCTCGGCGACAAAACGGCCACTGCTGATGGCGTCCTGCGCTCGGGTCAGCGAGGCGATGGCGAACTGGTCCTGGGCCTCGCGGCTGAAGGCATTGGCCTGGGCACAGTCCTCGGCGAAGGTGCCCATCAGGCGGCCTTTGTCGTAGGCATCTTCGAGGCCGTCCATGAACATGTGGTCGATGATCTTGCCGTGGCCCATGCGGTAGCCACCACGGGCTTTGTCCAGCAGGTAAGGCGCGTTGGTCATGCTTTCCATGCCGCCCGCCACTACCACGTCTGCGGTGCCGGCCAGCAGCAGGTCATGGGCCAGGATCGCGGCTTGCATACCCGAGCCGCACATTTTGTTCAGGGTGGTGCAGGTGGTGTGCTTGTCCAGCCCCGCGCCCAGCGCGGCCTGGCGTGCCGGCGCCTGGCCCTGGCCGGCTGGCAGCACGCAGCCGAACAGTACCTGCTCGACACAGGCGGCATCGATGCCGGCACGTTCCACGGCACCACGAATGGCCGCGCTGCCCAGTTGCGGCGCAGTCAGGCTCTTGAGGTCGCCCTGCAACCCGCCCATGGGCGTGCGTACGGCGCTGACGATAACGATGGGGTCATTGGCGAGGGTCATGTTCGTTCTCCTTACTTGGCAGCCATGCGCAGCGCACCGTCGAGGCGGATGACCTCACCGTTGAGCATGCTGTTCTCGATGATGTGGCGGGCCAGCGCGGCGTATTCCTGCGGGCGGCCCAAGCGGGGCGGGAACGGCATGCCGGCAGCCAGCGAAGCACGTACCTCTTCACTCATGCCAGCCATCATAGGGGTTTCAAAGATACCCGGAGCGATGGTCATCACGCGGATGCCGAAGCGTGCCAGTTCGCGCGCGGCCGGCAAGGTCAGGCTGGCGATCGCACCCTTGGAAGCAGCGTAGGCGGCCTGGCCAATCTGGCCGTCATAGGCGGCAATGGAGGCCGTGTTGATGATGACCCCGCGCTCGCCGCTCTCATCGGCAGCCCCTTCGGCCATGGCCGCCGCAGCCAGACGCAACAGGTTGAAGCTGCCGATCAGGTTGACGTTGATGACCTTGGCGAAGCTGGCCAAGCCATGCGGGCCCTGCTTGCCCAGCACCTTCTCGGCACCGACGATGCCAGCACAATTGACCAACCCATGCAGGCTGCCAAAGGCGCTGACAGCTGCATCGACAGCCGACTGGGCCGCCTGCTCGTCACTGATATCCGCCACGGCGAAACGGGCGTTGTCGCCCAGCTCGCGGGCCTTGGCTTCGACAGCCGGGGCATTGAGGTCGACCAGCATGACCTTGGCGCCAGCCTCGACCAGCATCTGTGCAGTAGCGGCACCCAGCCCGGAAGCGGCGCCGCTGACGATGAAATGTTTATTGGCGATGTGCATGAGTTCTTTCCTTTCAGACGCTGACAGGGGTGGCCTGTTGCGCTTGTTGTTTGGCGACTTCCTGGTTGCGCAGGATGAAGCGTTGCAGCTTGCCGCTCGGGGTCTTGGGCAGCTCGCTGACGAATTCGATTTCCCTGGGGTAGGCATGCGCGTAGAGGCGCTGGCGCACGTGCTGGCGCAAGGTTTCTTCCAGCTCGACGCTGCCGGCATAGCCACTGGCCAATACCACGAACGCCTTGATCAGCTCGGTGCGCTCCGGGTCTGGCTTGCCGATCACCGCTGCCTCGATCACCGCCGGGTGCTCGATCAACGCGCTTTCCACATCGAACGGACCCACCCGGTAACCCGAGGTGGTGATCACGTCGTCGCTGCGGCCAACGAAGCTGATGCTGCCATCCAGGTTCAGCTCGACAGTGTCGCCGCTGAGGTAGTACTTGCCGACGAAAGCTTTGGTCGGCAGACCGTGGTAACCACCGAACCAGCACAGCGGCGACTGCTCGCGGTCAACGGCGAGGATGCCTGGCTGACCGGCTGGCAGCTCGTTGCCCTGCTCGTCCAGCACCACGATGCGGTGGCCGGGGATGGCATAGCCGGCCGACCCCAGGTGTACCGGGTGCTGCAAGCCATGGTGGTTGCACAGCACCATACCCAGTTCGGTCTGGCCATAGTGATCGTGAATGGTCACGCCCAGCTCGTCGGCGAACCAGCGGATCACCTCGGGGTTAAGCGGTTCGCCAGCACTGCTGACCACCCGCAGGCGGCCCTTGATCGGTGCCGAGAAATCTTTGCCCGCCGCAATCAGCAAGCGATACGCGGTGGGCGAGCCGGCCAGGTTGGTGATACCCAGCTTGTCGATCACCCTGGCGCAGCTCTCGACACTGAACGGGCCATCGTAGAACGTGGTGGCATGCCCCAGCGACAACGGACCGGTCACGGCGTAATACAAGCCATAAGCCCAACCCGGGTCGGCCAGGTTCCAGAAATTGTCCTCAGGCAGCAGCTCGATGGCATCACGCATGTAGCCCTGAAACGCGACAATCGCGCGCAGTGGCACTTCCAGGGGTTTTGCCGGGCCAGTGGTTCCAGAGGTGAACATCAGCAGGAACGGATCGTTGCCTGAGCGCATCACCGGCTCGCAGACATCCGCTGCGTTCTCCAGGCATTGCTGGAAGTCCAGTTCACCACTGCGGGCCTTGACGGTAATGATGGTCGGGCAGGCGTGCACATCGTCCAGCTTGGCGCGGTTCTGGCTATCGGTGACCACCACTCGGGCATGGGATTGCTCAAGCCGGTGCTCGATGGCCTTGGGGCCGAACGCCGTGAACAAGGGCTGATAAACCGCCCCGAGGCGCCAGGTAGCAAGGATGGTCACCAGCAGTTCGGGGGTGCGCGGCATCAAGCCGGCAACCCGGTCTCCGGCGCCTACCCCCTGCGCCCTTAGCACATTGGCGAACCGGGCAGCCTGCACCTGAAGCTGATCGAAGCTATAGCGCGCGCTGTTACCATCGCGGTCTTCATGAATCAGCGCCAGCTTGCCGTCACCGGCATGCCGGTCACAGCATTCGACACAGGCATTAAGGGCTTCGAGGTTGCCGTGCAATGCCGCCACAACGGCCTGGTCATGGTCAAACGTACGAGCGGCCTCGGCGTAATCGCGCATCATCGGACTCCTGGTTTCTTGTTTTTGGAGTTGAAGCATCGGTCCGACGATGTTCGCGCCGCTCATGCGCGGCGGCAATGGCCAAAGCTGTCAATCTGGATGACTGGTTTGGCCGCCGCTCATCACCCCTCTGCGCGCTCGGCTGCACGCAGGTAGGACTGGGTGAGCCCTGCGACCAGGCGCTCGATATCGAGGTCCTGCTGTTCCTGCAGCCGGCTTAGTCGCTGCTCGAAAGCCGCCGGCGTCAAGACGGGGCGTTGAGCCTGCAACCCAAGCGTGCGCTGAATGTAGTCCGCACTGAGGGCATCAAACATTCGGCCATGTTGCTGGCTCAGGTAACGGCGCCAGAACGCGCGCTGGCTCAGGCTATCGGTCAAGCCCTCGATGGTCTGCGCGCGCGTAACCCGCTGGAATGCATCCTCTACCTGGGCCTGTGTCAGCGCGACAGCATCGGGATAGCGCATGGCATATGGCTGGTTGGGCAGCCGCAACCGGCTACGAAGTTGCACCCTGTAAGCCAGCCCCAATGCCAAATGGTCAACATGTTCACTGGCAGCCAGACGCTGCCGGCCATCCTGGTAGGCTATCCCTTCCAGTTGATCCAGCCGGAACAGTTGCCTGCCCAGTTCAAGCAACTCGCCCCTGCTTTCAGGGTTGACTGCGGCTGCTTCGGCCTGTGCCTGCCTCACCAATAACTGCAGTGCACTGAAATGGCTGGCAACGGCGTCCGAACATGACAGCGGCAGGCCGGCCCGCTCAAAGATCCGCCGGCACAGCACCGGGTCGCCGTCCAGCGTACCCAGCAGTGTCCATACGCCGTCAACCAACGCATCCCGCCCTTCACCCGCTTCGCTGTAGTCTGCTGTCATCTCCAGGCGAGCCAACAACCTGAACAACCCGCTGCTACCCGCTTGCTCCAGCAACCGCCGCCACACGCCCTCCCGCTCAGCCTGAACCGTCGCATCCGTATGACCTACCCAACGCATACGGGCCCTGACCAGGTCAACTGACCCCATCTGCTCAGGCGAGTGCCGGTGTTCTTCGATCACATCGAGTGCATACAACCTTCGTTGCTGCATGACCGACAAGGGGTTGTCCTCTATCAGAATGGCGCGCCGAAATGCATAAGGCATCTGCTGGATCTCGATGGGCACTTCGCGTAGTTGGTTGTTGCGCAAGTCAGCACGCTCGAGTAGACCACAGAGTTCCAGGCGACGCGGCCAGCTGCCCAGGCGACAATGACGCAGGTTCAGGCTTGTCAGCCGAGAAAGTTGGTGGAAACTCATGTCCAGCGCTTCCAGCCGGTTATGACTGAGATCAAGATGCGCAAGGTTGGACAAACCATGCAAAACGCCGATCGCCTGGGCATCGAGGCGTATCTCGTTATGCGCCAACCGAAGCGATTGAAGATTCATTAAATGGGCAATGCCTGTTGGTAGACGCATCAACGCGTTGCTGTTGAGGTTCAGGTGCGTCAAGGCAGTGAACGGGCGAAGGAAGTCGGCCGGAATGTCAGTAATCCGGGTGTCGTTCACGCTCAGCAGGGTAATGCGATGGAAATCGATGTGCGGCGGTAGTGCCGGCAGTGTGCGCAAACTCAAACCACTCATCGACAAGCGCTGCCCTTGTGTTTGCCCTTCGCCGACCGAAACAGGCTCGCCCTGCAGTCGCCAGGCTCGCAGGATGCTGTCGGCCGTCAGCCTGCGGGCGGCTCGTCGAGCCTCCTGCAACTCGGCACCGACCCAGCGATTCAGGTATAGCACCAGCTGGTCATGTGCTTCCTGCAGTTCTACCAGGCGCTCGAAGACTGGCTGCGAGCCTTGCTGCACTCGCGCCAGCTCCACATCGAGCGCTGCCTCGTCCAGGCCAGGATAAAGCGACCGTAGCTGGTCACGAATGATCACCCGCTCATCTCTGGGTGCAGCGCCAGGGCGGCCACTTAGCGGGTATCCCACGCGCCCATCATCCATGCGACGCCCTGGATTGAGCCAGGGCTGCTCCTCTGGCCAGCCGAGCATGCGCGCGATATCCCAATGGGAAGCGGGTAACCGCGCCAGAAGCTTCTCACGCAGTTGGCTCGCCGCCGCACTGCCCACCAGTTGCATCGCTGCCCGCTGCTCCGACGTAAGTGTGGTAAATAGCGCCTCGAAGATACATCCAGGCTCGTCAGCGATAAGCACGTGTGGCACACCTGACCCGTTGTAGATCAGAAACCTGCCTTCATGCCGGACCACTATTCTTTTTGCCTCGGTTTGCCCGCCGCTACCGAGGTGCCTGATAGACCGTCCCTCCAGCCCGCTGTCACGCAAGTCGAGATCAAGTTGCTCAAGTTCGAAGCTATCCAGCAACGCAAGGGCCAACTCGCCGGTGACGTCACTGTAAGCTGTGCTCAGATACAATCCAGCCAGCCCCCGGCTCAGCCGGGCCAGACGCAAGAGCGAACGGGCGTTGTTCGCGCACGGCAATGGCAGCCGCCGCTCGACCCGCGCCATTTGGTGCTCAAGCTCATGCGCTTGGCCAGTGACTTCATTTATGTAGGCCGAAGGCAAACCGGGGAAGTCCCGTTTTACCAACATGCTCAGCGGGTCTGCTGCAAGTGGCTGTTCTGTCAGGTGGGCAAACAATTGCGGCCGCAACCCGGCCTCATGCACCCGCATCTGCTCCAGTCCAGCGCCCACGCCTGGCCTTGATTCACACCAGGCCAGCAGTTCACTGTCCGATGGCATCAACGCTTTCAGCCGAACACGCTCGAAAAACGTTTGAATGCGCGCATGCGCTTGGAAAGCACGCAAGGTTTGACCAAGGCTCACCGGAGCCGGGCGATTCTCCACGAGAACGCCGCGTAACAGGTCTTCATCGATACCTGCCACCCGCATTATCTGCTCGGCCTGATGCGCGTCGACAGGGGGATGCTGTGGCCATAATGCATCCAGCATGCGAGCAGGCGCCTGCCAGCTTAGTGGTTGCTCACGCATCAACTGCCAGCCACGCTCACCGTTGTGCAGCACGACCGGCCCGTAGCCGCCCTCACTCGCAGCATGGCGCAGGCGATAGGGGCCATCGGCGACAGGCTGATGCACTTCGAAGTAGCGTCCATCGATACGGACCCCGCGGCGGCCTGCCTCGCCATTGCGTCCCTCTCCGAGCAGATCGATAGGGTCCGGCAATGATCGATAATTCCTGGCGTTGAACTGCCACAGGCGACCCTGCCCGTTCCCCAGGCTTACCGGCTCCAGGCTAGCGACAAACGCACTGCGCACAAAACTGACACCCGCCACCGTTGCCGCGGTGGCCGCCAAGGTTTCGGCGACCCCCAGCAGATGCTGCAGCGCTTCGTGTTGGTGCCCCTTCGACCAGTCCCTTGTCCCTTCGAACACTTCAGAGCAAGTCTGGGCAACCACCTGCCCCAGCAGCACGCCCCCCACAGCCGGGATGAAAAGGCCAGCGAGGTTGACCAGGTCCAGACCTGCCGCCTTCCACTCAGCGTGCCTGGCGCTTACCGCCCGGCTATCAGCGTCTGCGGTCGGTACCAGCAGCAACCGGGCATCTTCCTTGACCCGTTGCACTTGCCGAGTCGCCAGTTGCCTGAAGATCCCTCCTTCAGGTGTTTCACCCTCAAGCTCCAGGTCCGCCACCTTGTCTTTCAAGCGCTTGCCAAGGGTACTGACAAAACCTGCACGGTGCTCAAGGCTGATGAGCTGCGTGAAGTACTGCCAGTAACCCGGATCTTGCAACAACATCGCCACGGTATTGTTCATGGAGGGGGCATTGTCGAAGAACCGCAATGCCTGCCGGGGATCACCAGGCAGGTAAAGTACGATGCCCCGTTCATTTCCCGCCTTGTCATGCAGGTGGATCAGCAAGCCATCGACCACAGGTTTCCCTATTGCCCTCAGCAGCATGGGTTTGCATTCAAGCCCTTGTTGTCGCTTCTCCTGACCGTGGTCCACCACCTCACGCAAGGCAAGCTGCACATCGACGCTTATGTTTCCCTGCAAAGCCGCAAGCTCGGTCGCCAGCCTCAACCCCGAACGTTTGTCTTCAGCCAGCATCGCCTGGGTAGCTGGCTGGAAGATCCTTTGCAACGCGTCCTGATACCGCTGACCAACGTCCAGATCACGACAGGCCGTAATCAACGCTTCCAGCGATGCATTCAATGGTTTATCGCTGCCCGGCAAAACCAGCCCCGTGCCCTCGTAGTAGCGGGTGTTCGCAGCAAAGTTGCGCATCAGCCGCAGTAACCCATTTTCACGCGTCTGGCTATATGCGTATGTCTGTTGCAAGGTACCTGGCAATGTGCCGAAGCGCGGCGCGACCCGCAGCCATTCGAGCTGGGCAAATACCTGCCCGTCCGGCAACGGTGCATCCAGCAAAGCCGCCAGGTGTTTCTCGGCAAACTGCTGGAGCGGCAGTAACTCGAGCGTCAGGCCACTCAAGCGTGCCTGGTTGGCATGGTGCGCGTTCAGGGTGGTGCGCAGTGTGTTGATCTGGCCCCTTGACGCGCGTTTGAGCCACTCAGGTAATCGGGCACCTATGAATGGGTCATGGGCAGTAGCGTTGATGTTCATGGTGGGTTCCACAGCTATTGGCGAAGCCAACCATGTTGTTCAAATGCCGGACCAGGATGCAGGGGGAACGGGTTCGATCGGCGCCTGCTCGGTAAGCCTTCTGGGCCCGCGCGGTAATGCACTACAACGGGAAGCGTTCGCCCTTCAGTGCCCTACCCCTCGCGCCTGGATCAATGCCCGATAATGCCCCGGGTTGCAGCCGAACCACTTGCGAAATGCCTTATAGAACGAGCTGCTGTCGGCAAACCCCAAACGCTCGGCAAGCTCGCCCATGGCCACGTCTTCCTGGCTGAGCCAGGCGATCGCCAGCTCCCGTCGTACGCTGTCCTTCAGGCCCTGGTAGTTCTGCCCCTCTTCTGCCAGGCGCCGCCGCAGAGTCGATGGCGACAGGCACAGCTGCCGGGCCAGGCTGTCAGCATCGGGCCATTGCTCAGGGGCCAGGCGCAACAGGTCGGTGCGGATACGCCGCCCGAGGCTGGCCGGGTCACGGTACTTGACCAGGATATTGCCCGGCGCTTCGGCCAGAAAACGCTGCAGTTCCTCCTCGCTGCGGCGCAGGGGCAAGTCGAGGCATTGCGAAGCAATGATCATGCGTGTGCGTGGACGCTCAAAATGCAGGCTCTCCGAAAACATGACCCGGTAGTCGTCGCAAAAAGGGGGTTCGGCACAACGCAGATCGATGCTCAGAATCGGGATGCGCCGCCCGGCCAGCCAGCAAGCCACGCCATGCACGATCATCCAGAACGTGAAATAGGTGAACGCACGGCGCGGTTCGTCACGCGGCTCATTGATGACAATTTCGGCCAGGCCTTCCTGGCGCACCAGGCTGGGCTGCATGTCTTGAAGCATCAGCGACAGAAATGCCAGCGAGGTTTCCAGGCCTGCGCCCAGGGTCGGTTGGCCCATGCTGGCACGGCACATGAAAGCCAGGCTGCCACTGCACAAACCGCGCGGGTCCATCGCGAAAAATTCGTCGTTGCAGCGCCGGGCCAGCAAGCGCCACAGGCGGGCATAGGATTCGGCACTGACCCTTGCCTCTGGCAGGTGCAGTTGTTCAACGGCGATGCCCGCCCTGGCCAGCAAGCTACTGTCAGGCTCACCGGCAGGGCAGGTCTGCAACAGCGCTTCGCGCACCAGTTGCATGGAAATGGTGTCTTTGTCGCTCATCGACGGTCCTGTCGGCTGATTGCCGGCCATATTAGGGTCTGTATGAAAAGCCTTGAGACGAAGGTCAGGCAAGGCGAAAACAGCCGAGGAAGCGGAGTTTACGGGTTGTAAATGAGCATTCCGAGGCTGTTTTCAACGCAGCATCACCGAGTATCAAGGCTTTTCATACAGAGCCTAGGGTGCCCCGCAGCAAACAGCCATCATAGCCCCGCTGCCAGACTCAGGAATGCCTGAATCAGGCGCAGTTCCCGACGGCGCTCCAGGCAGCCGATCACGTGTTGGTTGACAAGGCCCTCACCGGCCAATGGTCGTGCCACCACACGGGGATCATTGGCCACTTCAGTGGAAGAAACAACGCCAATCCCCAGTTGCGAGGCCACTGCCTCGGTTACCGCCTCCCGGCTGTCCAGTTCCAGCAATACACGCGGTTGCACGCCCGCCTTGAGGCAGGCCTTGTCGAAGGTGCGCCGCGTGGTGGAGCTGGGTTCGCGCAGCACCATGATCTGCTGGTGCAGCGCGGCCAACGGCAAGTCCTCCCGCTCGCTGGCCCAGGCATGCCCCACAGGTAACAACGCACACAGGCGCGACTCACAGAGCGTTTGCAGATGCAGCCCCTTGCGCGGCTCGATTTCGGTCAGCACCGCCACGTCGGCATGCTCGCCAAGCAGCGCAGCCAACGTCTCCTGTGCATTGCCCAGGCGCAAGTTGACGGTGACGCCAGGGTACCGCTCACGCAACAGCGCCAGCATCGGCATGACCCGGTGCGGGCCGTCGGCGGCTACCTCCAGGCGCCCGGTCAGCAGCTGGCGGTTGGCCTCGAGCATGGCCTGCGCCTCTTCGGCCAGGCCGAACATGGCGCGGGTGATGGCCGCCAGGCGCGTGCCCTCCTCGGTCAGTTCCACGCGCCGTGCGGTACGCCGCAGCAAGGTGATCTGGTAGTGCTCTTCCAGGGCCTTGACGTGCCCGGTCACCGCCGGCTGGCTGATGAACAGGCGCTCGGCAGCACGGGTAAAGCTGCCCTCACGGGCCACGGCGTCGAAAGCGCGTAGCTGGAACAGGTTCATATTTATCGGCCTGACTTATAGCTGGGATAACAACAAACAATTTGATTGATGACAACGCGAATTGCAACCTAGGCCCCGTAGTTTCAGCCCACCGCTTGTGAGGAATAACGGAATGAGCAACGCCCCGATTCTGCTGACCCCAGGTCCCTTGACCACATCAATCCGCACCCGCCAAGCCATGCTGGTGGACTGGGGCTCCTGGGACCGTGACTTCAACCAACTGACTGCCAGCGTCTGCGAACAACTGCTGGCCATCATCGACGGCGCCAGCAGCCACCACTGCGTTCCCCTGCAAGGCAGCGGCACCTTCGCCGTGGAAGCGGCCATCGGCACCTTGGTGCCACGCGATGGCAAGGTTCTGGTACTGATCAACGGCGCGTACGGCCAGCGCCTGGCAAAGATCTGCAAAGTGCTGGGCCGCACCTACAGCACCTTCGAAACGGCCGAAGACCAGCCGACCACGGCCGCCGACGTCGACCGGCTGCTGGCCGAAGACCCGGCCATCACCCATGTGGCGCTGATCCACTGCGAAACCAGCACCGGCATTCTCAACCCGCTCCCCGAGATCGCCCAGGTGATCAAACGCCATGGCAAGCGCCTGATCATTGATGCCATGAGCTCGTTCGGAGCATTGCCGATCGATGCCCGCGAAATCCCCTTCGAAGCGCTGATCGCAGCCTCCGGCAAGTGCCTGGAAGGCGTACCCGGCATGGGCTTCGTCTTCGCCGAAAAGAACGCCCTGGCGGCCGCCGAAGGCAATGCCCACTCGCTGGCCATGGACCTGCACGACCAGCACGCCTACATGGCCAAGACCGGGCAATGGCGCTTCACCCCGCCTACCCACGTGGTCGCGGCCCTGCATGAAGCACTGCAGCAATACAGCGAGGAAGGTGGCCTTCCCGCCCGCCACCAGCGCTACGCAGACAACTGCAAGACGCTGCTCGACGGCATGGCAGCCATCGGCCTGCGCAGTTTTCTGCCCGCCGAAATCCAGGCGCCGATCATCGTCACCTTCCACGCCCCCACCGATGCCCGCTACCAGTTCAAGGACTTCTACGAGCGGGTCAAGGCCAAGGGATTCATTCTCTACCCGGGCAAGCTGACCCAGGTCGAAACCTTCCGCATCGGCTGTATCGGTGTGGTCGGGGCGGACGGCATGCAGGCCGCCGTGAATGCCGTGGCCGACGTGCTGCGGGAAATGGAAGTGCTGGACATCTGACGCTTTGCCCACCCGAACCCAGGAATTAGCGCACATGAACTACAACAACCCCACCCAACTGCAAGCCGCCATCCTCGACTGGGCTGGCACCGTGGTCGATTTCGGCTCATTCGCCCCCACCCAGATCTTTGTCGAGGCCTTTGCCGAGTTCGACGTGCAGGTGTCTATCGAGGAAGCCCGAGGCCCGATGGGCATGGGTAAATGGGACCATATCCGCACCCTGTGCGACGTACCGGAAATTGCCGAGCGCTACCGCAAGGTGTTCGGCCGTACCCCGACCGATGATGACGTCACCGCCATCTACAACCGCTTCATGCCGCTGCAGATCGAGAAGATCGCCGTGCACTCGGCGCTGATCCCCGGTGCGCTGGACACCCTCACCGGTCTACGCCAGGACGGCCTGAAGATCGGTTCGTGCTCGGGCTACCCGAAAGTGGTGATGGACAAGGTGGTTGAACTGGCGGCGCAGAACGGCTACGTAGCCGACCATGTAGTGGCCACCGATGAAACCCCGAACGGCCGCCCATGGCCGGCCCAGGCCTTGGCCAACGTGATTGCGCTGGGGATTGACGATGTAGCGGCCTGCGTGAAGGTGGACGACACCGTGCCAGGCATTCTTGAAGGTCGCCGTGCCGGCATGTGGACCGTGGCACTGGTCTGTTCGGGCAATGCCCTGGGCCTGACCTGGGAAGGCTTCCGCGCGCTGAGTGCCGAAAAACTGGAAAGCGAGCGCCAGCGCATCCATACCCTGTTTGCCGCCTCCCGCCCGCACTACCTGATCGACACCATCAACGATCTTCCCGAAGTGATTGCCGACATCAACCGGCGCCTGGCCAAGGGCGAGATGCCGCAAGCCTTCTGACCCCTGCGGTTTCTCTGTATGTGTGTCCGCCACCAATCTGTGTAGGAGCGGGTTTACCCGCGAATACGGTGGCGGCAGCAACGGTGAACGGCGGGTGGAGATTGGCCAGCAGGCCCGGCCTCTTCGCGGGTAAACCCGCTCCTACGGCCGACAAACCTGAGCTAGAAAGCTATTGCGGCAATTGCACCTGCGGTTTGGTCGCGGCAAAGATCGCCCAGCTGGAGACGAACAGCGCCGCGATCAATGGGCCGATCACGAAGCCGTTGAGGCCGAACACCGCCAGCCCGCCAAGGGTCGACACCAGGATCAGGTAGTCCGGCATCCGCGTATCCTTGCCCACCAGGATGGGCCGCAACACATTATCCACCAGGCCGATCACCAGCACCCCGAACGCAGTAAGCACCAACCCTGGCAGTATCGCCCCGGTCAGCAGGAAATACGCCGCCACCGGCGCCCAGATGATGCCCGCGCCTACCGCCGGCAGCAGCGACAGAAACGCCATCAGCACCGCCCACACCAACGCACTCGGGATATCCAGCACCCAGAAAATAAAGCCACCCAACGCACCTTGGGTAATGGCCACCAGCACGTTGCCCTTCACTGTCGCCCTCACCACACGATTGAACTTCAACTGCAAACGACGCTTCTGGTGCTCGGGCAGCGGGACGGCCATGCGCACCCGGCGCGCGACTTCCGGGCCATCACGCAGGAAAAAGAACAGCAGGTACATCATGATGCCGAAACTGACCAGGAACTCAAATGTGCCCTGGCCAAAGCTGAATGCCTGGCTGGCCAATACCTGGCTACCCTGGGTTGCCCACTTGGTGATCTTGTCACGCAACCCGTCGAGGTTACCCATGCCCATGTTGTCCAGGCCACGCTGGGCGAATGCCGGAAGCATGTCCTTGCCGCGCTCGACGTAACCGGCGATGTCCAGTTGCCCGCTTTCGATGCGCTGGTACAGCGTGGCGCCCTCTTGTACCAGCAGGGCGCTGGTGATGATCACCGGCAGGATCGCCACAAGCAGGCACACCAGCGTGGACGTGACCGCAGCAAGGTTACGCCGCCGCCCGCTGCGGATGAGCAAATGACGCTGCAGCGGGGCGAACAGGATACCGAGGATCACCGCCCAGAAGATTGCGCCGTAATACGGCAGCAGAATCCAGAAAAAGGCAATGGTTACGAGCGCCAAGAGTACTGCCAGGGCTTTATTCTGTAGCGCGGTTTCGTTCATCGCAGTTCCTCACATGGCTTATGAGTGATTAGTGCACCGCACTTGGACAAAAGTGCCGCGCTCACTTGACGCAAATCAATACGCACCCTGTCCATCCCCCCTAGCATCGCCGCCTTTTTGCCCCGGTGCGCACATGAACCCTACTGCCAAGCCCGAACTGCTGGCCCCCGCCGGCACTCTCAAGACCATGCGCTACGCGTTTGCCTACGGCGCCGATGCGGTCTACGCCGGCCAGCCGCGTTACAGCTTGCGGGTGCGCAACAACGAGTTCGATCACGCCAACCTGGCACTGGGGATCGAGGAGGCGCACGCCTTGGGCAAGCGCTTCTACGTGGTGGTCAACATCGCCCCGCACAATGCCAAGCTCAAGACCTTCCTCAAAGACCTGGCACCCGTGATCGAGATGGCGCCGGACGCGCTGATCATGTCCGACCCCGGCCTGATCATGCTGGTGCGCCAGCACTTCCCGCAGATGCCGGTGCACCTGTCAGTGCAGGCCAACACCGTCAACTGGGCGAGCGTGCAGTTCTGGCAGCAACTTGGGCTGAGCCGGGTGATCCTGTCTCGAGAGCTGTCGCTGGACGAAATCGAAGAAATCCGCCAGCAGGTGCCAGGAATGGAGCTGGAAGTGTTCGTGCACGGCGCCCTGTGCATGGCCTATTCCGGCCGTTGCCTGCTGTCGGGCTACCTCAACAAGCGTGACGCCAACCAGGGCACCTGCACCAATGCCTGCCGCTGGAAATACGACGCCACGCCAGCCACCGAGAACGCCACCGGTGACATCGTGCGCCAAGTGCAGCCCACCCTGGGCCTGGGTGCCCCTACCGACCAGGTGTTCCTGCTGCAGGAAAGCAACCGCCCCGGCACTGAAATGCCGGCGTTCGAGGATGAACACGGCACCTACATCATGAACGCCAAGGACCTGCGCGCCATCCAGCACGTCGAGCGCCTGGCCTTGATGGGTGTGCATTCGCTGAAGATCGAGGGTCGCACCAAATCGCACTTCTACTGTGCCCGCGCGGTGCAGTCGTATCGCCAGGCGATCGACGACGCGGTGGCCGGGCGGCCATTCGACCGCGCCCTGATGGGTAACCTCGAATCCTTGGCACAACGCGGTTACACCGAAGGTTTCCTGCGCCGCCACGTGCACGACGAGTACCAGAACTACCAGCGGGGCAACTCGGTGTCCGAACGCCAGCAATTCGTTGGCGAGCTGACCGGCGTGCGTATCGACGGCCTCGCCGAGGTCAAGGTGAAGAACCGCTTCGCCGTGGGCGACCATCTGGAGCTGATGACCCCGCGCGGTAACTACCACTTCGACCTGCACCGCCTGCACAACCGCCAGCAGCACGCCATCGAGGTCGCACCGGGCGATGGCCATGTGGTGTACCTGCCGATCCCGGAACAGGTTGCCCTCGACTACGGCCTGCTGATGCGCGACCTCCGCATCGACGAAGCAGCAAGCTGACAACACTGTAATGTGCACCTCAGCTACCTGACAGCCGGCTGCAGCGAACATCGTGGCTCTTCTGCATGAGGCCACGCCATGTTGCGCAACCCCTCCCGCCGTACGTTTGTCAAAGGCCTGGGCGCCGCCAGCACGCTGGCGGGCTTGGGGCTGTGGCGCCCGCTGGCCCAGGCCGCCGAAGGCCGAGACCTGGCCGGCCAGCATTTCGAGCTGTTCATTGGCCAGACCCCGGTCAACATCACAGGCCGGCCGCGTACCGCACTGACCGTCAACAACAGCCTGCCCGGCCCACTGCTGCGCTGGCGCGAAGGTGACACCGTGACCTTGCGCGTGCGCAACCGACTGGCGCAGGACACCTCGATCCACTGGCACGGCATCATCCTGCCGGCCAACATGGACGGCGTGCCTGGTCTGAGCTTCGCTGGTATCGAGCCCGGCGGCGACTACCTTTACCAGTTCACCCTGCGCCAGAGCGGCACCTACTGGTACCACAGCCATTCGGGGCTGCAGGAGCAAGCCGGGGTATACGGGGCGATCGTGATCGAGCCACGCGAGCCCGAAACGCACCGCTACCAGCGCGATCATGTGCTGCTGTTCAGCGACTGGTCAGACCAGGCGCCGGAACACCTGATGGCGACGCTGAAGAAGCAGTCCGACGCGTACAACTTCCACAAGCGCACGGTTGGCGACTTCATCGATGACGTGGCCGAAAACGGCTGGAGCCCCACCGTCGCCGAACGCACGGCCTGGGCGCGCATGCGCATGAGCCCAACCGACCTCGCGGATATCAGCGCCGCCACCTACACCTACCTGCTCAACGGCCAACCACCGCAAGGCAACTTCACCTGCCTGTTCCAGCCAGGCGAAACCGTGCGCCTGCGGCTGATCAACGCCTCAGCCATGACCTATTTCGACTTCCGCATCCCTGGGCTGAAGCTGACGGTGATCGCCGCCGACGGTTTGCCGGTGACACCCGTGAGCGTGGATGAACTGCGCATTGCCGTGGCAGAGACCTACGACGTGCTGGTAACCGTGGGCGACCAACCCGCCTACACCCTGTTCGCCCAGAGCATGGACCGCACCGGCTTCGCCCGAGGCACCCTGGCCCGTGCGGCCGGGCTGCAGGCACCGGTGCCAGCCCCCGACCCGCGCCCGGTGCTGAGCATGGACGACATGGGCCACGGCAGTATGGATGCCATGGCGGGCATGGACCACGGCAAGATGGCCGGCATGAGCCACGCCGCCATGCCGGCCATGCAGCAACACCCGGCTAGTGAAATCGGCAACCCGCTGGTGGACATGCAGACGATGGCACCGCGTCCCAACCTGGCCGACCCTGGCATCGGCCTGCGTGACAACGGTCGCCGCGTGCTGACCTACGCCGACCTGCGCAGCCCCTACCCCGACCCGGACGGCCGCCCGCCATCGCGCGACATCGAGCTGCACCTGACCGGCCATATGGAGCGCTTCGCCTGGTCGTTCGACGGCATCAAGTTCAGCGACGCCGAACCGCTGCGGCTGACCTACGGGGAGCGCGTGCGCATCACCCTGGTCAACGACACCATGATGACCCACCCCATCCACCTGCACGGCATGTGGAGCGACCTGGAAGACGAGCATGGCCAGTTCCTGGTGCGCAAGCACACCGTCGACATCCCGCCCGGCAGCCGACGCGCCTACCGGGTGACCGCCGACGCGCTGGGCCGCTGGGCCTACCACTGCCACTTGCTCTACCACATGGAGAGCGGCATGCTCCGCGAGGTACGCGTCGATGAATGACACCCGCAACCGCAGCATCGTGGCAGGCGTGACGCTACTGACCTTGCTCGCCAGTGAACGGGCGATGGCCGCGGGTTTCGAACACACGAACCACGGCCAGATGGGCCATCAGGCCATGCCCATGAACCACGAAAGCATGAGCCATGGCCAGCCTTCCCTCAGCCAGCCTCGCACACCCCTGCCTGTCATCACCGACGCCGACCGCCGCGCCGCCTTCCCGCCATTGCCAGGGCACCAGGTGCATGACCGGGCGCTGAACTGGGCAGTGATCGTGGACAAGCTCGAATACCAGAACTTCGAGAGCAGCAACGCCCTGAACTGGAGCGCCACCGCCTGGGTCGGCGGCGATATCGACCGCTTGTGGCTGCGCACCGAAGGCGAACGCGAACAGGGCAAGACCCACAAGGCCGAGCTGCAGGCGCTGTGGGGCCATGCCGTGAGCCCGTGGTGGGAACTGGTGGCCGGTGCACGCCAGGACTTCAAGCCTGCCAGTGGCCAAACCTGGGCCGCCCTCGGCATCCAGGGCACACCGTTGTATGGCCTGGAGCTGCAAGCCACCGCCTATGCAGGCGAACGGCAACAGACCGCGCTGCGCCTGGAAGCCGCTTACGCTATGCTGCTGACCAACCGCTGGATACTGGAGCCGACCCTGGAGGCCAACCTCTACGGGCGCAATGACGCCGGGCGCGAACAAGGCGCGGGGCTGGCCGACAGCGAGGTGGGCCTGCGCCTGCGCTACGAAATCACGCGCGGCTTCGCCCCCTACGTCGGGCTCAGTTTCAACCGCCTGCACGGCTCGCGTGCCAGCCAGGCCCGCGAAGACGGCGAAGACCTGGGGCAGACCCGCCTGGTCGCCGGTATCCGCCTGCGTTTTTAAAGGAGTGCTTCACCATGCTGCGCAAACACCTGCTGACCCTGAGCCTGCTGGCCGTCACCGGCCTGGCCCAGGCCGCCGAGACCATCGACGTCTACCGCGACCCCAACTGCGGCTGCTGCAAGGCCTGGATCAGCCACCTGCGTGACAACGGCTTTATCGTCAATGACCACGTCGAGCCAAACATGAGCGCCGTCAAGCAACGCCTGGGCGTGGCGCCGCGCCTGGCGTCGTGCCACACCGGGGTGATCGACGGCAAGTTTGTCGAAGGCCACGTGCCGGCCGAGCAGGTGCGCCTGCTGGCCAAGCGCAACGACCTCAAGGGCCTGGCGGTACCGGGCATGCCCATGGGCTCGCCCGGCATGGAGATGGGTGACCACAAGGACGCCTACCAGGTCATCGGGGTGACCCAGAATGGCCAGGACACCGTGGTCGCCAACTACTGATGCTCAGCCTGGGGGCGCTGTTTCTCAGCGCCTTTGGTGCCGCCACCCTGCTACCGCTGCAATCAGAGGCCGTGCTGGTCGGTCTGTTGCTGCGCCAGCCCGAGGCCTGGGCGACCCTGCTGCTGGTGGCTACCCTGGGCAACGTGCTCGGCTCGGTGGTCAACTGGCTGCTGGGCCGGGCCATCGAGCACCTGCGCGACAAACGCTGGTTCCCTTTCAGCGCTGCCCAGCTGGCGCGTGCGCAGCAGCGCTACCAACGCTGGGGGCAATGGTCGCTGCTGCTCAGCTGGATGCCGGTGATCGGCGACCCGCTTACGCTGATCGCCGGGATCATGCGTGAGCCGTTCTGGCGCTTCCTGTTGCTGGTGACCCTGGCCAAGGCTGGCCGCTATGCAGTGCTCGCGATGATTACCCTGGGCTGGTTTCACGCCTGGTAACACCTTTCAGGTTTCGCGTGGTCCACTGCCTGCTACAGTCGCCCCTTCCTACCTGGCCCAACACGGAGTGCCCCCATGCTGCGCGCAACCGCCCTGGCCCTGACCTGCCTTGCCGGCAGTTCGGCCATCGCTGCCGAGTCGCCTACCTACGGCCCCCAGCTCGAAGGCTTCAGCTACCCGCACCCCCTCAAGCATTTCGACTTCAAGTCCCAGGGCCAGGCCCTGCAGATGGGCTACATGGACGTGCCCGCCCAGGGCGAGGCCAACGGCCACAACGTGGTGCTGATGCACGGCAAGAACTTCTGCGCCGCCACCTGGGAAACCACCATCGACGCCTTGAGCAAGGCCGGCTACCGGGTCATCGCGCCCGACCAGGTCGGCTTCTGTACGTCAAGCAAACCGGCGCATTACCAGTACAGCTTTCAGCAACTGGCCGACAACACCCATGCCCTGCTCGAACAGCTGGGTGTGAAGCAAGCCATTGTGCTCGGCCACTCCACCGGCGGCATGCTCGCCACCCGCTATGCGCTGATGTACCCACAGCAGGTGGAACGCCTGGCAATGGTCAACCCGATCGGTCTGGAGGACTGGAAAGCATTGGGCGTGCCCTACCGCACCTTGGACCAGTGGTATGCCCGCGAGCTCAAGCTGGATGCCGAAGGCGTACGCGCCTATGAACGCAAAACCTATTACGTCGGGCGCTGGAAGCCTGAATACGAACGCTGGGTGCAGATGCTGGTGGGCCTGAACAAAGGGCCCGGGCATGAAGCGGTGGCGTGGAACTCGGCACTGATCTACGACATGATCTTTACCCAGCCGGTGTACTACGAGTTCAAGCACCTGCAGATGCCAACCCTGCTGCTGATCGGCGACAAGGACACCACGGCCATCGGCAGCGATATCGCGCCGCCGGAGGTGAAGGCCAAGCTGGGCAAATATGCCGAGCTAGGGCCGCAGGTGGCCAAGCTGATACCCAAAGGTGAGCTGATCACCTTCGAAGGCATGGGGCATGCGCCACAAATCGAGGAACCGGTGCGGTTCAATCGCACCCTGGTCGAATGGCTGGGCAAGTGAGCCAATGATTGGCCCCTGTGGGAGCGCGCAGGCTTTGGAATTTTGCACAAGCCCGCTGCTGCCACAGGGTTCCTCTACACGTTCCAGACCAGCGCTTCTGTCCAGCCCAGCTCGGCAAAGTCGCCCGCCCGCAACTCGGCCTCTTCCTCGCAGAAAAACTCATCCAGCTGAGGTGGCCTGACCGCGGTATCACTGAGCATCGCGTGCACCTGCCCACGGTGATGCACCTGATGTTCGAACAGATGCGCCAGCAAACGCAGCCGCTGCTCGCGCTGCACCCGATCAGGCCGCACGACGCTCACATAGCGGCCCAGGTCGCCATCACTCAGCCCTCGGCAGTAGGCGATCAAACGGTGGTCAGCCTGGGCCTGCTCGGCATGCAGGTCGGTACAGGTGGCAAACGGCTGCTCCGGGTCGAAAAAGCGTTCGCCGTCGGTATCGGGCTGCTCGCCGCGCTGCTCGCACTCCAGCATATGCAGGTAAAACCAATCCACCGTCAGCAAGTGGTTGAGGGTGGCCTTGATCGACGGGAAGAAGCTGCAACGCGGGGCGACGAACTCGTCCTGGGTCAGTTGCAGGCAGGCCTTGTACAGGCGGTGGTTGGCCCAGCCATTGTTATAGGCCTGGGTCAGCAGATGATGCGATAACGGCTGCATGGTCGGCTCCTTTTCAGGCGAAGCGTTGCAGTTGCATCTCCCGCAGCCGGCTCAGGGTACGCTGGTACGGGAACGCCAGATAACCTTGAGTGTAGAGCGCATCGAGCGGCACCTGTGCCTCCAGGTACAACGCCACCCGGCGGTCATAGCATTCGTCGACCAGGGCAATGAAGCGGCGAACCGCATCGTCCTTGGGCGACAGTGCAGGCAGTTCACGGTCGCCCGCCACTACCCTCGCCGCGCCATCTTCGGTGCCACGGGCAATACGCCCCGCCCGCTGTTCCCCGCCCAGCGCCGGAATGCCGGATACCAGAATCGAGGGAAAACGGTCGCACAAGGCCATGAACTCCATGGCGGCCAGGGGTTGATCGCACAGATCGGTGAAACGACACCAGATAGCCTGCTCACTGCGCCGCACGACGTGAATGTGCCTTGAGCCAATAACCAAGGGCTGATCGGTGCCGGCGTCTTCGGGGCTGAGCTGGCGGAACACCTCGGCCAACTGGCTGACCTGCCCTGCCTCGGCTACCCAATAGCGCTGCCGCGCTTCACCGGGGTGCAGGCGGTGATCCTGCTCGCCCGCTACTGGCAGTACCTGCATGTGACGACCAATGGCGGCGATGGCCGGCAGAAACCGCTCGCGGTTGAAGCCATCGCGGTAGAGCTGCTCGGGTGGCTGGTTGGAAGTGGCAACAATCACCACGCCCTGATCGAACAATACCTGGAACAGGCGGCCAAGGATGATCGCATCACCGATGTCGTTGACGAACAGTTCATCAAAGCACAGCACACGGATTTGCCGCGCCAGCTCCGCCGCCAGGGCCAGCAGCGGGTCGGCGGTACCGTTGAGCTGAAACAGGCGCTGATGCACCCAGGCCATGAAGTGGTGGAAGTGCTGGCGCCGGCTCGGTATGCGCAGACACTGGTGGAACTGGTCCATCAGCCACGTCTTGCCGCGCCCGACCGGGCCCCAGAGGTAGAGGCCCTGGGTGGGGCGGCCCTGCTCGAGGGACTGGAAGCAGCCTTGCAAGGCCTCGACGACGCGGGCCTGGGCGGGATCAGCAACGTAGCCCCGAGTGCTCAGGGCTTGCTGGTAGAGGGATTGGGGGTCGATGGCCATGGCCGCATTCTACCCGACTGCCACCCTCGGTGCAGGAGCGTGTCAGTCCGTCAGGCCTATCTTGAGCAGCGCGCCGTCCTTGTCATCGGTCAGGACATACAGGTAACCATCCGGCCCCACCCGCACATCACGGATACGCGCGTTCAGGTCACCGAGCAACCGCTCTTCGTGCACCACCTTGTCGCCGTCCAGTTGCAAGCGGATCAATTCCTGAGTGGCCAACGCACCGATGAACAGATTGTGGTCCCAGGCCTTGAACGTCGGGCTGTCGTAGAACGCCATGCCGCTGATACCCGGTGACTTTTCCCAGACATGGTGCGGGTCGATCATGCCGTCCACATGCTTGCCCTTGGCCTCGGGGATTGGCAGCAGCGAATAGTTGATGCCGTGGGTCGCCATCGGCCAGCCGTAGTTCTTGCCAGGCTTTGGGATGTTGATTTCATCACCACCGCGCGGGCCGTGTTCGTGGGTCCACAGCTGGCCGGTCCAGGGGTTGAGCGCAGCACCTTGCTGATTACGGTGGCCGTACGACCAGATCTCCGGGCGCACGTTGCCCTTGCCGACGAAGGGGTTGTCTTTGGGCACTTCGCCGTCCGGCAGAATACGCACGACCTTGCCTTGCAACTTGTCCAGGTCCTGAGCAGTGGGGCGTTGGTTGTTCTCGCCCAGGGCGATGAACAGGTAGCCGTCGCGGTCGAACACCAGCCGCGAGCCGAAGTGGTTACCCACCGACAGCTTGGGCTGCTGGCGGAAGATCACGGTGAAATTCTCCAGCCGGGCGCGGTCTTCGGACAGCTGCCCGCGGCCGACCGCAGTACCGGCCTTGCCGTCACTGCCCTCCTCGGCGTAGGACAGGTAGACGGTGCGGTCCTTGCCGAATTCCGGTGACAGCGCCACATCCAGCAAGCCACCCTGGCCCTCGGCCCAGACCTTGGGTACACCACTGATCGACGGGCCAACCTTGCCTTCGGCATTGACCAGCCGCAGGTTGCCCGCCCGCTCGGTCACCAGCATGTCCTTGCCGCCGGGCAGGAAGGCCAGGGCCCAAGGGTTGCGTAGGCCATCGGCAAGCGTGCTGACGATCAAGGTACCTTCTTCGCTGGGAAATCGCTGTTCGGCCGCCGCATGCGCCCACAAGGGCAGTAGCGCGGCAGCAGCCAGGGTGGCCAGCCAGGGTGCTCGAAGCATGCCGGATTCCTTTCAAGTGTTTTTACGGCGCACGTGGGTTGTCACGGGGTGGCCGAGTGGGTTCCAGGTTCGGGGTTTGCTGCTGACGGCGCAGGTTGTCGCCGTTGCCGATGCCGCGGTTGTCCAGGGTGGGTGGGCGCTGGTACGGGTCGGTGGACGGGCCACGTACCGGTGGCGCAGCCGGCATGCTGCCTTGACGGCTGTTCGGGTTGGCCCGCTGGATCGGGCTGTTGTAAGGGTTATTGTTGCCGGCAGCACGTTGCACGGGCTGCTGCGCCGCCGCGTGCGCGGGCAGGCACAAGGCCAGGCCGAGGGCCAGGATGGGCAATGTCGGGGTCATGCTTCACCTCCTGTACGAAAATGCCGCGCCTGGTGGGTTTGATAGCCTAAGGCGCGAGGGGTTCGCGGCAAAAGTGTGAATGCGGGTGGAGATGATTCCTGATGTTTCAGTATGGGCCTCGGAGGGCTGCTTTGCAGCCATTCGCGGGCGCGCCCGCTCCCACGGTCACCCACAGATTTCTGGCCCTGTGAGACACGTGTGGGAGCGGGCTTGCCCGCGAATGGCCGCAAAATCTACTGGCCGTTGTCCACCTTGTGCCGCGCCGCATACAGGCACAGCATCTCCATGGCCAAGGTTGCCCCGGCCAAAGCAGTGATATCGGCATGGTCATAGGCTGGCGCCACTTCCACCAAGTCCATGCCTACCAGGTTGATGCCACGCAGCCCACCCAGAATCTCCAGCGCCTGCACCGTGCTCAGCCCGCCACACACAGGCGTTCCGGTACCGGGTGCGTAGGCCGGATCGAGGCAGTCAATGTCGAAGGTCAGGTACACCGGCCGCTCGCCCACCCGCTGGCGAATCGCCGCAATCACCGCCTCTGTGCCCTGGCGGTGCACTTGCCTGGCGTCGAGAATGGCAAAGCCCTGGCTGTCGTCATTGGTCGTGCGCAGGCCAATCTGTACCGAGTGGGCCGGGTCAACCAGGCCTTCGCGGGCGGCATGCCAGAACATGGTGCCGTGATCGATGCGCTTGCCCGCCTCGTCTGGCCAGGTGTCACTGTGCGCATCGAAATGAATGAGCGCCAGCGGGCCATGGCGGCGGGCGTGAGCCTTGAGCAACGGGTAGCTGATGAAGTGGTCCCCACCGAGGGTGAGCATGGCGCACCCCGCCTGCAGAATATGCTCGGCATGGGCCTCGATGCTGTCCGGTACCGACTGCGGCGTGCCGCTGTCGAAGGGGCAGTCACCATAGTCGATCACCGCCAGGTGGTCGAACGGGTCGAACGCCCACGGCCAGTGGCGGGCCCAGGCCTGCTGAACCGAGGCCGCACGAATCGCCCGCGGGCCGAAGCGCGCGCCGGGGCGGTTACTGGTGGCCGTGTCGAACGGCACACCGCTGACCACCACATCCACACCGCGCAAGTCGCGGCTGTAGCGGCGGCGGGAAAAACTGACAACACCGGCGTAGGTGCTTTCTGCGGCGGTCCCATACAGGCTATCGCGGGTAATTGCCTGGTCGTTGCTTGCGGCTTGGTCCACGGTCGGGCTCCTTGATTGTCACGGGCTACTGCCGGCTGCGGAAGGCGGTCCACAGACGGTTGCGTTGGCGCAGGTCGGCCAGGGCCATGCTGCGGTCGGCGTACAGGCGCTGACGCACCTCGGCCGACGGATAGATATCCGGGTCGTTGCGCACCGCTTCGTCCACCAGCGGCGTGGCAGCCTGGTTGGCGTTGGCGAAGAACAGCGTGTTGGTCAGCGCTGCCACCGACTCTGGCTTGAGCATGAAGGCGATGAACGCCCGGGCGGCCTCGGGGTGTGGGGCGTCCTTGGGGATGACCAGGTTGTCCTGCCATACCAGCGTGCCTTCGCGGGGGATGCGGTAGATCACCTCGAACGGCTTGCCGGCACGACGGGCCTGGTCGGCGGCCATCGCTGCATCACCGTTGTAGGTCAGCGCCAGGCACACGCTGCCATTGGCCAGATCGTTGATCTGCCGGCCGTTGGCGACGTAGCTGATCGACGGCTGCAACTGGCTGAGCAGGTTCTGCGCGGCGGCCAGGTCACCCTTGTTCTGGCTGTAAGGGTCCTTGCCCAGGTAGTTCAGGGCTACGCCGATCACCTCCTGGGGCGAGTCTGGTATGGCGATGCCGCAACCCTTCAGGCGGGCGGCGTACTCGGGCTTGAACAACAGGTCGAGGCTGTCCAGCGGTACATCACCAAGGCGCTGGCGTACCGCCTCCACATTCACCCCCAGGCCCAGCGTGCCCCAGGTGTACGGCACAGCATGGCGGTTGCCGGGGTCAACCTCGGCCAGTTTGCCCAGCAGGTCCTTGTCGAGGTTGCCGTAGCCAGGCATGGCCTGAGCGTCCAGCGGTTGCAGGGCATTGGCCTTGAGCGCCCGGGCCAGCACGGTGGATGACGGCACCACCACGTCGTAGCCGCTACCACCGGTCAGCAGCTTGGTTTCCAGTACCTCGGGGGTGTCAAAGGTGTCGTAACGCACCTTGTAGCCGGTTTCCCGTTCGAAGCGTTGCAGGGTTTGCGGGGCGACGTAATCGGCCCAGCTGTAGAGGTTGACGACCTTTTCTTCGGCCTGCAGCGGCAGGGCCAGAACCAGAGACAAAAGGCACAACGATCGACGCATGGCGGACACCTCGGTAAATGGGTGGATGCCGCGAGCATGCCAGCCGGGTTACATTGCACCAATGGCAAGTTTGCAAAGCTGACATTCATCAGGAGCAATGTAATGCTCGGACAAGTCCATGATCCCGACCTGCACTTGCTGCGGCTGTTCGTCACTGTAGTCGAGGCAGGTGGCTTCAGCGCCGCTCAAGGCGTGCTGGGCCTGAGCCAGCCCACCATCAGCCAGCGCATGGCCCAACTGGAGGCACGCTTGGGTTACCGCCTGTGCAGCCGCGGCAAAGGTGGTTTTCGCCTGACGGAAAAAGGTGAACTGCTATTGGACGCGGCGCGTGGGCTACTGCTGAACATCGAGCAGTTTCGCCAGCAGGCCAACGGCGTTGCCGGGCGGCTGCTGGGAACTGTGCGCATCGGCATGGCGGAAAATCAGGACAAGGCGGTGAGCCTGAAACTGGCGGCGGCCATTGCGGCATTTCGCAGGCGAGAGGAATCGGTGCAACTGGAGCTTGTCAGTGCACCGCCGGCGGAGCTGGAACGGCTGTTGCTGGAGCAGCGGCTGGACTATGCCATCAGCTACTTTTCCGGCAACCAGGCGGCCTTTGATTACCAGCCCTTGTTCGCCGAGCGACAGCGGCTGTATTGCGGCAGGGGGCATGTGCTGTACGGCGAAACGGATGTTGGGCTTGAGCGGTTGCTGGACATGGACCAGGTGCGCCATCCGTACCGTTTTCTCAAAGGGGGCGAACCGTTCCAGAGCAGACGCAGCACGGCAGTGGCGGAGCAGATCGAAAGCGTGCTGACGTTCATTCTGTCGGGACAGCATATTGGCTACTTGCCATGCCACTGTGCACAGGGCTGGGAGGCCGAGGGGCTGTTATGGGCGCTGGACCCTGAGCTTGATTTTGGGGTGCCGTTCACCCTGGCCCGGCACCGGGCACAGGGGGTTGGCGAGGCAGCCCATGTATTTGCGCAGGATTTGCTGGCGGCGTTTGCCTGAACCGGCCCCTTCGCGGGTAAACCCGCTCCTACGCCGGATCGGGGGTGGACACAGGTCGGTGGCTGGGCACAGGCACCGTCGTGTAGGAGCGGGTTTACCCGCGAAGAGGCCGGCCCTGCTGGCCAATTTCCACCAGGCGTTCACCGTTGCCGCCGCTACCGTATTCGCGGGTAAACCCGCTCCTACGCCGGATCGGGGGTGGACACAGGTCGGTGGCTGGGCACAGGCCGTCGTGTAGGAGCGGGTTTACCCGCGAAGAGGCCGGCCCTGCTGGCCAATCTCCACCCGCCGTTCACCCACCCGCCGTTCACCGTTGCCGCCGCGAACAGGCCCGTTCAGGCCACCACAATCAGTAAGCCATGCTCCAGCTCAGCGTGTAGGTACGCCCGCGCCCCTGGTAGTCATACAGATACGCCGGCCCGTAGGTCGGCGAATAGAACAACGTCGCGCGCTGTCCCCATACCGTGCTGTACTGCTTGTCCAGCAGGTTCTGGATACCGGCGCTGAAGGTGCCGAAACCGGTGTCCTGGCTGCCCAGCAGGTCGAAGGTGGTGTAGCCGTCAATCTCGTGATCGGCATCGTCCTTCAGGCTGAAGGCATGGTTGGCCTGCAACCGTGCACTGCGGCCATCGGCCTTCCAGCCGACGAACGCGGTGGCCTTGGATAACGAAGCGTATCGGGCATCGCGCTTGATCCAGCCGCCGTCGGCGGCCTCTTCCTCGGAGCGTGTCATGTGCAATGTGCCGCCAGCTTCCCAGCCGGTCTGGAAGTGCCGGGTCAGTGCCCCTTCAAAGCCGAAGTCGCGGCTTTTCTGATCTTCCACGTCAATGGTCAGCGTTTGCGAATCGACGTTGATGATCTTGTCCGACCAGATGTAGTACAGCGCTGCCTGTGCATCCCAGTCCAGGTCGGCATAGCGCCAGCCCAATTCCACCTGGCGGCTCTTAATACCGGCCAACGGGTTATCGGCGACACTCAGGCCCGGCTTGCCGTAGTACTTGGCCGGGTCAGGCAGGTCGAAGCCTTCGCCATAGTTGCTCCACACCTGGTGGCCGTTCTTGAAGTCGTAGATGGCACCGACGTTGAACAGGTTGACCTGATAGTCGTTGCTGCCGCCCGGCACGCCCTTGAAGTCACTGACGTCCACGTCCATCTGCTGGCGCCGGGCGCCACCGGACAACGTCAGGTTGTCAGTGGCATGCCAGTCCAGCTGGGCATATACCGACACCCCATCCACCCGATAGCTGGGGTAGCGTGCGGCCTTGCTGTCCTTTTCCAGCTCCAGGCCACCCGACTCGGACGAAGTCTGGGCGTTGAAGGTGGTCTGCTCGGCATTGAAGCGCTCGCGGTCCAGGTCAACGCCGTAGGTCAGCTTCAGCGCATCCCACTGTTTGGCAAACAGGCCCTTGAGGCTGGTGACCTCGAAGTTCTGCTGCGAGGCGGCAAAGTACACTCCGCGCGAGCCGGTGGGTGTGGCACGGTTGTAGTACGGGAACGGGTAGAAGTTGTCGTCTTCCTTGCGGTACGAAGCCTGCAGGTAGAAGTCCTGGCCCAGCACGTCGGTGTGGTGGTAATTGGCATTGAGCAGCAGACGCCGCGTGCGCGGCTCCAGGTCCGATGAATAACCGCTGCGCAGCTCGGCGTCTTCCAGGTCGGATGGCGCGTTGTAGTTCAGGTTGGGGAAGTAGATACCCGTGCTGCCGTGGTTTCCCGAGTCGTAGTACTGGGCCAACAGGTCGAGGCTCTGCTGGTCGTTCAACTGCAGGCCCAAGGTACCGAGTACGTCGATGGTGCGGTTGTACTGCAGGTCGGTCTGGGTGTTGTCGATGAAGATCTGGTCGCCAGCACCATCGTAGAAGGCTTCGTTCTGCTCACCGGAAACCCCCAACCGGGCATTGACCCGCTCGTTGCCGCCGCTGACCGACTGGGCGAAGCGCGTAGCCAGGTCGTCGCTGTTGTTGAGACCGCTGCTGGCCCCCAGCTGGGTCTCGAAGCGCGCCGGGCCGGGTTCGCCCTTCTTGGTCACGATGTTGATGATGCCGCCGGTGGCACCACCGCCGTAGATGGCGCTGGCGCCAGACAGCACTTCGACGCGCTCGACGTTGAACGGCGAAATACTGTCGAACTGGCGCGACAGGCCGCGTGAGCTGTTCTGGCTGACCCCGTCGATCATCACCAGCACGTTGCGCCCGCGCATGTTCTGGCCGTAATTGGTGCGCCCTTCCGGCGCCAGGTCAAGGCCCGGCACCAGCTTGCCGATGGCTTCCTTCAGGCTGACGCCACTGTCGATCTGCTCACGCAATTGCTGCTGGTCCACTACCCAGACGGTTCCGGGGATTTCGCTGATTGCGGTGCTGGTGCGCGAGGCTACGCTGACTTCGATCGGCTTGAGGTTGACCGCCTGCGGCGCGGCCGCGGCCTTGCGCAGCGTGATGGTGCGAGCCTCGCTGAACTGCCAGCTCATGCCACTGCCGGCCAGCAACTGCTGCAGGGCCTGCTCGACACTGTAGTTGCCCTGCAACGCCGGGCTGACCTGGCCGGCGACATCGCCAGTGGTGTACAGCAGGTGCAGGCCGGCCTGGTCGGCGAAGGTGGTCAGCGCCTGGTCCAGCGGCTGGGCGGGCAGGTCGAGCTGGACCTGACGGGCCTGCATCTGGGTCTGTTCGGCAGTTGTCGCAGCCCCTGCGTGCAGGGGGCCGAGCAACAGGGCCAAGGCACTGCAAGACATCAAGGCATGGTGAAGTAGACCGCAACGGCGGTGCAAGGGCTTGAGCATCAGAGGCACGAATGAGCTTCCTGACAAGTCGTAAATGAGAATGGGTTGCTGATCAGTCTCACTACGACGATCTGGCTTGCAGGAACTTGCAGTGCCAAATGAAAAATATTTTTATTTCTGTCCGGCCTCTTCGCGGGCAAGCCCGCTCCTACAACGACTGCGCCCGCCTGAATATCGTGCGACCTGTGCAGGAACGGGCAAGCCCGCTAAGAGGACGGCACAAGCTCATCAATGCACCACGGCCAACCACGGCAGGTAGGTCACCTTCAGGCCATATCGCTGCTCCAACGTCCGCAACAGGGCCTCAGGTTCATCCAGGTCGAACACCCCGCTCACCTCCATCGCAGCCAGCTTGCTATCGGACAACACAATGCGCCCATGCCGGTATCGCTCAAGCTCCATCAGCACCTGCCCCAGCGGCTTGCCGTTGAAGATCAGCTTGCCCCGCTGCCAGGCCATCTGCGTGACGGCATCGGTCGCCACCGCCAGTTCATGTTCACCCACCTTGGCTTCACCGCGAGCCAGCACGACGTGGCCATCGCGCTGCACGCTGAAGGTGGCAGCATTGCCCTGCACCCGCGCACCGGCCGTTTCGACCACAAACGGACGTGAATCATCAGCGGTCTCGAACAGTGCCTCACCCGCATCGAGCACCACACGCCGCTCATGCTTGCTGAACGCCACGCTCAAGGCGCTGGCGCTGTTCAGCGTCACCCGTGTGCCATCTGTCAGGGTAATGACCTGCCGCTCGCCCACGGCGGTGTGATAATCGGCCAGCAGCATCGGGGCTTGCTGCCAACCCGCCACCGCGGCGACCAGCAATACCACCGATGCCGCCACACCCGCCTGTTTCAGTCGGCCGCGGCAATGGCGCAGGGCCTGGCCGATGTACTTTGCCACCATGCTCTCGGAAACCCCCAGGCGTTGAGCAACCTGCTTCTGGGTCAGGCCCTCGACACGGTTGAGCAACAGCGCCTGGCGGGCATTGTCGGGCAACTGCAACAGCGCCTGGTCAAGAATCTGCAAGCGCTCGCGGGCCAGCAACGCCGCCTCGGGTGCCGGTGCCGGGCAGGCCACCTCACTGGCTCCGTCGCTGTCGTCGTGGCTGGCAGCGATGCGTTGCTCACGGCGCAAGGCGTCAATTGCCAGGTTGCCGGCCACGCGGAAGATGAAACTGCGCGCGTGCAACACAGGCACTGCCTGCTCGTCGATGTTCACCAGCTTCAGGTAGGTTTCCTGCGCCACGTCGGCCGCGCGCTGGCGGTCGCTCATGCGTCGCGTCAGAAACTGCAGCAGGTCGTCGTAGTGCTCCTGGAAACTTGCCAGCAGGCCCGACATGGGTGAAGTCAGCATGATTGGGGAACAGCCAGTAAGAGAGGTTATCGAGCGTTAATGAGAAACAGTATCTTTCATATCAACCGATACTTTCAACGTCGACGCGCATTTGCCACACTGCCAGCTCCACTCCGGCAAGGTCACAGCCCATGACTGCCCGTCTGTACCGCTATACCCGTCTGTTCCTGGTCCTGCTGCTGGCCTGTGGCCTGGCGGCCTGTGCGCTGTTCCAGCCACGTGACCCGGTGAACATCAGCGTGATCGGCATCGAACCACTGCCCGGGCAAGAGCTGGAACTGCGCATGGCGGTGAAAATGCGGGTGCAGAACCCCAATGAGGCACCGATCGATTACAACGGCATCGCCTTGAACCTGGAAGTGAACGGCCAGCCGCTGGCCGCCGGGGTCAGCGACCAGCAGGGGCACATTGGCCGTTACGACGAAGCAGTGATCGTGGTGCCGGTCAGCATCACGGCGTTTTCCTTCCTGCGCCAGGCCTATGGGCTAGGCAAACTGGACTCGCTGCAGGGGCTGCCCTACAAGCTGCGCGGCAAACTGGCCGGCGGGCCGCTGGGGACCGTGCGTTTTACCGATGAAGGCAAGCTGGACCTGCCCAAGGGCACCTACTGGTAAGCACCCGGCGGGTGTGCTCAGCGGTTGGCGCTGGCTGCGGCCATCAGCTTGTTGACTTCGCTGCGCACCATGCTGGCGTATTCAGGCGGGGTCATGCCGTCCAGTTCAGCGCGCACCCACTCGGCCCATTTGCCCTTGCGCCGTGGCTTTTCAGCAATCAGCCGGGCGGCTTCGCCCTTGGCTTTGCCCAGGTTGTTCTGCCACATCTCGAACAGCCGGGCCTTCTCTGCCTCGATCTGCGCCCGTTCCTCGAAGCTCATGTTGGCCAGATTGAAACTCATGAAGTTACCTGCAGGTTTGAAAATGGCCGCTATCTTACACCCAGGCAACCCATCATCGGAAAGCCGCCGCAACTTTCCCGACGTGGTGGCATCCATTGTTCACCCCCCCATTGACGAGGACGAGTTCATGGCCCGGAAAAACGCCACGCTGGCAGACAGCGATCAGATCAAGGACCAGGTATTCAGCGAACTGCAATCGCTGATAGAAGAATCGGAAAAACTGCTGAACGACAGTGCCGCCCTGGTCGGTGAAGAAGCAGAGACACTGCGCGCCCAGGTAAGCCTGAAGCTGCGCCAGGCACGCCAGGCGGCCAGCAACGTGCGCAACAAGGCGCAACCGGTGGTGGACGCCACTCAGGACTACATCGGCGGCCACCCCTGGCAGACCGTCGCCATTTCCGCCGGCCTCGGGCTGGTGGTGGGCCTGCTACTGGGCCGGCGCAATTAAAGACTGCGCCGCCTGGTGCACATCAGGCGGCCAAAGCCTGCGGGATGCCGCTGTGGAAGCGCAGCTCCTGGTCTGGTGACTGGATCAGCTCCATTTCCGCAGCGCGCACCAGCTCGACGCGGCGGGCAATGTCCGCCTCATCACCGTAGTTGTGCGCCAGTTTCAGATAACCCTGGTAGTGGCGCGCCTCGCTTTTCAGCAGCCCGTGGTAGAAGCGGCTCAGCTCCTCATCCAGATGCGGCACCAGCGCGGCAAAACGTTCGCAACTGCGCGCCTCGATGAACGCCCCCACCACCAGCGTATCCACCAGCTTGACCGGCTCGTGGGCGCGCACCAGCCGGCGCAACCCCGACGCATAACGCCCCGCCGACACCGGGCGCAACGGCACACCGCGACGCTTCATGAGGCGTAACACCTGTTCGTGATGCACCAGCTCCTCGCGGGCCAGGCGCGACATCATGTTGATCAGATCAAGGTGAGTGTTGTACTTGGCTATCAGGCTCAGGGCCGTGCTGGCAGCCTTGAACTCGCAGTTCTTGTGGTCGATCAGCAGGGTTTCCTGGTCGGCGAGTGCCGCTTCGATCCAGGCGTCTGGCGTCGGGCAGCCAAGAAAGGCGTCGATTTCGGGGATCAGGGACATAAGCGTACAACCACACAGAACAGGCAGGGTCGGCGATTATACCGGCGGCGGCTGGCGACGCCAGTGACTATGCTTGATGTACATCAAGCGCTAGAGGGGGAAGCGCCGACTATAGTCAGGCACTGGTCGCCATCATCGAAGGGAGTTAACGCCCATGCAAGCCGTCCGCAGCATCCTCGTCGTCCTCGACCCCACGCACGCCCATAGCCGGGCGCTTACGCGGGCCAAGCTGATCGCTGGTATCACCGGCGCACGCCTGCACTTGCTGATGTGCGACAAACGGCATGATCACAGTGCGCTGCTGAGCCTGCTGAGCAGCCAGTTGCATGATGACGGCTTCGACAATGTCACCCATGAAGAGGGCTGGCGCGACAACCTGCACGACACCATCATCTATGTACAGCAGGCCGAAGGCTGTGAACTGGTGATCAAGGATCACCGTCCGGACAACCCACTGAAAAAAGCCCTGCTCACCCCCAGCGACTGGAAGCTGCTGCGCCAATGCCCGTGTGCCGTGCTGATGGTCAAGAGCGAGCGGCCGTGGACCGGGGGCAAGATCCTGGCGGCGGTGGACGTGGGCAACCAGGACGAAGACCACCGCCGCCTGCATGCCAGCATCATCGACCACGGCTTCGAGATTGCCAAACTGGCCAAGGGAGAACTGCATGTCATCAGTGCCCACCCGTCGCCGATGCTGTCAGCGTCGGACCCGGCCTACCAGCTGAGCGATACGATCGAAAAACGCTACCGTGAAGCGTGCAAGGCGTTCCAGGCCGAATACGGCATAAGCGATGAGTGCCTGCACGTGGCCGAAGGGCCGGCGGATGTGTTGATTCCACATACCGAACAGAAGCTCGATGCAGTGGTGACAGTGATAGGCACGGTGTGCCGCACAGGGATTTCCGGGGCGTTGATCGGTAATACCTCGGAAGTGGTGCTGGATGCGCTGGAGGGCGATGTGCTGGTGCTCAAGAGCGAGGAAGCCATCGCCCACCTGGCGGAGCTGGCCCGCGGCTAAGTATGCAACATACAGGCCCCTTGTAGGAGCGGGTTCACCCGCGAATGCGTCATTGATTTCAACGCCAAATTCGCAGGCAAACCCGCCCCCAAGGTTCCGTTGCCGCCCGGGAATCTAGACCAACGCCTCCCGCACTTTTGGGTCAAGCCCCTCCCCCGCGTGGGCCTCGTTCCACTCTGCCAACTGCCGGAGCATCGCCGGCGTCCAGAAGCTCTTCATATGCTGCCGCACCCCTTGCACCGCCAGCGCCCGGTCTGGCTCGCTGTCGAAGTAATGGGCAATCTGGTTGGCCATCTTGACCAGGTTTTCGCTGCTCATCGGCGAACCTCGGCTTTCTCCGCAGTACGGCGCTCTTTCAGCAGGCGCTGCTGTTCATCACTGAAGTCCTGATAGCGCTTTTGCCATTGCGATGGCTGGAACACTTTCACCACTTCCACTGCCGTCACCTTGTACTCGGGGCAGTTGGTGGCCCAGTCGGAGTTGTCGGTGGTGATCACGTTGGCCCCCGACTCCGGGAAGTGGAAGGTGGTGTACACCACGCCCGGCGCCACGCGCGCACTGACCTTGGCACGCAGCACAGTCTGCCCGGCGCGGCTGCCGATACCGACCCAGTCACCATCTTGGATGCCACGGCTTTCAGCATCGGTCGGGTGGATCTCCAGGCGGTCGGCGTCATGCCAGGCGACGTTGCCGGTACGCCGGGTCTGGGCACCAACGTTGTACTGGCTAAGAATGCGCCCGGTGGTCAGCAGCAACGGGTAGCGGTTGTTGACCTTTTCGTCGGTGGGAACGTAGCCGGTGAGCATGAAACGGCCCTTGCCACGCACGAACTGGTCGATGTGCATGGTCGGCGTGCCGTCTGGCGCGGCGTCGTTGCACGGCCACTGCAGGCTGCCGTGGCGGTCGATTTCAGCGTAGCTGACACGACGGAAGGTCGGCGTCAGGCGGGCGATCTCGTCCATGATCTCGGAAGGATGGCGGTAGTTCATCGGGTAGCCCAAGGCATTGGCCAGGGCCACGGTAGCTTCCCAGTCGGCCTTGCCGGCCAGAGGGTCCATGACCTTGCGCACCCGCGAAATACGCCGCTCGGCGTTGGTGAAGGTGCCGTCCTTTTCCAGGAACGAACTGCCCGGCAGGAACACATGGGCGAACTTGGCAGTTTCGTTGAGGAAGATGTCCTGCACCACCACGCACTCCATGGCGAGCAAGGCCGCCGTGACGTGCTGGGTGTTGGGGTCGCTCTGGGCGATGTCCTCACCCTGGCAGTACAGCGCCTTGAAGCTGCCATCCAGCGCCGCTTCGAACATGTTGGGAATGCGCAGACCCGGGTCGGGCTGCAAGGTCACGCCCCAGGCCTGTTCGAACTCGGCACGCACGCCCTCGTTGGAGACATGCCGGTAGCCGGGCAGCTCGTGGGGGAACGAGCCCATGTCACACGAGCCCTGCACGTTGTTCTGCCCGCGCAGCGGGTTCACCCCTACCCCTTCACGGCCGATGTTGCCGGTGGCCATGGCCAGGTTGGCAATGCCCATCACTGCGGTACTACCTTGGCTGTGCTCGGTCACGCCCAAGCCGTAGTAGATGGCCGCGTTGCCGCCGGTGGCATACAGCCTGGCCGCAGCGCGGATCTGCTCAGCAGGCACGCCACAAACCGGGCCGAGCACCTCGGGGGCGTTCTCTGGCAGGCTGACGAAGTCGCGCCAACGGGCGAAGTCTTCGGTTTCGCAGCGGGCATCGATGAAGCGCTGGGCCAGCAGGCCCTCGGTAACGATCACGTGGGCCAGGGCGTTGAGCATGGCCACGTTGGTGCCCGGGCGCAGTTGCAGGTGCAGGTCGGCGCGGGCGTGCGGCGAGTCGACCAGGTCGATGCGCCGTGGGTCGATCACGATCAGCCTCGCCCCCTGGCGCAGGCGGCGCTTGAGTTGCGAGCCGAACACCGGGTGGGCGTCGGTGGGGTTGGCGCCGATCACCAGTACAACGTCGGCCTGCATGACCGAGTCGAAGCTTTGTGTGCCGGCCGACTCACCCAGGGTCTGCTTCAGGCCATAACCGGTGGGCGAATGACACACCCGTGCGCAGGTGTCGACGTTGTTGTTGCCAAACGCCGTGCGCACCAGTTTCTGCACCAGATAGGCTTCTTCGTTGGTACAACGGCTGGAGGTGATGCCGCCGATGGAGTCGCGCCCGTACTTGAGCTGGATGCGGCGGAACTCGCTGGCGGCGTAGGTCACGGCCTCGTCCCAGCTGACTTCCTGCCACGGGTCTTCCAGGCGCTTGCGGATCATCGGTTTGGTGATGCGGTCCGGGTGGGTGGCGTAACCCCAGGCAAAGCGGCCCTTGACGCAGGCGTGGCCGTGGTTGGCGCCACCGTTCTTGTCCGGGACCATGCGCACCAGCTGGTCACCCTTGATTTCGGCGCGGAACGAGCAGCCAACGCCGCAGTAGGCGCAGGTGGTAATGACCGAACGCTCAGGCTGGCCAAGCTGCACCAGGCTTTTTTCCGTCAGGGTCGCGGTTGGGCAGGCCTGCACGCAGGCACCGCACGACACGCATTCGGATGCAAGGAAGTTTTCACCACCCGCTGCCGCCACCCGCGATTCGAAACCACGCCCGGTGATGGTCAGGGCAAACGTACCCTGGATGTCTTCGCAGGCGCGCACACAGCGGCTGCAGACGATGCACTTGCTTGGCTCGTAGTCGAAATACGGGTTGGAAACGTCTTTTTTCTCGTCCAGGTGGTTGGCGCCGTCATAGCCGTAGCGCACCTCACGCAGGCCCACCTGGCCGGCCACGGTCTGCAGCTCGCAGTTGCCGTTGGCCGAACAGGTCAGGCAGTCCAGCGGGTGGTCGGAAATGTACAGCTCCATCACGTTGCGACGCAGGCCGGCCAGGCGCGGAGTTTCGGTGCGCACCACCATGCCTTCACTGACTGGCGTGGTGCAGGATGCCGGGTAGCCGCGCATGCCTTCGATTTCCACCATGCACATGCGGCAGGAGCCGAAGGCTTCGAGGCTGTCGGTGGCGCACAGCTTGGGGATACTGGTGCCCAGCATGGCGGCGGCGCGCATGACCGAGGTGCCAGCAGGCACGCTGATGGCACGGCCGTCGATGCTCAGGCTGACCTGCACTTCGCTTTCGCGGGCCGGTGTGCCCAGATCGGTTTCCGGGTCGAAGAAATTGATCACTGTGCGGCCTCCGTGGTGGTCAGCCCAAAATCGGCGGGGAAGTACTTGAGCGCGCTGGCCACCGGATAGGCAGTCATACCGCCCATGGCGCACAGCGAGCCGTACTGCAGGGTGTCGCACAGGTCGCGCAGCAACAGCGCCTGGTCGTGACGCTCGGTGATGTCGCTGGTGGCGATCAGCCGGTCGACCACTTCCATGCCCCGGGTGGAGCCGATGCGGCACGGGGTGCACTTGCCACAGGACTCTTCGGCACAGAACTGCAGGGCGAAACGCGCCATGCTGGCCATGTTCAGCGTATCGTCGGCCACCACGACACCGCCGTGGCCGAGCATCGCGCCCACGGCGGCAAACGCTTCATAGTCCAATGGGGTATCGAAATGGCTGGGGGGTACCCAGGCACCAAGCGGGCCACCGACCTGCGCGGCCTTCAACGGCCGGCCACTGGCTGTGCCACCGCCATAGCCTTCCACCAGCTCGCGCAGGGTCAGGCCAAACGCGCGCTCTACCAGGCCACCCTGGCGGATGTTGCCGGCCAGCTGGAACGGCATGGTGCCCAGCGAGCGGCCCATGCCGAAATCGCGATAGAACGCTGCACCCTTGGCCAGAATGATGGGCACCGAGGCCAGGGTAAGCACGTTGTGCACCAGCGTTGGCAGGCCGAACAGCCCTTGCAGCGCAGGCAGCGGTGGCTTGGCGCGGACGATGCCACGCTTGCCTTCGATGGATTCGAGCAGCGCGGTTTCTTCGCCGCAAATATAGGCGCCGGCGCCCACCCGCACCTCCAGGTCGAACGCCTGGCCGCTGCCGGCGACGTCAGCCCCCAGGTAGCCAGCGTCACGCGCGATGGCGAAGGCCTGGTCGAGTACCCGGATGGCGTCGGGATACTCCGAGCGCACATAGATGTAGCCCTTGTCGGCACCCACGGCGAGGCCGGCAATGATCATGCCCTCGATCAGCAGGAAGGGGTCGCCCTCCATCAGCATGCGATCAGCGAACGTGCCCGAGTCACCCTCGTCGGCGTTGCACACCACGTACTTCTGCCCGGCACCAGCGTCACGCACGGTGCGCCACTTGATGCCGGCCGGGAACGCCGCGCCACCACGGCCACGCAGCCCGGAATCGAGCACTGCTGCAACCACTTCGGCACCGTCCAGCGCAACGGCAGCCTCGAGGCCCGCGAACCCGCCATTGGCACGATAGTCGTCCAGCGACAATGGCCGGGTGATGCCAGCGCGAGCGAACAGCAGGCGTTGCTGGGTCTTGAGATAGGGTATTTCTTCGACCGGCCCCAGTGCCAGCGAGTGGCCGCCGGGTTCGCCCGCCAGGGCATCAAGCAGTGACGGCGCATCGTGTGGCGTAACCGGACCGAAACCCAGGCGCCCTTGCGCACTGTCGCACTCGATCAGCGGCTCCAGCCAGTAAAGCCCGCGCGAGCTGGTGCGCTGGATGTCCAGCGGCAACTGGCGGCGCTCGGCCTCGCGCAGCAGGGCCTCGGCAACCTGGTCGGCACCCACGGCGCGGGCAACCGAATCACAGGGAATATACAGCTTCAGCATGCTGAGTCCTCCTGGCAACCGTTGACCAAGTCCCGCAGACGCTCAGGGGTGAGGCGCGCGTGCACCTGGCCGTCCAGCTCCAGCGCGGGCGAGCAGGCACAGGCACCCAGGCAGTACACCGGGCGCAGGCTAATGGCCCCGTCGGCGCTGGTACCATGGTCGTCTAGTGCCAACTGTTCACGCAATTGTGCGGCCAGGGCTTCGGCGCCACGGCTCTGGCACGACTCGGCAAGGCACAGGCGCAGGGTGTGGCGAGCGGGCGGCGCGGTGCGGAAGTCGTGATAGAAACTGATAACCCCACGCACTTCAGCCAGGCTGAGGTTGAGTGCATGGGCGATCTCGGGGACCGAGGCATCAGGGATGTAACCAATCTCGTGCTGTACGGCATGCAGGATCGGCAACAGGGCACCTGGGGTGTCCTTGTCGCGGTCCAGAATACGCTGGATCACAGGCAGGTGGAGCAATTCATCAGGCATACAGCGGACCTCGGCATCACGGACCCTGCCTGAGTTTTTGAAAGGGCAGGTTTCCGGCGTGTTCTGCTGCGGCGCACCGTCCACGTCACAGTTGCGTGGGACTGGCGGCCTCCTCGCCCACGGCCGCACGTCTGCGCGCACTGATCCTTGGGCATCCTGCTAGCATGGCACTTGTAGCGCCGAAGGGTTGCATACGAGCGACCAGGCGCATTCTGAAACCGACGCACGTGTTTGCGCCCCGGCATCATCTGCCGCGGCTTGCCGATCAGGTGGGTCTTGAAACCATCGTTGCATGCACCAGGCCCTCGAAACCGGACCTGGCCCATTGCCGGGCCAGCCAGACGGCAGCCCCGGCAATGGGCTGCCATCCAGCATGGCCAGGGGGCAAAGCGCGACTGAATTCAGTCGGTAGACTGCACCGCCTCGGTGTCGGCGGCGGGGGCCGGAGCCTGGGCCTGGGCCTTTGACTTCGCACGATTGCGTCGGTCCTGGCTGCGTTGCCGCGCAGCTTGCTGCTTGGCATGCAGCGCCTGAGCGGCGGTCACGGTACCTGCAGCCTGACCGTTGAGGTCAAGGCGCGGTGCATTCTCCACCATGCTCGCCCAGTATCGAGCGCCACGGCACCAGGTCGAAATGCCCAGTTTGAGCTGTTCGCGGGTCAGCCCAAGCAGCTCCAGGTGTTGCTCGGCATCCTTGAAAATGCCCTCCTTGAGCGGCACCTTGGGGGCCGGGTTGACCGGGAAAGCCAAGGGAAAATGCTTCTGCAGTGGCCAGATCGCTGCCACCGCCGGGTCCATCTCGCGCGGCTTCGCCTGCGGGGGCGACTTGCGCTTGGGCGGTTTCGCGCTATCGGCCTTTACCTGCCCTTTTTCCGCCCGCAGGCGGTCTCGTAGCTCAGCTAGTTGTTCAAAACCCATTGTTCATTCACTGCTTCGAAGTTGATTGCGTGGTGCAAGGATACCCCATGCAGCCAGCACATTGCTTGCAGGCCAACTTTCCCGGCTAGCCGAGGCACAACGCACATGCCTGTACGACGGCCTTCAGCTGAACACCCAAAGCACGCGTGTGGGCTTGTCGGTCAGGTTGGCGTAACGAAAACGGGCGTGAGGTTGCAGCTGAAAACTGTCATTGGCGTGCAGCGTGACCGGCTCAGCATCACCCAACCACACGGTCAGTTCGCCTTCGAGCACGAAGCAGCCCTGCTCCGAGCTGTCGTCCAGGTACTCCTCGCCACTGCTGGCCCCCGGCTGCAAATGGCTATCGAGCATGGAGAACGCGCCCGTTATCGAGGGCGATGCCAGCACATCGGTGATGCCACCCGCCAGGTGCAGCGTGCGACGCTCGTGCGGGCGGGTGACCCAGTCGAGCTCGCGGGGTTTGTCCAGCTTGTAGAAGTAGGCTGTCGAAACACCGAGCTCTTCGCTGATGGCTGTGAGGTCGGCCACGGTCGGGCGTGATACGCCGCGTTCGACCTGGGACAGAAAGCCCACCGAACGGCCGATGCGCTGTGCAAGCTCGCCCAGTGTCAGGCCCTTGAACTTGCGCAGGTCGCGAATCAGTACTGCCAGGCCTTCGATTTCTTCGTGCACTTTCATGGTTGAATCGCGACTTTCAGACGGGAAATGGATGCCCGGAAAAGTACAGGATTCATTTCACAAAGCAAAATGCTTTGCGGGAGGTGCCGGAGGCGAGATGTACGATTGAGGCACCGATCGAGCACCGCGCGGGCGGCGCTCGATCTCACAGGTGCTGAGAACAGCTAACCAAGCGTTCTGCCCTTACCGAACAGCCTCATAGGTCAGGTCCAGGCACTTGCGGGCTTTCTCCACCAGCTCGTCGATCTCTTCGACACTGATCACCAGCGGTGGCGCGATGATCATGGTGTCGCCCACCGCGCGCATGATCAGGCCGTTGTCGAAGCAGTGCTGGCGACAGATCATGCCGACACCTTTGCCTTCATGACGGGCCCGGGTGGCCTTGTCTTTCACCAACTCGATCGCCCCGAGCATACCCAGGCCGCGCACTTCGCCTACCAGCGGGTGGTCGGCCAGTTCGCGCAGGCGTTGCTGCAGATAAGGCGCGGTTTTATCGTGCACCTGCTGGATGATCTGCTCGTCGCGCAGGATCCGCAGGTTCTCCAGGCCCACCGCTGCCGCCACCGGGTGGCCGGAATAGGTAAAACCGTGGTTGAAGTCGCCGCCTTCGCTGATGACCTTGGCCACCTCGTCACGCACGATCACCCCACCCATGGGGATGTAGCCGGAGGTCAGGCCCTTGGCGATGGTCATCAGGTCAGGCTTGAGGTCGTAGTAATCGGTGCCGAACCACTCACCGGTACGGCCGAACCCGCAGATCACTTCGTCGGCGACGAAGAGGATGTCGTACCTGGCCAGGATTTCCTTGATCTTCGGCCAGTACGTCTGCGGCGGAATGATCACGCCACCGGCGCCCTGGATCGGCTCGGCGATGAAAGCGGCAACGTTGTCCACGCCAATTTCGAGGATCTTCTTCTCCAATTGCTCGGCCGCCCACACGCCGAAGTCGGCCTCGGTCATGTCGCCGCCTTCGCCGAACCAGTATGGCTGCGGGATGTGCACGACATCCGGGATCACCCCGCCCTGCTGGTGCATGCCACTCATGCCACCCAACGCTGCGCCCGCCACGGTAGAGCCGTGGTAGCCGTTGATACGGCCAATAATGACCTTCTTGTTCTTCTGGCCCTTCAGCGCCCAGTAATGGCGGACCATGCGCACCACGGTGTCGTTGCCTTCGGAGCCGGAGCCAGTGAAGAACACGTGGTTCATGCCTTGCGGGGCCACCTCGGCGATGGCCTTGGCCAGCTCCAGCGCAGGCGGGTGCGCGGTCTGGAAGAACAGGTTGTAGTAAGGCAGCTGCTTCATCTGCTGGCTGGCGACCTCGGCCAGCTCATCGCGGCCATACCCGACTGCCACGCACCACAGGCCGGCCATGCCATCGAGAATCTTGTTGCCCTCGCTGTCCCACAGGTACACGCCCTTGGCCGAGGTGATGATGCGCGGGCCTTTCTCGGCCAGTTGCCTGACATCACTGAACGGGGCCAGGTGATGGTCGCGGCTCATGGTTTGCCAGGCAAGGGTCTGCGAATTCTGTTCACTCATTGACTTCACTCCATCAAGTTTCGCAGCCATGCTGCGAGGGTACTTTTTACAGGTGGGAAAGGTCGCTGCTCAGGCAGACAGCAACAGCCTCTGACGCAGGACCGAGCGATGCCGGCAGGCCTTGCCAAAGGACTGGAAGATGGCCAGGTAATGTGGGTTATCCATGACCTGGAACTCGGGGTGCCATTGCACGGCCAGGGCAAAACCCTTGCTGTTTTCGACCGAAACCGCTTCCACCAGGCCATCGGGCGCCAGCGCTTCCACCCTCAGCCCGGGGGCCAATACGTCGATGCCTTGGCCGTGGATGGAATTGACGTCGAATATCGCCGGCAAGCCCATGCGGTCGAGCATGCCGCCAGGCTCTACATGAAGCGTGTGGCGCGGCCCATATTGCTTGTCGAGGGGCTCATCCTTGCCTTCGCGGTGGTCCATGAACATGCCGGTCTCGTGGACCTTCTGGTGCAGTGTGCCACCCAGCGCCACGTTCATTTCCTGGAAGCCACGGCAAATGCCGAGTATCGGTACGCCGGCGGCGATGGCCGCGCGCATCAGCGGCAACGTGGTGGCATCGCGCAGAGGGTCGTGATGGGTGCCCGCAGCACTGGCCGGGCCGTTGTAGTGGTGCGGCTCGATGTTGGACGGCGAACCGGTGAAGATCAGCCCATCCACCACATCGAGAATATCGGCGCTGTCCATCAGCTCACCGAGGCTGGGAATGACGATGGGCAGCCCACACGCTGCCTTGGCTGCCGCGCGCGCGTACTTTTCGCTGATGGTCTGGGTTGCATGCAGCCCAATCATGCTGGTGCATGCGGTAATGCCAATCACGGGCACACGTGGCATATCTTCCTCCGGCAAATCCATATTGCGCGTTGTATTGAAACGGTAGAAAGGGAGCGTGCAGCGTCGCTGCACCTACAGGAACCAGCGGTATTCGCGGGCATCGATGTGGTGCATGAAGTCCAGCTGCTCCTGGTATTTGTTTTCGCAATAGACCATCACGAACTCGCTGCCCAGGCCTTCGTTGACCACTGGGTGGTGACGCATGGCGGCCAAGGCGCTGAGGGCATCCTTGGGGAAGTCGATGCCGCTCTGGCGGTTGTCGTTCAGCGGGGCGATGGGCTCCACGCCGCGGTCCAGGCCATGCTCCATCCCGGTCAAAATGGCCGCCAGTACCAGATACGGGTTGGCGTCGGCGCCAGCTAGGCGGTGCTCGATGCGCAGGTTGCGCGGGTCGGACTCGGGGATACGGATGCACGCGTCACGGTCTTCGAACCCCCAGCTGGCCTTGCTCGCCGCGTTGACCATGGCGCCATAACGTCGGTAGGCATTGTGGTTGGGGGCAAAGATCGGCATGCAGTGCGGCAGCAGTTCCAGGCAGCCTGCCACCGCATGGCGCAGCTTGCGCTGTTCACTTCCCGCCAGGAGGTTATTGCCGGCGGCGTCGTACAGGCTGACGTGCACATGCATGCCGCTGCCTGGCGCGTCCAGGTAGGGCTTGCTCATGAAGCTGGCACGGTAGCCGTGCTTCATCGCGATACCGCGGGTACTGCGGCAGAACAGTGCCGACCAGTCCGCCGCACTGAGGGCATCGTCGCTGTGGGAGAAGTTGATCTCGAACTGGCCTGGGCCCAACTCTGCGGTGATGACGTTCGCCGGTACGCCCTGCTCGTTGGCGCCGTCGACCATCTCGTGCAGGACCGACGAGAAGCGCGACAGCCGCTCGATGTGCATGTTCGGCTGATCGTCTTCATCCCCGGTTGCCGTGTCGCGTGGATACTGTGGCAGGCCGTTATCAAGCTTGCGGTCGAACAGGTAGAACTCCAGCTCGAATGCCACCACCGGGCGGATGCCACGTTTGGCCAGACGCTGAAGCACACGCGCCAGCACTTCACGGGGCTCGAACTCGATCGGCTTTGCAGTGCCGTCGGACGTGATCAGCATCTGGGCGATCACTTCCTTTTCCCAGCGCACCGGCTTCAGCGTACCCGGCACCAGGCGCCGGGCGGCATCCGGGTCGCCGTCGGCGAAGCAATAGTCCCCAATCGGGTAAAGGCCACCCTGGGTACCCAGCAGCACGCAGTTCTGCGGCAGCTTCAGTGGCGCACCGGCTGCGACTTTTTCCAGCATGTCCATGGGGTAGCGCTTGCCGTAGAAGTGCCCGGGGATGTCCAGCGCAATCAGGTCGACATAGCGAATTGCCGGGTGTTCTGCTCGGAACGAGCGCACTTCAGCCAGCAGATCCGGAAAGATGACACTCATCTTCTTATCCTTGTGAGGTGAACGAATTCAATTGAAGACCCAGAGCACACGGGTGGCTTTATCCGTCAGGTTGGCGTAACGGAACGGCGCATGGGGTTGCAGCTGGAAGCAGTCGTTGGCCTGCAGGGTCACGGCATCGCCCTGGTCCAGCCACACCGTGAGTTCGCCCTCGAGCACGAAACAGCCCTGTTCGGAACGGTCGCTCAAGTACGCCTCCCCACTGGTGGCGCCCGGCTCGAGATGGCTGTCGAGCATGGCGAAGGCGCCTGCGATGGTCGGCGAAGCCAGCACGTCGGTGCTGCCCGACTCCAGGTACAGCGTGCGCCGCTCGTGGGGACGCGTGACCCAGCCGATGCTGCGGGGCTTGCTCAGGTTGTAGAAGTACGCGGTTGATACGCCGAGCGCTTCGCTGATAGCGGTGAGGTCTGCCACGGTCGGGCGCGAAACGCCGCGCTCGACCTGGGAGAGAAAACCCACCGAGCGGTTGATGCGCCCGGCCAGTTCACCCAAGGTCAGGTTCTTGAATTTGCGCAGGTCGTGAATAAGGATCGCGAGGGCTTCAACCTCTTCGTGCATCTTCATCGTTTCGGACTGCCGTGAAATTTTTAGAGTTATTTTTCATGAAAATTTACATGAAATTTTTCACGCGTCAAGGCAAACGATGGAAATGTGCAGCCGTCAACAGAGGGATTGCTGCGCAGCGTGCCGGATTGGCTGCGGTGGCGCGGGTTTCTTTACAGGCGCTCGGCGAGTAGCCTCGTGGGTGAATTCCTCCAGCCCGACCACGCCCATCGCCATGCCAAACGGTTTCCCTGATTTGCCCTCGCTCAATGCGCTACGTGTGTTCGAAGTGGTTGCCCGCCACCTGAACTTCCGCCTGGCCGCCGAAGAGCTGGGGGTGACCCAGGCGGCAGTGGCACAGCAGATACGCGGGCTGGAAGCGAGCCTGGACCTTCGCTTGTTCGAGCGCCTGCCCCGGGGCCTGGCACTGACCGATGCGGGCCTGGGCTACAGCGGCAGCATTCGCAGTGCCTTGGCGATGATCGACGAAGCAACCCGCCTGCTGCGGCCACAGGCGGCTCACCTGACGGTCAGCGTGACACCGACCTTTGCCTCCAAATGGCTCATTCCCCGGCTGGGCAACTTTGCGCAAAGCTATCCGGACATCGATTTACGTGTACTGGCCACAGATCGGCTGTCCCACTTCAATACTGACGGCGTGGATATCGCAGTCCGCTATGGCAAGCCCGACTTCGGTGCGGGTTTGAACAGCGAACTGTTGATGGACGAGCGTATCGTCGCCGTGGCCAGCCCAACGTTGTTCGAAGCCGGCAAAGCCCCCGCCAGCTTCGAGCAGCTTCAAGCGTTCACCCTGCTTCACGATGCCCATGATTTCTGGCCTCGGTACCTCGCACAACTGTTCCCGCAGCACGGGCAAGCGACTGCCAAAAACCTGCGGTTCAATCAGACCTCATTGGCCATCGATGCGGCCATCAGTGGTCAGGGTATTGCGTTGGCAAGCCTGGCGTTCGTCAGTGATGACATCGTCGCCGGCAGGTTGACCCAGGTCTTCGCTCAGCAGCTCAGGCTCGATAAGGCGTTCTATCTTGTGTGGCCACGAAAGATGCAGCAGCCGGAGTCGCTAGGCATTGTCCGGCGCTGGTTCAAGCAACAAACAGGCAATAGTTAATCTACTGCATCAGTAAAGTTTAGCTGTCTCCCTCGCCGCCAATTCTGCTGCTAATTTTAGTGCTTCCAGGCAATCATCCATTCGCGTTACGGAGGCAGCATGTCAGTAGAAAAAGTTGCGATCATCACGGCAGGTGGCAGTGGTATGGGCGCGGCAGCGGCACAGCGCCTGGCCGCTGACGGGTTCAAGGTTGGCATCCTTTCCTCCTCGGGCAAGGGCGAAGCACTGGCTGCCGAGCTTGGCGGTGTGGGTGTAACCGGTAGCAACCAGTCGGTTGAGGACCTGAAACGCCTGGTCGATGCCGTGGTGGAAAAGTGGGGGCGCATCGACGTGCTGGTCAATAGCGCCGGCCATGGTCCGCGCGCGCCAATCCTGGAAATCAGCGACGAAGACTGGCACAAGGGCATGGACACCTATCTGCTCAATGTCATCCGCCCGACGCGCCTGGTAACGCCCTACATGCAGCGCCAGAAAGGGGGCGTGATCATCAACATTTCCACCGCCTGGGCGTTCGAGCCGATTGAGCTGTTCCCGACGTCTGCAGTGTTCCGCTCGGGCCTGGCCGCATTCACCAAAATCTTCGCCGACCAATTCGCCGGGGACAACGTGAGGATCAACAACGTCCTCCCCGGCTGGATCGACAGCCTGCCAGCCACCGAACAGCGCCGCGACAGCGTGCCGCTCAAACGCTATGGCACCCGCGAGGAAATCGCCGCCACCATCGCGTTTCTCGCCAGCGAAGGCGCTGCCTACATCACCGGGCAGAACATCAAGGTCGATGGCGGCGTGACACGTAGCGTTTGATTGTCTGTCGGCCCGCAGGCCAGTCGACTGAGCAGGCCAAGGCGTTTACGCTGGCGCTTTCCCACCTGCACGGAAGCGCCAATGACAGAGACATACCAAGGAAGCTGCCTGTGCGCAGCAGTCTCTTACCTGCTACTCACCCCACCCAAGGCAGTGAGCCACTGCCACTGCAGCCGGTGCCGCAAAAGTCACGGCGCCGCATTCGCTTCGTACGGCAGCATTCCGCGCGGTATGCTGCGAATACTGCGCGGCGCTGCCAGCATCAAGGCCTTCTCTTCATCACCGACGGTTACGCGCGAGTTCTGCACGGAGTGCGGCTCGACCTTGTTCTGGTCACGCGCCCAGGGTGAGTTTGCCGACTGGATTTCGATAGCGCTGGGAACGCTTGATACGCCGTTCCTGCCCAGGAAGCAGAAACATGTTCACGTCGACGCTGCTGCCCCTTGGTACTCACCCTGTAACCCTGACTGATCACCCAGCGCAGGACCAATAGAGCAATCACGGCTAGGCACCTCAGTGCCTGAACAACGGATGCTAGCGCTTACCGCACCTTCCAGAGATTCCGTTCGTTGACTGACTCACAGCACAACCCAAGCTACATGAAACGTTTCGAAACCGTGCTTGCCTACATCGACAGCCACCTCGAAGGTGACCTGTCAGTGAATGCCTTGAGCCGCATCGCCAACTTCTCGACGTTTCACTTCCATCGGCAGTTCACGGCCTACATGGGCGTTCCGGTTTCACGGTATGTGCAACTGATGAGGCTTCGACGCGCAGCGCATCAACTGGTCGCCTCGCCCGCGACGCCCATACTGGAGGCCGCATTCGGCGCCGGCTTCGAAAGCCCCGAAGCCTTTGCCAGAGCGTTCAGGCGCGCCTTCGGCATGGCGCCGAGCGCGTTCGCCAAGGCGCCGAACTGGCAGGCCTGGAGTGCGGTATTCAATGTTCCTCACCGATCCAGGAGTATCACCATGCAGATCCGTATCGTGAATTTCGCCGAAACCCGCGTGGCCGCGCTCGAACACCAGGGGCCGCCCGGCCTGGTCAGCGAAAGCGTCGCGCGTTTTCGCCAATGGCGCATGCAAAGCGGCCAGTCGCCTGTGGCCAGCAGCCGTACCTTCGGTATCCCCCACGACAACCCCGACACCACCCCGGCCCACGCCTTTCGCTTTGCCGTGTGCGGCGAGATAAAAGAGGCGGTGCAGCCCAACGATTTCGGCGTGCATGAACGGGTTATACCGGCAGGGCGTTGTGCCGTGATTCGACATACCGGCTCGCCTGACTACATTGGCGAAACCATCTACCCGCTATATCGTGACTGGCTGCCATCGAGCAACGAAGAACTGCGTGATCATCCGTTGTTCTTTCATTACCTGAGCGTCTATCCGGAAACACCACTGGAGCAATGGCAAACGGACATCTACGTGCCGCTGAAGTAGGCTGGGCCATGGGTAGCGGGCGTAGCCAACTTGGCCGGCCCAGGCGCATGGCCGGGCAACCGGGCCGGGGATCAGATACGTACCCTGGATGCCTCGCCATGCGTCTGGAGGCGTGTTTGCTTGCGATAAAAGGCGTGGATAGCCCACACCACCCCTACGAACAACAAGGCTGTACCAAGCGCTTCCATAGGAGACGGCCAGCGTTGGTTGATGAGCAGGCCCATCGTAGTTGCATAAATGGTCCCGCTGGCGATCAATTGCCCGCTCAGCGCCAGCGGAAGACGCCGCGTTGCGATTGACCATGCCCAGGCACCTGCAAGGGTGGCCCCTAACCCCTGAATCAGCCCACAGACGATCAGTACCTGAGTACCTGCCGAACCGCTCGGATGGCTAGCGAAATGAGACAGTTTCAAGTGCAGCCCAACCGGGATGAACGCCAGCATTTCGACGCTGCACATGAAGATCAACATGGCTGACCACAACATGGGAGACATGCTTGGGCGTCGAGCCAACGCACTTTCATTCAACAGGCCAAAACCGGTCCAGAATGCGATTGCCAGCAACGATGCAAGCAGCCCAAGCAGTAACGACGCGGTCGGGAGCACTACCGCCGCACGGCTAGCATCAAACACGCTCAGATTGACCAGGCTGATGCCCAGGGCCGCCACCAGCAGTGGCCCGGCAATGGCGCGCCAAGGCACGCTGGCGCTGCGCATGTTGCCGGCAATCGCGAGCACGATCGGTACTGACCCCATCATCACAGGGGGGATCACCGGCCCGGCTGCCAAAACCGCAGTGGTGATCAGGAAGAAGTAGCCAATGTATCCCAAGAAGCCCAGCAGTGCGGCACAGGCCCAGTCACTCAGTCGCAATTGCCGCACTTCGCTGCGGTAAACGAACAGCACCAGCAGGCTACCTAACCCGGCAAAGGCATAGCTCACCACCGCCAGGTCAAAAAGGCTGTAGTCGCCGACCAGCCCCGGAAAGATATAGAGCAGCGACCAGGAAAAAGTGGCGGCAATGGCCGCTAACAAGCCCAGGGTCATACGCTGTGCTCCTGCCGCTGGATCCAGCAATGAGCTATTTGCCGGGCAGTGTCGAATACCCGCATGTCCTGGCCCATCGCACCGCTGACAAAGCTGCCCTCCAGCAAGATAAACAACCCTTGGGCAACGGCGTCAGGGTCGTTTATACCGGCGCTCATGGCCAAGGCAGCAAGGTTTTCCCGTATCCCTTGCTTATGCCTGCTCACTGCCAAATGCACGGGGTGGCTAAACTGGGGGAACTCAGCCGCACTGTTAACGAACAGGCACCCGCGCTCGCTATCTTTCAAAAGAAAGCGTTCATACAGATCGAAAAAAGCGAGCATGCCACTGACCGGCTCAGGATGCCCAGCCAGGGTGCGCGCTACCTCTTCACGCCAGCGTCGGTCACGCTCCTCAAGGCACGCCACTATCAGCGCATCCTTGGAGGGGAAATGGCTGTAGAGCGTCATTTTGGTGACGCCCGCCATCGCGGCAATGGCCGTTACCCCGGTGACGTACACGCCTTGCGACAGAAACAGCTTCAGCGCGGCATCAATCAAGCGCTCACGGGTATTGTCCAATTCAAGGCACTCCGGCAAAGGTACGGAGTTGACTATACTGACCGGTAAGATTCAGGCGCGTCCAGATACGACCTGAAGCATGGCCGCTACGACATAGACCGCAGCAGCAAAACGTAGGACGTCGGCATTTTTGGTAGCGCTGGGCTGATTCCACCGTCAGGATGGATGCTTCATCAGGCTTAAGGAGAGAGCCGTGTTTCCCATGAACGTGTGGTTCGCCTATGACCGGTCTGCTGTCGGCTGCGCTCAACCCCAAGCCAGGTTTGTTCGTGCTGGCGTTCATTCCCCAATTCGTCGACCCCCACGCGGGTCGGTCAGTGTGCAGATGATGGTTTACGGCGTGTGGTTCGCTGCACTAACTGCATTGGGGTTTGCCTTGATGGGCATTTTCGCCACGGGATTGTCTCGCTACCTGTACCGGCAGCCACGGCTGGTGAATGGGCTGAACGTGGGCGCAGGCATTACCTTCGTCGCGTCTGGCGTCTCAATTGCGGCGTTGAGCCAGAGATAGCAAGCAGGAAAAGGCGGCGGGGCTGCATATGAGCCCCGCACTTCATCACGATGCAGAAGCCTCGTCGGCCAGCTTCGCATGGGTGTTCAGTTCCTCAGCGATGAAGGCCGAAATCATCGCCCGATAGACCTGCTCCACCACCTCAGCCGAGGCACCGGTTTCGTCAGCCATCTCACGAACCTTCTTGATCACTTGCTCGACCCGGGCAGGCGCACGCACATCATCGGTGGTTTTCTTGAAGCCTGCTGCTTGCGTTACGAGCCTTCCACGTTTGGCGAGAAGCGAAACGAGGCTGCGGTCGATTTCATCGATCCGTTGACGGACTTCGTCCAGAGAGGTGCAAGGTACATCCATTTGCTTGACTTCCTTTTCATGAGCCTGCGCTGGATTGAAGCAGGCTGTCGTGGGTGATCGGGTCGTGCAGTGTAGCTGCTATGCCAGGTCCGCTTCACGCGCCTCAGAGGGTGTAACGCCGCAGGGATATCCCAATCCATTTCGAATAACCAGCTCACGCCTGCGTGGCGCAGATCGTGAAAATGCAGATCCTCCACACGAACCATCTTTCGCCCAGGCTCAAGCAGCCTGCTGGCGGGTGAATGTTTGGAGCTCTTGGTAGACCAGGACATCCTTTTTCTTGAGGTGGATCTGGACGGGATAGATAAACGTCCAATCGGCCTTTTTCCTTGCTCTGATCGTTGCCATGATTTCCGGTGCTACGAGCGTGATTGGCGGAGGCCATTCCGGCTATTTGTCCGGTCTGGGCTATTTCAGGGAGACTCTCGGTGCATCATGCCGGGAGCGTCGATGTTGACCTTGCCCCCTTGGCATAGGCAGTCAGCACTTCTTCACGGGCCGCCATTCGCTTCAGGTAGCCGGTCACATTGGGCAATGTCTGGATATCCACCTGCAATTGAGCGTGGATGCGCAGCCAGGGATAGATGGCCATGTCGGCAATCGAGTACATCCGAGCAATGAAATCGCGTCCGGCCAAAGCCTTTTCCACTATGTTGAACAAATGGACGGTTTGTTCCTGATAGCGCGATCTTGCGTACTGGTTGCCTTCGGCCTCTTGATGAATGAAGTGATAGCTCTGCCCGGCCATCGGCCCCAGGCTGCTGATTTGCCAGGCCAGCCAGTGGAGCACCGCATAGCGCTCAGGCCCTACGCACGGTAGGAATCGCAAGTGCTTTTCCGCCAGATATTGAAGGATAGCTCCGGACTCGGGCAGGATCAGCGCCTGATCGTGATCGACCAACAACGGGATCTTTCGGTGGATTGTCAGGCGGGCGAAGTCCGGCTGGTGTTGTTCACCCTGCGCCAGGTTTATCCGATGGATCCGGTAAGGCACGCCAAGCGCCTCTAGCATGATCAGGATCTTGTGACCATTGGCCGTCGGCGCGAAATAAAGTGTGTACATGGATACGGCTCGCAAAAACCAATCAGTGGCGGGAGGGGCAATCGGCGCGGTTGAGCCCGGCCCGTTCCGCCAGGGCTCAAGCAATCGGATAACGCTTGAACAGATCGGTCTGTTCCAGGCGGGCCGCATGGGCATTGGTGGCCGGGAAATCGCTGGCCTTGACTACGTCGGGCAGCATCAACTGCATGAACGACCAGGCCACCGCACAAGTGACCTCAACCTGGTCTGGGCGCACGCCGTGCGACGCGTGTGCCGCCAACCGCTTGTCCAACTCCGCGCACGCCGCCAGCAACTGCCGGGTGACGCGTTCGACCCAGGGCTGATGAAGCTTTTCCGCCGGTCGAAGATTGTGTTCATAGACGATCTGGACGGCCTTCTCGCATGCCGTCAGCGCCAGCCCCAATGTACTCAAAGCTCTGGCCAGCGCCTGCGGTTGGCTTGGCAATAGCTTGCTCTCGGGTGTGCTGAGGGTCTCGAAATAATCGATGATCAGCGTCGAGTCCATCAGTACGGAGCCGTCATCGAGCAGCAGAGTCGGCGCTTTGACCACCGGATTGATCCTCGAAAACTCTTCGAATGTGCTGAACACCGACAGTGGGGCATGTTCGAACTCGATGCCTAGAAGGTCCAGGGATATAGCTACCCGGCGAACGTAAGGTGAATCCAGCATCCCAATGAGTTTCATCGATAGTTTCCTTGATTGATGTTGATCTCTAATGTCGTTGTCTGGCGTTTGAACAGCAGGGGAACGGATACGCCGGGTGCTGCTTCTGTGCCCTGACTGGCTCCAGTTGCAGAAGACCTTCCCCATCAATCAGCGCTAGCCCGGCAGACAATTTCACGCGCTCGCCGGGGCCAATCGCGAAGTCGACACCGTCCGCGCTGATCCAATGCTTGCCGCTCACCGCACGCGTGTAGATGTCGTGAGTAAACCGCACCGAAACCCATTGCGCGCTGGTCAATGAAATCTGCAACCACTGGTGGTCTTCACAGTCAGGATTACCCGTTGTCATTTGCCGTGCTCCCCACGCACCGTCTATGGCTCCATTCCTCTTGCCAGTCGAAGACTTTACCGTCACTTACATTAATGAGAGCCTTGCCACTTATAAATCAGTTTTTTTTTCCACTATTTGTAAGAAATACTTACATGTCGAAAATTCCTCCTATCACCTGCCTACGCAGCTTCGAATCGGTTGCAAGGCTGGGGAGCGTCACCGCAGCCGCCAAGGAACTGCATGTCACCCATTCGGCCATCAGCCAGCAGATCAAGGTGTTGGAAGAGATGATCGGCGTCACCCTGTTCGTCCGTGAGGGACGGGGTCTGCGGGTCAGTGAGGACGGACGACTGTATGCCTTGCAGATCCGCGAATGCTTGGGCGGAATCGCCGAAGCCACGCGACTGATCAAGACGCAACCCAAGTCAACGGAACTGGTGGTCGCCGTTCTCCCTTCGTTCGGATTCAGCTGGTTGTTGCCCCGCTTGCCACGTTTCCAGCAATTACAGCCGCATATCAGCGTCCGGCTGCAGGCCAATCTGGCGTTATCGGACCTGACGCGGGAATCTGTCGACGTAGGGATCCGCATGGGCAAGGGCGACTGGGACGGGGTGGAGCAGCATCTGCTCTTTCATGACGAGACGCTGGTGGTTGCCGCTCCGCACTTCAACGGCGGGGTGCTACCACAGACCCCTGAAGAGATCATCGGCAGCAACATTGTTTTCAACATGGAATCATGGCAACCGTGGTGTCAAGCGGCCGGGCTGGATAGGGAAGTCCCACGCATCGGCCTGTGCAGCAACGACTCCAACCTGGTACTTCAAGCCGTGCGCTTGGGCCAGGGGATCGCTCTGGAGCGCCGCAGCCTTGTGCACGACGCGATCCAACGAGGGGAGTTGGTGCAACTCTCCCCCGTGATCGCTCCCTATCCCTACCCGTATTGGCTGGTATTACCCAACCGCGAGCGTTCGGAAACAAAGCAGCAGGTGTTCTCAAGTTGGCTGACACATGAGGTCGCTGCATATCTGAACGAACTGGATCATGGCAGCAAGACGGTACGATGATGGCCGATTGTTGCCCTTGCCAAGGGGCTGCTAACCGACCCGGAGCGGACGGTCATGGCATTGGGTTCGGTGAGGGCCTTGAGGTGTTCGTCATGAGGTTTTTGGTGGTTATCAGACCGAGCGCCGCCCGCGCGGCGCATCGCGAGCTGGCGCTCGCTCCTACGTTTTTTTCGGGCCAATTGTTCCTAAGGATTTTGCGCGCGAACGTCTTGGCGCATGGCTGGGAATCGCGTCGTACAAACCAGGCGGGTCTGCCGCTTCGTCTTACCCAGCGGCCGGGCTTTCTCGGCTTCCACCAGGTAGCGATCAATCATGTCCTTGATTGCGTGCCCTCCACGGTTGGCCCGCTCGATGGCACCATGCCCTGCCAACTCTGTCTCTCGTCGCTTCGCCCAAGCCTGCGCTGCCTGCTTACGGGCGAACGCCTGGGCTTCTTGGTAGACTAGGACACCTTTTTCTTGAGGCGGATCTGGACGGTATAGCTGACCGTTCCATCGGCCTTTTTCCTTGCTCTGATTGTTACCATGATTTCCGGGGGTACAAGCGTGAATGGCGGTGCTACATCGCACCACTGTCTCACCAAAAAACCCGAAAAGTGGTACATAAATGCGTAGACCAGAATGCCCCTAGAATTAGCTTCAAAGCCACAAACCACGCGCCCTGAGCCGTCCCGACGCTTCAGCGTTGCACCGATGATGGATTGGGCCTACTTTTCCTGAAGCACCTATTACTACTGGACCCTTTGGCGACCTCTGTAACGCATGTACCAATTTTGTACCATCAACACATGTTGATGACGGATTGCTCAAGCTCACACCTCCGCATCAACCCAGCTCCCCTCTGCACTCCGCGCCCTTAAGTACAGACTGAGACCGTCTCGACCTATTGCCTACTACGATAGCATTCTGCTATACCTTCCCATTTGTAATGTTGAAGCGTCGACATACGAACGGCGCACAAATATTAAGGGACTGAAATGGCCAAAAGACTTGTATTGTTCAACCATAAAGGCGGAGTTAGCAAGACCACTACGGTTTACAACATTGGATGGATGCTTGCAGAACAAGGACACAGAGTCCTCTTGGTCGATGCAGACCCACAATGCAACTTGTCCAGCTTGATCCTAGGCGATAATTTCGATGCATATTACCTCGACGAAGACACTCGCGACCAGAATATTAAAGACGGTGTAGCCCCCGCATTCAAAGGCAAACCAACACCTATTCAAGCAATATCATGCAAAAGTCCAGATAGGCAACCCAACCTCAAGTTGCTTGCCGGTCACGCCACATTATCAGAGTACGACGCCTCTCTTACCTTCGCGCAAAACTCCAACGCTCTAGCAACCCTTCAAAACCTTCCGGGCGCATTTAACGAACTAATCCAAAAAGTTGAAGACGCTAACGCCATTGATTATACAATCATCGACCTGAACCCTGGTCTGAGCGCTATCAACCAAAACATGTTCCTGAACGCAGATTTCTTCCTCATACCTACAAACCCTGATCCATTCTCCATAATGGCGCTCGAGACCCTTCAAGCAATTTTCCCGAGGTGGGCATCTTGGAAGGTTCAAAACGAGCAAGCATTTCAAGACTCAGCATATCCTCTACGACCAGGGCTGCCCAAATTCTTAGGTACGTCCATCCAGCGCTTTAACGTTAGGAAGGGACGCCCAGCTGCTCCGTACAGAGATAACATTGCTGAAATTAATACAGTTACTCGAGATCAACTATTCCCCATACTGGAAAAATCAGGCTTAACCCTGACCCGTACCGATTATCCAGACCACCTTATAAACGACGGGTTCTGCCTAGGCCAAATTCAAGACTTCGGATCACTACTACAACGTTCGCACATTGCAGGCGTGCCCGTTTTTAGTCTCAACCGAGAAGAACTGGGGGACACTGGAGTCGTATTAGTTAATGCAATGACCAAGCGAGACCAGATACATCAGCAATTCGTCCAAATTACGCAACTGCTCGCCAGACTAATGAATAACTAATCATGCTTAACGCTCAATTAGTATTTCAAAAAAACATCAAACAGGCAAATGGTCTAGGTGCAATCTATGACCACCTTACTGAAATAGTCCAAATCAGCGAGCCATTCGATGACTTGTTGCGCTACCAATTAGTCTACTCCGTAAGCGCGTTCGACAAATTGATTCATGACTTAATTAGAATTGGAATGGTGCAGATCTTTGAAGGCCTAAGACCTACCACACCAAAATATGCCAATGAAGGCATTGCCCTCCAGCACCTTACTGATCTAGCACCCGGCGCAACGCCCCCGCCAGGAGTTAAGTTTGAAGAATTAGTCCGCGGAAAGCTAAGCATCCAATCTTTCCAAGACCCCACCAAAGTTTCTGAAGGGTTAAGCTTTATATGGAATGAAAGTCAAAAATGGCAGACCTTAGGAGCCAAAGTCGGGCTCTCTGACAAAGATGCAAAGCTTAATCTGAAGCTTATAGTAACCAGAAGAAACGCGATAGTTCATGAGGCAGACTTAGACCCTATCACCAGCTTGAAACAACCAATTACACGAACAGAGGCTGAACACGCCGCTAAATATTTGTTAAACCTCGGCAACGCTGTCTGCGACCTAGTCATCTAGGCCCGAATCTTTAGCAAAAAACGTGATGACTGTCCGCCCACCATATACGCCCCGAGAATACGGAGGGGCGTACTCATGTTAGAGCAGATACTAGAGCAAGCATCCACTGGACATTAAACCGCGCTCACTTTTCATAGCCCGGAACAAGGAAGAACTTTGAAAGAACTCCGACTATCGCTCATCTACTTTACCACTGCATTGGTTCTTGCAGGCACCCCGTATTTCCTTACAATGCTTTTAGGTGGCAATACGCACATTAGCGCAAACAACCAGGACTGGGGCGGTTTTGGCTCTTATATCGGAGGAATTATTTCTCCCGCAGCATCAATCTTAGCGGGTTATTTGGTATACAAAAGCTTCGCGTTAAATGCTCACCAGCAAGAATTACAGCTAGCCCGCGAATCACTTGCACGACTAGATATGATGCTGGATAAAAAACTCGAAACCCCATTCAATAGCTCTATCCTCGGCGAAACCTATCATGGTCAATCGCTTAGATCTATAATTATTGCACTCTCAAATAATGAAGCAACTGCAGACAAGACCACTAAGGAAGCAATACTGCCCCTGCTGCACAACATAGCAATCACAGCAGACTCTGTAAGATACTATATAGGACTATTAAACATCCACCCATCCTCTAAGGGCAACAACGAATGGCTAGGTGAACTCGAAAAAGCTTACTGGATCGAAAAATACTCCGCAATTTGCTCACGAATGATACGAGTCGTCGGCCAAAGTTCATTCGAGGCCAAAGTAAGCGACCAGCAGCTCTATAGCTTCAAACTAGTGCTTCAAGGCGGCCATGGTTTATAAAGCATGGAGAATATATTTACAATGAAAAGCCCCACTGCAATGAATTTGCGAATTAGGTAATGGTTAACTCAACACGAACCAGCCAGGACTGATTCAGCCGAGCCTTACCAAAGGCTCCTCATTTTTCGCCTCATTTCCCCTCCGGCTTCACTGGTACGCTGCCGGCGTCGAACTCCCCTCCTCAACGTTCAGTAATACTTTCAAGTAACCGATCCAACGGACCCGAAACGGAAGCAGTCCGATGACATCACCAGTGCCGAGGGTGCACCGCTCTATTTGGCGGCGCTCGCAAAGGTGCACCAAAACTTACCGTTTGATGAGCACGATGGCTTCGTGACTATTATGGCAGCCGCCGACCACGGATAATCGATACGCACAACCACAAACCGCTTGTAGTGACGCCTGACACTGCACGGGAGTGGATCAGCCTCGTATCAGTCGAGCATCCCAAGGAGATAGCCCGGAATGGCTGTTGGCCTAATGCTGAATTCAAACGGCATCTTGTAACAAGGAGGCCGGCAATCGTCGAAACCAAGGAGCTCTGGCTGTACCAGCGACAAACTGACGAAAGGTAATTATCAAGCTCGAGAGCAAAGCCACTAACTTTAGCGGCTAAAATCGAGCATCATCGTGCGATGCCTTTCAACTCAACACTTTAGCTAAAGAAATCTTCAAATAAAGAATTCAACAAATCAACAAATGTAGAAACCTACACACTTTCCAGCACTGACTGGACAAAAACGCTTTTACGCAAAACCGTAAAAACGCAAAAGCGCCTGTACTTATTTAATTTTTTACATTCTATTGACATTGGCTCAGCAGTTCAGATTAAATCCGCCACCAACACAACAACACCAACCCTCAAGCTCAAGCTCAAGCTCAAGCTCAAGCTCAAGCTCAATGAGCATCCCGCCCTTCCCGGAGGAACTATGTCCACCGTAAATTTACTCATCATTTTTTTCATAGAATTTGTGCGGTGGCTTCATTTATTGCAGTTAGAAAAGTTGCTCCAGCTCTGACGGACACCAGTTCATGATCACCAGTTCACCGGTCACCTCGGCCTTAGCGTGCCGCTGGTTCATGGTGCTGTAACGGATATCCAGGCTCTCGAAGTGGAAGCCGTCAAAGGCGCGCCGGATGTCTGGATGGTCATTGATGCTGACCATCACCTTGCCCTTGCACCGCCGCATGAAGTCGGCCATGCGATCGTACTCCTCAAACGGAAATTCCACACCGTAACCGACGGTCTGCCAGTAAGGCGGATCCATGTAGAAGAAGGTATGCGCTCGATCGTAGCGCTCGGCACAGGCAAGCCAGGGCAGATGCTCTACGTACGTGCCGGCAAGACGCTGCCATGCCGCCGACAAGTTTTCCTCAATGCGCAGCAGGTTGATCGCTGGGCCTGTGGTGGCGGTACCGAATGCTTGACTGGTGAGCTTGGCACCGAACGCATGCTGTTGCAGGTAAAAGAACCGCGCGGCTCGTTGGATATCGGTCAGCGTTTCAGGGCGCGTCATCTTCTGCCACTCGAAGATCTGGCGGGAGCTGAGGGCCCACTTAAACTGGCGCACGAACTCCTCCAGGTGGTTCTGCACAACGCGGTAGAGGGTGACCAGGTCACCGTTGAGATCGTTCAGCACCTCCACCGGAGCGGGCTGGGGGCGCATGAAGAACAACGCGGCACCGCCGGCGAAGACTTCGACGTAGCATTCATGAGGGGGAAAGAGAGGGATCAAGCGGTCGGCCAGGCGGCGTTTGCCACCCATCCAGGGAATGATAGGAGAGGTCATAGGTATGCAAGTCTTTACTGTATAGATAAACAGGTGTTAGGCTCGCCGCGCTTTGTGCACAAGGCAGAGGCCACGGCTGGACTTGCAGGGAGGGTCTGCGGGTTCGGCGGGCCGGGCTGGATGTTGGCGCATCTACCCGGCTCGCCTCTTTTCATTTGGTGACTTCGCGGACGTAGGCCTGGCAAGCCTGCAGTGCGATCAGTCCTCGATCACCGGTGTCGGTGATGCCGATAATTCGTTGAGCATGCGCTGGGTCAAGTCGGGCGCGAACGGTTCCATGAACCACGCCTCCGGTGCCGGCGGCTTCTCGCATCCCACTGTCACAACCCGGGGTGGCAAAGGCTCCGGTGTCGACAAGGACTGACAGCCGCAAGTCAGCAGTAGCCACTCGGCTAGATCGAAACGACAGTGACCGCTTTCGAGCCAGCACCTGCTCATAGGTCCAGATTTATTAAGATGAGACGGCCGCAGCGGCGGCGTCCATCTGAGAATTCACAGCGTATTGGCGTCAGGAAGTCCGGTTTTAGCTTGCTTGCACGGGGGGTAGGACTCCTTTGAGCGCAGCGGCCAAGCCGGAAGCGTCTACACCATCTCGTAGCATCCTTGTTAGCCACCCCTCAAAGGAAGCTAGTCTAGTCTGTTTCAAGTGTAGAGCGGCATGGGCGAGCATTCCTTTGTTGTCGTAAATGGTCAATAAGCTAGACAAATTATCATTGGCCAGGGCGTCCTGAATTTTTTGGGTCGCGCCTGCTGCAATGCCAGCGATATCCAAGGCAGCGGTTTGGGCCGCATAATCCGAAAGTAATTCATCAATGCTCTTTGCCCCCGAAAGATCGACCCTCTTAAGTGCCCGATCAATTCGTCGCCGACAGTATCTCACCACGACCTCCTCGATTGCCGCTTGCGATTGCAAGGAGTTGAAGATGGCCGTCTGCAGTTTAGACAATTGTTGCTCGAGATCCGCACCTGCGTAGCCTTCGGTTTGGGCGATAACACGGCTGACTTCAGGTAGCAGAATTAGGTTTTCAACCTCAGATACCGACAGAGGGTATACGCCCAAACCGGTCAGATAATGGATTTCGTCCGACGTGTAGTCATCAGCATCGACAATTCCCGCGCAGGTGACGCGTGTGAGCTGAGCATTTGCGCGCATGGTGACTACGGCGTGCACGACTTGTTCGCACGAGCCCCGTGGTATCACGGTCCACTCCGGATAGCAGCACCGATAGATTGCGAGATCCAGACTTGTCCCAGCACCCTCCACGAACAAAATTGGTCGACGGCTGCCCAGTATCAGGGTTGTAATTTCTTCACTGAAACCGGTGTCATCCGGAACACTTTCAATAGTCCAAGAAGGCGTCGATACGTACGACTTAATTACGTATTTCTTAGCTGCCCTGGTCGCAGCGAAGTGCAAATCATGAGTAATGAAGATGAATGCACAATCCTTTCGCACGGCTTCAACTTCATCCCAGAGATTCGACATAATAGATGGATGAACGTGTAATTCAGGTTCATCGATGATAAGAAGAGAGGACTCGGCAGCGACCAGTGCTTGTGCTAGAAGATAGAAAACCGCGCGTTCGCCATCACTCATGTCCGAGGCGGGATAGGTCCCGGAAGCACCAACAGCCGAGACTTGGATGTCATCACCAGAAATAATCAGCTGCCGATGGGGAAGAAGGCGCTGCCAAATGTCCGAAAGAGTTTCAAATTTTGTAGGCATCGCTTGCGTGAGCGTACCGGATCTAGCCTTACTGTGCGTATCCAAGGTTGTGACTGACTGGTCTGCGAATAGCGCTTGAAGCAGACTGTCGAAGTCGTTCAGCATTGCCACTTCAGGCTTTGATTCTGCCCACCGACTCCCCCTGCGGTGACCAATTGTCGCATTCTCATGTTCCCACCCAAATCGGAGCTTTCGGAGCGCTTCAGCACCACGGATTTTGGGTACGGCAGGATCGAGTTTGAGGGCTCGATGAGCCGAAATACGGTGGGCCTCAATACCGGCTGCCTCCTCAATGAATACAGCCAAACGCGTTTTCCCTGATCCATTTGCCCCGACGAGGACAACTGACGAGCCAGGCTCGATAGTTATAGGAGTCTGCTGGTCTCGATTAGGAATCTGAAAAGTGAACGTCAAGTGTAAGCTCCTTTTGTGATGATGTTGGCCGAGGCAGATGAACGTTAGCTCACCTTCTCTCTCCCGCCCCAAAGCTCATTTCTCGCCCTAAGCGACTGAGAACCGATCCATGTATTGCATCTGAAGCAACCATCCTACAAGCGAAATGGTGCTCGCACGCATATCCGCTTCGGGCCGACTGCTGCCATTCAGGGAAAGGCAGCCATAGGTCGAAAGCGGCCAATCCTGCCAGACGGATCTACCCAACGCGGTGTTAGGCGCAGGACAGAACATAGCCACTTTGTGCCGATCAAACCATCCGATGCACTAATCAGGTCCGATGCAACCGACTCGTCAAGACGAGTACAAGTGATGGTCAATTCTGCGCATACCCCAACCCTCTACTCAACTCGGGCGCCTAAGGTGACTGGAGCCTGGATAATCCGCTCTAACCAACTCCACTCCATATATCGGTCGCCACGCCCCCTAAGATGGGTGTAACGCCGCAGCGAGTTCCAGTCACGATGACCGGAAACACTCGACACCCTCGGTATATCCCAATCCATTTCGAACAACCGGCTCACACCTTCATGGCGCAGATCATGAAAATGCAGATCCACCACGCCAACCATCTTGCATGCCCTGGACCAGGCCGTGCCGATTGAATCGGTGTTGTAAGGGAATATCTCGGTGCACTGACGAGGCATGCTTTGCACAATCGCCCACGCCTCATCCGGCAGATGGCACCACACATCGTTGCCGATCTTCTGACCAGGGTTCTTCATGTCCCGCACCTTCACCGCTTGGCGGTGCTCATCCAGATCTTCCCACAAGATGCGCGCAATCTCGTCCATACGGCGCGTGGAGAAGATGGCAAACGCCACGACCTTGGGCATGTGAATGACTGTCGGACGCCGTGCAAGCATCTCGAAAAAGTGCTCAAGCACCTTGTCGAGTTCTTCGAGCGTTGGCCTGCGATCCCGCTCCCGGCTTTTCATGTTGTAGCCGAGGCGTTTCAGGACAAGGCGTGCGTCGGGCATAGCTTGGGGGTTGATCTCGTACTCCCACGCAGCCCTAGCAAGCGACAACACTGAACCCAGGTGAGCCAGATCATTGCCGGCTGTCTGCGGTTTGATCCCACCGCCTGCGGGGCTCATTCGCCATAGGGCATAGTCCACCAGCACCTGCTGGCTGATGTCGGAGTCGACCATCTCACCCACGTAGCTGTTCTTGATGGCGTTCAACGTGCGTCGCTTGGTCTCGCCCAGAGGCCGGGCTTTCTCTGCCTCGACCAGGTAACGGTCAATCATCTGCTTGACCGTGTGCCCTACCCGGCTGGCGCGCTCGATAGCACCAGGCTCAGACAACTCGGTTTCCCGTCGCTTCGCCCACGCCACTGCAGCCTGTTTGCGGGCGAACGTTTGGCTCTCTTGGTAGACTGTCACCTTGTCGCGATTAATGCGGATCTGGACGAGGTAGCTAGCGCTGCCATCGGCCTTTTTACGTGTTCTGATCGTTGCCATCTGAGATTGGTACACGTCGTCTGTCGATTGGTACATTGTACCAAGCGCTTGGTAAAAACGCCCCAAAACCCCCAAAAATTGGTACAGAACACGTTGAACGAAATGACTGCAAAATCAGGCTCAAAGCCACAAACCACGCGCCCTGAGCCGTCACGCCGCTTCAGCGTTGCACCTATGATGGACTGGACCGACAGGCACTGCCGGTTCTTCCTGCGACTGCTCTCCAGGCAAACCCTGCTCTACACCGAAATGGTCACCACCGGTGCCCTGCTGCACAACGACGCCCACCGTTTCCTGCGCCACGATGCCTCTGAGCACCCGCTGGCCCTGCAACTGGGCGGCAGTGTGCCGGCCGACTTGGCCGCTTGTGCGCGCCTGGCTGAAGAAGCGGGCTACGATGAGGTCAACCTCAACGTTGGCTGCCCGAGCGACCGGGTGCAGAACAACATGATCGGCGCGTGCCTGATGGCTCACCCGGCGCTGGTGGCCGACTGCGTGAAGGCCATGCGTGATGCCGTATCGACGCCTGTCACGGTGAAGCACCGCATTGGTATCAACGGCCGTGACAGCTACGCCGAACTGAGCGACTTCGTCGGCCAGGTGCGTGAGGCCGGCTGCCGGAGTTTTACCGTGCATGCACGCATCGCGATTCTGGAAGGGCTGTCGCCGAAAGAGAACCGCGAGATCCCGCCGCTGCGCTATGACATCGCAGCGCAGTTGAAGAGGGACTTCCCGGACCTGGAGATCGTGCTCAACGGCGGGATCAAGACCCTGGACGAATGCCAGGCACACCTTGAAACCTTCGATGGCGTGATGCTGGGGCGCGAGGCGTATCACAACCCTTATCTGCTGGCCGAGGTGGACCAGCAACTGTTTGGCAGCGATGCGCCGGTGGTCAGCCGTAGCGAGGCATTGGCGCAACTGCGGCCTTACATCGTGGCGCATATGGAAAGCGGCGGTGCGATGCACCACGTTACCCGGCATATTCTGGGGCTGGCCCAAGGATTCAAAGGGGCGCGGCGCTTCCGCCAGCTGCTGTCGGCTGACATTCACAAGGCGGCTGAACCCTTGGCGGTGTTTGACCAGGCCGTGGAGTTGTTGCAGGGGCGGTGACCTCAAAGGGAGGGAACCTCGGGCTTGCTTGCGACTCGAATCTTCACCTTTCCTACAGCCCTGTGCGGACCAGCGGGTCCGCAGGGTTTCGGCGGCCCTTGAGCGGCTGCCGGGGCTCGGGTAATGTCGAGTAAATGCACAGGACAGAGCACGCCCATGACCTCCAAGCTGGAACAACTCAAGCAGTTCACCACCGTGGTCGCCGACACCGGGGACCTGGACGCCATCACCCGCCTGAAGCCGGTCGATGCCACCACCAACCCGTCGCTGCTGTTAAAGGCTGCTGCCATCCCGGGCTACGCCGACCTGCTGAAACAGGTGAAGGCCGACGCCAAGGGTGATGTCGACCTGGCCTGCGACAAGTTTGCGGTGGCCGTGGGCTCGGGCATTCTCAAGGTCATCCCGGGGCGTATCTCCACCGAGGTGGATGCACGCCTGTCGTTCGATGAGCCAGCCCTGCTGAACAAGGCTCGTCAGCTGATCGCCCTGTACGAGGCGGCCGGAGTGCCAAAAGAGCGTGTGCTGATCAAGCTGGCCTCCACCTGGGAAGGCATCCGCGCCGCCGAAAAGCTGGAGAAGGAAGGCATCCAGACCAACCTGACCCTGCTGTTCTCCTTCGCCCAGGCCCAGGCTTGCGCCGATGCCGGGGTGTTTTTGATTTCGCCGTTCGTGGGCCGTATCTACGACTGGTACAAGAAGAGCACCGGCCAGGAATACGTGGGCGCCGAGGACCCGGGCGTGCAGTCGGTCACGCGCATCTACAACTACTACAAGGCCAATGGTTACAACACCGTGGTCATGGGCGCCAGCTTCCGCAATATCGGCCAGATCGAACAACTGGCCGGCTGTGACCGCCTGACCATCAGCCCCGAGCTGCTGCAGCAGCTGAGTGATGACCAGGGTGAGTTGCCGCAGGTGCTGAAACCGGGCAACGCCGGTGAAGCCAAGCAGCACCTGAACGAAAGCCAGTTCCGCTGGGCGATGAACGAAGATGCCATGGGCACCGAGAAACTGGCCGAAGGTATCCGCCAGTTTGCGCGGGACCAGGAAAAGCTGGAGAAGTTGATGGCTGAAAAGGCCTGATACAGTTCGTGTTTGCCTGACGGGCGGGAAGTGCTCAGTATTTTCCGCCCGTTTTGTTTGCCACGCCTTAGTTGTGTATTGAATTCTCGGGCCTGTTCGCGGGCAAGCCCGCTCCTACACCGATCGATGTAAGGGCGGGCTTGCCCGCGAACAGGCCGCCATAGCCACCCGAGCTGTCGATGACCTCCCCTAACCCTTTGCCCCTCGTTCTCGCCGGCCCGGTACTGCGCCGCCTGGAACCCCAGCGTCTGGCCGTCTGGCTGGTCACTACCCAACCACTGCAGCCCGAGTTCGTCTGCCTGGCAAGCGAGGCCCGAGTCGATTGCCAAGTGGTGCCGATTGGCCGGCATGCCTACGTTCACCTGCTGGACATCCAATTCGCCAGCCCCCTGCCCTGCAACCAGCTGCTCGACTACGACCTGCTGATCAACGGCCAGGGTATCGCCGACTGGGCGCCGCACCTGCTCTACCCGGGCGCCCAGCGCCCAAGCCTGGTGCTGCGTGAGCGCCTCGACCACTTGCTGCACGGCTCCTGCCGCAAGCCGCACCACCCTGCGGCCGACGGCCTGCTGTGCGCCGACCGCCTGCTGCAGGCGTGCAAGAGGCCCGAAGACCGCCCCGCTGTGCTATTGATGACGGGCGACCAGGTTTACGCCGACGATGTCGCTGGCCCCATGCTGCGCGCCATTCATAGCCTGATCGCGCGCCTGGGCCTGTTCGACGAGCAACTGGAGGGTGCGGTGGTAGCCGACAGCCAGGCGCTGTACCAGCACCCAGCCAGCTACTACCACCGCGCCGACCTGCTGCCGGCGCTGGAACGCAACGACACCCTGCGCGAGCGCTTTTTCGGCGGCAAGCGCAAGCCGATCTTCTCGTCCAGCAACGCCGACAACCATCTGGTGACCTTGGCCGAAGTCATGGCCATGTACCTGTTGGTGTGGTCGCCGGTGCCCTGGCAGCTGGTGGACCTGGGCATCCCCAGCGGGCTCAGCGACGAGCATCAAGCCCGATACCGGCATGAGCTGCCGCTGATTCAGGGGTTTGCCGACAATCTAGGTCAGGTGGCACGGGTGATGGCCCACCTGCCCTGCCTGATGATCTTCGACGACCACGACATCACCGACGACTGGAACCTCTCGGCGCAGTGGGAGGAAACGGCCTACGGCCACCCATTTTCGCGAAGGATCATTGGCAACGCCTTGCTCGGCTACCTGCTCTGCCAGGCCTGGGGCAACAACCCGGACGATTGCAATCCGCTGATCGAACAGTGCCAGGTGCTGACCCGCCAGAACCAGGATGAGCTGATTGGCGAGCTGCTGCGCTTCCAGGGCTGGCAGTTCAGCCTGCCTACAGAACCACCGCTGCTGGTACTGGACACCCGTACGCGGCGCTGGCGCAGCGAAAGCAACCTGGCCAAGCCGTCCGGCCTGCTGGACTGGGAAGCGCTGAGTGAATTGCAGCAAGCACTGCTCGATCATCCTTCGGCGGTCATCGTGTCGCCTGCGCCGATTTTCGGGGTGAAGCTGATTGAAACGGTGCAGAAGGTGTTCAGCTGGCTGGGCTACCCGCTGCTGGTGGATGCCGAGAACTGGATGGCCCACCGCGGTGCAGCACAGGTCATCCTCAATATCTTCCGCCACTCGCGCACACCGGGCCACTACGTTGTGCTGTCGGGGGATGTGCATTACTCGTTCGTGTATGAGGTGCTGATTCGCCACCGCCAGCGCAGCCCGCACTTGTGGCAGGTGACCAGTAGCGGGATCAAGAACGAGTTCCCTCGGCGTTTGCTGGATGTACTGGACCGGCTCAACCGCTGGTTGTATGCGCCGCGCTCGCCGCTCAACTGGTTTACCAAGCGCCGAGAAATGGAGGTGGTGCCGCGTACGCCCAGCCACAGCAAGGCCGGGGAACGGCTGTGGAATGGTGCCGGGCTGGGACAGGTGTTTTTTGATGAACAGGGGCGGCCGGCGCGGGTGTATCAGCTGGATGCGGGCGGGGGTGAGGCTACAGAGTTTAGAAACCGGGAGTAGTGAGATTCAGAGTTTTTACAGCCTGTGCCGGCCTCTTCGCGGGTAAACCCGCTCCTACACCTGATTGGGGGTGGACACACACTGGTGTTTGGGCGCAGGCCGTCGTAGGAGCGGGTTTACCCGCGAAGAGGCCGGCACAGGCCAGAGATCAGCCCCGCTCCAGCGCATTGACCAGGTCATGGAAGGCTTCGCGGTTGGAGTCATTCAGGCCCATGAGGATCTTGTGCGCCTCCAGCACCTTGGAGCGCACCACCTCTTCACTCTGGTCCTGCGACGGCAGGTCGGTCAGGCATTCGGGGCAGGGAATCGGCCGATCGACGATGTTGAACACCTGATCGAAGCCCATCGACTGCAATAACCGTGAAATGTCTGGATTGGTAGTCACCACAGTCGGCAGCAGACCCACCTTCTGCCGCGACAGAATCGACAGCTTTGCCAGAAGGCCCAGCGTGGTGCTGTCGATACTCTCGGTTTCAGTCAGGTCGATGACAATCGCCGAGAAGTTCAGCGCAGTGAAAATCTTCTCGATCGTCGCATCCAGCGCCGAACACAGGGTCAGGCGCACTTCACCAACGAATTTCAGTACGAAGGTACCGCTCTGCTCGGCGAACTGAATTCTACCGGTACTCATTGAAGGTTCCTGCTCAACACCAATAGGGCGATATCATCCGGCATCTCCCCAAGCGTAGCCAATCCAAATCGTTGACGCAGCCCATCCAGACTGCCACCTGCTGCCTTGACGATCTCCGGCAAGGCGGCTTCTTTATCTTTGAGCGTATCACCCGGCAAAAGGTCCAGAATGCCATCGGACATCAGGCTGAGGCTGAACTGCGGGGGCAGTTCCACCACCAGATCCTGGTAGGTGGCCTCATCGAACAGCCCTACCGGCAGGCCGCGGCCTTCCAGGTAGCGGGTGTGCTCGGGGGTGTACAGCACCGGCAGCGGTAGATGGCCGCCAACGGCGTAGGTCAGCAGGCCGGTGTCTTCGTCGATGACCCCGCCCACCATCGTCACATGCTTGCCCAGCTTGCAGTTGATCAACCCACGGTTGATATGGCTAAGCACCTGCGAAGGTTTGAACTCGCGCATCTTGCCGCCACGTTTGAATTCGAACAACAGCCGCGTGGTCATGAACTTCAGCAGGACGGTGACGAACGCTGATGATGCACCGTGCCCGGAAACATCGGCGAGGTAGAAGGCGATACGCCGTTCGTCCACGCGGAAGTAATCGGCAAAGTCACCCGACAGATACAGCGACGGGATGATCTGATGCTCGAAAGCAAACTCGCCGGCTACCCAGGGGCTTTCCGGCAACATGTTCATCTGCACCTGGCGACCGGCGGTCTGGTCCTCCTGCAGCAGGTGCAGGCTGGCCTCCAGTTCGCGGTTGGCGGCTTCGAGCTTGTCGCGGTAGCGCTGGTTTTCCAGCACAAGGCGCGAGCGGTCGAGGGCGCGGCGCACCGAATGCTCGAGTACGGCCAGGTCTTCCAGCGGCTTGATGAGGTAGTCGGCGGCGCCCAGGCGCAACGCTTCCACCGCATCACTCATGACGCCGGCACCGGACACCACGATCACCGGCAACTGCGGCGCACGCTCGCTGACCTGACGGATCAGTTCGAGGCCGCCCATCTGCGGCATGCGCAGATCGCAGATCACGAGGTCGGGCTGGTGTTCTTCGAAGACCTGAAGCCCCTGCTGGCCATTACCGGCCTGGAGGACGCTGAAACCACTGTCTTCAAGGTAGGCGGCGAGGCTAGCACGGACCACGTCGTCGTCATCGATGATCAGCAGCGTTGCACTGGTTTTCTGCATGTGGGCGAACGGCGCCGATTTAGGTTGGTGCAGCGGTGTCGGCAAGGCAGACGGCCAGCTACGGGAATTCTTTATGGTCACACTCTACTTGAGTTGTAGGACAAGAACACCTGCCCGGCAACTGTTCAGAGGTACCTTGTAAGGCGCAGACGGTACTCCCATCCGGCAGGGGTTTCAAGCATGCAGGGGTCGACCTCGCTGCTCTTTACAGGGCAAATCACCGGGAGTTATAAGAAAGTCGACCAGCGCAACCCGACGGGAAGGATGCAGCATGCCTCACACGCCCTCCAGCCACAGCGAGAAACGCGACTTCATTCGTATGCGCATCGACACCGAGATCAGCCTTTTGCACGAAGGCCAGGTGATTGCAGCGGTGTGCCTGGACCTGTCCAGCGGCGGCATGCAGGTGCAGGCGCCGCAGCATTTTTTGGTGGGTGATCGCATAGAGGTGCGGATCGATTCCGACCATCCGGCACTGAAGGGATTGCATGCCAGCACCGAAGTGGTGTGGATTGCCGACCAGCCGGGCGGGCAGCAGAAGTTCGGGCTGCGGATTCTGGCCATGCATTGAACCTGGGGCCGCATTGCGGCCCCAGGTTCACAGATCAGAAGTCGTCTTCGACCTCGCCATCCTTCACCTTGAACTCGCGGTTCTGCAGGTAGGCGTTACGGATGAAGATGTACTTGTCACCCTGAATCAGCTTTTCGGCCGAGAGCAGGCTGGCGCGGGTGTCGATCACGTCCAGCGCGAAGATCGAGTTGCGCGTAGGCACGTGGTCGATGTAGCGATAGGGTTTGGTGTAGGTGTCCGGGTACTTGGCCACGCCGTCACGCACGGTGCTTGGGCCCAGCAGCGGGATGACCACATACGGCCCGCTTGGCACCCCCCAGTAGCCCAAGGTCTGGCCAAAGTCCTCGTCATTGCGCTGCAGGCCCATCTTGGTACCCACATCGAAGAAGCCACCCAGGCCGAAGGTGGTGTTGACGATCAACCGCGCCGTATCCACGCCCGCCGCATGCGGCTTGAGCTGCAGCAAGTCGTTGGCCAGGTTGGTCACGTCACCCAGGTTGCGAAAGATGTTGTGGATGCCATCTTCGAGGAACTGTGGAGTGACCGCCTGGTAGCCCTTGGCCAATGGTTTGAGGGCATAGGTGTCGAGCGTATCGTTGAAGCGGAAGATCGGGCGGTTGACCGCTTCCCAGGGATCTTCCTCGGTGGCAGCCTGAGTGGCAGCCACGGGCGCCAGCAGCATGCTGGCGCAGACACAGGCCTGGGTGACTCGTTCGATCACACTGGCACCGATCCTACGCATAGGTGTTTCTCCATCGAATTTCTCGGCCGCAAGCGCAACAGGTCGCGCTGCTATCAAAGCGGCAGTATAGAGACTTGCGGGCTGATAAACAGCTTTACACATTTTTGATCAATATTTTGTGAACAACTGTTGCGCAGAGGCCGATGTCACAGGACGGTAACAATCAACGCATAGCCTTCGAACCATTTGGGGGAAGTTGCCATGGACACTGCGCCCGCCTTCACTGCTGTACTGTTCGGCTTGCGCGGCTGCCTGGTGCAGGCCGCCAATGGCGCTCCCTCACCCGCCCCCGGCGCCCTGGCCACCCTTGCCAGCCTGCGTCAGCGCCAAGTGCCGTGTATCTGGCTGGATGACCTCAATACCACGCAAAGCGAGCGCCTGGCCCATGTACTGCCCGACTGGCTGCCAGGGCATTCAGTCAATGGTGTGCACTGGCCAGCGCCAAACGCTTGCTGGCAGGCACTGATGGCGCTGGACAGCGAGCGCCTGGATGGCTGCGTATTGGTCAGCGGCGACCCACGCCTGCTGCAGTCTGGCCTTAACGCCGGCCTGTGGACGGTAGGCCTGGCCGCCTGCAGCCCGTTATGCGACCGCACTTCTGCGCAATGGCAAGCCATGAGCCCGCAAGAGCAGGACCTGGCGCGCAGCAAGGCGACGCTGGCGCTGTTCAGCCTTGGCGTGCACTCGGTGATCGACCATCTGGAAGCGCTGGACACCTGCCTGCAGGACATCGCCCAGCGCCGACGCAAGGGTGAAAAACCCTGATACAGCACCCTTGACGCGGATCATGCAAATCGGCAGCAGGTAGATTACCCTGAAGACAGGCCAGAACCTTTGCCACGTCGCCGAGGTCCATGGCTTGCCAAGCCATTGATGGAGAATAGCCAATGCCTGCCCGCGAATTGCAAGAGCGCCTGAACAGCTTGCGCGAGCAACTGGACCGCAACGTACCGCTTTCGGAAGAAGAGCTGGCCGCCCTGCACGAAGAGGCGCGCCAGATCGAGGCGCAACTGAAACTTGAGGAAGCCACGCCAGACAACAACCTGGTGGACGGCGTGAACCTTGCGATCGAACGCTTCGAGGCCGACCACCCCGACCTCACAGCCACCCTGCGCAGCATTGCCAACTCGCTGCACAGCATGGGGATCTGAAATAGCGGGGGCCGCAAAGCGGCCCCCCTGTATTACTGCCGAACCAGGCGCTTGTTATCCGGGCTGATCGCCCCGGTGCTGCGGTACGGGTTAATGTCCAGCCCACCGCGGCGCACATAGCGCGCATAGACCGTCAGGTGCTCCGGCTGCAGCAGATTCTTCAAGTCCAGGTAAATCCGTTCCACACACTGCTCATGGAAGTCGGCATGCTGGCGGAAGCTGATCAGATAGGTCAGCAGGCTGGCGTGGTCCAGCGCCCTGCCCTTGTACTCGACCACCACGCTGCCCCAATCCGGCTGCCCGGTGACCGGGCAGTTGGACTTCAGCAGATGGCTGTGCAGGGTTTCTTCCACCACCCGCTCCGGGTTGCAGCGCAACAGTTCTGGCTGCGGCTGCTCGTAGTTGCTGATGGCCACGTCCAGTGCATCGATGCACTGCCCCGGTAAAGCCACCACACCCTGGGCTTCAACCTCGGCCAACGTGCGAACCTTCACCCCCACCGGCTTGCCGGCAGCGGCGGACAGGTCTTTTTGCAGGCATGCCTGCAACTCGCCCAGCGAGGCGAACACCGTCTGGTTCAGCGAGTTGAGGTACAGCTTGAATGACTTGGACTCAATGATGTTTGGCGAGTCAGCCGGGATGGCGAACTCGCCGATCGCCACTACCGGCTTGCCCGAAGGCAGCAGCCAGCTCAGCTCGAAGCAGTTCCAGTAATCCACCCCCTGCCAGGGCAAGGTCTGTGCAGTAACGCCCAGCTCGGCCCACTTGGCAGTACGCGGGATCGGGAACAGCTGTTCCGGGGAGTAGGTGGCGATGTATTCGCTGGACTTGCCCAGCGGGGAATGTTCGGCAGCGGGATGCATGGAAACTGACCTAGAGGTTCGGATTTACCTCTAGTCTAACGGTTTTGCACCCCGCCTTGCAGGGCCAGTCACTCAATGGTCAACGTCCCGACCATACCCGCCTGGTAATGCCCCGGCACGTTACAGGCAAACTCGATGGGCGCCGATTGGCGGAAGGTCCAGGTCAGCTCGGCGCGCTGGCCGGGCATGACCATCACAGTGTTGCCACCCCCGTGACCATGGCCGTCACCGTGGTCCATCATTTGGCCGTGGTTCATCATCTTGCCGTGATCCATGCCTTCGTGGTTCATGGCCTCGGTGAACATCTTGCCTTGCATGGCGACCATTTCCTTCTGGTGTTCGGCATGCATGGCCTTGTCGCCCAGATTGAATTCGTGAGGCAGCTTGCCCTCGTTGACCAGCACGAAGCGCACCGTCTCGCCGGCTTTTACCTGCAGGCTTTTTGGCTCGAAGGCGATGTCCTTGAGCACCACGTTGACCGTACGGGTGGCCTTGGCCGCCGGGGCAGGCTCGCCGAAGGCGAAGGTCTGCGCCTGGCCAGCAAAAGCCGGCAGGCTGCCCAAAGCAAGGGTGGCGGCAATGAACAGGTGTTTCATGATGACTCCGGGATTACACAATCGGGATAAAGCCACATTAGCCGGGGGCGACTGGCAGCTACCTGACAGGCACATTACAACTTTGTCAGCTTGGGCGAGCGGGCACATCGTCACGTATCATTTCAGCCATCCCATTGCCCCTGTGCTAGCAGGGTAAAACAACGCCCATTGGCTACGCTAACTTTCAGATTATGGACAGTGCATGAAACTGCTGATCGTCGAAGACCAGGCCCGCACCGGCCAGTACCTGAGCCAAGGCCTGAGCGAGGCCGGCTTTGCCACCGAGTTGGCTACCGATGGCGAAACCGGCCAGCTCCTCGCCCTGACCGGCGACCACGACCTGCTGATCCTCGACGTGATGCTGCCCGGCCGCGACGGCTGGCAGATCCTTCAGGCCGTGCGCCAGGCTGGCCTGGATACGCCGGTGCTGTTCCTGACCGCCCGCGACGCTGTCGAGGATCGCGTGCATGGCCTGGAACTGGGCGCCGACGATTATCTGGTCAAGCCGTTCGCCTTTTCCGAACTGCTGGCCCGGGTACGCAGCCTGCTGCGCCGTGGCACCAGCCCGAGCCAGGACACTACCTTGAGCCTGGCCGACCTGCGCCTGGACCTGATCCGCCGCCGCGCCGAGCGTGCCGGGCTGCGCATCGACCTGACCGCCAAGGAATTCTCACTCCTTGAGCTGCTGCTGCGCCGCCAGGGTGAGGTACTGCCAAAATCGCTGATCGCCTCGCAGGTGTGGGACATGAACTTCGACAGCGACACCAATGTGATCGAAGTGGCCATCCGACGCCTGCGCCTGAAGATCGACGACCCGCACCCCAACAAGCTGATCCACACTGTCCGCGGCATGGGTTACGTACTCGAAGAGCGCACCGAGTGATGCGCCGGGTTTCCCTCGGCAGCCGCCTGGCCCTGCTGTTCGCCGCCTGCACCGCCACTGTCTCGCTGGGCGCCGGCCTGTTATTCAGCCGGGCCAGCGAGCAACACTTCATCGAGCTCGACCAACAACTGCTGGACTCGCGCCTGTCATTGTTTCGTACGCAACTGGCTGGCGTCAGCACGGCTGATGAGCTCCAGGCCCGCCTACCTGCCCTGCACGATGAACTGAGTCACCAGGCCGACCTGGCCCTGCGCATCAGTGCCAGCAATGGCGCCACCTGGTTCGAAAGCCGCAGCGGGCTGCCGCAAGCAGCGCAGGCCACCGGGCTGACCACCCTGCATACGCAAGGCATCGACTACCGCAGCCTGTCCGTGCCCCTGACACAGGGCGCCATGCAGTCGCCGCAACTGACCCTGTACCTCGACATCACCCACCACCAGCACTTCCTCCAAGGCATGCAACGGCTGATCTGGCTGACGGTCGGCCTGTCGGCGCTAACCACCGCACTACTGGGTGCCTGGGCCGCCCGCAGCGGCCTGCGCCCATTGCGGCAGATGGGCCAGGTGGCCGCCAGCGTGTCAGCGCGCTCCCTCACCACCCGTCTGCCGGTGGCGCAGATGCCCGAAGAACTGGCCGAGCTGGCCAGCAGCATGAACGCGATGCTGCAGCGCCTGGACGATGCCTTCCAGCGCCTGTCAGCGTTTTCGGCCGATATCGCCCACGAGTTACGTACGCCGCTGTCCAACCTGCTGACCCACACCCAGGTCACCCTCACCCGCCCACGCAGCCTCGAAGAATACCGCGAGGCGCTGCATGGCAACCTGGAAGAACTGCAATGGATGGCGCAGATGATCAACGACATGCTGTTTCTGGCCAAGGCCGACCACGGCCTGCTGGTACCGGGCCACGCGCCTTTGGCGCTGCATGACGAGGTGGATGCGCTGCTGGAATACTACGCACCACTGGCCGAAGACAGCGACGTGCAGATGCTGCGCGAGGGTGAAGCCGTGCTGCTTGGTGACCAGCATATGCTGCGCCGGGCGCTGTCCAACCTGCTGGACAACGCCATGCGCTTCACCCCGGCAGGAGGACAGATAAAGGTGACCCTGGGGCCGGGGCCGACGATCAACGTGGCCAATACCGGGCTGGCTATCGACCCGACGGCGCTACCACGGCTGTTCGACCGGTTTTACCGGGTGGACCCGGCTCGGCGGGAAGGCAGCAGCGAGCATGCGGGGCTGGGCCTGGCGATCACCCGGTCGATCGTGCAGGCCCATGGCGGGTGCATACGGGCGGAGTGCGAGGGTGGGTGGACCCGATTCGTGATCGACTTCACTCAAGATCAGTAACCCTGGTGGCGCTTTACGCCCCCCAGGACCTCAGGCAAACATCAAACCGCCAGGCCAATCGCCGGCTGCACCTGCGACGCCCGGTAGGCCGGGTAAATGGTCGCCAGGAAACTCATCACCAGGCCGGCGGTGCAGATCATCGCCACATCCCCCCACTGTAACTGCGACGGCAAGCTGCTGACGAAATACACATCCGACGTGAAGATGTGCTGCCCGCTCACCCGCTCCAGCCAACCGACAATCTGGCTGACATTGAACGCCGCAATCACGCCCAGTACGCCACCAATCAGCGTGCCGACAATGCCGATCAGGCTGCCCTGGACCATGAACGTGCCCATGATCTGCGCCGGCGTGGCGCCCAAGGTACGCAGGATGGCAATGTCCGGCCCCTTGTCGTTCACCACCATCACCAGGGTGGCGATGATATTGAACGCCGCCACCGCGATGATCATCATCAGCAGCAGACCGATCATGGTCTTTTCCATCTTCATGGCGCTGAACAGGCTGCCTTGGGTATGCGACCAGTCATCGGCGCGGTAGGCATCGCCAAGCCCGGCGGCAATCGCCTTGGACACCTGCGGAGCGGCATACAGGTCGTGCAGTTTCAGGCGCACACCTTGCACCTGGCCCGGTGCCCAGCGTTGCATCTCGGCAGCATCAGCGACATGGATATAGGCTTGCGACCCATCCAGCTCGGCGCCGACCTTGAAGATGCCGACCACGGTGAGGCGCTGCATGCGCGGGGTGATGCCACCCGGCTCCTTGCTGATTTCCGGCACGATCAAGGTCAGCTTGTCGCCGGTGTTCAGGCGGAAGCGGCGTGCGGTCAGCTCGCCGATGACCACGCCGAACTCACCTGGCTGCAAGTCCTGCAGGCGGCCCTGGACGATGTGCTGGCCAACGATGGAAACCTTGCCCTCCTCGGCCGGGTCGATGCCCCCCACCTGGATCGGCTGCATGGCGCCCTTGTACGACAGCATGCCTTCCATCTCGGTAATCGGCGCAACAGCCATCACCGCCGGATTCTTCATGGCTGCGTCGGCTACCTTGTGCCAATCGTCCAGCGGCTGCACGCCAAGGATGGCGGCATGCGGCACCAGGCCGAGAATGCGCGAGCTCATTTCGCGCTGGAAGCCGTTCATCACCGACAGCACCACGATCATCGCCAGCACGCCCAGCGACAGGCCGATCATCGAAGTCATCGAGATGAACGAAATGAAGTGGTTGCGACGCTTGGCTCGGGTGTAGCGCGCACCGATAAAGATGGGCAAGGGTCTGAACATGTACGAAATCACCCAATGAAAACAGGAAAACGGGGCAGCACTTGCCACCCCGGCAGTCGATCAGATTGCCACCAGATGGCCATCATCGAGCTTCAACACGCGGTCCATCTGCCGCGCCAGGTTGAGGTCGTGGGTGACCACCAGGAATGCCGTGCGCGAGGCACCGGACAGCTCCTGCATCAGCTCCTGGATGCCTTGAGCGGTATGGTGGTCGAGGTTGCCGGTCGGCTCGTCGAGCATCACCAGGCCGGGGCGATTGACCAGCGCCCGGGCAATAGCCACGCGCTGGCGCTCGCCGCCGGACAGCTCGGCCGGCTTGTGGTTCAAGCGGTGGCCCAGGCCTACCCGCTTGAGCAGCGCCTCGGCACGCTCCCGGGCCTCGGGGATGGGCGTTCGGCCGATCAGCAGCGGCATGCACACGTTCTCGATGGCGGTGAATTCCGGCAGCAGGTGGTGAAACTGGTAGACAAAGCCCAACTCACGGTTGCGCAGCAGGCCACGGGCACGCTCGCCCAGTGCCGACAGCTCTTCGCCAGCCAGCCATACACTGCCCTGGGTCGGCCGGTCGAGGCCGCCCAGCAGGTTGAGCAAGGTACTCTTGCCTGAGCCGGAACTGCCGACGATGGCGACCCGCTCACCGGCCTGCAGCTCCAGGTTGAGCCCGGACAGCACCTGCACCGACTCCGGGCCCTCGTCGTAGGACTTGCCCAGGTTGCGGCAACTCAGAACGGCTTTATCACTCATGCGCGACTCACTCATAACGTAGCGCCTCTGCAGGCTGGGTGCGGGCCGCACGCCAGGCCGGATACAGGGTGGCGAAGAAACTCAGGACCAGTGCCGCACCGCAGACCATGTACACGTCCTGGGCCAGGATCTGCGACGGCAGGTAATCGATGAAATACACGTCGGCGTTGAGGAACTTGTGCCCGATCAGTTTCTCGATGCCAGCGATCGCCGCGCTCACGTTCAGTGCGGCGAAGATCCCGACCACGGCGCCGATCAGGGTACCGATCACCCCGATCACCGTGCCCTGGACCATGAAGATGAGCATGATCTGCCCGGGCGTGGCGCCCAGGGTACGCAGGATGGCGATGTCGCCGCGCTTGTCGTTGACCACCATCACCAGGGTGGAAATGATGTTGAACGCTGCCACCGCCACGATCAGCAGCAACAGCAGGCCGATCATGGCCTTTTCCATACGGATCGCCTGGTACAGGTTGCCGTGGGTACGGGTCCAGTCACGGCTATAGAATTCCTGGTCGCCCAACTGCTGGGCGATGCTCCAGGCTACGCGCGGCGCCTGGAACAGGTCCTCGAACTTCAGGCGCAGGCCCTGGACCTGGTCGGGCTTCCAGCGGTGCAGGCGGGACAGGTCGCTGATATTGGTCAGGCCCAGATAGCCATCGATCTCGCCCGCGCCAACGTGGAAGGTGCCGACCACGGTGAAGCGCTTCATGCGCGGGAACATGCCGGCAGGAGTCACGCTGACCTCGGGGGCGACGAAGGTGAGCTTGTCGCCGATGGCAACGCCCAGCTTGGCCGCCGCCTTGTCACCAATCATGATGCCCCACTCGCCCGGCGCCAACTGGTCCAGGCGGCCTTGCAGGACAAAGTTGTCGATGATCGACACCTCGCGCTCGCGAGCGGGGTCGATACCGTTGAGCAGCACCTTCTGCACCTTGCCATCATGGGTCAGCAGGCCCTGCATCTGGGTGAACGGCGCAACCGCTACCACCTGCGGATTCTGCTTTACTTGTTGGGCAAGGGCCTGCCAGTCGGCAATGGGTTGGCCGCTCTCCAGCGTGGCATGGGGAATCATGCCCAACACGCGGGTGCGCATCTCGTGATCGAAACCGTTCATCACCGACAGCACCACGATCATCACCACCACGCCCAGGGCGAGGCCGATCATCGAGGTCAGGGAAATGAACGAGACGAAGTGATTGCGACGTTTGGCACGGGTATAACGCGTGCCGATGAATGCGAAAAGAGGTCTGAACATGTCGGGGCTTGTTCGGATGAAAGGGAACGTCCTTGTGGCGAGGCGCCTACGGCGGCTTTACACTCGGACCACCGCCGCTACCTTGGGTTCGCCATGACGACATTAGACGAAGAAGATCGCCGCGAATACTACCGCATCGAAGATCGGATCGCACTTCAAATAAGCCCCCTTAGCGCGGCCGAAGCCCTCGAGCCAGATGTGTTGCAAGATGATTCGCCGCTGTTCAACCTGCTCAGCGAGCTGCACCTGTCCGACTTCGAGTCGCAACACCTGTTGCGCCAGCTGAGCGACAAGGACCGCACACTCGCCGCCTTCCTGCGGGCACAGAACAAGCGCCTCGACTTGCTTAGCGCGGTGGTTGCGCAAACCCTGCTTGGCGAGGTCGGCGAGCCAGTACCGGTGGTCATTTCCGAAGGCGGCATCGAATCCGTCCAAGCCACACGGATTGACCCCGGTACACGAGTGAAGGTGAAAATGGTGCTGATGCCACGTGCCCATGGCCTACTGCTGCGCGGCAAGGTCAGCCATTGCGACCCTCGCCCGGAAGGCGGCTTCGAGGTCGGCACCGAGTTCATCGACATGACCGACGCCCAACGACAACTGCTGGCCCGTTACATCCTGCAGCGCCAGCAACAGCAACGGCGCCAGCAGCTGGAACTGAACGACCCTGCCTCCTGAGCCAATTTCCCCCTGATTTGAAGGAACGAACGTGACCCTGATCTACGGCCATCGCGGCGCCAAGGGCGAAGCACCCGAGAACACCCTGAAGAGCTTTCAGCAATGCCTGTCCCATGGCGTGACCCGCTGCGAGCTGGACCTGCACCTGTCAGCCGACAACGAACTGATGGTCATCCACGACGCCACCCTCAAGCGCACCACTGGCCGTCGCGGCAAAGTGGTCGAGCACCCGGCCGCCGACCTGGTCAAGATCGATGCCCGCAAAGGCGGCCCGGGCCATGTGCAGCCCTGCCCGATCCCGAAACTGGAAGAGCTGTTCGAAAAATGCCCGTTCGAGCACTGGCAGCTGGAAGTGAAAAGCGCCTCGCGCACCCGCGCGGCCACCACTGTCCTGGCGATCCGTGAACTGGCCCAGCAATATGGCCTGCTGGACAAGGTGACCATCACCTCCAGTTCACGCGAGGTACTGAGCGCCGCTCTGGAACTGGTGCCAGACGTGAAACGCGGGCTGGTGGCCGAGTACGCCTGGCTCGACCCGCTGAAGGTGGCACATAACTACGGCTGCGAGCTGCTGGCATTGAACTGGACACTGTGCACCCCCGAGCGCCTGCTCAAAGCACAGGGCCAGGGTTTGCATGTGTCGGTGTGGACAGTCAACGAGCCGGCACTGATGCGCCGGCTGGCTGACTTTGGTGTGGACAGCCTGATTACAGACTTTCCCGGTTTGGCCAAGACCACCCTCGGGTAGGGTTGAAATCGGTCTCTCCGACCGGCTCAGGCCACCGGTCGGAGCCGCTCAAAAAAGCCGGTTCAGGCCGTCATAGGCAGCTACCCGATAGGCTTCGGCCATGGTCGGGTAGTTGAACGTGGTGTTGACGAAGTACTTCAGGTTGTTGTGCTCACCTGGCTGGTTCATGATCGCCTGGCCAATGTGGACAATTTCCGAAGCCTGATAGCCGAAGCAATGCACGCCGAGGATTTCCAGGGTTTCGCGGTGGAACAGGATCTTCAGCATGCCCTGCGGCTCGCCGGCGATCTGCGCGCGCGCCATGCCTTTGAAGAAGGCCTTGCCCACTTCGTACGGCACTTTGGCCTGGGTCAGCTCCTGCTCGTTCTTGCCGATCGAGCTGATCTCCGGAATGGTGTAGATACCGGTCGGCACGTCGTTGACGAAGCGCCAGCTGCCATTGTCGACAATGCTGCCAGCGGCCGATCGGCCCTGGTCATGGGCCGCACTGGCCAGGCTTGGCCAGCCAATCACGTCACCGGCACCGTAGATGTTCGGCACGGCGGTGCGGTAGGCCTCGTCGACCTCGATCTGGCCGCGGCTGTTCACCTTGATACCGATGTTTTCCAGGCCCAGCTTGTCGGTGTTGCCGGTACGGCCGTTGCACCACAGCAAGGCGTCGGCCTTGATCTTCTTGCCCGACTTGAGGTGCAGGATCACCCCGTTGTCCAGGCCTTCGACGCGCTCGTAGTCTTCGTTGTGACGCACTGTGATGTTGTTGTTGCTGAAGTGGTAGCTCAGCGCCTGGGAAATTTCCGAGTCGAGGAAGCTCAGCAGTTGGCCGCGGTTGTCGACCAGCTCGACCAATACGCCCAGACCACTGAAGATCGAAGCGTATTCGCAACCGATCACGCCGGCACCGTACACGATCAGCTTGCGCGGGGTATGGCTGAGGCTGAGGATGGTGTCGCTGTCGTAAACCCGCGGATGGTGGAAGTCGATGTCGGCCGGACGGTAAGGGCGCGAGCCGGTTGCAATGATGATGTGCTTGGCGTTGAGCTTCTCGACCACGCCGTTGGGGCAAACCACTTCCACGGTCTGCTCGTCGGCGAAGCTGCCGGTGCCGAAGAACACGTCGACGCGGTTGCGGGCATAGTAGCCGGTGCGCGATGCCACCTGCTTGGCGATGACCTTCTCGGCGCTTTTCAGCACGTCCGGGAACGAGAACCAGCGTGGCTCGCCGATGGCACGAAACATCGGGTTGGTGTTGAACTGCATGATCTGCCGCACCGAGTGACGCAGTGCCTTGGACGGAATGGTGCCCAGGTGGGTGCAGTTGCCACCAACCTGGCGACGGTCATCGACCATCGCTACCTTGCGCCCTGCTTTGGCGGCGTTCATTGCCGCGCCTTCACCGGCCGGGCCGGAACCCAGCACCACTACGTCGTAGTTGTAGACAGCCATGCGTACTCCTTCAGAACTGGCCCGCAAGCCACGGTCGCTCGCGGGGCACGATCATGCCGCCAGGGCGCCATGAGAAAATTCGGGTGCAGTCTAATCAACCCTGAACGCCGCGCACATTAACCCTTGGTCGCGTCGTAGGCCAATTTCGCCCGCACTACATATGCTTCACCCATTCCCTGGCGGCAATCATCCTTGCTTGTGCTTTCACTGGCCTTTCACTGCCCGCTCGAACGCGGGCGTAGCTCGGGAGACGAAGCCACCCTCCGCCCGAGTCACCAAAACCGCAGCCAGATCATGCGCCACGGCAAAATCCCAGCCTCGCTGCGGCCCCAGTATGAGCAGCAGCGTCGAATAACCGTCGGCCTGCAGTGCTGAGGCGTCCAGCACCGTAACGGCCGCCAGGTCATGCTCGACCGGGCGCCCGAGGCGGGCATCGAAGGTGTGCGAATAGCGCCGGCCATTCTGCTCGAAATAGTGCCGATAGTCACCCGAGGTTGATACTGAAAGGCTATTGACCGGGATGATCTGGCGGGCGACCTGCCGGTCTTCGCGGGGCAGTTCCAGGGCAATGCGCCAAGAGCTGCCGTCAGGCTTGCGGCCAACCGCCTTCAACTCGCCAGTGACCTCGGCAACAAAACTGCTGACACCCATGGCCTGCAGGCGCGCGGCAATCAAGTCAACAGCATGGCCGGCGACGATGCTGTTGAAGTCGAGCTGCACCGGGGCATCCTTGCACAGGGCTCTACCTTTGACGCGCAGGTGCTGATAGCCCACACGCCGACGCACCAGGGCCAGCGCCTGTGGTTCGGGCACCTGCTCGTGACGGGCCTGAGGGCCGAAGCCCCACAGGTCGAGCAAAGGCTCTACCGTGAGATCGAAAGCACCATCGCTCTGTTCGGCAAGGTGCTGGCCCAGGCTGACCAATTCGAGCATATCGGGCGGCAGGGCCAGGCAATGCCCGGCGGGTAACCGGTTGAACTGGCTGACGATGGAATCGCCGCGGTAGGTCGAATAGTGGTGGTCGATGTCATGCAGGATGGTTTCAACCGCCATCTGCACCTGGGCCGGCACCGGACCACCAGGCTCGCGGACGTACTGGATGCTGTAGCTGCTGCCCATGGTCGGGCCACCCAGGCGCTCCAGGGTGGGGCCCTGGTTGCAGGCGGTGAGTAGCAGCAGAATGAACAGTAGGGCTGTGTGCAAGGTTTGATTTCTCGGTTGCCGGTGCTGGCCTCTTCGCGGGTAAACCCGCTCCTACAGGGGCAGCGATAATCCTGTAGGAGCGGGTTTACCCGCGAAAGGGCCGGCACTGACAACACACATTCAGAATAAAAAAAACGGGAACCCGAAGGTTCCCGTTTTTTCATTGCCTTACAAGCGAATCAGCGTGGAAACGCTGGCGGGTTCACACCGGCCATGTCTTCCATCACACGAACCACCTGGCAGCTATAACCGAATTCGTTGTCGTACCAGACGTACAGAACAACGCGGTTGTCGTTGGCGATGGTCGCCTCTGCGTCAACCACACCGGCATGGCGCGAGCCCACGAAGTCGGTCGAAACCACTTCCTGCGAAGCCACGTAGTCGATCTGCTTGTGCAGCTCCGAGTGCATGGCGGTCTGGCGCAGGTACTCGTTGATCTCGTCGCGGGTGGTGGCCTTTTCCAGGTTCAGGTTCAGGATGGCCATCGAAACGTTCGGCGTCGGGACACGAATGGCATTGCCGGTCAGCTTGCCCTTCAGCACTGGCAGTGCCTTGGCAGCAGCGGTGGCGGCGCCGGTTTCAGTGATTACCATGTTCAGCGGCGCGGCACGGCCACGGCGGCTGCCCTTGTGGAAGTTGTCGATCAGGTTCTGGTCGTTGGTGAACGAGTGAACGGTTTCGACGTGGCCGTTGACGATGCCGTACTGATCGTTGATGGCCTTGAGCACCGGCACGATGGCGTTGGTGGTGCAGGAGGCCGCCGAGATGATCTTGTCTTCGGCAGTGATGTCACCGTGGTTGATACCGTGCACGATGTTCTTCAGCGCGCCCTTGCCAGGTGCGGTGAGAATCACGCGGGCAGCACCAGGGCAGGCCAGGTGCTGGCCCAGACCGTCGGCGTCACGCCATACACCGGTGTTGTCGACGATAAGCGCATTGTCGATGCCGTACTGGGTGTAGTCGACTTCGCTCGGGTTCTTGGCGTAGATAACCTGGATCAGGTTGCCGTTGGCAGTGATGGTGTTGTTGGCTTCGTCGATGGTGATGGTGCCATCGAACGGACCGTGCACCGAGTCACGGCGCAGCAGGCTGGCACGCTTGACCAGGTCGTTTTCGGCGCCTTTGCGCACGACGATGGCACGCAGACGCAGGCCATCACCACCACCGGTCTTCTCGATCAGGATGCGCGCCAGCAGGCGGCCGATGCGACCGAAACCGTACAGGACAACGTCGGTGCCTTTGCGCGCCGAAGCGTTCTGCTGGCCAACCACGTCGGCCAGCTCTTCACGGACGAACTGCTCGGCAGTGCGGCCATTGCCTTCCTGCTTGAACTTGTTGGCCAGCTTGCCCAGGTCGACCGATGCGGCGCCCAGTTTCAGCTCGCTCATGGCCTTGAGCAGGGGGAATGTCTCGTGGACAGACAGTTCGGTTTCGTCGGTTTGGCGGTGGCGCGCAAAGCGGTGCGCCTTGAGGATCGAGATAACCGAACGGTTGATCAGGCTGCGGCCATAAATCGAGCTCACCACGTTGTTATTGCGGTAGAGCTGACCGATAAGCGGGATCATCGCTTCAGCCAGGGCTTCACGATCAATCCACTCACCAAGACACTGGTCGGGCTTCTGAGTCACGGGAACCTTCCACATGTAGGGACAGAAAAAAGGGGCTACATTATGACGCCCCGACGCGGAACCGGCAATGAGTGCCTGTCGCAGTGACGCAAGCCAGTGTTCATGCCCTTTCGAGCCTGACAGCCGGCACGGTCACCGGTACAATCGGTCTCTTTGCCGCAACGCTTGGAGTGCAATCTCCCGTGTCAGTTCTGCGCCTACCGCAAATGTCGGCCACGGCCGGCAAACAAACCTGGGGCAATCTGCCCGGTGCCGCCCTCAGCCTTGCCATCGCCGAGGCTGCCAGCAGCGCTGGCCGCTTCACCCTGCTGCTGACGGCCGACAGCCAGGCCGCCGACCGTCTGGAGCAGGAGCTGCGCTTCTTTGCCCCGGGCTTGCCAGTGCTGCCGTTCCCCGATTGGGAAACCCTGCCCTACGACCTGTTCTCGCCGCACCAGGACATCATCTCCCAGCGCATCGCCAGCCTGTACCGTCTGCCGGAGCTGAGCCACGGCATCCTCGTGGTGCCGATCACCACCGCCCTGCACCGCCTGGCACCCACGCGTTTTCTGCTGGGCAGCAGCCTGGTGCTGGATGTGGGCCAGACCATCGACGTGGAGCAGATGCGCACGCGCCTGGAGGCCAGCGGTTATCGTTGCGTCGACACCGTCTACGAGCATGGCGAGTTCGCCGTGCGCGGCGCGCTGATCGACCTGTTCCCGATGGGCAGCAAACTGCCCTACCGCATCGACCTGTTCGATAACGAGATCGAGACGCTGCGCACCTTCGACCCCGAGACCCAGCGCTCGATCGACAAGGTGGATTCGGTGCGCCTGCTGCCAGCACGCGAATTCCCGATGCAGAAGGAAGAAGTGACCCGCTTCAAGGCACGCTTTCGCGAGCGCTTCGACGTCGACTTCCGCCGCAGTGCAATCTTCCAGGACCTGGCCAGCGGCATCATCCCCGCCGGTATCGAGTACTACCTGCCGCTGTTCTTCGAAGAAACCTCGACCCTGTTCGACTACCTGCCGACCGACACCCAGGTGTTCTCGCTACCCGGTGTGGAACAGGCCGCCGAGCACTTCTGGAACGACGTGCGCGGGCGCTATGAGGACCGCCGCGGCGACCTCAGCCGGCCGCTGTTGCCGCCGGCCGAGCTGTTCCTGCCGGTGGAAGATTGCTTCGCCCAGCTCAAGCAGTGGCCCCGGGTGGTGGTCAGCAGCGAAGCGCTCGACCCTGGCGCGGGCCGCGAGCGCTTCCCGGCGCGCGCCCTGCCCAACCTGGCCATCGAGGCCAAGGCCAACCAGCCGCTGGCCGAGCTGGCCAACTTCCTCGACCAGTTCCCCGGTCGCGTACTGTTCACGGCCGAATCAGCGGGCCGCCGTGAAGTGCTGCTGGAGCTGCTCGAACGGCTGAAGCTGCGCCCGCAGACTGTCGAAGGCTGGGACGATTTCATTACCGGTGCCGAGCGCCTGGCAATCACCATCGCCCCGCTGGACGACGGCCTGCTGCTGGACGACCCAGGCCTGGCCCTGATTGCCGAAAGCCCACTGTTCGGCCAGCGGGTGATGCAGCGCCGGCGCCGTGACAAGCGTGGCGAAACCGCCAACGACGCGGTCATCAAGAACCTCACCGAGCTGCGCGAAGGTGCGCCGGTGGTGCACATCGACCATGGCGTCGGCCGCTACCTGGGCCTGGCTACCCTGGAAATCGACGGCCAGGCCGCCGAATTCCTGACGCTGGAATACGCCGAGAACGCCAAGCTGTATGTGCCGGTGGCCAACCTGCACCTGATCGCCCGCTACACCGGCAGCGACGACGCCCTGGCACCGCTGCACCGGCTGGGTTCGGAGGCCTGGCAGAAAGCCAAACGCAAGGCCGCCGAACAGGTCCGCGACGTGGCAGCCGAACTGCTCGATATCTATGCTCGCCGCGCCGCACGCAAGGGCTATGCGTTTGCCGACCCGTCCGCCGACTACGCCACCTTCAGCGCCGGCTTCCCGTTCGAGGAAACCCCGGATCAGCAGGCCGCCATCGAGGCCGTGCGCGCCGACATGCTGGCCCCCAAGCCAATGGACCGTCTGGTCTGTGGCGACGTGGGCTTCGGCAAGACCGAAGTGGCCATGCGCGCGGCGTTCATCGCCGTGCACAGTGGCCGCCAGGTGGCCGTACTGGTGCCCACCACCCTGCTTGCCCAGCAGCATTACAACAGCTTCCGCGACCGCTTTGCCGACTGGCCCGTGACCGTGGAAGTGATGAGCCGCTTCAAGTCGGCCAAGGAAGTGGCCGCCGCCGCCGCGGACCTTGCCGAAGGCAAGATCGACATCCTCATCGGCACCCACAAGCTGCTGCAGGACGACGTGCGCTTCAAAGACCTGGGCCTGGCGATCATCGATGAAGAGCACCGCTTTGGCGTGCGCCAGAAAGAACAGCTAAAGGCGCTGCGCAGCGAGGTCGACATCCTCACCCTGACCGCCACGCCGATTCCGCGCACGCTGAACATGGCGGTGGCGGGCATGCGCGACCTGTCGATCATCGCCACGCCACCAGCGCGCCGCCTGTCTGTGCGCACCTTCGTCATGGAACAGAACAAGAGCACGGTCAAGGAGGCGCTGCTGCGCGAACTGTTGCGCGGTGGCCAGGTGTACTACCTGCACAACGATGTGAAAACCATCGAAAAATGCGCCGCCGACCTTGCCGAACTGGTGCCTGAGGCACGCATCGGCATCGGCCACGGGCAAATGCGCGAACGCGAGCTGGAACAGGTGATGAGCGATTTCTACCACAAGCGCTTCAACGTGCTGGTGGCCTCGACCATTATCGAAACCGGTATCGACGTGCCCAGCGCCAACACCATCGTCATCGAGCGCGCCGACAAGTTCGGCCTGGCCCAGCTGCACCAGTTGCGTGGCCGGGTTGGCCGTAGCCACCACCAGGCTTACGCCTACCTGCTCACACCTACCCGTCAGAAGGTCAGCGCCGACGCCGAAAAGCGCCTGGAGGCAATCGCCAACACTCAAGACCTGGGCGCAGGCTTTGTACTGGCCACCAACGACCTGGAAATCCGCGGGGCCGGCGAGCTGCTGGGCGAAGGCCAGAGCGGGCAGATCCAGGCGGTGGGCTTCACCCTGTACATGGAAATGCTCGAGCGTGCGGTCAAGGCAATCCGTAAAGGTACCCAGCCGAACCTTGAGCAGCCACTGGGCGGCGGCCCGGAGATCAACCTGCGCCTGCCGGCACTGATCCCCGAAGACTACCTGCCTGACGTGCATGCGCGCCTGATCCTGTACAAACGCATTGCCTCGGCTGCCGACGAAGAAGGCCTCAAGGACTTGCAGGTCGAGATGATCGACCGCTTCGGCCTGTTGCCAGAGCCGACCAAGAACCTGATGCGCCTGACGTCGCTCAAGCTGCACGCGGAAAAGCTCGGCATCAAGAAAGTCGATGCGGGGCCCAACGGTGGCAAGCTCGAGTTCGAAGCCGAAACCCCGGTCGACCCATTGACCCTGATCAAGCTGATCCAGGGTCAGCCCAAACGTTACAAGTTCGAAGGCGCTACCCAGTTCCGCTTCCTGGTACCGATGGAACGCCCCGACGAACGTTTCAATACCCTGGAGGCGCTGTTCGAGCGCCTGACCCCACAGCCTGCCTAAGGAAGACCCATGCGTGCCACCCGTTGCCTGACCCTGCTGCTGGCGCTGTTCGCCCCGGCTGCCTTCGCCGAAGGCCTGTATCAGGTAGAAATGATTCTGGTGCGGCAGAACAGCGTGCCCGCCTTCACCAGCCCGTTCGCCCCCGAAGACTGGAGCGCTGGCGCCCCACGCCTGACCAAAGACGCCGAGCGCCGCCCAGCACTGGAAGATGAAGCCACCCGCCTGGCAGCCACCGCCGACTACACCGTGCTGATGCACAAGGCCTGGCAGCAGCAGGTGGGCAGCGAACCCAGCCGCATCGCCATGGGCGAAGGCACCGAACAGTTCGGGCACTTCCCTATCGAAGGCAACCTGAGCATCGCTGAAGGCCGCTTCATCACCGTCGAGGCCAACTTCTGGGTCAACCAGCTGGATGGCAACGGCAGCGTGCTGCAAAGCGAGCAGTTCAGGCAGAGCAACAGCAACGTCAAGGGCGGCCAGCTGACCTTTCTCGACGGAGGGCACTTGGCGGTGCTGCTGAAGGTGACACCACCGGGTACGCCGAAAATGCCGGTAATGGACCCGGAGATGATGGAGCAGTAAGCCCATGAAGCACGATGCCGCCGAGATGGTGAACGCCTATCCGAACTGGACTCAATCGTTCAGCAAAGCTGCCCTGCAGCGCGGTGAGCGCTATGCCGAGGAAGGCAGGGCAGAACTGGAAGGCGTGTATGGGCAGACCATAACGGCCAATTGCCAGGGAAGCGGCAACAACCATTACCGGCAACGCATCGAGCTGCACGTTGCGGGTGGCCGCTGCCATGTGCGCGGTGAATGCGATTGCCCGGTACGGCAAAACTGCAAGCATTGCGCCGCTGTACTCTTCTGCGTGAGCGACCGCTTTTCCAGCAGTGAGGACACGCAAGCCAACCCGGGCACCTTGTCCGCCGAATTGCAGCACTGGTTGAGCGGCCTGGAGCAGGCTCCGCCCAAAACCGACGCGACCGAAGACAAACGCGGGCGCATGGTGTGCTATCAGCTGCAGCTCACCGACGATGCCGGCTGCGCCCTGCTTGTCCGCAAGGGCACGCGAACGGAGGACGGCATCCGCTTCAGCCGCGTCCAGTCACTTTACGATTTTCTCTACGAGCCACCGCGCTTCGTAACAGACGAAGACATCCGCATTCTGCGCCTGCTCTCGGCCCTGAATCAGGGCGGCGGCCAAGATCGCGGCTACAAACTGAAGGGCCACGAAGGTGGCGAGTTGTTCCAGCGCGCCCTCGAAACCAGGCGTATGTTCTTCGATACCGACCTCCCCCCGCTTCATGAAGGCCCGGTGCGCCATGCCGAGTTTCGCTGGGTACGCCTGGACAATGGAAACTACCGGGGGCGGTGGTACAGCGGCGAAGAGATGCTGCGCTGCGTCATCCCGCTGCTGCCGCCTTACTACCTGAACCTGCCGACCCGTGAAGTGGGCAAAGTCGAGCACAGCCTGGATCCGCACGTCGCCGTGCAGCTGACTATCGCACCCGATGTACCGGAACACCTGGTCGTACCCCTGAGCCACAAGCTCAATGCCCTCAGCCACAAGGTGCCGACCCCGACGCAAGTGCAGGAGCAGTTGCTCGATAACATCCAGCCAAAGCCCCTTCTTGCTCTCGGCAGCCTTGAATACACCGCCTACATGCCGAAAACCGGTCGCATGCAACGGCAGATGCAACATCGCGCCGCACTGGCGTTCGATTATGACGGTTTGCAGGCCAGCGGCACCGACGAAAAGCCGCTGACCCGCCTGGCAGGCAGCACCAGCCAGCGCATTCGCCGCCAGACTCAAGCCGAGCAGGCGCTGCGCAAGGTGCTGCGCGATTTCGGCTTCAAGCCCGCCACACGGCAGAGCAAGGCCCTACCCGACAGCGCCGGCGAAATGCACCAGTTGCCTGACGACGAAGCCTGGCTGCGCTTTGCCCGCGAAGGCCTGCCGCGCCTGCGCGAAGCCGGCTGGGACATCGATATTCACCGCGACTTCGCCTTCAACCTGCAGGAGGTGGACGACTGGTATGCAACCATCGATGAAGCACCTGGCCATGAATGGTTCGACCTGGAACTCGGCATCGTGGTCGATGGCCAGCGCCACAGCCTGCTGCCGATCGTGTTGCACCTGCTGCGCAGCAGCCCGGAGCTGCTACGCCCTAGCGAACTGGCCCGGCGCAGCGATGATGAACATCTGCTGATCGACCTCAATCGCGGCCGTCTCGATGCCCAGGCTTTGCGCGTCGCCCTGCCCTATGGCCGCATCAAGGCAGTCATGGGCACCCTGGGCGAGCTCTACTTGCACGAGGACACTGCAGGCCCGTCCCTGCGCATGGAGCGCGCCGACGCCGCGCGCCTGAACGAAATAGAAGGCCTGCCCCTGCACTGGGAAGGTGGCGAGCACGTACGCGATCTGGGCCGGCGCCTGCGCGATGCCCGGGACCTGCAGGTGGAACCACCCACTGGGCTGCAGGCCAGCTTGCGCCCTTATCAGCAGCAAGGCCTGAACTGGCTGCAGGCCCTGCGCGAGATGGGTACCGGCGGTATCCTCGGCGACGACATGGGCCTGGGCAAGACCCTGCAGGCCTTGGCCCATCTGCTGCTGGAGAAACAGTCCGGGCGCCTGAGTGCACCGGCCCTGGCGGTCATGCCAACCAGCCTCATACCCAATTGGCTGGACGAAGCCCAGCGCTTCGCCCCCGACCTGCGCGTCCTGGCACTGCATGGGCCGGGGCGCAGCAAGCACTTCACCAAGCTGCATGAGTACGACCTGGTCCTGACCACTTACGCCCTGATACCACGCGACCTCGAACAGTTGCGCCCCCAGGCCTGGCACATGCTGATACTGGACGAAGCGCAAAACATCAAGAGCAGCAGCAGCAAGGCTGCCCTCGCCGTCTGCGAGCTACAGGCCGGCCAGCGCCTGTGCCTGACCGGCACGCCGATGGAAAACAACCTGGGCGAACTGTGGTCGATCTTCCACTTCCTGATGCCCGGCTGGCTGGGCGACCTGAAGCGCTTCAACCAGGATTACCGCAACCCGATCGAACGCCACGGTGACAGCGAGCGCATGGCCCACCTGGCCAGCCGCATCCGGCCGTTCCTGCTGCGCCGCACCAAAGAGCAGGTGGCCACCGAGCTGCCGGCCAAGACCGAGATGGTGCACTGGGTCGAGCTCAGTGATGCCCAGCGCGATACCTACGAGGCCGTGCGAGTGGCCATGGACCAGAAAGTCCGCGACGAAATCGCCCGCAATGGCGCCGCACGCAGCCAGATCGTGATCCTCGACGCGTTGCTCAAGCTGCGCCAGGTGTGCTGCGACCTGCGCCTGGTCAAAGAGGTGGAAAGCAAAGGCAACCAGGCCGACAAGGGCAAGCTGGGTGCGCTGCTGGAAATGCTCGAAGAGCTGCTCAGCGAAGGGCGCCGGGTGCTGTTGTTCTCACAATTCACCTCGATGCTGGCGCTGATCGAGCAGGAGCTTGAGAAGCGCAAGATCCGCTACAGCCTGCTGACCGGTGACACTCGCGACCGTCGCACGCCAGTGCAGCAGTTCCAGCAAGGTGAAAGCGAAGTGTTCCTGATCAGCCTCAAGGCAGGGGGTGTAGGCTTGAACCTGACGGCGGCGGACACCGTGATCCACTTCGACCCCTGGTGGAACCCGGCCAGCGAAAACCAAGCCACCGACCGTGCCTACCGCATCGGCCAGGACAAGCCGGTGTTCGTGTTCAAGCTGATTACCCGGGGTACGGTGGAAGAGAAGATCCAGTTGTTGCAGCAGGAAAAGGCTGCATTGGCGGCCAGCCTGCTGGACGGCGGGCAGACTGGGCAATGGCGGCTTGGCGATGAAGAAATCGAGGCCCTGTTTGCGCCATTGCCTGGAAAACGCGGGCGGTAGGCCAAAGGGGGATACAGCGTAGGAGCGGGTTCACCCGCGAATGGGCCGGGCCTGCTGGCCAATCTCCACCTGCCGCTCACCGTTGCCGCCGCTACCGTATTCGCGGGTAAACCCGCTCCTACAAAGATTGGTGGTGGACACACACCGGAGGTTGGACACAGGCCGCGTGTAGGAGCGGGTTTACCCGCGAAAGGGCCGGTCCTGCCGACCAATCTCCACCCGCCATTAACCGTTGCCGCCGCTACCGTATTCGCAGGTAAACCCGACTTGTGGGAACGAACAGGCCCGCGCAGTCAATCGACCAACTGAGCTTCCTTCAACGCCCCCAACGCCTCCAGCCAGCGCGGCTGCTGGCGATAATCGGTCCGCGCAAAACCTTGCCCGCGCATCCGCGCAATCCGCGGCGACGGCTTGACCTTCATGCGCTGCGCCGCACTCAGCGCCAGCTCCGCCGCCGCCCGGTCATTGCACACCAGGCCCATGTCACAACCGGCGCTGAGCGCCGCCTCGATACGGCTGGCCGCGTCGCCCACCACATGCGCACCGGCCATCGACAGGTCATCACTGAAGATCACCCCGTCAAAGCCCAGCTCGCCACGCAGGATGTCCCGCAACCAACGCCGCGAGAAGCCGGCCGGCTGGTTGTCGACCTGCGGGTAAATGACATGCGCCGGCATCACTGCCGCAAGCTGCCCACTCAGGCGGGTAAACGGCACTAGGTCGGCCTGGCGCAGCTGTTCCAGGCTGCGCTCATCGGTGGGGATGGCCACGTGCGAATCGGCTTCGGCCCAACCATGCCCCGGGAAATGCTTGCCACACGCGGCCATTCCCGCCGCATTCATGCCACGGATGAACGCGCCGGCCAGTTGCGTTGCACGCAGCGGATCACCCTCGAACGCGCGGCTACCCACCACGGCGCTACGCTGGTGGTCCAGGTCGAGCACCGGAGCAAAGCTGAGGTCCAGACCAACTGCCAGCACCTCGGTCGCCATCAGCCAGCCGCACTGCTCAGCCAGGTATTCAGCGTTGTCGTTATCGGCCAGCGCACGCATGGCCGGCAGGCGCACAAAGCCATGGCGCAGTCGTTGTACGCGACCACCCTCCTGGTCCACTGCCAGGATCAGCTCGGGGCGAATGGCGCGGATGGACGCGCACAGTTCGCGCACCTGGCGCGGGCTGTCGATATTGCGGGCAAAGATGATCAGGCCAGCCACTTCGGGCTGGCGCAGCAATTGACGGTCTTCGGCGGTCAGCCATTTACCGGCGATATCCACCATCAGGGAGCCTTGCAGGCTGACAGTCATGGGTAATCCTTCATTGAAGACAGAGAGAGGCCCACCGGGGGGCAGCAGACACCGACAGGCACACGCCGCTGGCCACAGGCGAAGCCATAAGAGCACTGGTCAGCAAGGGAAATATGAAGTAGATCGAGATCAGGCATGGGCGCTAGCTTAGCGGAAGCGCCCTGCCACGCCCAGCCTTCAGGCCTTGGCGGTAGCCGAGCTGGTCTTTGTTCGCGGGCGCAGCTGCGCAGTGGCCATCGCCTCGTCGGTCACACCGCTGTCAGCACGCATGCCTGCCGCCAGGAACGGCACCATCAGGCGCATCACCTGCTCAATCGACGTGTTGATGCCGAAGTCAGTCTCGGCAATCGCCCGCAGGGCTTTGATACCGGACATGCTGAAGGCCGCGGCACCCAACATGAAGTGCACACGCCAGAACAGTTCCAGTGGCGGAATGCGTGGCGCAGCTTCGTTCACCAGCAGCATGTAGCGGCGGAACACCTTGCCGTACATGTCTTCCAGATAACGCCGCAGGTGACCCTGGCTCTGGCTGAACGCCAGACCCAGCAGGCGCATGAAGATCGACAGGTCGTTGTTGCTACGCGGCTGCACGGCCAACGCCTGCTCTACGAGCATTTCCAGCAGTTCTTCAAGGCTGGGCTTGTGCTCCGGCTTGGCCTGGCGCCGCTCCAGTTCACGCTCGAGACTGGCGCAAAATGGGCCGAGGAAACGCGAAAAAACAGCCTGAATCAGCGCCTTCTTGGAGCCGAAATGATAGTTGACTGCCGCCAGGTTGACCCCGGCCTTGCTGGTAATCAGCCGCAACGAGGTTTCGGCGAACCCCCTTTCCGCGAACAGCTGCTCGGCAGCATCGAGAATGCGTTCAACGGTTTCCGATTGGGCCATGACTACTCCGACTACTCCGCCAGACAAACAGGTGTTTGAAACATACGTTTCAGCCCTGCTTCTGTCAAGGCTCGGTGACTGGGCGGTCGCCATTTAAAATGGTGCTAGCTGCTGGCTGCAAGCGTCAAGTAACAGCAACACCGACCGGATATCACGAAATCGCTTCTGAGGTGACTGAAAAGGCTGGAAGGACTGCCGTTTCGCCCTTTCTTGCAGCTTGGAGCTTGCAGCGGGCCTGACACTGTATATAATCCCAGTCACTGTACAAAAAGACAGAGCGCTTACCATGTTGAAACTGACGCCACGCCAAGCCGAAATTCTCGCGTTCATCAAGCGCTGCCTGGAAGACAACGGCTTCCCGCCCACCCGCGCGGAGATTGCTCAGGAGCTGGGCTTCAAGTCGCCCAATGCCGCCGAGGAGCACCTCAAGGCCCTTGCCCGCAAGGGCGCGATCGAAATGACGCCGGGCGCTTCCCGCGGCATCCGCATCCCTGGCCTGGAAGCCAAGGCCGAAGAAGCCGGCCTGCCCATCATCGGCCGGGTAGCTGCCGGTGCGCCGATCCTTGCAGAACAGCACATCGAGCAATCCTGCAACATCAACCCTGCCTTCTTCCACCCCCAAGCCGATTATTTGCTGCGCGTACACGGCATGAGCATGAAGGACGTCGGCATCTTCGACGGTGACCTGCTGGCGGTGCACACCTGCCGTGAGGCCCGCAACGGCCAGATCGTGGTGGCGCGTATCGGCGACGAAGTCACCGTCAAGCGCTTCAAGCGCGAAGGCAGCAAAGTCTGGCTGCTTGCCGAAAACCCCGAATTCGCCCCCATCGAAGTCGACCTGAAAGAACAGGAACTGGTGATCGAGGGCTTGAGCGTCGGCGTCATTCGCCGCTGATCCAGGAGGCGTCATGCAGCAGTTCATTCACGCACCCGAGCAAGCCCAGTTGCCCCTGTTCGAAGCATTCCTCGCACAGCCCGTGCTGCCAGGCCTGAAAGCCAAGGAGCCAGCGCGCAAGAGCAGCCAGCCCGAACTGTTCAGCGAACTGTCGCTGCGCGGCGCCCCTGGCCACTGCCAAAGCCTGCTGGCGCCGGTGCTGCGCGAGCTGAGCGAAGAGGACGAGGCCCGCTGGCTGACCCTGATCGCCCCGCCGCCAAGCCTGACCCAGGCCTGGCTGCGCGATGCCGGGCTCAACCGTGAACGTATTCTGCTGCTGCAACCCCGCAGCAATCAAAGCGCGCTGCAGCTGGCCTGTGAGGCCTTGCGCCTGGGCCTCAGCCACACCGTGGTGAGCTGGCTGGGCAACGTCAACGCCACTGCACGCCAGCAACTGCTACGTGCAGCCAGTGCCGGAAACGCACAAAGCCTGAACATCCGCCTCGGCTGATGTTCAGGCTTTGCCTGTCACTTCAAATAGCCTGATACGCTGCTGCACACTCAGTGCAGCACACGCGGCCCTTCATCACGCTCAAGCTCGCCATCCATCAGGCGACCGGCCATCTGCACGCCCACACTGAGCATGGCCTTGGCCACTTCCACATGCTGACCCTGCAGGAACACCTTGGCGTCTTCCGAGAAATCCAGGGTTACCAGAGAGCCCTCATCCTCGGCGCGACGAAGTTCGATGCGGCCATCAGGCAACTCGACAATTTCCAGAAAAGACGTAGACATAAATGGCAGTTCTCCGCGAAAGGCGATTATTGTACCAGCCGTTGCGGCTATCAGCACTCACTCAACGCGTCACGGAAACGTCTCACCAGACTTTTGAGGTCATTTCGCCAGCTTTCCAGCTCGGCACGCGAGAGCGCTGGATGCTCAGGCTCATCAAGATTGACGGCCTGAATCAGTGGTTGGGTAACGTCGGTTTTCGGCGCTTTTCTAGCGACCGGTGGTCGGAACAAATCGGCATAAGCACCGAGCATTTGCGCCAGCCAGGTTTCACGCTGGCGGGCCAGTTCCAGCAACTCGGCCACTTCCGGGATGGTTATACCGTTAAGGGCATCGTCGGCCAGGGCCTGCTCCACCGTCGCGACAATCGGCAGGCGGTAGAAGCCCCCGATTTCATGGCACAGCCCCAACAGAGCACCATACAGGTGGAACAGCGCCGACTCGCGTTCAGCCTGAACCAAGCCTTGGGCATTCATGGCCTGGCTTTGTTCAGCCTTGGCCATGGACTCGAGGGCGAGGCCGGCGAAGAACAGTTTCTGGTTGGTGCGGGTGTAGAGTTCCTGGGCCATTTCAGTGCCCTCCCATAAGGCTACAAGGCGAATATCTGCATCATAAATGATTGGGGCCGCTTTGCGCCCCTTCGCGGGCTTGCCCGCTCCCACCAGTACAGCGCCACATTCAAGGGCGGCGCGATACCTGTGGGAGCGGGCAAGCCCGCGAAGGGGCGCAAAGCGGCCCCATATCACAGCACCGATGGATCAGCGCTTGTCTTCAACCTTCCAGGCATTGCCGTCGTAGAACGCCTTCCAACCGGTCGGCTTGCCATCGACCTCGGACTGCACGTACTGCTCCTTGGTCTTGCGGCTGTAGCGGATCACCGCCGGGCGACCATCCGGGTCTTTCTGCGGCGCATCGCACAGGAAGTGGTACTTCGGGTCGATCTCATGCTTGTGCGGCACAATCTCCAGCACCAGTGGCGCACGGGTTTCGCGGTTCTTGGGGAACTGGCTGGCAGCCAGGAACAGCCCCGAAGCACCGTCGCGCAGCACGTAGGTATCGTCGACCTTCTCGCACTTGAGCTCCGGCATGTCTACCTTGTCCATCTTCGGCGGCGCCGCCTCGCCGCTCTTGAGCAGCTTGCGGGTGTTCTTGCACGCCGGGTTGGTGCAGCCGAAGAACTTGCCGAAACGGCCGGTCTTCAATTGCATCTCGCTACCGCACTTGTCGCACTCAAGGCTCGGCCCTTCGTAGCCCTTGATGCGGTAGTTGCCTTCCTCGATCTCGTAACCTACACAATCCGGGTTGTTACCGCAGATGTGCAGCTTGTGCTTCTCGTCCAGCAGGTAGGCGTCCATCGCCGTGGCGCAGATCGGGCAACGGTGCTTGCCCAGCAGCACGCGCGATTCCGACTCGCCCTCGTCGTCAGCAGCAATCTCGTCGCCCGGCACCAGGTTGACGGTGGCCTTGCAGCGCTCTTTCGGCGGCAGGCTGTAGCCAGAGCAACCCAGGAACACGCCTGTAGAGGCGGTGCGAATCATCATCGGCCGGCCACATTCCTTGCACGGAATGTTGGTCATGGTCGGCTGGTTGGCACGCATGCCGTCTTCACTGGACTCGGCAGTCTGCAGCTTTTTGCTGAAGTCGCCGTAGAACTCGTCGAGCACGTTCTTCCAGTCACGCTCGCCCTGGGCCACGTCGTCGAGGTTCTCTTCCATGACGGCAGTAAAGCCATAGTCCATCAGGTTGGAGAAGCTCTCCGACAGGCGCTCGGTGACGATGTCGCCCATCTTCTCGGAGTAGAAGCGGCGGTTGTGCAGCGTCACATAGCCACGGTCCTGGATGGTGGAAATGATCGCCGCGTAGGTCGATGGGCGGCCAATGCCGCGCTTTTCCATTTCCTTGACCAGGCTGGCTTCGGTGAAGCGCGCCGGCGGCTTGGTGAAGTGCTGGCTCGGGTCGATCTGGATCAGTTTAAGCGCTTCACCCTGAACCATTTCTGGCAGCACGTCGTCTTCGCCCGGCTTGCTCTGCTGGGGCAGCACACGGGTGTAGCCGTCGAACTTGAGGATGCGGCCCTTGGCACGCAGCTCGAAATCGCCGGCCGCGACGGTGACGCTGGTGGACAGGTACTGCGCTGGCGGCATCTGGCAAGCCAGGAACTGGCGCCAGATCAGCTCGTACAGGCGCTCGGCATCACGCTCCATGCCGCTGAGCTTGGTCGGGTGGGTATTCACGTCAGAAGGTCGAATCGCTTCGTGTGCCTCCTGGGCGCCCTCCTTGCTGCCGTAAACCAGTGGCGCCTCCGGCAGGTACTGCTTGCCGAACTCCCGCTCGATGTAGCTGCGTGCCATATCCAGGGCGTCAGCCGACAGGTTGGTCGAGTCGGTACGCATGTAGGTGATGTAACCGGCTTCGTACAAGCGCTGGGCCATCATCATGGTTTTCTTCACACCGAAGCCCAGGCGGTTACTGGCCGCTTGCTGCAAGGTGGAAGTAATGAAGGGTGCCGATGGCTTGCTGCTGGTCGGACGGTCTTCGCGCTTGACCACGCTGTAGCTGGAAGCCTTGAGCTTATCCAGCGCCGCCATGGCCTGAGCTTCGTTCAGCGGCTTGAAGGCCTCGCCCTTCTCCCGCGCCACCTCGAAACGCACCTTGGCGTTCTTGGCGGTGCCGAGGTCAGCGTGGATTTCCCAGTACTCTTCCGGGATGAACGCGCGGATCTCGCGCTCGCGCTCCACCACCAGCTTTACCGCTACCGACTGCACACGGCCAGCGGACAGGCCGCGGGCAATCTTGGCCCACAGCAGCGGCGAAACCATGTAACCGACCACGCGGTCGAGGAAACGCCGCGCCTGTTGGGCGTTGACCCGGTCGATGTCCAGCTCGCCCGGCTGCGAAAAGGCCTCCTGAATGGCCTTCTTGGTAATTTCGTTGAACACCACGCGCTTGTAGCGGGTGTCGTCACCCCCGATGGCCTCGCGCAGGTGCCAGGCAATGGCTTCCCCTTCGCGGTCCAAGTCGGTTGCGAGATAGATGGTGTCGGCATCCTTGGCCAGGCGGCGCAGCTCTTCGATCACCTTTTCCTTGCCAGGCAGGATCTCGTACTTGGCCTTCCAGCCATGGTCGGGGTCGACGCCCATGCGCGCCACCAGCTGGCGGCGGGCCTTTTCTTTCGGCGAAAGCGCCGGCGCCTCACCCGCAGCCTTGCCACGCTTGGCGGCCGGCTCTTTGCTCGCGCTGGCCGAACCGCTGGTGGGGAGGTCTCGGATATGGCCGATACTCGACTTCACCACGTACTGGTTACCCAGGTACTTGTTGATGGTCTTGGCCTTGGCCGGGGATTCCACAATGACCAGCGATTTGCCCATGGATCGGAGTATTCCTGAATCTGAAGATAAAAAACGCGCCAAGTGCCAGACGCGGCACCGCTATATATAGTGGCAAAAGTGTGAGGTCAAGCTCGGACGATCAGTCGTGCGACTTGCCCAGCAACCCGGGCAGCCCTTCTTCGGCCTTGACCAAAGCAAAGCGTGGCACCTGCTCGCCGTCAACTTCTACGGACTCCTCGAACATCGAAAGGGGGCGTACCCAGAAGCTGTAATCACCATACAGGCATTGGTAGAACACCATCCACTCTTCGGTTTCGGAGTGCCGCGCAACACTGAAGACACGGTACTCAGGCCCTTTGTAATGCCGGTAGACGCCTGGTTGTATCTGCATGTTGCACACCTCCTGAATAAAACCTGAAAAAAACAAAACCGGGGCACAAGGCCCCGGTTGCTGTCCCGCTACGCGATCAGACGCGTTCGAAGACAGTGGTGATACCTTGGCCCAGGCCGACGCACATGGTCGCAACACCCAGAGTACCGCCATTTTGCTTCATGACGTTGAGCAGGGTGCCGGAAATCCGCGCCCCGGAGCAACCGAACGGGTGGCCCAAGGCAATCGCGCCGCCGTGCAGGTTAACCTTCTCATCCATCTTGTCGAGCACTTTCAAGTCTTTCAGCACTGGCAGGGCCTGTGCAGCGAAGGCTTCATTGAGCTCGATGAAGTCGATGTCAGCCATGGTAAGACCGGCACGCTTGAGGGCTTTCTGGGTCGATGGCACCGGGCCGTAACCCATGATCGCCGGGTCGACACCCGCCACCGCCATCGAGCGGATGACCGCCAATGGCTGGATACCCAGGTCCATCGCACGCTGGCCGGACATCACGATCATGCACGATGCGCCGTCGGTAATCTGCGACGAGGTACCGGCAGTGACAGTACCGCCTTTCGGGTTGAACGCAGGCTTGAGCGACGCAAGGCCTTCGAGGGTGGTTTCCGGGCGAATGGTTTCGTCGAAATCGAACACCTTCAGGAAGCCGTTTTCGTCATAGCCCTGCATCGGGATGATTTCATCCTTGAACTTGCCTTCGACAGTGGCCTTGTGGGCCAGCTGGTGCGAACGCAAGCCGAACAGGTCCTGCTGCTCACGGGTGATGCCGTGCATCTTGCCGAGCATTTCCGCAGTCAGGCCCATCATCCCGGAAGCCTTGGCGGCATGCAAGGACAGGTGCGGGTTGGGGTCGACGCCGTGCATCATGCTGACGTGGCCCATGTGCTCCACGCCACCCACCACGAACACATCACCGTTACCGGTCATGATCGCCTGGGCAGCCGTGTGCAGGGCGCTCATCGACGAACCGCACAGGCGGCTGACGGTCTGCGCCGCAGAGGTGTGCGGGATTGGGGTCATCAGCGACGCCATGCGGGCGATGTTCCAGCCCTGCTCCAGGGTCTGGTTGACGCAGCCCCAGATCACATCCTCGACTTCTTTCGGGTCGACCTTGCCGTTGCGTTCCAGCAGCTTGCTGATCAGGTGCGCCGACATGTCTTCAGCGCGGGTATTGCGGTGCATGCCACCCTTGGAGCGGCCCATTGGCGTGCGACCGAAGTCGACAATCACCACGTCTCTTGGATTCAGGCTCATATCAAATCTCTCGCTCTAGCTCGTTGACCGCTCAGTTGAAGAAGCGCTGGCCGTTCTTGGCCATTTCACGCAGCTTGGCGGTCGGGTGGTACAGCGGCCCCAGGTCGGCGTACTGATCGGCCAGGGCAACGAATTCGGCCACACCGATCGAGTCGATGTAACGCAGCGCACCACCGCGGAAGGGAGGGAAACCAATGCCGTAGACCAGCCCCATGTCGGCTTCGGCGGCGGTTTCGACGATGCCGTCTTCCAGGCAGCGCACAGTCTCCAGGCACAGCGGGACCATCATCCAGTTGATGATGTCTTCATCGGTCACTTCACGCTGCTCGAACACGATAGGCTTGAGCACGTCGAGCACGGTGGCATCGAAGACCTTCTTCGGCTTGCCGCGCTTGTCGGTTTCGTAGGCGTAGAAGCCCTTGCCGTTCTTCTGGCCCAGGCGGTTGGCCTCGTACAGCGCGTCAACGGCCGAGCGACGCTCGTCCTTCATGCGGTCCGGGAAACCTTCGGCCATCACATCGCGGCCATGGTGACCGGTGTCGATGCCGACCACGTCCATCAGGTAGGCCGGGCCCATCGGCCAGCCGAACTTTTCCATGACCTTGTCGATGCGCACAAAATCGACACCGGCGCTGACCAGCTTGGCAAAGCCGCCGAAGTACGGGAACAGCACGCGGTTGACCAAAAAGCCCGGGCAGTCGTTGACCACGATCGGGTTCTTGCCCATTTTCTTGGCGTAGGCCACGGTGGTGGCAACCGCCACTTCACTGGACTTCTCGCCACGGATCACTTCAACCAGCGGCATCATGTGCACCGGGTTGAAGAAGTGCATGCCGACGAAGTTTTCCGGGCGCTTGAGCGCCTTGGCCAGCAGGTTGATGGAGATGGTAGAGGTGTTGGAAGCTAGGATCGCATCGTCCTTCACCTGGCCCTCCACTTCCGCCAGTACCGCTTGCTTGACCTTCGGGTTCTCGACCACAGCCTCGACGACGATGTCGACATTGGCGAAATCGCCATAGGACAGGGTCGGGCGAATGGCGTTGAGCGCCTCGGCCATCTTGGCCGGGGTCAGGCGACCCTTTTCGACGCGGTTGCCAAGCAGCTTGGAAGCTTCGTTCAGACCCAGCTGAATGGCGTCTTCGCGGATGTCCTTCATCAGGATCGGCGTACCTTTGACCGCCGACTGGTAGGCGATACCGCCACCCATGATGCCGGCGCCGAGCACGGCGGCCTGCTTCACGTCGTGGGCGATCTCGTCATGCGCCTTGGCCTTGCGCTTGAGTTCCTGATCGTTGAGGAACAAACCGATCAGGCTCTCGGCGACCGAGGTCTTGGCCAACTTGGCAAAGCCGGCGGCTTCGACTTCCAGCGCCTTGTCGCGACCGAAGTTGGCGGCTTTCTGGATGCTCTTGATCGCTTCGACCGGGGCCGGGTAGTTAGGGCCGGCCTGGCCAGCGACGAAGCCCTTGGCAGTCTCGAAGGCCATCATCTGCTCGATGGCATTGAGCTTGAGCTTTTCCAGCTTCGGCTGGCGCTTGGCCTTGTAGTCCAGCTCGCCACTGATGGCACGCTTGATCAGGTCGAGGGCACCGGCCATCAGCAGCTCAGGGGCGACCACGGCGTCGACGGCCCCCACTTTCAGGGCGTCTTCGGCACGGTTTTCCTTGCCGGCGGCGATCCACTCGATGGCGTTGTCCGAGCCGATCAGGCGTGGCAGGCGCACGGTACCGCCAAAGCCCGGGTAGATACCCAGCTTGACTTCCGGCAGGCCGATCCTGGCGCTGGAGGACATGATCCGGTAGTCGGCCGCCAGGCACATTTCCAGGCCGCCGCCCAGCGCGATGCCGTTGATGGCGGCAACGGTCGGCACTTCGAGGTCTTCGAAGGCGTTGAAGATGCGATTGGCTTCCAGGTTGCCAGCGACCAGTTCGGCCTCAGGCAGCTCGAAGTTGTCGACGAACTCGGTGATGTCGGCGCCGACGATGAACACGTCCTTGCCACTGCTGACGATCACGCCCTTGACCGAGGCATCGGCCTGGATGGCATCGACGGCCTGGCGCAGCTCGTTCAGGGTAAGGCGGTTGAACTTGTTGACGGACTCACCCTTGAGGTCGAACTTGAGCTCGACGATGCCACTTTCAAGAGCCTTAACCGTGATGGCTTTACCTTCGTAAATCATCAACTGATCTCCACGATATGGAAGCTGAACTGTACACGCCGATCGCTGCAGCAGAAGCAGGCCTAGCTGCCCTGCCCCAGGCACACCCGTCAGCGCGCTAGTCGGAAGTATGGCTTGGCGTCATGACATACAAACGCTCAATTCATACGCCCGTTTGATTTGGGTGTGCACACATTCTCCGAAAAGATGGGCGTTGTCAAATGCTCACGAGCACGGCGAAAACGCGACTTTCCAGTCATTTTCTATCGTTCGGGTACAAAACATGATGACAGTGATCGCCGGTCATTCATGTCAGCGATTGACCACACATATGGGCTGGAGTGCTTTGTGCTTGCGCAGCGAGCCAGGGCGACTACACTGGCTCTTGCTTGAATGAATACCCGGCCTGCCTGGCCTTTTCTGCGCAGCAGAACGCAAAGCGGCGACTTGGCACCCCACCCCTTCAGGGTCATGCCGAGCCGCCGCTTTGTCGTTATGGAACAGATTGACCAGGCTGGATGCCGATCCCGTAGGAGCGGGTTTACCCGCGAAGCAGGCACCGCGGAGTTTGGCACCGGCTCTGCCGGTGTTCGCAGGTGAATCCTCGCCTACAGGGGCGCATATGGGCGGAGCTCAAGCCAAGGTTTCGAGGGCGTAGGCAACATCCTGCAACACAGCAGTATCGCCGCGCTCGGTCCAGTACAAGGCAATCATCCGCGCATCAGCCTCTACCTTGTAAACACTCGCCGGCAGACGCGACAAGGCGCCCATGAAGCGTGGGTCTTCACAGGGTTCACGCCACTGGTTCCACCACACCCCGGGGCTGACCTGCCAGAAGCTGAAGCTGTCCTCATTCCCACGGCGCCGGGCCCGGTGATACTGCGGGCAGGGGCTTGGCGGCTCCTTTTCCAGCCAGTGCGGCCACTGCTGCGGCGCCAATTGCATGGCCAGCCCCATGCGCCGTGCCTCCAGGCGCAACTTCATCTGCTCGCTCTGCTTGCGCGAACTGCGCAGCCAGGAAAGCGGGCTGAGAATCAGCGCAAGGATTGACACCACCAGCAATACCGTCATATCAGTAGTTCCCATAAAGCGTTGCAAATGCGCTGGTTAGCCATTTTCACGGTGGACCCGCCCTAAAGCGACCATACTTCTTCTATCGCGATTGTCAGGAGTACCGCTCATGAAATACGAACATTTGTTGGTCGCCGTCGACCTGACCGAAGAGTGCGACCCGGTGATCAAGCGCGCCATGGCGCTGGCAGAACCTTCAAATGCCAAGGTATCTCTGGTGCACATTGTCGAGCCGATGGCCATGGCTTTCGGCGGTGACGTACCGATGGACCTGTCGCAGCTGCAACAGCAGCAGTTCGACCAGGCCAAGGAGCGCATGGACCGCCTGTTCAACAAATACCCGGAAATCAACCGCGGCGACTCGCACCTGACCTACGGCCAACCGCGCCAGGAAATCCACCAGCTGGCCAAGGACCAGAACTGCGACCTGATCGTGGTCGGCAGCCATGGCCGTCACGGCCTGGCATTGCTGCTGGGCTCCACGGCCAACGATGTACTGCACGGTGCGCCGTGTGACGTGCTGGCGGTACGCTTGCTGAAGAAGGATTGATTTGACCTGAACCGGCCTCTTCGCGTGCAAGCCCGCGCCTGCAGGGATATGGCGATCCCTGTAGGAGCGGGTTTACCCGCGAAGAGGCCGGAACAGGCTAACGCCAATCAGCCTTCCAGCTCAGCCCAGCGCTCTACCAATACATCCAGCTCGCCCTGCAGCTTCTCGATCTGTGCCAGCACCGCCGAAGTTTCTGCAATCGGCCGCTGGTAGAAGCCCGCCGCATTCACTTCTTCCTGAGCCTCGGCCATACGCTGTTCCAGCTCGTCGATCTGCCCCGGCAGCATTTCCAGCTCACGCTGCAGCTTGTAGCTGAGCTTCTTCTTCGAAGCCTCTTCCACCACCGCTGCAACAGCAGGTTCAGGCTTGGCCTCGACCTTCTCCACCACCGCGCTGTTGAGTGCAGACTTGCCGCCCTTGCTCTCGGTTACACCCAGCAGCTTCGGCGAGCCGCCCTGGCGAATCCAGTCCTCGTAGCCGCCCACATACTCACGCACCTTGCCCTCGCCTTCGAACACCAGCGTGCTGGTAACGACGTTGTCGAGGAAGGCCCGGTCGTGGCTGACCATCAGCACGGTGCCTTTGTAGTTGGACAGCACCTCCTCCAGCAGCTCGAGGGTTTCCACGTCCAGGTCGTTGGTCGGTTCGTCGAGCACCAGCAGGTTGGCCGGCTTGCTGAACAGTTTGGCCAGCAGCAGCCGCGCACGCTCACCACCCGACAGCGCCTTGACCGGCGTGCGCGCACGCTGGGGGCTGAACAGGAAGTCGCCCAGGTAACTCAGCACGTGGCGGTTCTGGCCATCGATCTCGATGAAATCACGGCCTTCGGCCAGGTTGTCGATCACGGTCTTTTCCAGGTCGAGCTGGTGGCGCATCTGGTCGAAATAAGCCACCTCGAGCTTGGTACCGCGCTCCACTTTGCCCGCCGTGGGCTCAAGGTCGCCCAACATCATCTTGAGCAAAGTGGTCTTGCCAGTGCCGTTTGCGCCCAGCAGACCAATGCGGTCCTGCCGCTGCAGGACCATGGAAAAGTCCTTGACCAGCAGAGGCCCGTCCGGGTGATGGAAGCTGACATTTTCCAGCACCATTACCTGCTTGCCGGACTTGTCCGCTGCTTCGATCTGGATGTTGGCCTTGCCCTGTCGTTCGCGGCGCTCGCCACGCTCCACACGCAGGGCCTTCAGTGCACGCACACGGCCTTCGTTGCGGGTACGCCGGGCCTTGATACCCTGGCGAATCCACACTTCTTCCTGGGCCAGGCGCTTGTCGAACAGCGCGTTGGCGGTTTCCTCGGCGGCCAGTGCGGCTTCCTTGTGCACCAGGAAGCTGGCGTAGTCGCCGTTCCAGTCGATCAGGCCGCCGCGGTCCAGCTCGAGAATGCGGGTAGCCAGGTTCTGCAGGAACGAACGGTCGTGGGTGATGAACAATACCGCGCCGTTGAAGCCACGCAGGGCCTCTTCGAGCCAGGCGATGGCACCGATGTCCAGGTGGTTGGTCGGTTCGTCGAGCAGCAGCAGGTCGGGCTCGGACACCAGCGCCTGGGCCAGCAGTACGCGGCGACGCCAGCCACCGGACAGCTCGGCCAGGGTCTTGTCGGCCGGCAGTTGCAGGCGACTGAGCGTGCTTTCCACCACCTGCTGCAGGCGCCAGCCGTCGCGGGCTTCCAGCTCATGCTGGACGTGCATGAGTTTTTCGAGGTCTTCATCGCCCTGGATGTTCATGCTCAGGTGGTGGAACTGCGCCAGCAACTCGCCGACGCCGTCCAGACCTGCGGCTACCACGTCGAACACTGTGCGCTCGTCGGCCACCGGCAGCTCCTGCGGCAGCTCACCGATCTTCAGGCCCGGGGCACGCCAGATTTCGCCGTCGTCGCCCTTCTGCTCGCCCTTGACCAGGCGCAGCATGCTCGACTTGCCGGTGCCGTTGCGGCCGATGATGCACACCCGCTCGCCACGAGCGATCTGCCAGGACACTTTGTCCAGCAGCGGCATGGCGCCGAATGCGAGGGACACATCGCTGAATTTGAGCAGGGTCATGTTCGTCTCCATAAATCGGGCGCGCATTCTACCTGACTTGGCCCCCGACGGCATCCGCCAGGCCAACCGGTGAGCGCCTGGCGACATCTGGTCGAACTTAATATCCCGATACACGCACAGCGCTTTCACCCACTGCCGGCAAACGGCTAAGCTAAGGCAATAGCTTCCAACAGTGCTGGCTCCGCCGACACTCCCCATGGTTCAACTGCCCGGACGTATCATGCGCAGCCGCCTGTTACATATTGCATCCTGCCTGCTGCTTACCGCTGCCACCTGCGTGGCGCAGGCCGCCGACCTGACCCTGCAACGCCAGTACTATGACGAGGCCAAGCGCGCGCTGGCCAAAGGCGACAAAGGCCCGTACCTGCGCTATGCCCAGGCCTTGAAGGACTACCCGCTGACGCCCTACCTGGCCTACGATGAACTCACTGCCCGCCTGAAAACCGCCAGCAACCAGGAAATCGAAGGTTTCCTTGCCAAGCACGGCGACCTGCCCCAGGCCAACTGGATGAAGCTGCGCTGGTTGCGCTGGCTGGCCGAACGCGGCGAGTGGGATACCTTCGTCAAGTACTACGACCCCAAGCTCAATTTCACCGAACTGGACTGCCTCAACGGCCAATACCAGCTCAGCCACGGTTTGCGCGCCGAAGGTTACGCCACCGCCGACAAGCTGTGGAACGTCGGCAAATCGCAACCTGCCGCCTGTGACACGCTGTTCGGCATGTGGGCAGCCGAAGGCCAGCTGACCGAGGCCAAGCGCTGGGCACGCACCAAGCTGGCAGCCCAGGCGCGCAACTACGGCCTGGCCAACACACTGGCCAAGACCCTGACCACCCTCCGCTCGCAGGGGCGCCTGCTGGTCGACGTCGCGCAGAAGCCTGAGCTGCTCAACCAGCCGTCGCGCTTTACCCCGGTCAACGAGGCCATGTCCGACGTGGTCAGCCTCGGCCTTCGCCGCCTGGCCCGGCAGAACCCGGAGCGGGCGATGGCACTGCTCGACGATTACGCCCAGCGCATGCACTTCTCGCGTGACGAAAAGGTGGCCATCGCCCGTGAAATCGGCCTGACCCTCGCACGCCGCTACGACCCACGCGCGCTCGACCTGATGACCCGCTACGACCCCGAGCTGCGTGACAACACCGTCAGCGAATGGCGCCTTCGCCTGCTGCTGCGCCTGGGCCGCTGGGAGGACGCCTACGAGTTGACCAAGCGCCTTCCCCAGGACCTGGCCAGCACCAGCCGCTGGAAGTACTGGCAGGCCCGCAGCCTGGAACTGGCACAGCCAAACAACCCGCAGATCCCGCTGCTTTACAAGACCGCCGCGCGTGAGCGTGACTTCTATGGCTTCCTCGCCGCCGACCGGGCACAGACACCGTACCAGATGAACAACAAGCCGCTGCTGCTGAGCCCGCAACTGGTCAAGAAGGTGCGCAACACACCCGGTATCCAGCGCGCACTGGAATTCCACGCCCGCGGCCAGATCGTTGATGGCCGCCGTGAGTGGTACCACGTCAGCCGCCACTTCACCCGTGACGAAATGGTCGCACAGGCACGCTTGGCCTATGAGCTGCGCTGGTACTTCCCGGCCATCCGCACCATCAGCCAGGCCCGTTACTGGGACGACCTGGACATCCGCTTCCCCATGGCCCACCGCGACACGCTGGTGCGCGAAGCCAAGGCTCGCGGCCTGCATTCGAGCTGGGTATTCGCCATCACTCGCCAGGAAAGCGCCTTCATGGAGGACGCCCGCTCACCCGTGGGCGCCAGCGGCCTGATGCAACTGATGCCGGCCACGGCCAAGGAAACCGCACGCAAGTTCAGTATCCCGCTGGCATCACCGGCGCAAGTGCTGAACCCGGACAAGAACATCCAACTGGGTGCGGCCTACCTGAGCCAGGTACATAGCCAGTTCAACGGCAACCGGGTGCTGGCTTCGGCAGCCTACAATGCCGGGCCCGGGCGCGTGCGCCAGTGGCTCAAAGGCGCCAAGCACCTGAGCTTCGATGTGTGGGTGGAGTCGATCCCGTTCGACGAAACACGCCAATATGTGCAGAACGTGCTGTCGTATTCGGTGATCTACGGGCAAAAGCTGAATTCGCCGCAGCCACTGGTGGATTGGCATGAACGGTATTTCGATGACATGTGATTGCTGTTGAGCCTGTACCGGCCTCTTCGCGGGTGAACCCGCTCCTACAACGACCGCGTAACCCTTGTAGGAGCGGGTTCACCCGCGAAGAGGCCGGTACAGGCAACACACCTATTCCAGGATTTCTACTTCCATCCCCACCTCCAGCCACCCACTGCCATCCACCGCCAGGTTCTGGCCGAACAGCACGTCGCCTTCTTTTTCGCGGAAAGTCTTCAGCGTAGCCATCGGCTCACGGTCAGCGCTGCGCTCCCCAGTGGCTGGATCGATGGTCGTGAAGATGCACCGCACGCTGGGCTTTAGCACGCGGAACACCAAGCTGCCGATGCGAATCCGCTTCCAGCCATCCTCGGCAAACGGCTCCGCGCCGTGCACCACCAGGTTGGGCCGAAAGCGCAGCATCGACATGGGCCGGCCAATACGCCGATTAAGCTCATCCAGCGAGCCCTGCCCAATCAGCAGCAAGGGGAAGCCATCTGGAAACGCCGCACGGTCACTGTTGAATCCGTAACCATTGGGCAGGTAACGCGCACGCTGCTCCGGGCAATGCACCAGGCGTACTGCCTTGCCCAGCAACTCGCTCAACCAGGCCGCCGCAGCATCACCAGCGTCCGGCACACGCAGGGTATCGCGCCAGATCGTCACGCCGCGCAGGGCGTCATCGGCAGGCGGTACAGGCACCCGCAACGGCGCCTGCCCAGGGGCTTGCAGCAACAGGCCGCTGTCGTCAGCATTCGCGCAGATCTGGCCAAGTTGTGGCCAGGCACGCTGGGTCAGGAAGCGTCCGTTTTCTTCCTCGACCACCATCCAGCGCCGGTCGCCTTGCAGCCCCAGCAACCCCACCGGTGATGCCTTCAGGCTTTGCGCCTGCCCCGACTTCACCGGGTATCGATACAACTCACTGAGAAACATCCTTGCTGCCTCGTGTCATGCCAAAAGCCAAGCTTATACCTGGCCGGCACAACGTTCACGCAGCGGTGGTATCCAGCAACAGGCGCTGCTTGACCACATCGACAAGGCGATCAGGCTGGAACTTGGAAAGGAAGTTGTCACAACCCACCTTCTTCACCATGGATTCGTTGAAACTGCCCGACAGCGAAGTGTGCAGCACCACATAGAGCTGGCGCAGGCGGGCATCGCTGCGGATCTCGGTGGTCAGCCGATAGCCGTCCATTTCCGGCATTTCTGCATCGGTGAACACCATCAGCAGTTTCTCGCACACGTCCTCGCCAGCATCGGCCCAGCCCTTGAGCATGCGCAGCGCCTTCAGGCCATCACTGGCCACATGCAGCTTCATGCCCAGTTGGGACAGGGTGTCGCGCAATTGCGCCAAGGCCACACTGGAGTCGTCCACCAGCAGCACCTCGCGGCCGCGGGCCCGGGCCAGCACCGGGTCGGCGAGCTTGTCGCCAGAAACCCGGGCGTTGTAGGGCACGATTTCGGCCAGCACTTTTTCCACGTCGATCACTTCCACCAGCTTCTCATCGACCTTGGTGATGGCAGTCAGGTAGTGCTGGCGACCGGCACTGGAAGGCGGCGGCATGATCGACTCCCAGTTCATGTTGACGATGCGGTCGACACCGCCTACCAGGAAGGCCTGCACCGAGCGGTTGTATTCGGTGACGATGATGGTGCTGTCCGGCCCCGGCTGTAGCGGGCGCATACCGATCGCCTGGGACAGGTCGATCACCGGCAGGGTCTGCCCGCGCAGGTTGACCACACCGCAGACATAGGCGTGGCGCTGGGGCATCAGGGTCAGCTTGGGCAGTTGCAGTACTTCCTGCACCTTGAACACGTTGATCGCGAACAGCTGGCGACCGGCCAGGCGAAACATCAGAATTTCCAGGCGGTTCTCACCCACCAGTTGCGTGCGTTGGTCTACCGTGTCGAGAATGCCAGCCATTGGAAAGCCCCCAGGCTTGAGTCGAAAAAGGTGAAATCATTTACCCTGTATCGGCGGCTTCACGCACACCTTGACCCTTGCGGGAAAATGCCGCGCGGATAATTGATATCACTTTACCATCATGCTTTACTGCCGACACGCCGAGGCAAATCAGGGCACGGCAAAAGTTCCCTACCCTAGCCTTTGATCAGGGAAACCCTTAGCGGCAATCGGGTGCAACCTGATGTTCGCGATATCCTTTAGCCATTAATGTGACGCCATTCTCATTGCATGAATGGAGTCAGGCTTTTGCTAGCTATCGTTTCGGCGTGCCCGCCCCCTGCGCCTACCCCACGCGCGGGGACTTGTTGATGGACACTGCCTTATCGTTCGATGACGCCCTGCAGGGCTTCCTGCTGGATGCCCAGGTACTGCTGACCCAGGCCCAGGAATGCCTGCAGCATCTGGAACTGATAGACAATGACCCGGATGCCTGCAGCTGCCTGAACGGCGCCCTCGACACTATCGCCCGTCAAGCTACGCGCCTGGGCCTGCGTGAAGTCGCCCACTACACCACCGCCCTGCAACAGCTGCTCGCCCCGGCCTGCCACGGTGGTTGCCTGCAGCGTGAAGCCCTACCCGCGATAGGGGCGTGCCTGACCTTGCTGGCCTGGCAGTTGGAGCTGGTCGATAGCCGTACAGGGCGGCTGAACCTGGACATCGGCGAGCAGTTGGTGCTGCTGGGTGAATTGGCCAAGGTCGTACAACCCCCCTTTGCGCCAGCCTGCGCGTCCTGCGATGAAGAAGGCAGCACCTGCATTCACCCGCACAGTGACGCGGCAACCGGCACCCGCTCTAACCCCTCTAACCGCATGCATTAACCTGACGCAAAGTGCAACTAAGCAACTTTATTGAAACCCGACCATGGTCGAACTTGGAAAGTTCACCAGGCCTTCGGTGCATGCCGTTGAATCATTGCCGCACTAGTTACAGCACAAGTGGGTACAGCGCGATTAAAGGGTGGCACTTTGCTACCCGAAAGCGCCCGACCAGTAGGCGTTTCAACGCGTTACCCGGCCGCGACCGATGCAATACAAAGTGGTAATATGCGCCCCCACAAACGCTTGCGACCGGAACAAAGGTGGCAAGAATACGTGTTCAAAAAAACAACGAAAGTACTGCGCCAAAGCCTCTGAGCAGCATTGTGCAAGGCCTCCATCAGCAATACTTCAGTGGCCTCCCTACCTATGTTTCCACGCTTGAAGACTTCTTTGCATTGCTGCTCCCGCGCCGCCGTGCTGCGTTGGGCAACGGTCGGGCTGTGCGTGGCCTCACTGGTTGCCAACATGGCGCTGTACCTGGCCAACCAGACAATCCCGGCCACCCTGCTGGTGCTGCAGTTGGTCGCCACGCTGGGTGCTGTTGTACAACTGGGTCTGGGCGCCAGGTCGATCCACCTGCGCCCGGCAGAGCTGGCCGAGCGCATGCTCAAGGTGCAAGAAGACGAGCGTCAGCATCTGGGCCGGGAACTGCACGACGACATCGGTCAACTGCTCACCGCTGCCAAGCTGCAACTGCAGTGGCTGCAGCGGCGCATGCCCGACGAGTTGCAGGGGCACTGCGACGCCCTGCGCAGCACGCTGGATGACACCCTCGGTAATGTGCGCGATGTTTCCGCGCTGCTCAACCCCCGGCAGTTGGCCAGCCTTGGTCTGGAAGCCAGCCTGCGCGCACACCTGGTACGCACCCTGGCCAGCAGCGGCGTGCACTGGAGCCTGGCGTGCAACCAGCGCCTGGGCGGCATCGACGAAGCCGTGGCCATGGCAGTGTTCCGTATTACCCAGGAGGCAGTGACCAACATGCTGCGCCACGCCCAGGCACACAACCTGGTCATCCGCCTGCAGCGCACCCCTGAGGGGCTGATGCTGTCGATCCACGACGATGGTCGTGGCTTCGCCCCTGCCCGGCACCCGGCCGAGGCCGGTCAACGCGGCCTGGCCGGCATGCAGGAGCGGGTAATCGCGCTGCAGGGCAGCCTTGACATTACCAGTCAGCCTGGCCGAGGCACGCAGATCGAAGCGATGTTCCCGTGGTCCCCGCGCACCCAGCAACGCGCCAGGAGTATTACCAACCATGACCTGTAGACTACTGCTGGTAGATGACCACTCGCTGATCCGCGCCGGGGTGCGCGCACTGGTCTGCGATATCCCCGGCTATGACGTGATCGGCGAAGCCGACGACGGCAACCAGCTACTCGACCAGGTACGCACGCTGACGCCCGACATCATCTTGCTGGACATCTCCATGCGTTCGACCAGCGGGCTGGACGCGCTCACCCAACTGCGGGCCAGCGGCAGTACCTGCAAAGTGCTGATCCTGTCCATGCACACCGACCCTGACCTGATCATGCGCGCCCTGGAAAGCGGCGCCCACGGCTACCTGCTCAAAGACACCAGCGCCACCGAGCTGGAACAGGCGCTGGGTGCGGTACGCCACGGTGAGCGCTACCTCAGCCCGGCCATCGCCCACACCGTCATCAACCAGGCGCTGCGGCACACCAGACAAGGCAAGCAAAGCGCTGGCGAACGGCATAATCTGACTTCACGACAGCTTGAGATCCTGCGCCTGATCGTGCGCGGCAAGTCCACCCGGGAAATCGCTGCAGGCCTTGGCCTGTCGATCAAGACCGTGGAAACTCACCGCTCACAAATCATGAAGCGCCTGCAGATTCACGACGTGGCCGGCCTGGTGCTGTTCGCCGTACGCGAAAAAATCATCAGCCTGGATGACTGAGCAACGGCGACCCGGCGGGCAGGTGCAGGTACAACGCCGCCGGCCTCGCCTGAAAGCGCAGATTGGCAGCCTGCAACGGCTCGCCATCGAGGTTGATGTCCAACCCTTGCGAACTCTTGATCTCGACCCATGGCAGCCTGGCCCGAACGAACAGACCGTCACCGCCCAACAGGTCACGCAGAGCCCCTACCATCTCCTGTGGTGCCGGCAGAATGGCGATGTCAAGCAAGCCATCGTTGACCATGGCTTCGGGGCACAGTACCTGCCCGCCACCGGCCTGGCGGCCATTGCCGATACCCAGCGCCAGTAAATCCCCTTGCCAATGGAAGCCCGGCCCCAGTAGCTCCACCGAAGCGGCCTGAAGCTCACTGAAGCGGGACAATCCGGTGAACAGGTAGGCGGCAGCGCCCAGCACTTTCTTGAGGTCTTCGGAGGTATTGGCGGTGACCTGGCTGCCAAAGCCACCCGTGGCCATGTTGAGGAACAGCTGATCGCCAGCCTGCCCCAGGTCTATGGGGTGTGGCGCGACATTCAGCAAGGCCAGCGCCGACGCCGGCTCCAGGGGTATGCCAGCGGCTTTGGCAAAATCGTTGGCAGTGCCCAATGGCAACAAGGTCAGGCTGGCTTTGGACGCGGCCAAACCCATGGCCTCGGCCACATCACGTAATGTGCCGTCCCCGCCACCGGCGACGATATGGCTGTAACCCGCCGCCAGTGCCTCGGCGACCAGCCGTTGCGCATCGCCCGCCTCCCAGGTCACCCGGACATCCAGCACCCAGCCACTATCGCGCAGGTCGCGCACGGCGCTGCGGACGTCTTCGTTCATCGCTTGCTTGCCGTGCAGCACCAGCATTGCCTTGCGCCCTTGCATGTGCGCATCTCCGTAAAATGGACCAACCCAGATCTCGACCACTTGCACGCCCGGATCGTTGCATGCCCTGCAAAAAAACATCAGCCAGGCGGCGCTTCTGCAACTGACCGCGTTGCCGGTCATTTTTTCCACATGTGGCAATCCCGGCTATGCTCAGCAGATACCCCTATTGCCATGGACGCGCCCGGCAGTGGCTACCCCACTGCTGCCAACGGGCGCGTTTTGCTATCTGCAGCCTTTCACGAGGACTTCGGGTCATGCGCATTCTCTGGACACTGCCCTATCTGCCTTGGCCGACCACCAGCGGCCACAAAACCCGGCAATACCATCTGCTGTGCGCGCTGGCGCAGCGCGGCCACCGAATCACCCTGCTGGTGCAGTCGAAAATCCCTCTCAGCGATGCAGCACATGAGGCCCTGGAGCCACTCCTCGAACGCCTGATCGTGCTACCCCGCAGGCCGCTGCATAGCCCACTCAACCTGCTGGCTTCACCCATCATCGACTACCCCATGCGGGCAATCATCAATGGCCTGGCGCCGCGCCTGCGGCACCGGTTCGAGCAATTGCTGGACGAACCCTGGGACGTGATCCAGATCGAGCACAGTTACAGCTTCCAGCCGTTCGAAAAAGCCTTGCAGGCTCGCGGGCTGCCCTTCATGCTGACCGAGCACAACCTGGAGTCGGTAATGGGCGGTGCCTGCCACGACCGCCTGCCGCTATGGCTGCGCCCGCTCAACGCCTTCGACCGCTGGCGCTACCGGCGCTGGGAGCACCGTGTGCTACGCCAGCCCAACGAACTGGTGGCAGTCTGCGCCCACGATGCCGAGCTGATCGCGCAGATCAGCGGGCGCCCGGTGAATGTGGTGGTCAACGGCGTGGATTGTGACTTCTACCAGCAAGTGCAACCTGCGGTGCACAGCCAGCGTCTGTTGTTCGTCGGCAATTTCGAATATGGCGCCAATCTGGAGGCCATCGAGTGGGCACTGGATGACATCATGCCAAAGGTGTGGATGAGCAACCCGGCGGTGCGTCTGGCTATTGCCGGGCATGCCATGCCGGCCAACTGGAAACTTCACTGGAACGACCCACGCATCGAATGGTTCGGCTACCGACCCGACCTGCGTGAACTGCAACGATGTTCAGCGCTGTTCTTCGCCCCCCTGCGCTATGCCGGTGGCTCGAAGGTGAAAATCCTCGAAGCGATGGCAGCCGGCTTACCCGTGATCACCACCGACAAGGGCGTTTCAGGCCTGAGCGTGAATAACGGCGAGCACTACTTGGGCAGTGACGACGGTGATCTGCTGGCACTGCTGATCACCCAGTTGCTCAACCAGCCTTGGCGCATGAGCCAGTTGAGCACTGCCGGACGCCAGTTTGCCCGCCAGCGCCACGACTGGAGCGTGGCCGCCCAACAACTGGAGAATGTGCACATACGCCTGACCCAGGCGGCACCGGCCGAGGCCGCACCGCTGGCCAGTGCCTGGCTGGGCCGCTCAGCCAAGTAGCTCGCTGAAGGGGATGAATGGCACGCTGTCGCCCTGCTTCGGCGTGCTGCCTTCACGCACTTCCACCAGCCCCTCGGCCCAGGCTGCGCTACGCAGCACACCCGAGCTCTGGTTCTTGTAGATGCGCACCCGACCCTGCTCGATGCGCGCGCGCAGGTATTCGCGGCGCGCACCAGGCTTGGGCCAGTCAAACCCAGCGGGCATGTCGAAACGCAGCGGCGTGACGTCAACTACACCCTGACGACGCAGCAGGTAGGGCCTGGTCAACAGACCAAAGGTGACCAAGGTCGAGGCCGGGTTGCCCGGCAGGCCGATCACCGGCACACCCTGGAAGTGGCCGAAGGTCAGCGGCTTGCCCGGCTTGATCGCCAGCTTCCACAACGCCAGTTCGCCGGCCTCGCGCAGGGCAGCACCGAGGTAGTCGGCCTCACCCACCGAGACACCTCCGGTGGAAAGAATCAGGTCTACGTCACCCAGTGACGCCAGGCATGTGCGAGTACGCCCCAGATCGTCCGGCAGGATGCCGGCATCGACCACTTCGCAACCCAGCCGCTGCAACCAGCTGACCAGCAGCCTTCGGTTGCTGTTGTAGATCTGCCCGGGCCCCAGCGGCAGGCCAGGCTCGACCAGTTCGTCGCCGGTCGACAGCACCGCCACTTTCACCTTGCGCACCACGTCCAGGCGGCCATGCCCCAAGGTCGCCGCCAGGCCCAGTTCGATCGGCCCAAGGCGGGTGCCGGCGCTCATCACCTGCTCGCCCTTGCGGGTTTCCTGGCCCTGAGGGCGTATGTTCTGCTCCGTCCGCAACGCTTCGAGAAAGCGCACCCGGCCATCATCGAGTACTTCGGTGTTTTCCTGCATCTCGACGCAGTCGGCCCCCTCCGGCACAGGCGCACCGGTGAAGATCCGCGCACAGGTACCCGGTTGCAGCGGCTGAGGCGCATGGCCGGCGAAAATACGCTGGCTGACCGGCAGCGGCTGGCCCTGCCAGTCAGCCAGGCGCAAGGCATAACCGTCCATGGCGCTGTTCGGCCAGGGCGGCAGGTCGAGCGAGGCCACCAGGTCGGTGGCCAGCACGCGGCCTTCGGCTTCGGCCAGCGGCAGGTTTTCGATCTCGCGGATCGGGGCAGCCTCGGCCAATGCCAGCAATTGCTCCAGCGCCTGCTCCACCGGCATCAGCGGCCGGGCCTGGCTGACCTCAGCCACGGCTGTCACAGGCCGCTGCCTGCTTCAGGTGCGCCACGAAGTTGCATGGGCGGTGACGGGCATCAAGCTGCTCGGCCAGGATGCCATCCCAACCGGTGCGCACAGCGTTGGTCGAGCCCGGCAGGCAGCACACCAGCGTGCCGTTGGCCAGCCCGGCCAAGGCACGCGACTGCACGGTGGAGGTGCCGATGTCGGCCACTGAAATCTGCCGGAACAGCTCGCCAAATCCGTCCACTTGCTTGTCCAGCAGGCAGGCCACCGCCTCGGGGGTGCTGTCGCGACCGGTAAACCCGGTGCCGCCCGTAATCAGCACCACTTGCACGTTGTCATCGGCGATCCACGTGGCGACCTGGGCTCGGATCTTGTACAGGTCATCCTTGAGCAGCACACGCTCGGCAAGGCGATGACCGGCGGCGCTCAAGCGGTCGACGAACATCTGGCCAGAGGTGTCGGTGTCGAAGGTACGGGTGTCGCTGACCGTGAGCACGGCGATGCTCAGCGCCACGAAGGGGGTATCTGCCTTGGCTTTCATGGGTGTCCGTCACAACAGGATGAGATGGACGCAGTTATATCACAGCGCACCTTTTCCGGCGTTGCCCCCATCAGCCTTGCCCTGGGTCAAGGGGACGAATTAGTCGCTATGCTGCACTTGGAGTGAACTTGCACTAACGTCCTGCGTCATAAATGTCATCTAGCACCATCGCACTTGGAGAAACACGATGATCAAACGGACCCTACCCGCCTTCCTGCTCGCCTTGGGTTTGGGCGCCCTCGCTGGCTGCTCGACCCCAACCGTCATTACCCTGAACGATGGCCGGGAGATCCAGGCAACCGACAAACCTTCCTACGACGAAGACTCTGGCTTCTATGAATTCGAGCAACTCGACGGCAAGCGCACACGCCTGAACAAGGACCAGATCCGCACCGTCAAAGAGCTCTGATCACGGCCCCGTTCAGGCCATAGCCCTTTAAACAACAAGGGCTTGCGGGCAAAAACGGGATGCAGTAGGATTTTGGTCATCGGAGTGTAGCGCAGCCAGGTAGCGCGTCTCGTTCGGGACGAGAAGGCCGCAGGTTCGAATCCTGTCTCTCCGACCAAATCCTTATCGAAAAGCCCGCCATGTGCGGGCTTTTTGTTGTGTTAAAAATACCTCTGTGCGCAACTTAAGCCGCCGTGGGCACCTGCATCCACTGCAGGCCGAGTCAGGCGGTCAGGCGGGAGGTGACTTCACCCAACTGCCCTGACAAACCATGCAGGCGCTGCCCCGCCTGCTCGGTATGCTGGACCGCTTCCTGGTTGGCTGTGGCAATGCGGGTAATTTCGATCAGGTTGCGCGAAATATCTTCGGCCACGCTGGTCTGCTCCTCGGCCGCTGTGGCGATTTGCCGGTTCATGTCACGAATCGCCTCCACGGCCTGAGTGATACGTTGCAACATCTGCCCGGCCTGCTCGACCTGCTCAGCCCCTTCCTGGCTACGTTGCTGGCCGCTTTCGATGGCCTTGACCGCCTCCACAGCCCCCGACTGTACCGCTTCGATGATCTGGTGGATCTCTGCAATCGACGCTGCCGTGCGTTGGGCCAGGCTACGCACTTCATCGGCGACCACCGCAAAACCACGCCCGGCTTCGCCAGCACGGGCCGCTTCGATGGCCGCGTTAAGCGCCAGCAGGTTGGTCTGTTCAGCAATGCCGCGGATCACTTCCAGCACTTTGCCTATACGTGTGCTGTCATGCTCCAGATCGCGAATTACCGTCGCCGTGCCGGCGATTTCGCGGTTGACCAACCCGATGATGTCGATGGTCTGCTGCATCACCTGCTCGCCCGCCTGGGCGCTGTGGTCGGCGTCATCGGCCGCACGGGCAGCCTCAGCGGCGTGGCGAGCGACCTCTTGGGCAGTGGCGGACATTTCATGCATGGCCGTGGCCACCTGGTCAGTACGCTGGAACTGGTCATGGGTACCGCGGGCCATGTCACCGGCAATATTGCGCAACTGGCCGCTGGCGCCTTCCAGCTCCTGAGCGTTGTCCTGCAGCCGGCCGACTGTGTCGGCAAGGAAGTCTCGCAGGGTGTTGGCTGCCCGCGCCAGGCGCCCCAACTCATCCTCCCGACGGCTGTCGACCCGGGCAGCAAAGCGGCCCTGGCTGAGCTGCGCGACGTACTCGATCAACTGGCGGATCGGCTCGATCAGGCTACGGTTGACCAGCCACAGGCTGAGCAGCCCCACCAGCACCGCAGATGCCAGCATCACCAGCAGGCCCAACCATACGGTGCGCTCGGCACTGGCATTGATGCTGGCTGCACGCTGGTGGGCATCGGCGCGCAGTTGCTCCACCAGTTCGCTCATCTGCTCACTGGCAGCACGATCCACGCCTTTGACCGCCCGGTCGCCCGCTACCGGGTCGCCGCCTGCCGCAAGGAAGGCCTGGCGGCCTTGCGCATAGGCCTGGCCCAACTGGCGGTGACTGTCGCGCAATTCCTGCAGCGACGCCTTGAGCCTGGCATCGCTATTGTCGATCAATTGCCCGAGCAGTTGTTGTACTTGCTGTTCGCGGGCCTGGAACTGCTGCCAGTACTTGTCCATCTCCGCAGGCTGGCGCCCGCGCAACAGCACGTTCTTCCATTCCTGCACCTGGATCTTGAACTGCAGGTTGGCTTCGTCAATCAATTGCGAGGCCCGCAGTGGCCCGTCGACCAGCTCGGCGTAGCCACGCACGCTGGACGACAGGAACTGGAAACACACCAAGGCGATCAGCAGCATCGCCAGCACACTGCCGCCGAGCAGCGAGAGAATTTGCACTCTGAGGGATTTACGCAACATCGAGGGTCTCGGAACCAGAGGGAGTAGGCTGAGGCCGCTGTACAGCCTCATTACTGGCAGGCCAAAAAAAAGCTGCCATCACGCAATGGCAGCCAGGTCGAGCACTTACGCAACAGTTGAGGCAAATCTTCTCAGGCAATTACTACAGAAATGTTACAAAGCCACGACACGCTAGCCCGTGGTGAACTGCAGCGCTGCCAGCCGCGCATACAGCGGGCTGTCCTCGATCAACTGACGGTGGGTGCCCACCGCCACCAGCCGGCCCTGGTCGATGACCGCGATGCGCTCGGCATGCTGCACCGTGGCCAGGCGATGGGCGATCACCAGCGTGGTACGGCCGGCCATCAGGCTGGGCAGCGCTTGCTGGATCAAGTATTCGCTTTGTGCATCGAGGGCACTGGTGGCTTCGTCCAGCAACAGGATCGGCGCATCGACCAGCAAAGCCCGGGCGATCGCCAAGCGCTGACGCTGCCCGCCGGAAAGGCCTATGCCACCTTCCCCCAGTTGTGTCTGGTAGCCTTGGGGCAGTTGCCGGATGAATTCGTCGGCATGGGCGCCGCGGGCTGCTGCTTCGACTTCAGCCAAGGTCGCCTCGGGCCGGCCATACCGAATGTTGGCCTCCACCGTGCCACGGAACAGCGAGGGGTTTTGTGCTACCAAGGCGAACTGCCGGCGCAGCTGGTCGGGATCAAGCTCGGTAACTGGCTGGCCATCAAGCAGGATGCGGCCTTGCTGGGGGTCGTAAAAGCGCAGCAACAAATCGAACAGGGTCGACTTGCCTGCCCCGGAAGGGCCTACCAGGGCGACGGTCTGGCCGGGCTCGATGGTCAGGCTCAGGCCGTCGACAGCCGCCACCGTGGGCCGTGAAGGGTAAGCGAACACCACCTGCTGCAGTTCGATACGCCCACTCGCCCGCTGCTGTGGCAGCACCTGCGCCACGACGGGCGGCAGGATGGCACTTCGCGCGGCCAACAGTTCGGCAATGCGCTCGGCGGCACCCGCGGCCCGCTGCAGCTCGCCGATCACCTCACTGAGGGTACCGAATGCGCTGCCGACGATCAGGCTGTAGAACACGAATGCAGCCAACTCACCTGCGGATATACGCCCGGCGATCACATCCATGCCGCCGACCCACAGCATCACCCCCACCGCCCCCAACACCAGCACGATCACCAGGGTAATCAGCCAGGCACGCTGGGTAATCCGCTTGCGGGCAACAGTAAACGCTGCTTCGACCGTATCGGCGAACAGTTCGCGGTCGTGCGCCTGGTGGTTGTAGGCCTGCACGGTCTTGATCTGCCCCAGCGTCTCAGCCACGTAGCTGCCCACATCGGCGACCCTGTCCTGGCTCTGCCGCGACAGGCTGCGCACCCGACGGCCGAACAACAGGATCGGTGCCAGCACCAGCGGCAACGTTACCACCACGATGCTGGTGAGCTTGGGGTTGGTGATGAACAGCAATGCCACACCGCCAATGACCATCAGCGCGTTGCGCAAGAACATCGACAGCGATGAACCGATCACTGATTGCAGCAAGGTGGTGTCCGCTGTCAGCCGCGACTGGATCTCGGAGCTGCGGTTGTCTTCGAAAAAACCTGGGTGCAGGCCGATCAGGTGGTCGAAGACGGCACGACGGATATCGGCCACACAGCGCTCGCCAATCCACGACACCAGGTAGAAACGGCTGAAGGTACCCACTGCCAGCGCCAGCACCAGCAGCAGGAACAGCCCGATAGTCTGATTGAGCTGATGCGCGGAGCGGGTCATGAAGCCTTGATCCACCAGCAAGCGGATTCCTTGGCCCATCGACAGGGTGATGGCAGCGGTGACTACCAGCGCCAGCAATGCCAGCAGCACCTGCCGGCGATAAGGGCGAACGAACTGCCAAGCCAGGCGCAAGGCACGGCGTTGGCGCGGGGAAACCGATTCAGGCATGACAACACAACCACAAAGGGTGGGGAAGCCGCAGCCTACCACTCATCCCGGTCGGGAGACTGCATGCAGGTTGCTATAACGCATCGATCTAACCAGATTATGGAGCTTTCACAGGGTTTCTGCTGGACTGTTGCTGCCGTGACCCAGAAGCTGTCACAGGCCAGTCACGGCGCAGGGCTACCCTGAGCTTGAACCTGAAGAGGAGACAGTGCATGAGCTTGCAGCATGGCAATGATAACCAGAAGCCCCAGACCTCCCCGCAACCGCAAGTATGCGGTTCGATCATCGATGCCAAGGGGCGCGAAGTGCCGATCACCGAGCAGATGATCCAGCAGGCCTGCAAGGCCCTGGAAGAAAGCCGTGTCGAGCGCGTACGCAAAGGTTGATCGGCGATTTTTTTGCAACCCGGCGCTTGCGCCGGGTTTTTATCTGCCCAGCCAGTGGGCTTGGCCACCCCCACAGGTAACCGTAGATACCTGCAAGGTCACGACAAGGTTTGCTTAGACCAACACCCCACCCAGGGCACTGACCAACTGCGCCAACTGCGGCGCCTCCCCGTGCAAGCGCACGGCCAGCCCCTCGATCTCGCGCCGTGGCGGGTATTGCTTGCGCAACTGGTCGAACGCCGCTCGCTGCTGCTGCGGATCATCGCTCAGGCTACGGCGGAAATCGGCATCATCGCGGCGCGGGTCATACACGGCGCGACACAGGGTGGCCAAGGCCCAGGACAGGTCGGTGCTGGCATCCAGTTCGATCTGCGCCAGCGGCGGCCTGGGGAGCAGCTCGGCCAGTCGCACCTGCTCGTCCACAGCCAGGAAGCGGCATAGCGCCTGGTAGATCTGCGCCGTACCACGCTGGCGGCCATCGAGGCTATAGCCGGCAATGTGCGGCGTAGCCAGTGTGCACAGGTCGGCCAACTGCAGGTCCACCTGCGGCTCCCCTTCCCACACATCCAGCACTGCGTGCACGTCTTCGCGGTCCAGCAGCAGCTCGCGCAGGGCGACGTTGTCCACCACCGGGCCACGGCTGGCGTTTACCAGCCAGGCACCTGGGCGCAACTGTGCCAGCTGCGCCTGCCCCAGCAGGTGCCAGGTCGGGTACTCGCCGCCGCGTTGCAATGGGGTATGCAAGCTGATCACATCGCACTGCTGCAGGATGGTTTCGAGGCTGACGTAGTCGCCGCCCTCGGCGGCCTGACGCAACGGGTCGCACACCAGCACCTTCCAGCCCAGGCCGTGCAGCACCCGCACCAGACGGCCACCCACTTCACCCGCGCCCACAACGCCATACACGCGCTCAGGCAATGCCACGCCATCCAGCTCGGCCAGGGTCAGCAGGCTGCCCAGCACGTAATCGACCACGCCGCGGGCATTGCAGCCAGGTGCGCTGCTCCAGCGGATGCCGGCTTCTGCAAAGTAATCCAGGTCCAGGTGATCAGTGCCGATGGTGCAAGTGCCTACAAAGCGTACACGGCTGCCTTCGAGCAGCTGACGGTCGACCTTGGTCACGGAGCGCACCAGCAGGATATCGGCGTCCTTGACGCTGGCAGCATCGAGGCTTCGGCCGGGGTAGCGGCGAATTTCACCGAAACCCTGGAAGAAGGCATCGAGCAGCGGGATGTTTTCGTCGGCAACTATCAGCATGGCGCTCTCCTGTCTGGGGAGCGCAGTGTAGGCGCAACGCCGGGCGTGTTCCAGAGCGGCTCAGTCGGCTTTCTTGCGGATCCAGTACAGGAAAGTGCCGGCGTCCTCTTGCTGCAGCAGCAGCTCGTGGCCGAGGAAGTTGCAGAACTTGGGGATGTCGCGGCGGGTCGACGGGTCGGTGGCGATGACCTTGAGCAGGCCGCCGGCGGCCAGGTTACGTACGTGCTGGTGCAGCATCATCACGGGTTCCGGGCAGTTCAGGCCGGTGGCATCGAGGATGGCGTCGGGGGTGAAATCGGTCATGGGGGGCTCCGAAAATGATCGCTATTGTCGCGCATAGCGCGACGCGGTCCAAGCACGGCTTTCAAACCCAGCGCTCTTGATCTTGATCTTGATCTTCGCGACTTCAGGAGGCCGAACGCAGGCCTTGCGGAGGCAGGTGACGGGCATGGATGCTCGTCAAGCGCTGAGGCCCCAGGATGGGGCCTTCGGCGCGGTCCTGCCGGGAGCAAGGCCGGAGTGAGGGGACCCCGGAGCGCAGCGCAGGGGCCGGATGATGGGAGCGCAGCGTTTTTTGGTTACTTTTTGTCGCGTTTGACAAAAAGTGACTCGCCGTAAGGGCGAAAAGGTGAGTCAGCGTCGCCATCGCAAATGGACGGTTCGCCGAGTCAAAACAGACGAGTTCGCTCTTTGCTTCTTGCTTCTTGCTTCTTGGATGTGAGCATCCACATCAAGTAGGTATTCATTCGCGAAGGTGGCGCATAGTCACCTTTCCGCCCTTACGGCGGGTCCCTTTTTGTCGTGGCAAAAAGGAACCAAAAACCGTCGGCTCCCATCATCCGGCCCCTGCGCTGCGCTCCGGGGTCCCCTCGCTCCGGGCTTGCTCCCGGGAGGACCGCGCTGCAGGCCCCATCCTGGGGCCCAGCGCTTGACGGGCATCCATGCCCGTCACCTCCCCTCGCAAACCCTGCACTCGGCCTCCTGAAGTCGCAATCTGCGTCGCCTGAACTATCGCGCGCTTAGAAGCAACAGCAAAAGCAGAAGCAGAAGCAGAACGACGTGCTGGCCTCAGCGTGGCTTCAGATCGAGCCGCCGCAGGTGGCACGTCACTTCCTCGCGGTCGTGGTAAAGCTGCTTGCAGGCAATCGACACCCTGATCTTGCGTGCCTTGAATGTTGCCTCCATGCGGTCGAGCAGGCGCCGTACTTCGGCATAACGCTGCTTCATCGGCAACTTCAGGTTGACCACTGCCTCGCGGCACAACCCCTCACCCAGCCAGGTTTCGATCAGCGAGGTGGTACGCGCCGGCTTCTCGACGATATCGCACACCATCCAGTCTACCGGCTGCTTTGGCTGCCAGGTAAAGCCATCGGCCATCAAGTGCTGGACCAGGCCGGTGTCCATCAGGCTTTCGGCCATCGGCCCGTTGTCAATGGCTGTCACCAGCATGCCACGGCGCACCAGCTGGTAGGTCCAGCCGCCCGGCGAGGCTCCCAGGTCGACACCGGTCATGTCATCACCCAGGCGCTGCTCCCACTGCTCACGCGGAATGAACTGGTGCCAGGCCTCTTCCAGCTTGAGTGTCGAACGGCTAGGTGCCTCGCGAGGGAACTTCAGGCGCGGGATGCCCATGGGCCACAAAGCGCTGTTGCTGGCCGATGCAACGCCGACAAATACCCGCCGGCCGCTGATGAAGGTCAGTAGCAAACGTGGGCGGCCAGGGTCGTCGACCAGGCGGCCGGCCTTCTCCAGGGCCTTGCGCAACGGCACTTCGAACTTTCGGCAAAAGGTAGACAATTCCTTGCCTTCGTTGCTGTCCAGCACCTCAAGCCACAAGCTACCGAACACCGGGAGATCGGCCAACTGCGCCAGCAGTACGCTGATGCGGTCACTTTCCGGCAGTTCGACGTAACCGCCACGTGCCCACTGCCGCGGGAAAATCAGCTGGTTGAAACGCAGTTCCCCCATCAAGCGCTCGGCACCGCCCTCCTCGCTGCAGACAAACTCGGCGCTGGCACTTTGCGGCTTGCCTTTGGCATAGCCGGCAACGCCCAGGCGGGCGGCATGTTCGCTGATTTCAGCGCAAACCTCGCCCTCGAAACCGGGCCGGCAATGCATGAACAGGGTATTCATCTCTCACTCCACTACGGCTGGCGCACCACAGGCGCCGGCAGGGCGGCGATGATAAAGGAAGTTCGGAACCTGCGACACGCCCCGCCGGTCCAGAAAAGGGTCAGGTAGCCTAAACCGGTCTAACCTGACCACTCAGCCAGGTCCGTACCGTGCGGACCGATACAGAGCGGTGCTGCCGGCAAACCGTGAATATTTGCCGGGCACCGGTGCAGAAGGAGTTGGCAATGCCCTCGCTCGATAGCCTGAACACCCTCAAGCCCCTCAAGGTCGGCGACCAGACCTACCACTACTTCAGCCTCACCGAGGCCGCCCGCCAGCTGGGTGACCTGCAGCGCCTGCCCATGTCGCTGAAAGTGCTGCTGGAAAATCTGCTGCGCTGGGAGGACGGCACAACCGTCACCGGCGACGACTTGCGCGCCATTGCCCACTGGCTAGGCGAACGGCGCTCCGACCGCGAGATCCAGTACCGCCCGGCGCGGGTGCTGATGCAGGACTTCACCGGCGTACCCGCCGTGGTCGACCTGGCGGCCATGCGCGCCGCCATGGCCAAGGCTGGCGGCGACCCGCAACGGATCAACCCGCTGTCACCGGTCGACCTGGTGATCGACCACTCGGTAATGGTCGACCGCTACGGCACGCCGCACGCCTTCGCCGAAAACGTCGACATCGAAATGCAGCGCAATGGTGAGCGCTATGCCTTTCTGCGTTGGGGCCAGAGCGCGTTCGACAATTTCCGCGTGGTACCCCCGGGCACTGGCATTTGCCACCAGGTCAACCTGGAATACTTGGGCCGCACGGTGTGGACCCGTGAGGCTGATGGCCGCACCTACGCCTTCCCCGATACCTTGGTGGGCACAGACTCGCACACAACCATGATCAACGGCCTGGGCGTACTCGGCTGGGGTGTCGGCGGCATCGAAGCGGAAGCGGCGATGCTCGGCCAGCCGGTATCGATGCTGATCCCCGAAGTGATCGGCTTCAAGCTGACCGGCAAGCTGCGGGAGGGCATCACTGCCACTGACCTGGTGCTGACCGTGACGCAGATGCTGCGCAAGAAAGGCGTGGTGGGCAAGTTCGTTGAATTCTACGGCGACGGCCTGGCCGAACTGCCCCTGGCCGACCGCGCGACCATCGCCAACATGGCACCGGAATACGGCGCCACCTGTGGTTTCTTCCCGGTCGACCAGGTCACCCTGGACTATCTGCGCCTTTCGGGCCGCCCCGAAGCGACCGTGCAGCTGGTGGAGCAGTACTGCAAGGCGCAGGGCATGTGGCGCCTGCCCGGCCATGAGCCGTCATTCAGCGACACGCTGGCACTGGACATGGACGAGGTCGAAGCCAGCCTGGCCGGGCCCAAACGGCCGCAGGACCGCGTAGCACTGGGCCAGGTCAGCCAAGCCTTCGACCACTTCATCGAGTTGCAGCCCAAACCGCTGGCCAAAGAAGTTGGCCGCCTGGAAAGCGAGGGCGGCGGCGGTGTGGCGGTGGGCAACGCCGACCAGACCGGCGCAATCGACTACAGCCATCAGGGCCAGACCCACACCCTGCGCGATGGAGCCGTGGTGATTGCCGCGATCACCTCATGCACCAACACGTCCAATCCCAGCGTGATGATGGCTGCCGGGCTGGTGGCGAAAAAAGCACTGGAAAAAGGCCTGCAACGCAAACCTTGGGTCAAGAGCTCGCTGGCGCCGGGCTCCAAGGTGGTCACCGACTATTTCAAGGCTGCCGGGCTCACGCCTTACCTCGACCAGCTGGGTTTTGATCTGGTCGGTTATGGCTGCACCACCTGCATCGGCAACTCCGGCCCGCTGGACGAGGCGATCGAGAAAGCTATTGGCAGCGCTGACCTCACCGTAGCCTCGGTGCTATCGGGCAACCGCAACTTCGAAGGCCGCGTGCACCCGTTGGTCAAGACCAACTGGCTGGCCTCGCCCCCGCTGGTGGTGGCCTACGCCCTGGCCGGCAGCGTGCGCCTGGACCTGACACGCGACCCGCTAGGCTCAGGCAAGGACGGCCAACCGGTCTACCTGCGTGATATCTGGCCGAGTCAGCAGGAAATTGCCGAGGCTGTGGCCAAGGTCGATACGGCGATGTTCCACAAGGAATACGCCGAAGTGTTTGCCGGTGATGCGCAGTGGCAGGCCATCGAAGTGCCACAGGCCGCCACTTACGTGTGGCAGGCTGACTCCACCTACATCCAGCACCCACCGTTTTTCGACGGCATCGGCGGGCCGCCACCACAAATTGCCAATATTCACGGCGCGCGGGTGCTGGCGCTGTTGGGCGACTCCGTGACCACTGACCACATTTCCCCCGCCGGCAACATCAAGACCGACAGCCCGGCCGGGCGCTACCTGCGAGAACAGGGTGTGGAGCCACGCGATTTCAACTCCTACGGTTCGCGGCGTGGCAACCATGAAGTGATGATGCGCGGCACCTTCGCCAACATCCGTATCCGCAACGAAATGCTCCCAGGTGAAGAAGGCGGCAACACCTTGCATGTGCCCACTGGCGAGAAGCTGTCGATCTACGACGCAGCCATGCGTTACCAGCAGGAAGGCACCCCGCTGCTGGTGATTGCCGGCCAGGAGTACGGCACCGGCTCGAGCCGCGACTGGGCAGCCAAGGGCACCAACCTGCTGGGGGTCAAGGCCGTGCTGGCAGAAAGCTTCGAGCGTATTCACCGCTCCAACCTGGTGGGCATGGGCGTGTTGCCGCTGCAATTCAAAGCCGGGCACAACCGCAAACAACTGGGGCTGACCGGCAAGGAGCAGATCGATGTACTGGGGCTGGACGGCGCAAATCTCCACCCCGGCATGAGCCTGCCCTTGCGCATTACCCGCGAGGATGGCCAGCAGGAACAGATCGAGGTGCTATGCCGGATTGATACCCTGAACGAGGTGGAGTACTTCAAGGCGGGGGGGATTCTGCATTATGTGTTGCGCCAGATGATCGCTGACTGAGACGGATAGCCTGGCACAAGATTTGTGCCGTTCTCTAAACCGAGCGCCGCGCGGGCGGCGCTTGGTTACATGGGCGCCGATGCCCCACAGCCGTAAGCGTCCTAGTCCCTCGCGACAGGGCTGGCCCTTGGCCACCCATTCGGTCATCATCTGACTCACCCGTCATTGATGGCAATCAATGAACCAAATATCCATTCAATAAAACCAGCGGCTTGCCGATACCTGTCGAAAGCCCTGCGGACTATCACCCATGCGTAACAACCAGCCGATTACCCAGAGAGAACGGACTTTCCCTGCCCAGCAGCGGTTGATCTCCACCACCAACGCCAAGGGTGTGGTCACCTACTGCAACGATGCCTTTATCGAAATCAGTGGTTTCACCCGCGAGGAGCTGACTGGCGCACCGCACAACCTGGTGCGCCACCCCGACGTACCGCCTGCCGTGTTTGCCCATATGTGGCAAACCCTCAAGCAGGGCCAGCCGTGGATGGGTATCGTCAAGAACCGCTGCAAGTCCGGCGACCATTACTGGGTCAACGCCTATGTCACACCCATCTTCGATAACAACCAGGTCGTCGGCTTCGAGTCGGTGCGGGTCAAGCCCACCGCTGAGCAGATCCGCCGCGCCGAGGCCTTGTACCAGCGCATCAATCAGGGTAAGCCGCCGGTACCGCGTCGCGACAAGTGGCTGCCGGTGCTGCAGGACTGGCTACCGTTCATCCTGATCAGCCAGGCGGGCTTCCTGATCGGCAACTGGCTGGGTCATTCCTGGGGCTTTGCCTTGGCCGCAGGGCTTTCGGTACCACTGGGCCTGCTTGGCCTGAGCTGGCAGCAACGCGGCCTCAAGCGTCTGCTGCGCCTGGCCGAGCAAACCACTTCCGACCCACTGATCGCGCAGATGTACACCGACAGCCGTGGCGTGCAGGCGCGCCTGGAAATGGCCATGCTCAGCCAGGACGCACGCATGAAAACCTGCCTGACACGCCTACAAGACAGTGCCGAGCACCTGAGCGACCAGGCACGGCAGTCCGATGCCTTGGCGCACAAGAGCTCTTCGGGCCTGGAGCGCCAGCGGGTGGAGACCGAGCAAGTCGCCGCTGCGGTAAACCAGATGGCTGCCACCACCCAGGAAGTGGCCAACCATGTGCAGCGCACCGCCGATGCCACCCAGGAAGCCAACCGCCTGACCAGCCAGGGCCGGCAGATTGCCGGAGAAACCCGCGAGGCCATCGAACGTCTGTCGGCGGCAGTGGGCGAGACCGGCCAGACGGTTACGCAACTGGCCAAAGACAGCGACGAGATTGGTGGCGTGGTCGACGTGATCAAGGGTATCGCCGATCAGACCAACCTGCTGGCGCTGAACGCAGCCATTGAAGCGGCGCGCGCCGGTGAAATGGGCCGAGGTTTTGCCGTGGTAGCTGATGAAGTACGTCAGTTGGCCCAGCGCACCGCCGAATCCACCGGGCAGATCCACGGCCTGATCGCCAAGCTGCAACAGACCGCCAGCAACGCAGTGCTGACCATGGAAACCGGCCACCGCCAGGCACAGGAAGGCGTTGACCGGGTAATGCAGGCCGACGAGGCGCTGGTAGGCATCAGCGAAGCGGTGGCCAATATCACCGATATGGCCACCCAGATTGCTGCTGCAACCGAGGAGCAGACCGCTGTGGCTGACGAGATCAGCCGCAACATCAGCACCATTGCCGAACTGGCCGACCAGACCGCCGAACAGGCGCAGCACTCGGCACTGCTGAGCGAGGAACTGACCAGCACGGCGGGGAGCCAGTATTCGCTGGTGGAGCGCTTCAACCGCTGAAGCTCACGGCTTGGCACGCCACCGCTGTGGATGGGCACCGGCTCTGCCGGTGTTCGCGGGCAAGCCCGCTCCTACAACGGAATGTGCCGAATCACCTACGCGTAGGAGTGGGTTTACCCGCGAATACGGTAGCGCCGGCAACGGTGAACGGCGGGTGGAAATTGGCCCGCAGGCCCGGCCCATTCGCGGGTGAACCCGCTCCTACAACGGCTGTGCCGAACCACCGCGTATGTAGGAGCGGGTTTACCCGCGAATACGGTAGCGGCGGCAACGGTGAACGACGAGTGGAGATTGGCCAGCAGGCCGGGCCCTTTCGCAGGCAAGCCCGCTTGCTGTGTTACCAGTCCAACCGCAAGCGGCTCTCGAAGTAGCGCTCTTCGCCACTCAGCGGGTCCTCGAAACGCAGGCTCTGCGCCAGCAGTTTCAGCGGCCGCTGGTAGTCATCCTCTTCATTGAGCAATTGCGGATAGAACGGGTCATTGCTGATCCCTGCCCCCAAAGCCGCCATGTGCACACGCAATTGATGGGTCTTGCCGGTTACTGGCGACAGCCCATAGCGCCATTGCTCACCGTTCTTCTCCAGCACCTCGGCCAGGGTTTCACTGTTGGCCTCACCCTCCACCTCATGCATGCGGAAAAATGGCTCGCCATGCACCAGGCGGCTTTTGTGCACCAGCGGAAACACATGCTGTGGCATGGCAGCGGCAATGGCCTGGTAACGCTTGTCGATACGCCGCTCGGGGAACAGCCGCTGGTAGGCGCTGCGGCTGTGCGGGTTGGCGGAAAACAGCACAAGCCCGGCGGTGTGCCGGTCGATGCGGTGCAACGGCACCAGATGCGGGTTGTCCAGGCGACGGATCAGGCGGCGCAACAAGGTCTGCTCGACGTATTCACCGGTCGGCGTCACTGGCAGGAAATGCGGTTTATCGGCCACCACCAGGTGCTCGTCCACATGCAGCACCACCTCCTGCACCGGGATCGGCCGTTCGTTCGGCACCTCGCGGAAGTAATGCAAACGCATGCCACGCTTGTAAGGCAGGTCGGCGGCAACTGCCTGCCCCTCGGCATCCAGCACCCGGCCACGGGCAAAGCGGTCAAGCCACTGGGCGCGGTCGATGGCCTTGAAATGGTCACACAAGCAATCGAGCACGGTCACCCAGTTACCAGGCGGCAAGCACACCGTACTGGCTTGCTGGCGGGCGGGGTCGAAAGACGTGGTCATGGCTGGGCTCGAGACGTTAATGGCCGCGCATTATCGCCCAAGCCCGCTCCCTCAACCAGCCCGGGCCATCGCCTCGCAGCGCTCCTTCAGCCAGCGCAGTACCTGTACCGGCTCCCAGCGGCCAGGGTCATAGAGGGCATAGAGCAACCCCTGATAGCCCACCACATCCAACCCACGGTGGTAACCGGCCCGCTGGAACAAGGCCTCGATCTCGGCGAAGCAGGTATTGAAGTGGACTTTGCCGAACGGCGTACAGTCGTCGGTCACCAGGCCCTCAAGGCGCAGTTCCAGAACGGCGTCAGCCACCCGCTCCACGGGCATGCGGTTAACGCTGTACTTGAGTTGCTCGACATTGAGCATGGCTTCACCTCGATACTGTATTTATATACAGCATACGAACATCCCCTTGCTGCCGTCAATGCGCTTCATTGCAGCCCCGCCAGGTAGCCGCTGCCTTTGCGCAGGGTCAGCACCTGCCTGCGCGGCGTGCCGCGCGTCACCGACAGATGAACCCATTTGTCGAATTCCAGGATCAACTGATCGAAGGGCACCGCACTTTCGCTGATTCGCCGGACGGTCTCGCGCGGGCTGACCTCGATCACCGTGAAGTCCGCCGCCAGCCCTTGCACGTGTTGGCTGTCGGAGGCGCCACCGATCAACCGGTTGACCCTTTCACTGCGATACCCGCTGCTGATGATGATGGGCGCGTCGAACAATGCACGTACCTGTTCCAGCGCACAGCACAGCAATTGCAGGTTGGCCCTGGCTTCGAGGGGTGGTGCATTATCGAACCCGTCCCGGGCGGCGAGCTGGGAAACGGTCATTTCATCGAAGGTGAAATGTGGAGTGATCAGCATGGCGAGCTATTCCGATGATGGTGAAGGTTGCCGGCGACGGTGCGCCTGCAACAGATCATCAGCTCGCTTCACAAATCATGGAGCAGGGTTGCAACTCCTCTGCAGCCATCATTGCCCAAGAAAGGCCACCACTTGTTCGGTATCGAACGGCCAGTGCAGCTCGGCGCCGTTGTCACAGCGCCGCAGCACCGGAATGATCAGGCCATAACGCTCGAACAAAGGCTCGCTCTCGGCGATGTCGACCAGCTCTACCAGCAGGCCATGATCGACGAGGGGCATCAACACGGCCTCGGCCACTTCGCACAGGTGGCAGCCGAGGGTACCGAACAGTTGACATTCAGGCAGCATGGGGCAGGTCCCGGGTTGGCGTACACAAAAGCCTATTCTAGGCCCGCCACGCCCACCCTGCACCTGACCTGGCTCAATCCTGGCTGGTAGCACCGATCCGGTGCAGCGACAAGTCCGCGCCCTGGAACTCCTGTTCATGGCTCAAGCGCAGGCCATGCAGCGCACGGATTGCTCCATACACGGCAAAGCCACCGGCCAAAGCCACCAGCACACCCATCAGGCTGCCCAGCAGCTGGCTTACCAGGCTGACACCGCCCATACCGCCCAACGCCACCTGGCCGAACACGCCACAGGCGATGCCACCCCACACGCCACACAGGCCATGCAACGGCCACACACCCAGGACGTCGTCGATTTTCCAGCGATTTTGCGCTGCGGTGAAGGTCCAGACAAAGAGCGCCCCCGCCACCAGGCCGGTGACCAGCGCACCAACCGGGTGCATCAGATCGGAACCTGCGCAAATCGCCACCAGCCCGGCCAGCGGACCGTTATGCAGGAAGCCCGGGTCGTTGCGCCCGGCCAGCAACGCTGACAGGGTGCCACCCACCATGGCCATCAGCGAGTTGATCGCCACCAGGCCACTGACGCCCTGCAAGGTCTGGGCACTCATGACGTTGAAGCCGAACCAGCCGATGATGAGGATCCACGAGCCCAACGCCAGAAAGGGAATGCTCGACGGCGCGAACGCCACCAGGCGGCCATCGCGGTAGCGCCCACGGCGCGCTCCTAGCAGCAGCACCGCCGCCAGCGCCAGCCAGCCCCCCATGGCGTGTACCACCACGGACCCGGCAAAGTCATGGAACGGTGCGCCGAAGCGAGCCTGCAGCCAAGCCTGCACGCCCAGGTTGCCGTTCCACACCACACCCTCGAAGAACGGATAGACGAACGCCACGATCAACGCCGTGGCGCACAACTGCGGTACGAATCGCGCCCGCTCGGCGATGCCCCCGGAAATGATCGCCGGAATCGCCGCCGCAAAGGTCAGCAGGAAGAAGCACTTGACCAGTGCATAGCCATGGTCGACAGCCAGCGTCGCTGCCGGCTGGAAGAAGTTGACCCCATAAGCGATCCAGTAGCCTATAAAGAAGTAGACCAGCGCCGAGATGGCAAAGTCGCTGAGGATCTTCGACAAGGCGTTGACCTGGTTCTTGTGGCGCACCGTGCCCACTTCAAGAAACGCAAAGCCGGCATGCATGGCCAGCACCAAAATGGCGCCCATGAGAATGAACAGGGTGTTGGAACCGTGGACCAGAGAGTCCATAGCGCTGTGCATGTTTTCCATGAAATAGGCAGACCTGCTGAAAAAGGCACCAGGACAGTTCAAGAACCTGCATCCCTGCACCGAATCGGTGCCAGCCCCTACCCTGTTCACGTGAGCGGGGTGAAGCCTGCGTGGTTTTTTCTTGGGTTTGTCGTGGATTGGGTTAAGGTTTATCGGTATCCGCTGCGCCGGCGCCCTGAATCGGCGCAAAACCGGCCACAGGCGCTCCGCAACGTGGCAAAAACTTAGCAAGGCCCATACCAGCAGCCGCACTTGAACCTTCCATGCGTGCTGTCACTCGAACTACCAACACTCATCGACAGGGAGAGACCCATGGCCAGCAAATCGGCAAAGAATGCACAAGAGATATTGATGGCTGACTTCCAGGCCTTGGTGCGCGACACCGAGAAGCTGCTGGCCGACACCGCCAACCTGGCCGGCGACCAGGCCGACGAATTGCGCGAGCAGATTCACGAGCGCCTGGCCCAGGCCCGCGAAACCCTGCAACTGACTCAGGACTCGGTACGTGAACGCGGTCAGGCGGCGCTTGGCAGCGCCGAGCAGTACGTGCAGGAAAACCCGTGGCAGGCGATCGGCATCGCGGCCGGCGTCGGCCTGTTGATCGGTCTGCTGGCCAACCGGCGCTAAGGGGAACCCATGGAGAATGACGCCAACGGCGCCGGCGCTTCGGGCAAGCGCCTGGGTGCGGCCATGCTGGGGCTGCTGCACAGTCACATCGAGCTGTTCGGTATCGAGTTGCAGGAGCAGAAAGGCCGCACTTTGAGCCTGCTGCTGTTCGCCGGCCTGGCGCTGGTGTTCGCCCTGCTGCTGCTGACTGCACTGTCCGGGCTGCTGCTGGTGCTGCTGTGGGACAGCTATCGACTGGCCGGTATCATTGGCCTGTGCGTGTTCTATGGCATTGCCGCACTGTACTGTGCCATGCGCCTGAAGGCGGCGGTGTTCGACGAATCATCGCCCTTCGGCGCCACCCTCGAAGAACTTGCCAAGGACAGGGAGCGCCTGTTGCCATGAGCCTGCCAGAACTGCCAAACACGCGTAACCCGCGTGAACTGCGCAAGGCGCTGCTGCGCCTGCGCATGGAGATGCACCGCCAGGAAATCCGCCATGAGTCCGGGCAGTTGCTTGAACCGCTGCGCCGCGTGCGCGGTATGGGCAGCTCACTACATGAAGGCCTGGGTATCAAGCATGCGCCACTGTGGGGCATCGGCGCCGTGGTGGCGCTGGGCTTTCTCACCGGCAAAGGCGTACGCAGCGGCAACCTGACGCGCCTGGTGCGCTTGGGCAGCACCCTGCTGCCGCTGGTGCGCCTCTACCTGCAAGGCGGCCGCCGCCCCTGACCAGCGCGCGACCCGGCAGCACAATGCCCTTGCTGCGGGGTATGCTGCTGCCTTCAAACTACAGGAGTACGCGCCTTGGACTGGCACACCTTGCTTACCCGCGAACGGCTGGGCAAAGCCCTGTACAGCGCCGATGAACTCGGGCGCAGCCCCTTCCACAAAGACCATGACCGCATCATTTTCTCCGGTGCCTTCCGCCGCCTGGGCCGCAAGACCCAGGTGCACCCGGTGTCGAGCAACGACCATATCCATACGCGCCTGACTCATTCGCTGGAAGTCAGCTGCGTCGGCCGCTCGCTGGGCATGCGCGTCGGCGAAACCCTGCGCGACAACCTGCCGGACTGGTGCGCCCCCAGTGACCTGGGGATGATCGTGCAGTCAGCCTGCCTGGCCCACGACATCGGCAACCCGCCATTCGGTCACTCCGGCGAGGACGCCATTCGCCATTGGTTCCAGCAGGCCGCCGGGCGTGGCTGGCTGGACGACATGAGCGATGACGAGCGGGCCGACTTTCTCAACTTCGAAGGCAATGCCCAAGGCTTTCGCGTGCTCACCCAACTGGAATACCACCAGTTCGATGGTGGGACGCGGCTGACCTATGCCACCCTCGGCACCTACCTTAAATACCCTTGGAGCGCCCGCCATGCCGACGCCCTGGGTTACAAGAAGCACAAGTTCGGCAGCTATCAGAGCGAACTGCCGCTGCTCGAACAGATCGCCCGCAAGCTCGGCCTGCCGCAGCTGGAACACCAGCGCTGGGCGCGCCACCCACTGGTGTATCTGATGGAGGCTGCCGATGACATCTGCTACGCGCTGATCGACCTGGAAGACGGTCTGGAAATGGAGCTGCTGCAATACGCGGAAGTCGAAGGACTGTTGCTCGACCTGGTCGGCGATGACCTGCCAGAAACCTACCGCCAGCTCGGCCCAAGCGACTCCCGCCGGCGCAAGCTGGCAATCCTGCGTGGCAAGGCCATCGAACACCTGACCAACGCCGCCGCCCATGCCTTCGTCGAGCAGCAGCAGGCGTTGCTGGCCGGGCAACTGGCGGGCGACCTGGTGGAGCACATGCATGGCCCAGCCAAACGCTGCGTACTGCAAGCCAAAGACATGGCACGCAACAAGATCTTCCAGGACAAGCGCAAGACCCTGCACGAAATCGGCGCCTACACCACCCTGGAGATTCTGCTGAACACGTTCTGCGGTGCGGCCCTCGAACAGCACGGTGGACGCACGCCATCATTCAAGAGTCGCAGGGTGCTGGACCTGATCGGCAACAATGCGCCAGACCCGCATGCCTCGTTGCACAGCGCCTTCCTGCGCATGATCGACTTCATTGCCGGCATGACCGACAGCTATGCCAGCGAAATGGCCCGGGAGATGACCGGGCGCTCCAGCCCGACCTGAAACGCGTCCGTGCAGCGCGGGCTCGGCCAGGCGCTGCACCACGCTTGCAGGAAACTTCCTACATCAACTGGAGCCAGACTAAACGGCACGAATATAAACTAATGAAAAGTTACCAAAATCGCTTTGACATCGAGTTAATCACACCTAATACGTAGCCCATTTTGTTTTATCTTGTAAGCCGTTTCCCATATAGGCCTAACAGCCATTCCCCGCACGCCCGACGACTTCCAACTGCGATAAGGTGCCCTCTGTCACCCTCAATCGATCGCAGGGAAATTGAACATGCACTCCATATTTATCGTTGACGACCATCCGGTGATTCGCCTGGCCGTCCGTATGCTGTTGGAAAACCAGAATTACAAGATTGTCGGCGAGTCGGACAACGGCGTAGATGCCATGCAGATGATCCGCGAGAGCAACCCCGACCTGGTCATTCTCGACATCAGCATCCCCAAGCTAGACGGCCTGGAGGTGCTGGCCCGCTTTCAGACCATGGCCCTGCCCTTGAAGGTTCTGGTATTGACTGCACAGTCCCCGGCATTGTTTGCCGTGCGTTGCATGCACTCAGGTGCGGCAGGCTATGTCTGCAAGCAGGAAGACCTGAGTGAACTGCTCAGTGCAATCAAGGCCGTACTGGCCGGTTATAACTACTTCCCCAGCCAGGCAATAAAAAACAACCAGACGACCGACAGTGACCTGCAACTTTTCCGCCAGGTAAATGACCGCGAACTGATGGTACTTCAACTCTTCGCCCAAGGCCGTAGCAACAAGGAAATTGCCAAGGGCATGTTCCTCAGCAGCAAGACTGTCAGTACCTACAAGAAGCGCCTCATGCACAAACTACAAGTCAATACGCTGGTCGACCTGATCGAGATGGCCAAGCGCAACGCGCTGGTCTGAACGTGGTCATGGCCCGAGCCATCAATCGCCTGCTGCTCGCCCTGCTGCTGTTCAGCGGCGCGACACAGGCTGTCCATCGCGAAGCCGCGTCCTTTACGTTGATCGCGCGCTCATCGGCCCGACCGGTCCAGCCCGTGCTCACGCCCGAACAACGACAATGGCTCGAAGGCCGTCAGGAACTGGTGCTGGGTACGTCGGCCCCCGACTATCCGCCGTTCGACATCACCGGTGGCGGCAACGACTACCAGGGCCTGACCGCCGAATATGCAAGCCTGATCGGCAAGGCCTTGCAGTTGCCGGTGAGGGTACTGCGTTTCTCCAGCCGGCAGGCGGCGGTAGAGGCGCTCAGGCACGGCGATATCGACCTGCTGGGCAGCGCCAATGGCTACGAAGCGGCCAGTGACGGCCTGGCACTGTCGCAGCCCTATGCCGTCGATCAACCCGTACTGGTAACGCGTGAAGACGAAAACCGGGCGCTGGACATGGACCTTGCCGGCATGCGCCTGAGCATGCTCTACCACTATTTGCCCAGACAGGAAGTCCTCAGCGCCTACCCCAAGGCCGAGCTGCTGGCCTTCAGCTCTTCCAGCCAGGCACTGAATGCCGTCGCGTTCGGCCAGGCCGACGTGTTCATCGGCGACACCATCTCCACGCACTACCAGCTCAACCGCGGCCACCTGCCCGGCTTGCGCATGGCCAACTTCGGCAAACACGAGGCCATCGGCTTCGGCTTTGCCTTGCGTCAGCAAGATACCTTGCTGCTGGACCTGGTGAACACCATCCTGGACAGGCAGAGCCCGGCCATACGCTCCAGTATCTTCAAACGCTGGAGCGCTGGCAGCGACCTGCTGCTGAGCGATCGCCAACTGCAGTTGAGCGAGGCCGAGCAGCAGTGGCTGCAGAAGCACCCGGTGATGCGCGTGGCGGCAGATGACGCGGCTGCACCACTGTCCTATTTCGATGATTCGGGGCATTTCCGAGGCATCACCGCCGACCTGCTGGAGCTCATTCGCCTGCGCACCGGGTTGCGTTTCGAAGTGCAGCGCGCCAGTGGCATTGCCGACATGGTCGCCCGCCTCAAGGATGGCCGGGCTGATGTCATCGCCGCACTGGCCAGCGCCGGGAAAGCAGGTGACGACCTGCAAATCAGCCGCCCTTACCTCGAAAGCGCCTATGTGCTGGTAAACCGCAAGGGCAACAACACACTGAGCTCACTGGAGCAGTTGCAGGGGCACCGCATCGCCATTACCCGCTACAGCACCCTGAACGCCATGCTGTCCCGGGACTACCCCAAAATAAGCTGGGTCGAAACCGAGAGCGCGTTCTACTCCATGGCGCTGCTCAACAGCGGGGCCGTCGACGCGGTGATCACCACCCTGATCGACGCCAACCACGCCTTGGCCAGCAACCCCGAACTGGTCATCCGCACCTCGGTCGGCAGCGAACCCGCCAACTTCGCCATGGCCACCACTGGCCCGTCACAGGCGCTGCTGTCTATCCTCGACAAGGCTTTGCTGAGCATCTCACCGGAGGAGCTGGGGGTAATCAACAACCGCTGGCGCGGCTTTGGCAGGCATGAGGATGACAACGCCAAAGGCTACAGCCGCCTTGCCCTGCAGGTAGTGCTGGCCACCGCCGTGCTTCTGTTGCTGGCCTTGCTCTGGAATGCCCGCCTGCGCCTGCAAATTCGCCAGCGCCAGCACGCCGAACGCGCGCTGAATGACCAGCTGGCATTCATGCGCGCCCTGCTCAACGGTACACCCCACCCCATGTATGTGCGTGACCGCGAGGGTTGCCTGAAAAGCTGCAACTACAGCTACCTTGAAGCCGTGCAGGCCCGCTCCGATCAGGTGATCGGCAGAAAACTGAACGACAGCCTGTTTGCCGATTCCGAGCAGGCTCTGCAGATCCAGGCTGATTACCAGAAAGTCATGGCTGCGGGCTCGCCACTGATCAAGGACCGTCCATTACGGATCAAGGGCCGGGACCTGACCATCTACCACTGGATCTTGCCGTACCGCGACTCCCTGGGTGAGGTGCAGGGGATCATCGGCGGCTGGATCGACATCAGCGAACGCCGCCAACTGGTCATGGAACTGCGCCAGGCCAAGCAGCAGGCCGACGATGCCAACCGCGCCAAGAGCACGTTCCTGGCGACCATCAGCCACGAAATCCGCACCCCGATGAACGCCGTGATCGGCATGCTGGAACTGGCGGTCAAGCGTGCCGACCAGGGCCGGGTGGACCGCAGCGCGCTGGAACTGGCGCACCATTCGGCCAAAGACCTGCTAGGCCTGATCGGTGACATTCTGGATATCGTACGCATCGAGTCCGGGCACTTGTCCCTGGCCCCGGAGGTGGTCGACCTGGCGGCGCTGGTCGAATCGGTGGGGCGCATGTTCGATGGCCAGGCGCGGCAGAAAGGCCTCGCCCTGGAGGTGCAGATCGCCCCGGCCGCACGCTGCCATGTCCTGCTTGACCCGCTGCGCTTCAAGCAGGTGCTGTCCAACCTGGTGAGCAACGCCATCAAGTTCACCGAGCACGGTCAGGTACGCATCTGCGTCGGCCTGCTGGATGACGGTACCAGCACACCAGCGGTACTGGAGCTGGAGGTGCGCGACAGCGGCATCGGCATCCACCCCGACGACCTGCAGCGCCTGTTCAACCCGTTCATCCAGGCCAACCCGCACAGCCAGGGCGCCCGCGCCGGTACCGGGCTGGGCCTGGCCATCTGCCGCAACCTGTGCGAAATGATGGGCGGCAGCCTGTCCATGAAGAGCCTGGAGGATGTCGGCACCCAGGTGCGCCTGAAAATGCCGCTGCAACGGGTTGATGCCGCAGCGCAGCCGACACCGTTGCCCGAGCAGCTCGACGTGCCCGACCCACGGCTGAACGTGCTGGTCATTGATGACCACCCGGCCAACCTGCAACTGATGGCGCAACAACTTGGCTACCTGGGCCTGGAACACGCCAGCGCCCGCGATGGCCGGGAAGGCCTGGCCGCCTGGCGGGCAGGCGACTTCGATGTACTGGTACTCGACTGCAACATGCCGCACATGAACGGTTACCAACTGGCGACTGCCGTGCGCGCCGAAGAACGCCATGGCAGGCGGCCACGCTGCACCATCCTCGGCTATACCGCCAACGCACAGCCGGAGGTACGCCGCAAGTGCCTGAACGCCGGCATGGACGACTGCCTGCTCAAGCCCATCAGCCTGAGCACCCTCAGCCAGCGCCTGGCTGGCATTTGCCCGCGCCGCCAGCAACGCCCCCGACGCAAGCTGTACCAACTGGACGGCCTGGCCGCTGTGGTCGGGCCTGACCCGGTCGACCGCCAGCGCTTCCTGGAGGCCTTGCAACAGAGCCTTCAGATCGACCTGGCCAGCCTGATGGCGCTGCACCCGCAGCATGACAGCGGCGCCATTGCCGAGCAGGCCCACAAAGTGCTCAGCGCCGCGCGCATGCTGGAAGCCCCTGACCTGATGGCGGCCTGTGAAGCCCTCGAGGCCAGCGGCTTGACCACTGCCCAGGTGCGCCTGCGGCGCCAGGCACTGGCACGGCATATGTGCAGGGTGGAACGTGCCCTGGCCAGGGAATTGACCACAAGCACAGCTACTCAGGCAGGCAGCCAGGCGTGTTAACTGGTAGACTGCGCGGCGTTATTACCTAAGAGGATTGTTTCATGGCCACAAACCGCTCCCGTCGTCTGCGCAAGAAGCTGTGTGTCGACGAGTTTCAGGAATTGGGCTTCGAGCTGAACCTGGAATTCAAGGAAGATCTGGATGACCAGGCAATCGATGCTTTCCTCGACGCGTTCCTGGAAGAAGCCATGGACGCCAACGGCCTGGATTATGTAGGCGGTGACGATTTCGGCCTGGTGTGCTCGGTCAAACGCGGCTCGGTCAGCGAAGAACAGCGCGCTGCTGTTGAAGCCTGGCTCAAAGGCCGTGGCGAACTGACCAAGATCGAAGTCAGCCCGCTGCTGGACGCCTGGTACCCGGAAAAGCCGATCAACAAGGCTGAGTGATACTTGTCAGCTTCGGGCTGAAAAGGTTGATTGCTGAAAAGGCCACCCCACTCGGGTGGCCTTTTTATTGGCGTTGCTTTTCCGTCGAACGTGACGCATCGCGGCTACGCTTGGGGCATAATGCGTACTGTTTACGTCGTGGGGCCATCATCTCTTCCAGCCCCAAAGCCCTTTTCCCTCGCCGCAGGGTATTCGCTCACTATGATCAAAACGCTTCGACCCCTCATTCTTGCCGGCCTGCTGTTGCCGCTTGCCTTGCCCAGCCACGCCGCCGTCAATACCACCCTGCCTGCCAAAGTGCAGCAGGCGCTCAAGGCCAACAAGCTGCAGGACACAGCGCTGTCGCTGGTGATGCTGCCGCTGGACGGCCCCGGCACCCCGACCGTGTTCAATGCCGATGTGTCGGTGAACCCGGCGTCGACCATGAAACTGGTCACCACCTATGCCGCCCTCGAACTGCTTGGCCCGACCTTCCAGTGGAAAACCGAGTTCTACACTGACGGCACCCTGAGCAACGGTGTGCTTAACGGTAACCTCTACCTTAAAGGTGGCGGTGACCCCAAACTGAACATGGAAAAGCTGTGGCTGCTGATGCGTGACCTGCGCGCTAATGGTGTGCGCACCGTCACCGGTGACCTGGTGCTGGACCGCAGCCACTTCGTGCAACCCAACCTGCCGCAGTTCAACGACGACGGCGGCGATGAAAACAAGCCGTTCCTGGTCAAACCCGACTCGCTGCTGGTCAACCTCAAGGCCCTGCGCTTCGTGGCCCGTAATGATGGTGGCAAGGTCACCGTCGCAGTCGAGCCGCCGATTGCCCGCATCCGCATCGACAACCAGGTCAAGCCGGTAGCCTCGAAGAAATGCACCGGAGAGGTACGCTACAACCCGGTGCCTCAGGCCGACGGCATCAGTGTAACGGTCAGCGGCCAACTGGGTGACGGCTGCAACTCGCAAACCTATCTGTCACTGCTCGACCACCCAACCTACGCCGCCGGTGCCGTGCGCGCGATCTGGAGCGAACTGGGCGGCAACATCCAGGGCGGCGACCGCATCGAGAATGTGCCCAAGAGTGCTCGCCTGCTGGCCCGCGCCTTCTCGCCCGACCTGGTGGAAGTGATCCGCGACATCAACAAGTACAGCAACAACACCATGGCCCGGCAGCTGTTCCTGAGCCTTGGCGCGCAGTTCCGCACCGATGCCGATGGCGACGACGCCCGTGCTGCCCAACGCGTGGTACGCCAATGGTTGGCGAAAAAGGGTATTACCGCGCCGCATCTGGTGATGGAAAACGGCTCTGGCCTGTCGCGTGCCGAACGGGTCAGTACCCGGGAAATGGCCGAGATGCTCAAAGCCGCCTGGAAGAGCCCTTACGCCGCCGAGTTCATGAGCTCGATGCCGCTGGTGGGCATGGACGGCACGATGCGCAAGCGTCTCAAGCGCACCGCGATGACCGGTGAAGGGCACATCAAGACCGGCACACTGAACACTGTACGGGCGATTGCCGGCTTCAGCCGCGACCGCAACGGCCATACCTGGGCGGTGGCGGCGATCCTCAACGACCCGAAACCGTGGGGTGCCTCGCAGGTGCTGGACCAGGTGCTGCTTGACCTGTATCGCCAGCCGAAGCTGGCTGGCAGCACAGCGGCCAACTGACTCCACCTGCCATCACCCGGGCCGGCTCCCGCGCTCGACGCAGGAGCGGCCTTGGGTCGTGCAAGGGCCGCAAAGCGGCCCCTACGCCGTCCGCGCGCGCGGTTTTATAGCGGCTCCCCCTCCACCCGGTCCCGCCCGGCCTGCTTGGCCGCATACACGCCGGCATCGGCGCGCAACAGCAAGGCATCGGCGCCCTCGCCCGACCGCCACTGCGCCACACCAAAGCTCGCGGTCACCTGGCCCACGCCTTCCACCGGCACATTGCGCACCCCTTGCCACAACTCCAGCGCCAGCAGCCGCGCCTGGTCAACATCGCTGCCCGGGCATAGCACCATGAACTCTTCCCCGCCCAAACGGCAAAACACATCGGTACGCCTTAAACGCTGACTGATGCGCTGGCACAGGCTGCGCAGCACCCGGTCGCCGACAGCATGCCCGAAGCGGTCGTTGATGCGCTTGAAGTGATCGATGTCGAGCATGATCACCGACAGTGCCAAACCATCGCGCTGGGCCCGCTCCAGTTCGATCTTGAGCCGCTCCTGGAAGTAGCGACGGTTATGGATACCGGTCAGGGAGTCGGTGACCGACAGCGCCCGCAACTCTTCTTCCACGCCCTTCAGGTCGGAGATATCCGTCAGGTAGCCATGCCACAGGGTGCAGCCCTGCTCGCCCACTTCCGGCGTCGCCTCGCCACGCACCCAGCGTAGTCCGGCCCGTGGCAGGCAGACACGATACTCCTCGCGCCAGGGTGACAGGTGTTCGGCCGAATAGCGCACCGAGCGGCGCACGCGCTCCAGGTCATCAGGGTGGATACGTTCGAACACCGCCGCGGCATCCTCACGCAACTGCATCAGGTCGACCTCATAAATGTCATACAGGCCCATGCTGGCGTATGGAAAGCACGAATGGCCATTGGCATCCAGGCGATATTGGTAGATACCGCCCGGCACCTCGGCACTGAGCTTTTCCAGCAACCGGTCACGCGCGGCCAACGCCTCATGCACCCGGCGCCGTTCGGTCACGTCAATGCAGATGGCCAGGTAGCCAACCCATAACCCCTGTTCGTCGAGCATGGCAGTCACCAGCATGTTGGCGACCAGCTGGCTGCCATCGGCTCTTAGCAAGGTCCACTCACCAGGCTCGGCCCCGTGCGCCTGCACCGTTTCAGCGAACATCGCCTGGCCGCCAGCAATGGCGCGGCCAAAGCGCAAGCTCAAGGCCTGGGCACGCAGGTTCAGCTCCTCCGGTAGCACCAGATCTTCAAGGCGCAACCGGCCGATCGCTTCGATGGCCGCGTAACCGAGCATGCGTTCGGCACCGGCGTTGAACGTGCTGACCACCCCTTTGAGGTTAGTGGCGATGATCGCCACCTGGGTCGCGGCATCCAGCACACTGCGCAGTTGGTTGTGGGTGCCACGCAACGACTGCTCGCTGACCTGCAGTTCGGCAGTACGCTGTGCAACCAGGGCCAGGGCGCGCTGACGCTGGCTTAACAGGCTGTAGAGCAGCACGCTGAGCAACAGGCTCAACAACCCGCCCAGCAAACCGACCGCCAGCACTGCCGAGGTGCGGTTCGCCTGCACGAACGCCTGGCTCGGTTGAATGCTCAGCTGGAAATGGTGATCGGCCAGGCGCAACACCGGGTTGCTGGCCAGCGCCAAGGGCGCGACCGGATTTTGCGAATCGAACATCACGACAGGGCCTTGTAACCCAGACGGGTCCGTGATGCGCACGACAAGGTTGTCATCAGCCGCTACCGGCCGACCATCGCTGACCAGCTCGCGCATGCTCAGCAAGGCCATCACATAGCCCGCTGCCGCACCGCGGGGGTCGGCATCGGAGAATACCGGCGCCACCATCAGCAGGCCGGGCTCTGCCGAGAGGGTATCGAACAGGGCCAATGGCTCGGACACCGCCATGCTGCCAGGTCCCAGCGCGCGCGCCAAAGCCGCCTGAGGCTCGCTTCGGCCAGCGAGGTCCAGGCCGTAGGGCAACCCGGGCAGTTTGCCCGATTGGGTATAGAGTACCGGGAAGTAATGGTCGCGCTGCGACGCCGGGCGCCACTGACCTTGCGCGTCCTGGTCACGGATCACATAGCCTGGGCCGGTGTGGGCACTGGCCATGCGCTCGAATTCGGCGCGTTGCGCAGCCTCGACGCGCGGCGCCCAGGCATAGGCCAGGGTGCGCTGCAGCAGTGGCCGGGCATAGCCGTCGAACTCGCGCGGGGTGATTTCGTTGGAAAAGCTGAAAAACCGCCGAAGCCCGTCCAGGCGCTGCTGCTGCTCGTCAAAGCGCTCGGCAATACGGCTGAAGCGCTCGCTGGCCAGCAGCTCGAAGCGCTGGCGCAGCTGCTGCTTGTAGAAGGAATGCGCGGCAAATGCCAAGGCAGCGGTCAACAAGCCGCCGGCCACCAGTGCGATCAGCGCCATCGCCCAGGCAGACACCCTCTCTGTGCACAAGCCAAGCAACCGCGCACGCACGCCACACTTTGACATACACCCATCTCGTCACGTCAGCGTCCTGCGGATTATCTTGCCCTGCCCTCAGTTATAGCTATTGGCCATTAGCCGCGCAATGTACCTCGTCGCCTCACCGAAGCTGCATACGCCAGGCGCGATGGATACGGTTATTACGGGCGAAGTCCGGGTCCAGGGTCTGAGCGCTGATTTCTTCTACCACGTACCGCGCCATCAGGTGCTCGTCCAACTGGAACTTGCGGAAGTTGTTGGAGAAATACAGCACGCCACCCGGTGCCAGACGGGCCATGGCCAGGTCCAGCAGTTGCACATGATCACGCTGCACGTCGAATACGCCTTCCATGCGCTTGGAGTTGGAGAAGGTTGGCGGGTCGATGAAGATCAGGTCGTAGCTGTCACGGTTGCCTTCCAGCCAGGCCATTACATCGCCCTGTTCCAGGCGATTGCGCTCGGAATAGCCATTGAGCGCCAGGTTACGCCGCGCCCAGTCCAGATAGGTCTTCGACAAGTCGACGCTGGTGGTGCTGCGCGCACCGCCCTTGGCCGCGTGCACGGTGGCCGTGGCGGTGTAGCAGAACAGGTTGAGGAAGCGCTTGCCGGCGGCCTCGCGCTGGATGCGCATACGCATCGGGCGGTGGTCAAGGAACAGGCCGGTATCCAGGTAGTCGGTGAGGTTGACCAGCAGCTTGACGCCACCTTCGTTCACCTCCTGGAAGCGGCCCTCAGTGGCCTGACGTTCGTACTGGCGCGTGCCGCTCTGCCGCTCGCGACGCTTGAGCACTACGCGCTGCGGCGAAATGCCCAGTGCCTGCGGGATGGCCGCCAGTGCATCGAGCAGGCGCGCCTGAGCCTTGTCCGGGTCGACCGAACGTGGCGCGGCGTATTCCTGCACGTGTACCCAGTCCTGGTACAGGTCGACCGCCAGGGCATATTCGGGCATGTCGGCATCGTACAGGCGGTAGCAGTCGATCTGCTCGCGACGGGCCCACTTGCCCAGTTGCTTGAGGTTCTTTTGCAGGCGGTTGGCGAACATCTGCGCGCCTTCCGACAGCCGCGCTGGCTCGCTGGCCTGCGGCGCCTGCTGACGGGTTTCGCTGCCTTCAGGCTGCGCTTCGCGGCGTTCACCCGTGACGAACTGGTCAGGCTGCACCTTGAACAGCAGCAGCTTGCATGGCAGTGCGCCGTTCCAGAACGCGTACTGCTTGTGGCTGCGAATGCCCATGCGCTTACCCAGTTGCGGCGCGCCGGTGAATACCGCTGCTTCCCAGCCCATGCAGGCCTGGCGCAGGCGCTCGCCCAGATTCTGGTAGAGGTACAGCAGGCTGGCTTCGTCACCCAGACGCTCACCGTAGGGCGGGTTGCTGATGACCAGACCTTTCTGGTTCTGGTCCGGACGTGGCTCGAAGGTGCTGACTTCGCCCTGGTAGATCTTCACCCAGTCGCCCAGGCCGGCACGCTCGACGTTGTTGCGACCCGGCTGGATCAGCCGCGGGTCAGCCTCGTAGCCACGGATCCACAACGGTGGCTTGGCCAGGCCGGCCTGCGCGCGCGCCTGCGCTTCGTCATGTACCTTGCGCCACAGCGCCGGCACATGGCCGAGCCAGGCACTGAAGCCCCAGCGTTCGCGCTTGAGGTTAGGGGCGATATCGGCGGCGATCATGGCTGCCTCGACCAGGAAGGTACCCACACCGCACATCGGGTCGGCCAGCGCACCACCTTCGGCAGCAATACGCGGCCAGCCAGCACGGATCAGCACCGCTGCCGCCAGGTTTTCCTTCAGTGGCGCGGCGCCTTGCTGCAGGCGGTAGCCACGCTGGTGCAGGCTGTGCCCGGACAGGTCGAGGGACAGAATGGCCTCGCCGCGGTCCAGGCGCAGGTGCACACGCACGTCAGGGTCGATCTTTTCCACGGACGGGCGCAGGCCTTCACGGTTACGCAGCTTGTCGACGATGGCATCCTTGACCTTCAGCGCACCGAAGTGGGTATTGTCGATGCCGGAGCCATGGCCGCTGAACTCCACAGCCAGGGTGCCGTCGGCTGCCAGGTGGTCGGCCCAGTCAACCGCGTGCACACCGTCGTAAAGGTCGTCGGCGTTCTTCATCGAGAAGCGCTTGAGCACCAGCAATACGCGGTTGGCCAGCCGCGACCAGACACACAGGCGGTAGGCAGTTTCCATGTCGGCGGCGCCGCGAATGGCCGAGGTGTGCTCGCGCACCTCGTCAAGGCCGAGGCTTTTGGCCTCTTCGGCGAGCAGGCTTTCAAGGCCTTTGGGACAGGTGAGGTAAAGTTCGAAACGGTCCGACATGAGTATTCCAGCGCCTTAGGCTATTTGACTGACGGGGCGACGCATCGCCCCGCGATGTTTGCCCGTACACCTTTCCAGCAGGCGTGCGGGTGGCCCTCTGCGCACACAAAGTGCAGCAGAAAAGCCGGGCCGCCTGACCGATCCGTGCCTGGCCCAGTGGCAAAGACAGCTTAGATCATCAGGCAGTACGAGAAATTCTGGCGATCTGCGGGCCGATGTGACCCTTCGTCGCATTTCAAATTATTTCTGTCATCCGCAAACAACGCTGGCGAAATGACGTCAAAGAACGGCAAAACCCGATCATTACGGGGCTAAACACCAAACAAGGTTGAGTCGCATTTATTTACTTATCCCCTGACCCTTGGAAAGGTTACGTGCTTATGACAAAACGGTCATTCACACCGTGACTCGCATTCGATAGAACTGGTCTCAGGCCACTTCGCAACGAGGCGGCACTTTCAGCTCGCCACGCCGGCAGCGAGCGCAAACCGGCAGAACGACTCTGCCCGGCCTCGGAGAGGCCGACGGGACATTACAGTCAACAAGTGAGGGCAACACCCTATGAGAAGACTTAAGCGTGATCCGTTGGAAAGAGCATATTCACGTGGTTACCAATACGGGGTCACCGGCAAATCCCGCGAACTTTGCCCCTTCAATCTTCCTTCTGTTCGCCAAGCCTGGATCAACGGCTGGCGTGAAGGTCGCGGTGATAACTGGGACGGAATGACTGGCACCGCTGGCATCCATAGACTCAACGAAAATCACGCCGTTGGCTGAACGAGGACACTGAATTCGATTTACCATGCACGCCCCATCCGGGCGGCGGGCGAAGGCCCAGGGGCCCCTTGAAGGGGCCCTTTTTTATGCCTTGGCAAACCTCATCAGCTGTATCCACGCCCCCTCGAATGGGCCTGTCAGGTCAGCGCGGCATTGCCGCGATAGCATCCACCGCTTCGCGAATCAGCGCCGGCCCCTTGTAAATAAAGCCCGAGTAAATCTGCACCAGGCTCGCCCCGGCCGCGATCTTTTCAGCAGCATGGCGGCCTTCGGTAATGCCACCGGCGGCGATGATCGGCAACTTGCCGCCCAGCTCACCTGCCAGCACCTTGACGATATGGGTGCTCTTTTCCAGCACCGGCGCGCCCGACAGGCCGCCCGCCTCGCCACCGTATGGCAATGCTTCGACACCTTCACGGCCCAGCGTGGTGTTGGTGGCGATCACCGCATCCATGCCCGACTCCATCAGCGCAGCGGCCACCAGCGCGGTTTCTTCGTCGCTCATGTCCGGCGCAATCTTGATTGCCAACGGCACGCGCTTGCCATGCGTGCCGGCCAGTTGCTCGCGGCGCTCGGCCAGGGCGTCGAGCAACTGCTTGAGCGAGTCCCCGAACTGCAGGCTGCGCAGGCCCGGGGTATTTGGCGAGCTGACATTGACCGTGATGTAGCTGGCGGCGGTGTAGACCTTGTCCAGGCAGATCAGGTAGTCATCGACGGCACGCTCGACCGGTGTATCGAAGTTCTTGCCGATGTTGATGCCCAGCACCCCCTTGTAGCGCGAAGCGCGTACACGCTCGAGCAGGTGATCAACGCCCAGGTTGTTGAAGCCCATGCGGTTGATGATGGCCGTGGCTTCCGGCAGACGGAACAACCGCGGCTTGGGGTTACCTGGCTGCGGACGCGGAGTGACAGTGCCGATTTCGACAAAACCGAAGCCCAGCTGGGCGAAGCCGTCGATGGCCGCGCCGTTCTTGTCCAGCCCAGCAGCCAGGCCCACCGGGTTGGCGAAGTTCAAGCCCATGACCGAAACCGGCAATGACGCCGGTTGCTTGCACAGCATGCCGTTGAGGCCCATACGGCCACCGGCGCCGATCAGGTCCAGGGACAGGTCGTGGGAAGTTTCCGGGGAAAGCTTGAACAGCAGCTGGCGGGCCAGGGTATACATGGGCGGGCAAGGCTCAGGGTGAGTGAGGGGGCGATTATAGCCAGCGAGGGGCTGACAGGACAGCAAATCGTGGAGCGCTTGGCACATCGGTTGCACCCGTTCAGCCCACAGCCTTATCAGTAAGGGCGAGGACTCTTGTGAACACTGTACCCCGAGCAACGCCCCTGGCCTGGGTCAACGGCAGCGATGCGCCGGAAAAAACCAGCCTGAACATCGGCTACATGGCCCTGACCGACTGCGCTTCGGTAGTGGTCGCCGCCACCCAGGGCTTCGCCCAGCAGCACGGCCTTACCCTCAACCTCAAGCGCCAGGGCTCGTGGGCCGGGCTGCGCGACAAGCTGGTCAGCGGCGAACTGGACGCCGCGCATTGCCTGTATGGCCTGGTCTACGCCGTGCACCTGGGCATTGGCGGCGTACCTGCCAGCGACATGGCCGTGCTCATGGGGCTGAACCAGAACGCCCAGGCTATCAACCTGTCCCCTGCCCTGCAGCGCAAGGGCGTGACCAACCCTGAGGCACTGGCGCGCCTGGTGCACCAGCATGGCGCACGCCTGACGTTCGCCCAGACCTTCCCCACAGGCACCCACGCCATGTGGCTGTATTACTGGCTGGCCAGCCAGGGCATCCACCCGCTGCGCGACGTCGAAAGCGTCGTGGTGCCACCGGCGCAAATGGCTGCACACCTCCAGGCCGGGCGCATTGACGGCTTCTGCGTTGGTGAGCCCTGGGCCGCCGACGCCGTGGCCAAAGGCCAAGGCTTCACCCTGGCCACCAGCCAGTCGATCTGGCCGGATCATCCGGAAAAGGTCCTGGCCTGCGCGCGCGTCTTTGCCGAGCAATACCCCAACAGCGCCCGTGCACTGATCAAGGCGATCCTCACCGCCAGCCGGTTCATCGAGCAAAGCCCGGAAAACCGCCGCAGCACCGCGCAACTGCTGAGCGCAAGCGCCTATCTGGACACCCCGCTGGACAGCATAGCCCCCCGCCTGCTCGGCCACTATGAGGATGGCCTGGGCAACGAATGGCAAGACCCACACGCCCTGCGCCTGTTCGACCAGGGCCGGGCCAACCTGCCCTACCTGTCCGACGGCATGTGGTTCATGACCCAGTTCCGCCGCTGGGGCCTGCTGCGCGAGGACCCCGACTACCTCGGCGTGGCCCGGCAGGTCCAGCAACTGCAGTTGTACAGCGAGGCCGCACAGAGCCTGGACATCACTTGCCCGGACCAACCGATGCGCAGCAGCCTGCTGATCGATGGCTCCCGCTGGGACGGCAGCGACCCCTTCGGCTATGCCCGCAGTTTCAGCTTGCATGCCTTGGGCGACCTGCCCGATGCCCGTGTCGGCGCGTGAGGGGGGGACGAACATGTTGCGCATCCTGCTGATCGACGATACCCAGAGCAAGCTTGGTCGTCTCAGGGCGGCGTTGAGTGAGGCCGGCTTCGAGGTCATCGAAGCCCCGGACCTGACCATCGACCTGCCCGCCTGCGTCGAAACGGTGCGCCCGGACGTGGTGCTGATCGATACCGACTCACCAGACCGCGATGTGATGGAACAGGTGGTGCTGGTCAGCCGTGACCAGCCCAGGCCCATCGTGTTGTTCACCGACGAGCACGACCCCGGGATGATGCGCCAGGCGATTCAGGCAGGGGTCAGCGCCTATATCGTCGAGGGCATCCACGCTGCGCGGCTGCAGCCGATCCTGGACGTGGCCATGGCCCGCTTCGAAAGCGACCAGGCACTCAAGGCGCAGCTGCTTGCGCGCGACCAGCAATTGGCCGAACGCAAGCGCATCGAGCAGGCCAAGGGTTTGCTGATGAAGATGAAGGATTGCAACGAAGAGCAGGCCTATACCCTGATGCGTCGCCAGGCCATGAGCCGGCAGCAGAAGCTGATCCAGGTGGCCGAACAGATCATTGCCATGCATGAGATGCTCGGCTGACGCGCTGAAAATCTCTTGCCAGCCGCGCCAGAAGTTGGCCCATCTCTTGCTCAACAAATCGTACCGGTAGCCAACGGCGGTTACCCCACTTGAATCCCGACAAAGACGTCGCTCGCCCCTCCACCTCGTGGAGCGGGTGGCGACGTCTTTTTCGTTCCGTTGTACTACCGAGTGAGGTGTTCGATGAGTACCAGCTTCTGGAAATCCGGGCATGTGCCCACGCTGTTCGCCGCGTTTCTGTACTTCGACCTCAGCTTCATGGTCTGGTACCTGCTGGGCCCGCTGGCGGTGCAGATTGCTGCCGACCTGCAACTGAGCGCACAACAACGGGGCCTGATGGTCGCCACGCCGATCCTGGCCGGGGCGCTCCTGCGGTTTGCCATGGGCGTTCTGGTCGACCGCCTGTCGCCCAAGACTGCCGGCCTGATCGCCCAGGTGGTGGTTATCGTCGCCCTGGCTGCGGCCTGGCACCTTGGCGTGCACAGCTATGAACAGGCACTGCTGCTAGGCGTGTTCCTGGGCTTTGCCGGTGCTTCCTTCGCCGTCTCGCTGCCGCTGGCCTCGCAGTGGTACCCGCCACAGCACCAGGGCAAGGCCATGGGCATCGCCGGCGCGGGCAACTCCGGCACGGTGTTCGCTGCCTTGCTGGCACCGGCACTGGCAGCGGCCTTTGGCTGGAACAATGTATTCGGCTTTGCCTTGATCCCGCTGTCACTGGCGCTGGTGGTGTTCGCCCTGCTGGCGCGCAATGCCCCACAACGGCCCAAGCCGAAAGCCATGGCCGACTACCTCAAGGCACTGGGCGACCGTGACAGCTGGTGGTTCATGTTCTTCTACAGCGTCACCTTCGGCGGCTTCATCGGCCTGGCCAGCGCCCTACCCGGCTACTTCAGCGACCAATACGGCCTGAGCCCGGTCACCGCCGGCTACTACACCGCCGCTTGCGTGTTCGCCGGCAGCCTGATGCGCCCGCTCGGCGGCGCCCTGGCTGACCGTTTTGGCGGCATCCGCACCCTGCTGGGCATGTACGGCGTGGCCGCCATCTGCATTGCCGCAGTCGGTTTCAACCTGCCCTCTGCCGCGGCCGCACTGGCGCTGTTCGTCAGCGCCATGCTCGGCCTGGGGGCGGGCAATGGCGCGGTATTCCAACTGGTACCGCAACGTTTCCGCCAAGAGATCGGGGTAATGACCGGCCTGATCGGCATGGCCGGTGGCATCGGCGGCTTCCTGTTGGCAGCCGGGCTGGGCACCATCAAGCAGCACACCGGTGAATACCAGATGGGGTTGTGGCTGTTCGCCAGCCTGGGCCTGCTGGCCTGGTTCGGCCTGCACGGTGTGAAACAGCGCTGGCGCACCACCTGGGGCTCGACTGCAGTCACTGCAGCGCGGGTCTGAGGCACGCCGATGAGCCTGCAACTGAGCTTTGCCCAGGCCAGCGCCACCGGGCCACGCGCGGAAAACCAGGACGCCCTGCGCCTGGTCACGCCGGCACCAGAGCTGGCCGCCAGCAAAGGCTACCTGTTCGCCCTGGCCGACGGCGTCAGCCAATGTGCCGACGGCGGCCTGGCGGCGCGGGCCAGCCTGCAGGCACTGGCCCTGGATTACTACGCCACCCCGGCCACTTGGAGCGTGGCCCAGGCCCTCGACCGCCTGCTACTGGCGCAAAACCGCTGGTTGCGCGCCCAAGGCAGCGGCCAGCCGTTGCTGACCACGCTTAGCGCGCTGGTGTTGCGCGGCAGGCGCTTTACCCTGGCCCATGTCGGCGACTGCCGGGTGTACCGGTGGCACGAGGGGACGCTGCAATGCCTGAGCGAAGACCATGTATGGGACCAACCGGGCATGCAGCATGTACTGAAACGGGCACTGGGCCTGGACCAGCACCTGCTGGTGGATTACCTGGAGGGCGAGCTGCAAGCGGGCGAGTGCTTCCTGCTGCTCAGCGACGGGGTCTGGGCCAGCCTGGGCGAACAACACATCCAGGCCGTGCTGCGCGAGCAAACCGACCTGCAACTGGCCACCGACACCTTGGTGGCCAGCGCCCACTTCAACGGTAGCAAGGACAACGCCAGCGCCTTGCTGGTGCAAGTCGAACAACTGGGCACGGCCAACCTGGGCGATACCCTGGCGCAACTGCAACAATGGCCAGTGCCCGGCCCGCTGCGCGAGGGCCAGGTGATCGACGGCTGGCAGGTCGAAACACTGCATGCGCACAGCCGCCAGTCCTTGCTGTACAAAGTGCGCGACAGCCAGAACCAGCCTTGGCTGCTCAAGACCCTGCCCACTGCACGCGAACAGGAACCGGGGGCGGCGCAAGGGCTGTTGCTGGAAGAGTGGTTTCTGCGCCGCATCGCCGGCCGGCACTTTCCCGAGCTACACACCGCCAGTCAGCGCCAGCACCTGTACTACGTGATGCGCGAATATCCCGGCCAAAACCTGGCGGCGTTGCTGGCCGAACAAGGCCCGCTGCCCCTGCCGCAATGGCTGGAAGTCGCCCGGCAACTGCTGCAGGCAGTCGGCGTGCTGCATCGACGCAACTTGCTGCACCGTGATATCAAGCCAGACAACCTGCACCTGGGCTGCGATGGGCAGCTGCGCCTGCTGGACTTCGGCCTGGCCTATTGCCCGGGCCTGTCCGAAGACCCGCTGCACGAGCTGCCCGGCACGCCCTCGTACATCGCCCCGGAAGCATTCGACGGCCACTCACCCAGCCCGCGTCAGGACTTGTATGCAGTGGGCGTGACCCTGTACCACCTGCTGACCGGACATTACCCGTACGGCGAGGTCGAGGCCTTCCAGCGCCCGCGCTTCGGCCAGCCGGTCAACGCCGCGCGCTACCGACCCGACCTGCCGGAATGGCTCCAGCACAACCTGCTGCAGGCCGTGGCGAGCGACCCGGCGCAGCGCTTCGAAACCGCCGAACACTGGTTGCTGCTGCTCGAGCGCGGTGACCGCCAGGAACTGCCCAGCCGACCACGGCCGCTGCTGGAGCGCGAACCACTGAAGGTGTGGCGTACCCTGGCCCTACTGTCGTTACTTATCAATCTGATACTGCTGTTCACCCTGCTCAAGGGCTGACCGCACCTTGCCGATGAGGAAACCCTGATGAATGCAAAAGTATGGCTGGTCGGTGCCGGCCCTGGTGATCCAGAACTGCTCACCCTCAAGGCAGTGCGTGCGTTGCAGCAAGCCGCTGTGGTCATGGTCGACGACCTCGTCAACCCGGCAGTACTCGAGCATTGCCCGCAGGCCCGGGTAATGACCGTGGGCAAGCGCGGCGGCTGCCGCTCTACACCGCAAGCGTTCATTCAGCGCCTGATGCTGCGCCACGCGCGACAGGGCCGTTGCGTAGTGCGGCTCAAGGGCGGCGACCCTTGCATCTTTGGTCGTGGCGGTGAAGAGGCGTTGTGGTTGCAGGGGCATGGCATCGAGGTGGAGGTGATCAATGGCATCACCGCCGGCCTGGCCGGGGCCACGCAGTGCGGAATTCCCCTGACTTCACGGGGCGTGAGCCGAGGGGTGACGCTGGTGACGGCGCACACTCAAGATGATAGCGAGCTGAACTGGGCGGCCTTGGCTCAGGGCGGAACAACGCTGGTGGTATACATGGGGGTGGCGCGGCTGGAGCAGGTGCGCCAGGGATTGCTGGCGGGGGGCATGGCGCCGGGGATGCCGGTGGCGATGATCGAAAATGCCTCGTTGCCGCAACAGCGGGAGTGCAGAAGCGATGTGCAGGGAATGGTGGAAGCTGCGCGCGGGTTTGGCTTGCGTAGCCCGGCGATCTTGGTGATTGGGGAGGTGGTCGGAGAGCAACTGGCTCCGGGGCGCATCGCAATCGCAGGCTGACCTGGGGGCAGCCCTTGAGGTCGGTTAAAACCCAGGCAAAGAAAAACCCGGCCGAGGCCGGGTTTTTCATGAAGCTTCAAACCAATTACTTGGCCTGGGCTTCTACCTGAGCTTCAACGCGACGGTTGATAGCACGGCCTTCTTCGGTGGCGTTGTCAGCAACCGGACGGGTTTCGCCGTAGCCAACCGAGTCAACACGGCTGGATTCTACGCCGTACTGCTGGGTCAGAACTTGCTTGACGGCGTTGGCACGACGCTCGGACAGCTTCTGGTTGTAAGCGTCTGGACCCACGGAGTCAGTGTGACCTTCAACCACGGTGGTGGTTTGTGGGTACTGCTTCATGAAGTCAGCCAGGTTTTTGATGTCGCCGTAGCTGTTAGGCTTGACGACCGACTTGTCGAAGTCGAACTTGACGTCCAGCTCAACGCGAACGACTTCGGCAACAGCCGGGCAGCCGTCGGCGTCAACGGTAACGTTGGCCGGGGTGTCTGGGCACTTGTCGACGTTGTCGCACACGCCGTCGTTGTCGGAGTCGGAGCAGACTTCAGCAACTGGAGCAGGAGCAGCTTCAGCTTGCTTCGGGCTACCGCCGAAGTTCAGGCCAACACCAACGCTCGGGGCCCACTCGGTGTCGCCCTGGTCGATGTTGTACTGAGCTTCTACGCCGGCACGGGCGTAGAACATGTCGGTGATGTACCACTTGGCACCAGCGCCAACGTTGGCGAAGGTGGAGTGGTCACGACCGCCACGGCCGGTCTGGCCCAGCGACTGGTGCGAGAAACCAGCGGAAACGTACGGACGGATGGCGTCGTACGGGTTGTTGAAGTGGTAAACGGCGTCCAGGGCAGTGTTCGAGCCCTTGATGTTCTTGCCGTCTTCGCCACGAGCGTTGTGTACTTCGTCGTAGCCCAGACGCAGCTCAACGTCGTCGGTCAGGAAGTAACCGATCGAGCCGCCGAACAGGTTGCCGTCGTTCTTGAAGTCGCGCTGGCTGTCGAAGAATTCTTTCTTGTAGAAGATTTCAGTTTCGACGGCGCCTTGACCTTGTGCCATAGCGCCAATCGAAGTGGCGGCTACAAGCGAACCAATGGCCAAGCCCAAGGTGTTTTTCAATTTCATCCGTTAAATCCCCATCTGGTGATAGTTAAGCAGTCCCACCACAAACAAGAGGGACAACTCGACGGCGAGTCTAGCAGAACTCACCGGTTCGTTAGAGATATTTGCACGCCACTAAGTTTCATCAAGGCCGGCAAATTTCTCCCGAAGCTTGTCTAGCGCACGCTTGTATCGCATTTTCGTGGCGCTCAGGCCCATGTGCATGATGTCGGCAATTTCCTGAAACTCCAGCTCTGCGACAAAACGAAGCACCAGAATTTCCCGGTCAATCGGGTTCACATGCACAAGCCACTTGTCCAGCCCGCCTTTTTCTTCCGGTTTCGGAGCCTTGTCTTCGGACGCCTCTTCAACAGGGTCCAGACTCAAGGCATCCATCAACCGACGTTTGCGGCGCTCCTTGCGGTACTGGGTAATGCACTCGTTGTAGGTGATGCTGTAGAGCCAGGTCTTGAACTTCGACTTACCCTCGAAGTTTTTCAGCCCGTACAGCACTTTCAGCATCACTTCCTGACAGACATCGTCCGCGTCACGGTCGTTCCCCAGATAACGCGCACAGACGTTGAACAGGGTCCGCTGGTAGCGCCGCATGAGCTCCTCATAGGCGCGGGTAACGTGGTACAGCTCCTCATGCGAACGCGCCACCAACTCTTCATCTGTGAGCTCGCGGGGGTCATAGCGCATGGGCGGCGAATGAACTTTATTCAAAACGGATCTGGCCGACAGTCAGGTCAATGTCGCCGCGCGACCCCGTAGGTCGAATTTCGCGGCGGCATACATTAACAGCTTTTGTGCGGTTAGCGGCTATTGACGCGCTGTTCAAGCAGCTCGCGATTGGACAGCGACACCAGTTCGCCATCATCGGTCAGCAGCGTCGTCTTCACCGTACCGATTTCCTCGATATGCCCTTCGACCTCTCCAATCCGCACCTGCTGGCCCACTTGGTACAGCTCGCGCACGTATATGCCGGCCAGGATCTGCCCGGCGATTTCGCGACTGCCAAGGCCCATGGCCAAGGCAACGGCCAGACCAACGGTAATCAGCCCGATAACGATGACGTGGTTCAGCAGGTCGGTTTTCACTTCCAGCTGGCTGATGGCCACCGAGATGCTGATGATGATCACAAGGCCTTGGGTGATACGCCCCAGGCCCGCCGAGTATTCCAGGCCGATACCTTCGGCAGCGCCACGTACCAGGCCGTTAGCCACCTGCGCCAGCAGCACGCCGGCCAGCAGCACCAGGGCCGCGCCGAACACCTTGGGCAAGTACAGGGCAAGCATGTCGAGGGTTGCCGAAACCCGCTCCAGGCCCAGCGATTCCGCGGCCGAGACCAGGAAGATGAGCAGCACGAACCAGTAGACGATCTTGCCGATCAGGGTCGAGATCGGCACCTGGATACCGCCCCGGCCAAGCATTTTGGTGAGGCCGGTGCCGGCCATCAGGCGGTCCAGGCCAAATTTGGCCAACAGTTTGGACAGCAGCGTGTCGAGCAGCTTGGCCACCACGAAACCGAGCAGCACCACGACCAGCGCGCCGAACAGGTTGGGGATGAAGTTCGCTACCTTGGTCCAAAGGGCAGTCATCGCGGTGACCAGGCTCTGGGTCCAGAGATCGAGTTCCATATTCAATCGGCCTTATCTGCTTTGCTGCCGGTGGCAGCGTTGCGGGAAGAGTGTCGACGCACCGGCGCAACGTGCGCCGAGCCATTGTTCACGGCAATCAGCAGCGCCTGGCACCAGCGGCCAAGCAAGCTGAACAGATCACCCGCGCCAACCTGGCGGTTGGCGGTTTTCAGCACGCGACCCAGGCAAGCGGCATCATCCCGGTCGTCCCGGTCATTGCCGGAGGGTGACGCCTTGAGCAGGTCGCGCAGGGATTCTTCAAACGGATCGTGCATGGGCACCTCGCGCAGTGTCAGCAAGAGACGAGATGGCCGGGCAACGGGTCACACATCCCGTGGGGACGAATGTTTCCAATTGCACAGCTATACCCACCGCAACCGCCGGAACAGCCACCACTGCCCCACGGCCAACCCCAGCACGACGATGCAGGCGAACAGGAAGCCCAAAGGGTTTTCCGCCCCGGGGATGCCGCCGACATTGATGCCCAGCAGCCCGGTGACAAAGCTCATGGGCAGGAAGATGCAGGTGATGATGCCAAAGCGGTACATGGTGCGGTTCATCCGCTCGCTACGCCGCCGGTCCTCGCTTTCCAGCACCAGTGCAGCGCGTTCGCGGGCCAGCTCCAGCTCTTCGAGGTAGCGGATCAGGCTGTTGTTGAGTTCATTCCAGTAATCGGCGTCGGCATTGGCGAACCAGCCCCATTTGCTGCGCGACAACTGCGCGTAGATTTCCCGTTGCGGGGCGAGAAAGCGGCGCAAGCCAGCGGCGCGACGGCGGATCTGCTGCAGGCTGCCCTGTTCCGGGGTATACCGTTCGTCGGATTCAACCTTTTCTTCCTCGAGGTCGACCAGCTCGGCCAGGTCGCTGACCAGGCCCTGAACCTTTTCGGTCAGCAGCTCGCCCATCAACAGCAACAGCTCTGAGGCCGATTTCGGTCCCCTGCCCTGTTCCAGCAGTTGGAGAATTTCATCGCTGGCGCGCAAAGGCCTCAGGCGCAACGAGATAACCCGCTGCGCCTCGGCGAAAATGCGTACCGAAACCATGTCTTCGGGCTCGGCACCCGGGTTGAGGTTGACCCCCCGCAGGAACAGCAACAGCTGTTCGTCCGCCAAGGGCAGCAGGCGCGGCCGGGTGTTTTCTTCCAGCAGCAGTTCGCAGGCAAACTCGCTCAGGCCGCTGTCGTGCAACAGCCAGGTACGGGTTTGCGGGTGGCTGCGGTCCCAGTGCAGCCACAGGCTTTGCTCCGGTTGCAGCTGCAGGTCATCCAGTTCGGTACGGGCAATCGAGCGCGCGCCGCCTTTGCCATCGAGCACCAGGGCATGCACCAGCCCCCACTGCGCGTTGTCTTCCTCCAACATCAAAGCTCCATCAGCGCGTGCAGCGCATTACTCCGGCATTTTCAGCGGGCTCGGCGAAACCAGCACGCCATTGTTGTCGGCATATACATACTCGCCCGGGCGGAAGGTTACCCCGGCGAAGGTTACCGCCACGTTGAGATCGCCGATACCGCGTTTGTCAGTCTTCATCGGGTGACTGGCCAGGGCCTGCACGCCAACGTCGGTCTGGATCAGCACGTCGACATCACGCACACAGCCGTAGATCACCAAGCCTTCCCAACCGTTTTTTGCGGCTTTTTCGGCGAGCATGTCGCCAAGTAGCGCACGGCGCAGCGACCCCCCGCCATCGACCACCAGTACTTTGCCCTTGCCGTCGAGTTCAACCTGCTCCTTGACCAGCGAATTGTCCTCGAAACACTTGATGGTGACGATCTGGCCACCGAACGAGTCGCGGCCACCAAAATTGCTGAACATTGGCTCCAGCACTTGTACCAGGTCCGGGTAGGCGTCACACAGGTCGGGCGTTACGTAATGCTGCATGGGAAGCTCCTGTCAGTCACAACGAAAGCGGGTATCGGCCAAGGCTACACCTTGGAGGCTGTCGCAGTCATCCAGGACCAGCCAGTCATTTGTATTCAGCCTGTACCGGCCCTTTCGCGGGTGAACCCGCTCCTACAGCGGGCTGTGTCCAACCTCCGGTGTGTGTCCACCACCGTGGAGCGGGTTTACCCGCGAATACGGTGGCGGCGGTAATGGTGAACGAAGGGTGGAGATTGGCCAGCAGGCCCGGCCCTTTCGCGGGTGAACCCGCTCCTACGACGGGCTGTGTCCAACCTCCGGTGTGTGTCCACCACCTTGGAGCGGGTTTACCCGCGAATACGGTGGCGGTGGCAATGGTGATCGGTGGGTGGAGATTGGCAAGCAGGCCCAACCCTTTCGCGGGTGAACACGCCCTGACGACGGGCTGTGTCCAACCTCCGGTGTGTGTCCACCACCTTGGAGCGGGTTTACCCGCGAATACGGTGGCGGTGGCAATGGTGATCGGTGGGTGGAGATTGGCAAGCAGGCCCAACCCTTTCGCGG
>NZ_JADDRH010000009.1:0-173717 GCF_044904505.1 Pseudomonas sp. 3HC3
AGTGGGGCGCATTATAAGGGGATTCGAGAGGGCGTCAACCTTTAATTTCAAGAAAGTGAAATATAAGGGGAAAAGACCGTATCGAGGCTGCCAAGTGTTCGCCACAACAGTTTCTGCGCCTGTGAGATCGAGCGCCGCCCGCGCGGCGCTTCGCGGGTAAACCCGCTCCTACGTTTGTTTCGGGCCAGTCTCTCCTGTGCCGGGCGCGCGCGAACGCCTTGTTTGTACGACGCGATATCGAGACAGGCACCAAAACGTTCGCACGCGAATCCCACAGGCATAATTGGCCCGAAATAAACGTAGGAGCGGGTTTACCCGCGAAGCGCCGCGCGGGCGGCGCTCGATCTCACAGGCACTGCAAGGGTTGTGGCAGACACATCTCACAGCCAACACCCTCTCAGAACAGCCCCTCCCCCTACAACAGCAACAACCAAACCCCAAAAACAAAACGGGGAGGCCTGACGGCCTCCCCGCTTCATCTACTTCCCTTACAGGCTAGGGAATGCAAACTGCGACGCTTCATGGCTGGCCCGCTGCGGCCAACGCTGGGTAATTGCCTTGCGACGGGTATAGAAGCGCACACCATCCGGGCCATAGGCATGCAGGTCACCAAACAGCGAACGCTTCCAGCCACCAAAGCTGTGGTAGGCCACCGGCACTGGCAGCGGTACGTTGACACCCACCATACCCACTTCGATCTCGTCGCAGAACAAATGGGCCGCTTCACCGTCACGGGTAAAGATGCAGGTGCCGTTGCCATACTCGTGATCGTTGATCAGTTGCATGGCCTGCTCCAGGCTATTCACCCGGACCACGCACAGCACCGGACCAAAGATCTCCTCTTTATAGATGCGCATCTCCGGGGTCACCTTGTCGAACAGGGTGCCACCCACGAAGTAACCATCTTCATTACCTGCCACACGGAAGCCACGGCCATCCACCACCAGCTTGGCGCCAGCAGCAACACCGTCATCGATGTAACCCACGACCTTGTCACGCGCTGCCGCGGTCACCAGCGGGCCCATGTCCAGGCCGCACGAGGTGCCGGCACCAATCTTCAGCGCCTTGATCTGTGGCTCCAGCTTGGCAATCAGGGCATCGGCCACTTGGTCGCCCACGCACACGGCTACCGAAATGGCCATGCAACGCTCGCCACACGAACCGTAAGCCGCGCCCATCAGGGCACTGACTGCGTTGTCCAGGTCGGCATCCGGCATCAGCACCGCGTGGTTCTTCGCGCCCCCCAGGGCTTGTACACGCTTGCCACGCTTGGTGCCTTCGGCATAGATGTACTCGGCGATCGGGGTAGAACCCACGAAGCTCAGTGCTTTCACTTCCGGTGCTTCGATCAGCGCATCCACCGCTTCCTTGTCACCGTGCACCACGTTGAGGATGCCCTTCGGCAGCCCGGCTTCCAGCAGCAACTGGGCAATGTACAAGGTCGAGCTCGGGTCACGCTCGGAAGGCTTGAGGATGAATGCGTTGCCGCAGGCGATGGCCAGCGGGTACATCCACAGCGGAACCATGGCCGGGAAGTTGAATGGGGTGATACCGGCAACCACGCCCAGCGGCTGGAAGTCGGACCAGGCGTCGATGTTCGGACCGACGTTGCGGCTGTACTCACCCTTCAGCACTTCTGGGGCTGCACACGCGAACTCGACGTTCTCGATACCACGCTTCAATTCGCCGGCGGCGTCTTCCAGGGTCTTGCCATGCTCTTCGCTGATCATCTGCGAAATCTTGGCTTCGTTCTGCTCCAGCAGCTGCTTGAAGCGGAACATCACCTGGGCGCGCTTGGCCGGTGGGGTGTTGCGCCAGGCCGGGAAGGCAGCCTTGGCCGAGTCGATCGCTTCCTGAACGGTTGCGCGGCTGGCCAATTCGACCTTGCGAACGGCCTGGCCAGTGGACGGGTTGAAGACATCGGCGGTGCGCTCACCTTTGGTAACCAGTTCGCCGTGAATCAGGTGCTGAACAATGCTCATGCAAAACTCCAGATAAACATAGGAGAGCCAGGCGCCCGCAGCGGGCATGCGCCTGGCATCAAAATCGGAAAGATCAGTCGATCAGGTTCAGGGTTTCGCCTACCGCATCGAACAGGCGGTCCAGTTCCTGTGGCTTGGTATTGAAGGTTGGGCCGAACTGCAGGGTGTCGCCACCAAAGCGTACATAGAAGCCCGCTTTCCACAGCTTCATGGCCGCTTCGTATGGGCGAACGATGGCATCACCGTCACGGGCGGCGATCTGGATGGCGCCGGCCAGGCCGTAGTTGCGGATATCGACGATATTCTTGGTGCCCTTCACGCCGTGCAGCAGCTTCTCGAAATGCGGCGCCAGTTCAGCCGCAGACTGCACCAGGTTTTCCTTCTGCAGCAGGTCCAGCGCGGCGATACCGGCGGCACAGGCTACCGGGTGCGCCGAGTAGGTGTAGCCGTGTGGGAATTCCACGGCGTATTCCGGGGTCGGCTGGTTCATGAAGGTCTGGTAGATCTCGCTGCTGGCAATCACTGCGCCCATCGGGATGGCGCCGTTGGTCACCTGCTTGGCGATGCACATCAGGTCCGGGGTAACGCCGAAGGCTTCCGAGCCGGTCATCGCGCCCATGCGGCCGAAGCCAGTAATCACTTCGTCGAAGATCAGCAGAATGTTGTGCTGGGTGCAGATTTCACGCAGACGCTTCAGGTAACCCTTCGGCGGCGGCAGCACACCGGCCGAACCGGCCAGCGGCTCGACGATGACTGCTGCGATGTTGGAGGCATCGTGCAGCTCGATCAGCTTGAGCATTTCGTCAGCCAGAGCGATACCGCCCTCTTCCGGCAAGCCTTTGGAGAAGGCGTTCACCGGCAATACAGTGTGAGGCAGGTGGTCGACGTCCAGCAACTGACCAAACATCTTGCGGTTACCGTTGACGCCACCCAGGCTGGTACCCGCGATGTTCACGCCATGGTAACCACGGGCACGGCCGATGATCTTGGTCTTGGTGGCCTGGCCTTTCAGGCGCCAGTAGGCACGCACCATCTTCAGTGCGGTATCGGCGCATTCGGAACCGGAGTTGGTATAAAAGACGTGATTCAGATTGCCCGGCACCAGCTCGGCGATCTTTTCCGCCAGCTGGAACGACAGCGGGTGGCCGAACTGGAACGCTGGGGAGTAGTCCAGCGTACTCAGTTGGCGGGTCACCGCGTCAGCGATTTCCTTGCGAGTGTGCCCTGCGCCGCAGGTCCACAGGCCGGACAGGGCGTCGAAGATCTTGCGCCCGTGGTCATCGACCAGGTAGTTGCCTTCGGCCGCCACGATCAGGCGAGGGTCGCGCTGGAAATTGCGGTTGGCGGTGTAGGGCATCCAGTGGGCGTCCAGCTTGAGCTGGCTGGCGATACCCGCGGGGGCGGTTTCGGGCATGTTCATCGGCGGTTCCTCGGAAGACGATTAGGCAACGATGGATGTTGTTGCAGCTAAATTGGCACGGCGATAGAGTCTGAAAAAGCCTACATTTCTAACCTTCAGACAGGCCGAGACTAAACTAATGAGCCGACGACCCGATCCACTCGCTCAAGTCAGCGATTTCGACATCCGCCTGCTGAAGATTTACCGCAGCGTCGTCGAGTGCGGTGGCTTCTCGGCTGCCGAAAACGTACTGGGCATTGGGCGCTCGGCCATCAGCCAGCAGATGAACGACCTCGAGCAACGCCTCGGCCTGCGCCTGTGTCAGCGCGGGCGCGCCGGTTTCTCGCTGACGGAGGAAGGCCGCGAGGTCTACCATTCAGCCCTGCAACTGCTCAGCGCGCTGGAAAGCTTCCGCACCGAGGTCAACGGCCTGCACCAGCATTTGCGCGGCGAGCTGAACATTGGCCTGACGGACAACCTGGTGACCTTGCCGCACATGCGTATTACCCATGCCCTGGCGGAACTCAAGGACCGCGGCCCTGATGTGCGCATCCAGATCCGTATGATCGCCCCCAGCCAGGTCGAGCACGGCGTGCTCGACGGCAGCCTGCACGTTGGCGTCGTGCCACAGACCAGCCCGCTTTCGGGGCTTGAGTACCAACCGTTGTACAGCGAACGCTCGCTGCTGTACTGCGCAGTTGGCCACCCACTGTTCTATGCCGATGACCAGCAGATAGACGACGACCGCCTCAATAGCCAGGAGGCCATCACCCCCACCTTCCGTCTGCCCGCCGAAATCCAGGCGCATTACCAAGCGCTGAATTGCACAGCCAGTGCTTCTGACCGCGAGGGCATGGCGTTTCTGATCCTCACCGGGCGTTACATCGGCTATCTGCCCGACCACTACGCCATGTTCTGGGTACAGCAAGGCCGTTTGCGTGCACTCAAGCCCAAGGAGCGTTTTTATGACCTGAGCCTGAGCTGGGTTACCCGCAAAGGCCGGCGACCCAACCTGGTGCTGGAGAGCTTCCTCGAAAGCCTGGCTGCGACACGTTGATGCCAGTCTTTGCCGCAAACGCTTGTCACTTCGGCACAGGCAGGTAATCTTGTGCCACAGCCGCAGCCACTGCCCCGTACGGAATCGTCCATGACCCTAGAAGTCCCTGCGCATCGCCTCTCCGCCTCGGGCAAGCCCGCGGGCCGTATCCGCCAGAAGAACGAACAGGCCATTATCCAGGCCGCCGAAGATGAATTCGCCCGCCATGGTTTCAAGGGCACCAGCATGAACACCATCGCGCTCAAGGCGGGGCTGCCCAAGGCCAACCTGCATTACTACTTCACCAACAAGCTGGGCCTGTACATCGCCGTGCTCAGCAATATCATCGAGTTGTGGGACAGCACCTTCAACGCCTTGAGCGTCGATGACGACCCCGGTGAAGCCCTGAGCCAGTACATCCGCACCAAGATGGAGTTCTCCCGGCGCAACCCGCAAGCTTCGCGCATTTTCGCTATGGAAGTGATCAGCGGTGGCACCTGCCTGACCGAATACTTCAGTGCCGATTACCGCGAATGGTTCCGCGGCCGTGCTGCGGTATTCCAGGCCTGGATCGAAGCAGGCAAAATGGACCCGGTCGACCCGGTGCACCTGATCTTCCTGCTCTGGGGCAGCACCCAGCACTATGCCGACTTCGCCACCCAGATTTGCCAGGTGACTGGCCGCAGCCGCCTGACCAAGCAGGACATGGAAGATGCGAGCAACAACCTTATCCACATCATTCTGAAAGGCTGCGGCATCAAGCCGGCTGCCTGACCGTCCTTTATGCCTTCTACCCTGCTCGACCTCTGCGAATACCGCGAGGAAATCCGCAAAAGCCGCTTCATCACTCTCGCCGGGCCGATCAGCAGTGCCGCCGAAGCGATGAGTTTCATCGAACGTCATAGCGACCTGGCCGCAACCCACAACTGCTGGGCCTGGAAACTCGGCGCGCAGTACCGCAGCAGCGACGATGGCGAACCCGGCGGCACCGCTGGGCGGCCGATCCTGGCGGCCATCGAAGCGCAGGACTGCGACCAGGTGGTGGTGCTGGTGATCCGCTGGTACGGCGGCATCCAGCTGGGTACCGGCGGCCTGGCCAGGGCCTATGGCGGCGGCGCCAACAAGTGCCTGCAACAGGCGCCCAAGCGCCTGCTGGTACAGCGCAGCAATTTCAGCTGCAGCTGCAGTTTCAGCGAGCTGGCGCTGGTGAAGCTGCGCCTGGCCGAGGTTGACGGCCTGGTCCTGGACGAACAGTTCACCGCCAATGGCGTTGACCTGCTGATTGCCCTCGGTGACGCCCACCTGGCGCCATTGCAACAGCAACTGGCGGATTTGAGCCGCGGGCGTATTTTGCTCGAAGCACGCTGAACATTGCCCACAACAACTGTGGGCCTGCCTGTGGATAAGCTTGGGGCATTCTCTTGCAGGCTAGTGATTTCAAGGCCTTCAGGGCTTTGATCATATTTTGATCACGATTTGATGACAGCCGTAAACTGCTGAATGCGCGCGACTTATCCCCAGCGGGCCTCCCATCCAAGCCGCACCCCGCTTGCTCACCTTGCACACAATAACTGTGGACCAGCTTGTGGATAACCCGTGCGCCAACAGGCGAAGCGCCCGGCCCCGCAAGGCCCGGACATAACTGATCATTTTTTGACCACAAGCAAACCAGGCACGCGTATCCACCGTGACGTATGCTCAATTCCTTTCTCCTACACCGATAAAGGAATGTTCCTATGGCCAATTCAAGAACTGCCCTCATCATCGGCGCCTCGCGCGGGCTTGGCCTGGGCTTGGTACAACGCCTGCACGAAGACGGTTGGCACATCACTGCCACCGTCCGTAACCCGCAGCAGCCCGGCGCCCTGGCGAACGTGCCCGGCGTGCGTATCGAGCAGCTGGAAATGAACGACACCGTTCAGCTCGACAGCCTGAGGCAACGCCTGCAAGGCCAGGTGTTCGACCTGATATTCGTCAACGCCGGGGTCATGGGCCCCTTGCCGCAAGACCTGGAAGCCGTAAGCAACAGCGACATTGGCGATCTGTTCATGACCAACGCCGTGGCGCCGATACGCGTGGCTCGCCGCCTGGTGGGTCAAATACGTGAAGGCAGTGGTGTGCTGGCCTTCATGAGCTCGATCCTGGGAAGCGTCACCATCCCCGACGGTGGCGAAATCTGCCTGTACAAGGCCAGCAAGGCGGCACTGAACTCGATGATCAACAGCTTCTTCGTTGAGCAGCAGCGCCCGGACCTGTGCGTGCTGGCCATGCACCCGGGCTGGGTGAAAACCGACATGGGTGGCGAAAACGCCGATATCGATGTGCTCACCAGCACCCGCGGCATGATCGAACAGATCAAGGCCCAAAGCGGCAACGGCGGCCTGCGTTTCATCAACTACAAGGGTGAACCCTTGGTCTGGTGATTCACCAGGTCGCAGCCCGGCTGGGCGCATTGCCCGGCCGGCCCCTGTAGAATGGCCGCAACCGTACCTGATTGAGATGAACCACTATGTATGACTGGTTGAACGCCCTGCCCAAGGCCGAACTGCACCTGCACCTGGAAGGCTCACTGGAGCCCGAGTTGCTGTTCGCCCTGGCCGAGCGCAACAAGATCGCCTTGCCCTGGGCCGATGTGGAAACCTTGCGCGGTGCCTATGCCTTCAACAACCTGCAGGAGTTCCTCGACCTGTACTACCAGGGCGCCGACGTGCTGCGCACCGAGCAGGACTTCTATGACCTGACCTGGGCCTACCTGCAACGCTGCAAAGCCCAGAACGTGATCCACACAGAACCCTTCTTCGACCCACAGACCCATACCGACCGCGGCATTGCTTTCGAAGTGGTGCTCAACGGCATCAGCCAGGCGCTCAAGGATGGTCGCGAACAACTGGGCATCAGCAGCGGCCTGATCCTCAGCTTCCTGCGCCACCTCAGCGAGGATGAAGCGCAAAAGACCCTCGATCAGGCCTTGCCGTTCCGCGATGCCTTCATTGCCGTTGGGCTGGACAGCTCGGAGATGGGCCACCCACCAAGCAAGTTCCAGCGTGTGTTCGACCGCGCCCGCAGCGAAGGTTTCGTCGCCGTTGCCCACGCTGGCGAAGAAGGCCCACCCGAGTACATCTGGGAAGCCCTCGACCTGCTGAAGATCAAGCGTATCGACCATGGCGTGCGTGCCATTGAGGACGAGCGCCTGATGCAGCGCATCATCGACGAGCAGATCCCGCTCACGGTGTGCCCGCTGTCCAACACCAAGCTCTGCGTGTTCGACCACATGAGCCAACACAACATCCTCGACATGCTCGAGCGTGGTGTGAAGGTCACGGTCAACTCGGACGACCCGGCCTACTTCGGTGGCTATGTCACGGAGAACTTCCACGCCCTGCATACCCACTTGGGCATGACCGAAGACCAGGCACGTCGCCTGGCGCAAAACAGCCTGGACGCACGGCTGGTCTGAGCAGCATGACGACGTTGCGCTCAACCGACCTGCAACGTCGCCACGCGGGCGATGCGATTGATCTGCTGGATACCCAGCGCCGAAATATGCAATGCCCGCGTGTCCTCTAACTCGCGCATCCAGCCAGATTGCAGGAACAACCTGAACAAGGCCTGGCCAAGTACGCCCCCCAGGTGCGGGCCCTGGTCATTCCACTCGGTGCAGCGGCAGATCACGCAACCTCGTTGCTGGTGTGGCGCCAAGGCATCGATGTACACCCCAACCAAGGCCAACTGCGCCCGCCCCTCGTCACTTACCATCAACTGCCGACCGCTGCCTTCCAGCCAGCCGGCCACCACCATGCGATGATATAGCTCACTGGCCAACTCCCCACCCAGATGATCGCCACAACGGCGCGCCCGGCGCATCGACATGGGCAGTGACGATACTGGCGCTTCGGCACGCTCTCCCCTGGCGCTTTCCAGCTGCACGCTGGCCAAGGCTTCTACCGCCGCTCCGACCTGCGGGGTTGCCAGGCAGAAGTAGCGTTTGCGGCCCCTGGCTTCATGCTTGAGCAAGCCGGCCGACGACAGCAACGAAAGGTGTGCGCAGGCGGACGATGAAGTCAGGCCAGTCATTATCGCGAGTTCATTGGCCAATCTTGGTGTGCCATCGATCAATGCCCACAACATGGCACTGCGCTTGGGGTCGGCCATCAGGCTGGCGATCTGGCTGATACTGCTGGCTGCGTTCATGTCCTTGTAACTCCCTGCAATTTCACGGTGGGGATGCGATGGCCAACCCTGCCAGGGAAGCGCCTCTCGCTGGCACTGGCCTGGTTCGCCAGTATAAGCCGCAGAAAAACGCCGGTCAGACGACCACGTGCCGCCGTACCCAAGATGAAAAACCACTGGGTATATCTACCCATGGCAAGCAGCAAAGCGGCTTCGAAAAACTCCTCGGCACCAAGTCAGCCAAGGCACCGGTACGCCCACACAGGCACGCTGAAACATCTTGATGAAAACAAACTTGCAGCCATTTCAGATGTGGCCCACAGCAACCTTCCACAAATAGCGCAAAACAAAGCGAAGGTTCTGGGGGGGTTACAGGCATTGCGCCCAAAGCAGGAAACACCGCCAGGAAAATGCACACACTTACCGTCAGTCAGGACGCTGAAGCCGTGTCATGGCAGGCTGGCGGGCCAGCGCTACACTTGAGCGGCTGTCCTTCCTGGAGGTATGCCGCGGTGAAAATTATCGTAAGCGCGTCGAGCCGAAACCCCGCCTGCCCTTGGCAGGTCCAGCTTGATCAGCATGTGGTTAGTTTCCGCAGCGAGGCTGAGGCGCGTGCCTTCGTCGCCACGCTGGAAACCCGTCTGCAGGCACCTCATCCGCTTATGCGGGAGCCTTGGCCTGCAAACGCCGGGTCAACAGCGCGACACTGACTACCAGCGCCCCGCACAGGCTGATCACGATTGCCATTGGCACCGCACTGCCATCATGCAGCAGCCCGACCAGTGCCGCCGCGCCCGCAGCTACGCTGAACTGCACACAGCCCATCAGTGCCGAGGCGCTGCCGGCACGCGCGCCCTGTCCACTCATGGCGCAGGCCGAAGCATTGGGAATAATGCAACCAAGGCTGGCGATACAGATGAACAGCGGCACCAGTAGCGGCCACAACTGCGCAGGGCGCAAGGCCGCCACGCCCAGCAGCACCAGGCCCGCAACCAGATACAGCCACACCGCGCGCCCCAGCAGGAAGGCCGGCCCGCGTTTGGCCAGTAAACGGGCGTTGACCTGCGCCACCAGAATAAAACCTGCGGCGTTGGTGCCGAACAACCAGCCGTAGTGCTCTGCGGGCACGCCATACAGTTTGATGAACACGAAAGGCGAACCGGCGATATAGGCAAACATGCCGGCAATGGCGATACCGCCGGTAAGAGCATGGCCGAGGAAAACCCGGTCAGCCAGCAGCCGCAGGTACTGGCGCAAGGCGCCAGACAGCGGCTGGCGCGGTATATGCTCAGGCAGGCTTTCCGGCAGGCCCAGGCTTACCGCCAGCAGGCAGCCGGCACTGAACAAACTCAGAGCGAGGAAGATCGACTGCCAGCCGGCCAGATTCACCAGCACCCCACCCAGCATCGGTGCCAGGATCGGCGCCAGGCCCATGACCAGCATCAGTTGCGAAAACACTTTGGCTGAAGCTACCGGGTCGCACTTGTCGCTGACGATGGCCCGCGAAAGCACCATGCCGGCACAACCACCCAGTGCCTGGATGAAACGCGCCACCACCAAGGTATCGAGGTTGGGGGCGTAAGCACAGGCCAGTGATGCCAAGGTGAACAGCGTAACGCCGAACATCAGCGGTTTGCGTCGGCCAAAACGGTCGGCAACCGGCCCATAGGCCAACTGCCCGATAGACAGGCCCAGGAAGTAGGCGGCCAACGTGGCCTGGACGTGTTTTTCATCGGTGGCGAACGCTTGCGCCATGGCCGGGAAGGCTGGCAGGTAGAAGTCGATCGCCAAGGGCCCGAACGCACTGAGTGCGCCCAGGATGAGCACCATTCGCAGGTTCATCAGGAATCCATAGCAGGCTAAGCAAGTGACTGATTCTACCTGCTGTGGACCCTAACGATGTGAAAACATTTGCAACACTGTTACCCCCGGCGGGAGCAATCAGGTCTTCAGGCGAGTTCGGCCTGATACCCCTCATCCCGAATCGCAGTGAGAATCTGCTCCTGCGCCAACTCGCTCTGCACACGCACCTGTTTGCCCGCCAGGTCAACTTCCACCCTGGCTGCGGCATCCTGCTCCTGCACCGCGCGGGTCACGGCTTTCACGCAATGGCCGCAGGTCATGCCTTGTACATTGAACACTTGCATGGGGGTTGCCTCCTTCAGGTTTTCCACAAGTCTCAAGCTTGCCATCAGGGCAAGGTCAAGCCTTGCCTGCAACACCCGGGGTGGAAATCCGCGTCCGCGTCGGCCAAGCTGCGCCTTTGACGATCAGGCAAGCAGGAGATTTTTCATGTTCAGGGCAGCATTGGGCGTCGTCGGGCTATTGGGCGCGCTGGCTGTGGTGCCACCGGCCTTCGCCGAGGGCAACTCAGCCTACAGCGTACTGATCATTTCCCGGGAGCGCCTGGAAGTGGCCACCAATTGCGAAATCGGCGTGTACCTCAACGACCAGCTTTCCGGGCGCGTTTTCCAGGAGCAGTCCACCTCGTTCAACCTGCCGCCTGGCCCGGTGGATGTACGCCTGCGCCTGCTGCCTGGGCAAATGCCGGGTTGCGCCGCAGGTATAGAGGACCAGCGCAGCACGCGGTTGAATCTGCTGGCGGGCCAGATCAACAAATACCGCATCGCCATGGGGCAATATGGGCTGGAGTTGAAACGAGCCGACCTGGGCTATTGACCTTGCCTGCGTGGCAAGGTTGATGCTGGAGGCCTGTCCAAGGAGGAGAGCCATGCCCGCATCCACCACATACGACCTGCCGATCTCCGGCATGACCTGCGCCAGCTGTGCTGGCCGGGTCGAGCGCGCCCTGCGCAAGGTCACCGGCGCTGAACAGGTCAGCGTAAACCTCACCACTGAAAAAGCTCGGGTTCTCGCTCCGCCTGACAGCCTGCCGGCCTTGGTCGAAGCCGTGCGCGAGGCCGGTTATGGGGTGCCTACCCGCACCCTCGAACTGCAGATAGGCGGTATGACCTGCGCCAGTTGTGTCGGCCGCGTAGAGCGCGCCCTAGGCAAATTGGCGGGGGTCGAGCAGGTCAGCGTCAACTTGGCCAGCGAACGCGCACACCTCGAAGTGCTTGCGGCCCTGGATGACAACCTGCTGATCGACGCTGTGCAAAAGGCAGGCTACAGCGCCAGCCTGCCACAATTGACCAAGGACGACCAAAGCGCTGTCCAGCGACGCCTGCGCAACGAGCGCCTGGCAGTTGGTGCAGCCTTGCTGTTGGCCCTGCCGTTGGTATTGCCCATGCTGGTGCAACCGTTCGGCTTGCACTGGATGCTACCCGCCTGGGCGCAGTTCCTGCTGGCCACACCCGTGCAGTTCATTCTCGGTGCCCGCTTCTACATTGCAGCCTGGAAGGCCGTGCGCGCCGGTGCCGGCAACATGGACCTGCTGGTGGCCCTGGGCACCAGCGCTGGCTATGGCCTGAGCCTGTACCAATGGGCACAGGCTCCCGCCGGCATGGCCCCGCACCTGTACTTCGAAGCCTCGGCCGTGGTGATTGCCCTGGTATTGCTGGGCAAGTACCTGGAAAGCCGCGCCAAACGCCAGACCGCCAGTGCCATCCGCGCCCTCGAAGCCCTGCGCCCGGAACGCGCCGTGCGCGTGGTCGACGGCCTGGAGGAGGACGTGGCGATCGCCCAGTTGCGCTTGGGCGACCTGGTACTGGTCAAGCCCGGCGAGCGCTTCCCGGTCGACGGCGTGGTCGAAGACGGCAGCAGCCACGCCGATGAGGCCCTGATCAGCGGCGAGAGCCTGCCAGTGCCCAAGCAACCCGGCGACAGCGTTACCGGTGGCGCCATCAATGGCGAAGGCCGGCTGCTGGTGCGTACCCAGGCGCTGGGCACCGAGACCGTGCTGGCGCGCATCATCCGCCTGGTGGAAGACGCACAAGCCGCCAAAGCGCCGATCCAGAAGCTGGTCGACCGTGTCAGCCAGGTATTCGTCCCGGCCGTGCTGGTACTGGCCCTGATCACCCTGATCGGCTGGTGGCTGGCTGGGACACCACTGGAAACCGCGCTGATCAACGCCGTCGCTGTGCTGGTCATCGCCTGCCCCTGCGCCCTCGGCCTGGCCACGCCCGCGGCGATCATGGCCGGCACTGGGGTCGCCGCCCGCCACGGCATCCTGATCAAGGATGCCGAAGCCCTGGAACGTGCCCATGCGGTCAACCGCGTAGTCTTCGACAAAACCGGCACCCTCACCTCCGGCAGCCCGCGGGTGGTTCACAGCCAGGCGCTGGACGGCAACAGTGCCGACCTGCACCGCCTGGCCGGCGCCCTGCAACGTGGGAGTGAACACCCGCTGGCCAAGGCGGTGCTGGTCGCCTGTGCAGAGCAAGGGCTGGACGTGCCAACCGTTGCCGACAGCCAGTCGCTGACCGGGCGCGGCATTGCCGGTCGCGTTGAAGGCCGTGAACTGGCGCTGGGCAACCGCCGACTGCTTGACGAAAGCGCTCTGCAGCCCGGCGAGTTGGCCGACAAGGCCCAGGCCTGGGAAGCCGAAGGACGCACACTGTCGTGGTTGATCGAACGCGGTACGCAAGCAAGAGTGGTGGGCCTGTTCGCCTTTGGTGACAGCCTCAAGCCCGGCGCCGCGCAGGCCATCGCCACCCTGCACGCCCAACACATCAGCAGCCACCTGCTGACCGGTGACAACCGTGGCAGCGCCAGAGTGGTTGCCGAGGCCCTGGGCATCGACGATGTGCATGCCGAAGTGCTACCGGCCGACAAGGCCGCAACCGTGACCGCGCTCAGGCAGAATGGTGTGGTCGCCATGGTTGGCGATGGCATCAACGATGCACCGGCGTTGGCCGCGGCCGACATCGGCATTGCCATGGGTGGTGGTACCGACGTGGCCATGCAAGCCGCGGGCATCACCCTGATGCGTGGCGACCCGCGCCTGGTGCCCGCTGCGCTGGAAATCAGCCGCAAGACCTACGCGAAAATCCGCCAGAACCTGTTCTGGGCATTCATCTACAACCTGATCGGCATCCCGCTGGCCGCGCTGGGTTACCTCAACCCGGTACTGGCGGGTGCCGCCATGGCCCTGTCCAGCGTCAGCGTCGTCAGCAACGCACTGTGGCTCAAAACGTGGAAACCCACCAGCAGTACCCAGGAGGCGCCATGAATATCGGTCAGGCCGCCCGCCGCAGCGGGCTCAGCACCAAGATGATCCGTTACTACGAATCCATCGGCCTGCTCAAACCGGCCACACGCAGCGACAGCGGCTACCGCCTGTACCAGGCAGAGGACTTGCACAACCTGGCTTTCATCAAACGCTCCCGCGACCTGGGCTTTTCCCTAGAAGAGGTCGGCAGGTTGCTGACCTTGTGGCAGGACCGCCAACGTGCGAGCGCCGATGTGAAGGCGCTGGCCATGCAGCACATCGATGAACTGAACCGGCGCATCGAGGAACTGGTGAGCCTGCGCGACACCCTCGGCGAACTGGTTTCGCACTGCCAGGGCGACGACCGCCCGGACTGCCCGATCCTCAAAGACCTGGCCAATGGCGCTCCAGGCAACTGCTGTCACTGAGCCACCAAGAGCTTTTGGTATGCCATAAATGTCCAAACACGACCGAATAGTCACCAACCACGACTTTATCCAATAAATACAGGCGTTTTGGCTTCATTAAACCCGGATGCTGCCGATGTAGTTGCTACCTGCCTCGTGTGTCAAAAATAAAAGTTCCGGGAGCGTCGATGAACATCAAACAGAAACTGACCTGGGCATTCGCGGTCATCGCCGGCTTGCCCATCGTTCTCGTGGCCACCTTGGTGGTCATCAACCTGCGCGGCGAAGCCCGCGATGGATTCCTCGACAGCAGCAGCCGGGAAATCCGCCAGGTCAGCAACGCGATGAACATCTTCTTCCAGGGGATCAACCAGAACGTCGAGTACATGGCATCCCAGCCGATGGTCGCCGCCACGGGTAGCGAGCTGAACAAGTACATGAGCGCAACCCCGTCCTACGAACTGGGCGAGCAGGCCAGCAAAATACTCGACTTCATGACCCGCCTGGCCAACTCACATCCCGCCTACGCCTACCTGTCCTACGGGGTGAATGACGGCGGCTACACTGGCTGGCCGGCCGGCCAGAAGTTTGTCAATTATGACCCACGCACGCGCCCCTGGTACCAACTTGCCATGGCTAACCCTGGCAAGACGTTGCGCACCGGCGCCTACTACTGGGCCGCCGACGATGCGGTGCTGGTCAGCACCGTGCGCACCGTGGCCAACCAGCTGGGCAACCCCGGCGGCGTGGTCAACATCGACGTGTCGCTCAAGGGCCTGACCGAGATCGTCAAGCAGATCAAACTGGGCGAAAGCGGCTACCTGATGCTGGTGGAAAGCAACGGCAACGTGATGGTCGACCCACGCGACGCCGCCCACAACTTCAAGCAGCTGGGAAGCTTTGGCGACGGTTACGCCAAGCTGGCCAAAGCCGGCAAAGGCCTGGTCGAGGTCGAACTCAATGGCGTGCACTACATGGCCAACGTCTACCCCGACCAGCAACTGGGCTGGACCTTCATCGGCCTGATCGAGCAAAGCGAAGTGATGCAGACCACCACCCGGCTCACCTGGCTGATCGGCATCGTCGCTGTGGTGTTGGCCGCGCTGTTCGCGGTGGTCGGTGCGGCCTTTGCCAAGCTGATCGTGCGCCCGATCAACAGTGTCACCAATGGCCTGGAAGACATTGCCCAAGGTGAGGGTGACCTGACCCGCAACCTGGAAATCCGCGGCCGCGACGAAACCGCGCAACTGGCCAGCTGGTTCAACCAGTTCCTCGGTGCCATTCGCAGCCTGATCCAGCATATCGGCGCTGCTGCCAGCAAGATCCTCAGCACGTCCAGCAGCTCGACCCGCGTCTCCAGCGACATGGCCGAGGCGGCCGGCCGCCAGCGCGAAGCCGTGGACATGGTTTCCACTGCTTTCCACGAAATGGTCGCCACCGCCAATGAAGTGGCACGCTCCTGCAGCCAGGCGGCGCAGTCGGCCGACAGCGGCCAGCAGCAGGCCCGCGAAGGCCAGCAGCAGATCGATGCGGCGGTACACAGCGTTGATCGCCTGAGCCACGAAATCGAGCAATCGGCGCAGTCGATCCAACAGCTGGAGCGTGACAGCAACGCCATTCAGTCGATCCTCGGCACCATCCGTTCGATTGCCGAACAAACCAACCTGCTGGCCCTCAACGCCGCCATCGAAGCGGCCCGTGCCGGTGAGCAGGGCCGTGGCTTTGCCGTGGTGGCCGACGAAGTGCGGGCGCTGGCCAAGCGTACTGCCGACTCCACCGCCGAAATCGACGGTTTGCTGGGCAACCTGGCCAGCCGTACCGCCGAAGTGGCCGAGCAGATGCACGCCAGCCTGGAAGTTTCGCAGCAGTCGGTGAGCCGTATTGGCCTGGCCCGCGACAGCTTCGGGCAGATCCGTGACTCGGTGGACGTGATCCGCGACATGAACACCCAGATCGCCACGGCGGCCGAAGAGCAGCATCAGGTGGCCGAGGATATCAACCGGCACATCAGCCAGATTCACGGGGATGCGCAGTTGGTGGCCGAGCTGGCCCAGGCCGCGCGCCAGGACTCCGAGAGCCTGGCCGGGCTGTCCAATGAGCTGGATACGCTGGTGCGCAGGTTCCGCACCTGATGATGTATGACCTGTGCCAGCCCTTTCGCGGGTGGTAACGCGCCCTCTGTAGGAGCGGGTTTACCCGCGAAGAGGCCGGCACAGGTAACCGTAAACTAAAGCTTCAACTCCCCCGGTGTCGCGCCAAACAGCTGCTTGAACGCCGCAATGTAGGCCGAGGTGGAGTCATACCCACACCCCAGCGCCGCCTCGGTCACATTCTCCCCCGCCTCCAGCAACGCCAGCGAAGACAACAGCCGCATGCGCTGGCGCCAATTACGAAAGCTCAACCCGGTTTCCCGTTGAAACAGCCGCATCAGCGTCTTCTCCGAACACCCCAGCTCCCGCGCCCATTGCTGCAAGGTCTGCGACTGGTCTGGTGCAGCGATCAAGCCATTGCACAGCGCCAGCAAACCAGGGTGGCGGGGCAACGGCAGCGAAAAACCGACTTCCGGCAAGGTGCGCAACTGGTCGAGCAGCACCGCCACCAGACGCGCCTCAGCGCTGTCGTCTTCTGGGTAATCAGCCGGGAACAGGCAAAACTGCTTGATCAGCTCGCGCGCCAGCGGCGTCACTTCCAGCACCCGGCATTGTTCCGGCGCCCATGGGCAGGCATCGCGGCGCACATACAGGCTGCGCATCTCGGCTTGCATCGAGGTGACCACTTCATGCTCGGCATCGGCAGGGATCCATACCCCCCACTGCGGAGGGGCAAAGTAACTGCCGTCGCGTGTGTACACGCCAAGTACGCCGCTGATGGCATAGGAAAACTGTACCCAGTCGTGCTGGTGGCGAGTGGTCCAGGAGCCGGCGCCGAGGCTTTCGGCACGGGCGTAGAGCGGTCTGGGCAGGTGTTCCAGCGCGGGGATAGCGCGGGGGTGTCCGATGATCGGCATGGTTTCTTCTTTTAGTTCTGACCAGACAAGCCTAACAGCTGGATCATGATTGAGGCACTCGCCGCCTCTGCAGTTACCCTGGAGGTGCTTCAGCGCTCGACGATAACGGTCACCCCCTGCCCGCCTGCCGCACAGATCGAAATCAGCCCGCGCCCCTTACCCGCCGTCGCCAGCAGCTTGGCCAGGCTGGCCAATATCCGCCCACCGGTTGCCGCAAACGGGTGCCCGGCCGCCAGCGAACTGCCCTTGACATTGAGTTTGCTACGGTCGATCGCGCCAAGCGGCGCCTCCAGGCCCAACCGCTCACGGCAGTAGTCGGCATCCTCCCAGGCCTTGAGCGTGCACAGCACCTGGGCAGCAAAGGCTTCGTGGATTTCGTAATAGTCAAAGTCCTGCAGCGTCAGGCCATTGCGTGCCAGCAAGCGCGGCACGGCATACACAGGCGCCATCAACAACCCTTCGCGCCCCGTGACAAAATCCACCGCAGCCGTTTCGCCATCGACCAGATAGGCAAGCACCTGCAACCCCTGCTGCTGCGCCCACGCCTCGCTGCCCAGCAGCACCAGCGATGCACCATCGGTCAACGGCGTGGAATTACCCGCCGTCAATGAGCCCTGCCCGCTGCGGTCAAAGGCTGGTTTGAGTCTGGCCAACTGCTCAAGGCTCAGATCGGGGCGCAGGTTGTTGTCCCGTGTCAGCGAAAGAAACGGCGTCAACAGGTCGTCCTGCCAACCCTCGGCATAGGCAGCGGCCAGCTTCTGGTGGCTAAGCAGCGCCAATTCGTCCTGCTCGGCGCGGCCAACGCGCCAAGTATGGGCCATGCGTTCGCAATGCTCGCCCATCGACAACCCGGTGCGCGGCTCGCTATTGCGTGGTAGTTCGGGTTTCAGGTGATGAGGCCGCAGCTTGAGGAAGGGCTTTAACCGTTCGCCAAGGCTTTTGCCACGGTTGGCCTGCAGCAATATATGGCGCAAGCCTTCGTTGACGGCGATGGGCGCATCGGAGGTGCTATCGACACCGCCAGCAATACCGCAGTCGATCTGCCCCAGGGCAATCTTGTTGGCCACCAGCAGCGCAGCCTCCAGCCCGGTACCGCAGGCCTGCTGGATGTCGTAGGCCGGGGTCTGCGCAGACAGGCGCGAACCCAACACGCACTCGCGGGTCAGGTTCATGTCGCGCGAGTGCTTGAGCACGGCACCGGCCACCACCTCGCCCAACCGCAGCCCGTGCAGGCAATAGCGTTCGATCAAGCCTTCAAGCGCGGCCGTTAGCATCGCCTGGTTGCTGGCCGTGGCGTAGGCGCCATTGGAGCGGGCGAAAGGGATCCGGTTGCCGCCCAGGATCGCGACCCGGCGAGTTGAACGCATGCGCTGGTTCCTCCTGAAACAATTTAATCGGTACAGCCTAGGTGTTTTTACCGCATTCGAACGACCCTGCCGCAAAGTTGGTCCACACTTTCAAGCTTGCCTTTCGGGAGACCCCTCATGAGCGATCGCTACCTCGGTTTTGCCAACTCCAATCTCGGCCGCCGCCTCGTGGATGCCCTTGGCCTGCCACGCCCGGCGCCACTGGAGCGCTGGCAGGCTGGCCGCCTGCGCCCGGTAGAAGGTGCCCTGGTACTGGGTGGCGGGCCACTGGCGAAGCAGGTCGAAGCCATCGCCCCGCGCCTCACTGACGAGGTATACAGCTTCAATGCCGACAACCTGCAGGCTGAAGCCTGGGTGGCCGGCCTGGGGCCGAAAATCAAGGCCGTGGTATTCGATGCCAGTCACTTGTCCGACAGCGATGCACTGAAGCAGTTGCGTGAATTTTTCCAGCCGCTGCTACGCAGTCTGGCCCCATGCGCCCATGTATTGGTATTAGGCCTTGCACCGGAAGGCCTCGACAACCCACTGGCCAGCGTTGCACAGCGTGCCCTTGAGGGCTTCAGCCGCTCACTGGCCAAGGAACTGCGCAATGGCGCTACTGCCCAGCTGTTGTATGTCGCCCCCGGTGCCGAAGATCAGCTGGAAGGCGCCTTGCGCTTCTTCCTATCGCCAAAGAGTGCCTTCATCTCTGGCCAGGTTCTGCGCCTGCAAGCCTGCACCAGCCAGGTGGAAGACTGGACCCGCCCACTGGGCGGTCGCCGTGCGCTGGTCACGGGGGCTGCGCGCGGTATCGGCGCCGCCATTGCGGAAACCTTGGCACGGGACGGCGCCGATGTACTGCTGCTGGATGTACCGCAGGCCAGCCAGGACCTCGACGCCCTCGCTGCACGCCTCGGCGGCAAGGCACTGCCACTGGATATATGCGCTAGCGATGCGGCAACGCAACTGCTCGCAGCCCTGCCCGACGGCATCGATATCGTGGTGCACAACGCCGGTATCACTCGCGACAAGACACTGGCCAACATGACTCCGGAATACTGGGACGCCGTGCTGGCCGTTAACCTCAAGGCACCGCAGGTGCTCACCCAGGCGCTGTATGACAATGGCGCACTGGGGGAAGACGCGCGCATCACCCTGCTGGCCTCGGTCAGCGGCATTGCCGGCAACCGCGGGCAGGCCAACTATGCCGCGAGCAAGGCCGGGCTGATCGGCCTGGCCCAGGCCTGGGCACCACGACTCGCCGAGCGCGGTGGCAGCATCAACGCCATCGCCCCCGGTTTCATCGAAACCCACATGACTGCAGCCATGCCCATGGGCCTGCGCGAGGCAGGGCGGCGCTTGAGTTCGTTGGGCCAGGGTGGGCGCGCGCAGGACGTCGCCGAAGCCGTTGCGTGGCTCAGCCAGCCAGGCTCCGGGTCGGTCAACGGCCAGGTGCTGCGGGTGTGCGGTCAGGCACTGATGGGAGCTTGAGCATGAGCCGACAATGGCACGATCTGCACAACCCGGCCGCCCGCGCCAGCCTGTACCTGCGCGCAGCCAGCAAACGCACCATCAGCGGCGACCGGCTGCCGGAAGATGGCCTGCGCTGTTTCATTCGGGTTCAGCCAGGCAACCTGGGGGCGTATCGAAGGCTTTGCCACTTTCCCGATGATGGCCGCCTGCCAGGGACTTATCCCCATGTGATGGCATTTGCCCTGCAATTGCAGCTGATGACTGCCGATGATTTCCCCTTCCCGCTGCTTGGCCTGGTACACCTGCACAACCGCATCGAAGTGCTGCGCCCCCTTGGTGCTGTCGAAGGGCTGCACTTTGCGGTGTACGCGCACAACCTGCAGCGCCATGCCAAAGGCGGCACCTTCGACCTGGTCACCGAGGCTGAAGATGGCATCGGCCTGCTCTGGCGAGAGACCAGCCGCATGTTGGTGCGTGGCTTGGCGCTGGAAGGCGAGGCAAGTGAGCCCGCCGACACTGAGCCTGATCCATTGCCCGAGGCAACCCGCTGGTATGCCGACAGTGATATCGGCCGGCGTTATGCCAAGGTGTGCGGGGATTACAACCCTATCCACCTCAGCGCGGTCAGTGCGCGGTTGTTCGGCTTCCCAAGGGCCATTGCCCATGGCATGTGGACCAAGGCCATGGCCTTGGCCGCGCTGCGCGGGCACCTGCCGCACAGTGGCTATGCCTTTGAGGTGGACTTCCGCAAGCCGGTAAGGTTGCCTTCGGAGGTGGTGCTCAGTGCCAGTGAAGCGGGCCCTTCGGGCCAACTGCGCCTGGATGGGCACGGGGGCGTGCTGCATATGGTCGGCCGTTGGGAGTGCCTGTAGGCCGGGCCTGTCCTGGCGGTATACGCTTGCTTTGCATCGGGCCTGGGCAGAAGCTATGCAGCCATAGGAGACCCCCGATGAACGTGCAAGAAATCACCCAACGCCTGCATCAGATCCGCGATACCAACGACTGGCGCGGCTTCCACAGCCCGAAGAACCTGGCCATGGCCGCCAGCGTCGAAATGGCCGAGCTGGTAGAAATCTTCCAGTGGCTGAGCGAGGACGAATCGCGCCAACTGCCTGCCGACAAACTGGCCCACGCCGGCCAGGAAGTCGGTGACGTGGTGCTCTACCTGTTGCTGCTGTGCAGCGAACTGGGTCTGGACATGGACCAGGTGGTGCGTGCCAAGCTGGCCGACAGCGAGAGGCGCTTCGCCCGATGAACGATCGTCATTTCGATGAGCTGGCCACCCGCTTTGCCGAAAAGATCTATGGCGGCGCCAAGGGTGCGATACGCCTGGCGGTGTTGCAGGCCGACCTGGCCGAAGCGCTACCCGACCGCCCGCTACGCATCCTCGACATCGGCGCCGGGTTGGGCCACATGGCCTTGTGGCTGGCCGAGCGCGGCCACCAGCTGACCCTGGCCGAACCCGCGGCGCCCATGCTCGACGGCGCCAGAGCGCGCTTTGCCGAAGCCGGCCAGACCGCGACTTTCATCCAGGCGCCCTGGCAAGACCTGCTCGGCCAACTGACCGAGCGCTACGACCTGGTGCTCTGCCACGCCGTGCTCGAATGGCTGGCCGAACCCGAGAGCATCCTGCCGGTGCTGCACCAGCTCACGGCCCCCGGCGGTTGGTTATCGCTGGCCTTCTACAACCGCGACGCCCTGGTCTATCGCAACCTGCTCAAGGGCCATTTCCGCAAGTTGCGCAGCAACCGGCTGGAAGGTGAAAAACAGAGCCTGACCCCACAGAAACCGCTTGATCCACGCGAACTCAAGGCGCAACTTGAGCCTATGTGGCAGGTTGAAAGCGAAAGCGGCGTGCGGGTGTTTCACGACTATATGCCCAAGGAATTCCAGGGCAAGGCCGAGCTGCTCGACCTGCTGGAAATGGAACTGGCCCACCGTCGCCACCCCAGCTTCGCCGGGCTTGGCCGCTACCTGCACTGGGTTTGCCGCCCCCGCTAATCCGCCGCGCCGTGAGGAACACATGCCGTACCGTCTGTTGTGCCTGGCCCTGCTGCCCATAGCCCTGGCTGCCTGCCAGGGCAGCAACCCGTATGTGGCCAGCAGCCGCCCGTTACCACCGGCCCCTGCCCAGGCGGCCAACACCTTCGACGCCAGTGCATACCCTGCGCCCGCTCGTGATTATGGGCACTACCGCAGCTGGAGCTGGCGTAACGGCCAGTTGCCCAGCGGCGCTGTGGGTGCCGACCCGGCGCAACTGGCCGATGCCGTCAGCGGTGCGCTCGACCAGCATGGCCTACGCCCCTCTCGCGCAGGCCCTGGCGACTTGCTGGTGAGCGCCGGTATGCGCCTGGAAAAACGCTTGCGCCAAGTGCGTGACTACGACAGCTACGACCCCTACTACGGGCCGTACCCTTATGGTGGCGTGGGCTATGGCGGCTATCGCCATGGCTATGGGGGCTATGCCAGCGTGCCCATCGTGCGTACCTACGAGGTCGAAGTCCTGGTGGTGCGCATCGACCTGTACGACGCCCGCAGCGGTCAGCCGGTCTGGAGCTCAAGCGCCGAAAGCAGCAGCAACAAGGACTCGCCCCGCGAGCGCGAAAGTGCCTTGCGCGATTCTGTGCACAAGGCGCTCAGCGGCTATCCTCCCAGTTAATAGCTAACGGAGAACCATCATGTTGCGCCGTCTCGTTCTACTGTCATTCGCGTTGTTGCTCGCTGCCTGCTCGAGCAACAACGTCCAGCAGGATTTCGATGCCAGCCGCGATTTTGCCGCCTACCGTAGCTGGGCATGGCAGGAGCCAGGCCTGCAGTACCGCCCGGATGACCCACGGATCAAAAGCGACCTTACCGAGCAACGCATTCGCCAGGCGGTGGCAGAGCAACTCGACCAGCGTGGCCTGCGTCCGGTACAAGGCGGAGCGCGGCCGGACCTGACAGTACGCACGTACCTGATCGTGGAACAGCGCCAACAACAGATCACCACCAACTACGGCGGTGGCTGGGGTGGCTACTGGGGCGGCTACTGGGGTGGCCCGATGTACAACGAAACCCGCAGTGTCGACTACAAGGTCGCCACCATTCAGGTCGACCTTTTCGATGGGCGTGACGGCAAGCTGGTATGGCGCGGCAGTGCCGAGCAGATCATGAACAACTACCCGCCAAGCCCGGAAGAACGTAACAGCGCTATCCAGAATACCGTGGCCAAGGTGCTGGGAAACTACCCACCGGGGAGCAAAAAATAGCGCTAGAACGCGGCTTTTGCATGCACCATGGCACTGTGGGAGCGGCTGAACCCGCGCCCACAGGGATCGCGATTCCAAGTACGACTGCAACCCCTGCCAGGCCTGTGTCAGCTGCGACAAAATCCATTTCGACAGCGCCTTTTTCTATTGCCAACTGCACTCCCCCGCACGTTCCCGTCTATCTTCATTTAAGGAAACCTGACTGACCGGGTAGAAGTGTTCAACATTTGGGAAAGGCGACCTGCCAATGCAAAGCATTGTTCTCCTGCTGTGGCTTGCCTTGTGCTCCGAACAGGATGTGCGTCAACGCCAGATCTCCAACGTGCTGACCCTGGGGGTGGCTAGCTGCGCCTTGGCCTGGCTGTTCAGCACCGGTCACAGCTGGATAGGCGCCGATGCCAGCGAGGCCGGCTGGGCGCTGGCCATCGTCATGCTGCTGACCTTGCCAGGCTACATGCTCGGCCGCTTCGGCGCCGACGACGTCAAGCTGATGGGGGCCCTGGCCCTGGCCACCAGCCCGCAGTATGTGCTCGGCACCTTCATTGGCGCGGGTGTCAGTGTGCTGGTCTGGCTACTGACCCGCCGGCGTCTGTGGACTCTGCTCAACCCCAAAGTGAAAAAACGTTTGCAGGAACTGACCGAGGAAATGGGTGATAAGCAGGCATTCGTCCCCTATGTGTTATCAGGTTTTCTTCTGACGGCCGTATGGATCCAATAAGCCTTCCAGTGATCCGGTTACTTGTACACGCCTTGTACATTTTCGCCTGGTGCGACTACTTTTAAACTGCCAGAGCGTCTGGCACGGGAGCAGGGCCGTATAAGAACAGGGAGTTGATCGTGTCCAGATCAGTGAGTGAAGTAAAGGTGTTGGTAGTTGATGACCAACCGGTCATTGTCGAGCAACTGAGTGAATTCCTCCAAACCAAGGGCTATGCCTGCGTTACAGCCCTCTCAACCGACGAAGCCATCGAGCACTATGTGGCAGACCCGACCATCGGCTTGCTCATCTGTGACCTGCACATGCCAGATCGGGATGGCATCGAGCTGGTGCGCGCCTTGAAGGAAATCAACGGCAGCCAGCGCACGTTCGAAGCCATCATGTTGACAGGGCGTGCCGAGAAACAGGACTTGATCCGGGCGATACGCGAAGGTTTTGCCGATTACTACCAGAAGCCGATGGACCTCGATGAACTGCTGGCAGGCGTCCGCCGGCAGGAAGAGGCCTTGCTGGAGCGGCGGCGCAACCTCAGTGATCTGGGTGGATTGAACCAGCGCTTGCAGGAACTGGCCGAGTCGGTGGACGAACTGTATCAGGACCTGGAAAAAGCCCGTGGCCAAGGCACCCACCGGCGTGCCAGTGATGCAGAAGAAAGCGAAAGCGAGCTACCAGCAGCGTTCGAGAAACTGTCACCACGCCAACTGGAAGTGGCGCGCCTGGTTAGCAAGGGCAAGACCAATTACCAGATCGCCTGCGAACTGGGCATTACCGAAAACACCGTGAAGCTGTATGTATCTCAGGTATTGCGTTTGACGCATATGCACAACCGCACCCAATTGGCTCTGGCGCTGACCCCTAGCTCGTCGCCCGTGCACCAGCGGTTCACGACCCATTGAGTGAAGGCTCGGCACACCATTCTGGAGCGGCCTAGCGCTGCGAAAGGCTGCTCCTGCAAGCCCATAGTTGCCTGCTACAACTGGATCGCCAGGTTCAACGACAGCCGAGGCCCACGGTCCAGGCTATCCAGTGCCACATCCGCCAACGGCTTGGCCACTTCCAGCGCCACATTGAACATATGCCCACCCCCTAACCGCACACCCAGCGCCACCGAAGCCAGATGGGCGTCCTCCACCGGTCCCCGGTTATGCCAGGCCTGTGCGGTATCCACCACCGCATAGGGCTGAACCCGCGCAAGCCAGCTACTTCGCATGCTGTAGTTAAGCTCGTAAGCCACACCCCAGCCCTTGTCACCGTCCGCCTGATCGCGCGGGTAGCCACGCCCGAAATTCTGCCCGCCAAACCCCGCACGCTCACTGTCGGGCAAGCGATCGTCACTCCAGTACAACGCACCGGATACCACCCCCTGCCAGTTATCCAACAGCCTGTCGCTCTGCAGACCGGAAAGCCGCAAGCGCAGGAAATCGAGATCGTAGTCAGCATCGCTGCGTGCTCCCAGGTAGTCCAGCCCCTGATGGACCCCGGCACTGACGATACGCAAACGCCCCTGCTCCACCTTGCGCCAGTCACCTTCGAATGACAGCGCCCGCACATAGGTGTCGTACTTGCGGGACGGTGGCTGTTCGGCCATCCGGTCTTCACCATGCTCACTGACTGAATACACGTGGCCCTGCACCGCCAGCCACTCATTGGGCCCTACAACCACCGGCTGACGCAGGCCGATCGCATAGCGCTCACTGTCGTGCTTGCGGGTGATATCGCGGCCATCGTCCAAACGTATGCGCGTGCCGGGCTCGCTGCGGTAGCGCGACGCCGACAGCAGCAGTTGGCTTCCGGCGGCGTCCAGGTACTGGCTGTAATCTAGACGCTGGTAGTAGACCCGGTCATTGCCAGGGGGCAGCAGCCAGCTGGCCGTTACGCGTTCGCCATGGCGGGTCTGGGCATTGCTGGCTACGGTGATCAGGGCCTGTGCAGCATCACGGCTGGAGTCGGCCACGGTCACAGCGGCGCTGAGCGGCTTGCGCCGTGCATGCACGGTCAGTTGGGCGACACCATCGGCAGCCCGCGCCATTGCCAGTTCGGCCTCTACCACGACCCCTGGCATGCGCGTAGCCAGGCCCAGATAGCGCTCCAGCGTTTCGCGGGTCAGTGGGCGCTCGGCCTCAATGCGCGCCAGCAACTGCTGCAAATACTCATTGGCCGGTCCAATATCGCCATCCACGCGGTAATCACGTACGTAACCTTCGACCAGCACCACGTTGACCCTGCCATCAGCCACATCCTGAGGCGGCAGGTAGGCATATGACAGCAAGTAGCCCTCCTGCCGGTAGCGTTGGGTCAGGCGCTGGGTGTATTGCTGCAATTCACCCAGCGTGGTGTCGCGCCCGATCAGCGGCTGATAGTGTTCGCGCAGGTCGCCCAAGGGGAACACCGTGCCGCCCTCGAAGCGCACTTTATGCAGTACCAGCCGGGTGTTGGCCGGGGCCCAGCCAGGGTTGTCGATAGCCGTCCCTGCCAGCCGTATGCTGGGGCGCACAGGGTAGTAGTCCGTCATCGGCAGGTTGGCGCTGGGCAGACGCCGGTCGTATTCATGGCTGTCGAGAAACGCCGGCAACGGCTCGGCGTGGGCAGCAAGTGCCCAAAGCAGCAACATCAGGGGCACGACCAGAGGACGCATAGGGCACTCCATGTTCCCATGGGTTGCGGGGCACCAGCTGGTCACACCCGTCACTTGCAAGCGTAGGTGCTGGCCCGGCTGCCGTCGAACACCTACTCGCTGACCTGGAACGCCACCCGCGCCGTCTGACCGCTTTCGTCCAGCGCGCTGAGTTCGGCCTGTCCGACCTGTGGCAAACGCAGCAACAGGCTGTCCTGCCCTTGGGTTTCGCCCAACGGTCGGCCGTTGAGGAACCACCAGCGCCGTCCGCCACCCCCCAAGGCAGATACCTGCAATTGCAACGGCTCAGTGCTGGTGGCCGGGCGGCGCAGATTGTCGCCTGGGCGCACGCCGACAATCGACAGCGGTGGTGCACTGGCCGGCGCCTGCGGCGGGCAGGTCGGGTCGATGGCCGGCAAACGTGCCGTGCGCCGCTCGACACGGGGTAGCCACGGCTCCAGCGGCGCCGGCCACAGGGCGATGTCACGAGCCCTGGCGCCCGGGCAGCTACCATCGACCCGCAGGCCCTGCTCGTTGACCCACACTGTTTCGCGCAAGCCCAGGCCCAGCGGCTGGTCGGCTGCCTGCAAGGTTGGCGGCGTGGTGCCGTCCAGGGTCCATGCAAAGCGCTGACGCCGACAGTTGGTGTCCTGCTTGCTCATCGGTTGGCCCAGCGGCCAACAGATCGCCGCAACGCCGATATTCGCAGGTACCCGCTCTACCGGTACGCTGATGCCGCGTTGGCTGTCGCGATTGCTCAACAGATCGTGCACCTGCAACATCAGCGGCGCTGCCGACGCCAGGCCGAACTGCCCGGGTACCGGCGTACCGTCGGGGCGGCCAATCCATACGCCGATCAGGTAGCGCGGCCCCACGCCAATCGACCAGGCATCGCGAAAGCCGTAGCTGGTGCCGGTTTTCCAGGCCAATTTCGGGCGCTGCACCAGTTCGGCGTGCGGGTCACGGTCCGGGCGCGCCTGGCCACTGAGGATACGCCGGATGATCCACGCCGCCCCTGGCGACAGCAACCGGTGCTCCACCAAGGGGGCCTGTGGCTGTAAGCGCACCTGCGCACTGTTACCCCCCCGCGCCAGCGCCGCGTAGCCACCAACCAAGTCTTCCAGCCGGCTGCCGGCACCGCCCAGGATCAACGACAGGTTGGGCTCGGCAAGGGGCGGCAGTATCAGCGGCATGCCCGCCATGCGCAGTTGCGCGGCAAAGCGTTTCGGGCCGTAGGCTTCCAGCAATTGCACGGCGGGCAGGTTGAGCGACAGGGCCAGCGCCGAGCTGGCCGACACCGGCCCGCTGAAACCCATGGAGAAGTTGCCGGGGCGGTAGTCGCCGTAGCGTCGCGGAACATCCTGCAACAGCGATTCGGAATGGATCAGGCCATCGTCCAGCGCCATGCCGTAGAGAAAAGGCTTGAGGGTGGAGCCGGGCGAACGTAGCGAGCGCACCATGTCGACATGGCCAAAGCGGCGCTCATCAGACAAATCTACCGAGCCCAGGTACGCGCGCACCGCCATGGTCTGCGCTTCAACCACCAGAATGGCGGCCGAGGTACGCTCCGGCAGCCGTGCGCGCCAGCCCAGCAGCAAGTCTTCGAGGCGCCGCTGAAGCGCAGCGTCAAGCGTGGTGCGGATCAGCGGCGGGCTGTCCGCGCGGTTCAGGCGCCGGGCCAGCAATGGCGCCAGGGCCGGCTCCTGCCGCGGCGCCAGCACCAGCGGCTCCTCGGCCGCCTCGCGGATTTGCTGGGCCGGCCATACCTGGTATTCAGCCAGGCGCTGCAGCACCTTGTCCCGGGCACGTTGGGCACGCTCGGGGTGGCGGTCCGGGCGCAGCCGGCTGGGTGCCTGGGGCAGCACGGCCAGCAGTGCCGCTTCAGCAGGTGTCAGGTGCAAGGGGGACTTGCCCAGGTACGCCCAGCTGGCTGCCGCCACGCCCTGAAGCGTGCCGCCGAAAGGTGCGCGGTTCAGGTAGATCTGCAGGATGTCGCGCTTGGACAAGTGCCATTCCAGCTGCAACGTGCGCCATAGCTGGCGCAGTTTACCAACCAGGGTACGGTCGTGCGGGTCGAGCAGGCGTGCAACCTGCATCGACAATGTGCTGCCGCCCGACACGACACGCCCGCCGCGCAGGTTCAGCCAGGCCGCGCGGGCCAAGGCCAGCGGGTTGACCCCTGGGTGGTTGTAGAACCAACGGTCCTCGTAAGTCAGCAAGGCCTGCAGGTAAAGCGGCGAAACCTCTTCGGGGCTTACGGGGTAGCGCCACACGCCATCAGCATCAGCAAAGCGCCACAACGGCGTGCCGTCTTCGGCCAGCACTACCCGGGCCAGGTCGTCACCCGGCATCGGCAACGGCCAGATACGATCAGCCAGCCAGAACAGGCCGCCCAGCACCAGCAAACCGATCAAAGCAGCACGCAACAACCTGCCCGCACGGCTGCATGGTCGCGTTAAGCTTGGCATCGGGAACCGACCTGGCCAGGTAATGGCCAAAGGCTTTGGGACGACAACCTCGCCGAGTTTTTCATCAGGAAGCAACTATGCATGTAGAAGGTTTTTTCGAATGGCTGGGCCAGGCACTGGGGTCGTTGATCCGCTTCATCGTCGACGCATTGAGCGGGCTGTTCAACCTGCTGGCCAATGCCGGTGGCAACTTCATCGATGGTCTGTCGCGCACCTTGGGCATGGACACCTCGCTGCTGAGTATCCTGGCCCTGATCATCGGCCTGATGCTGCTGTACTCGGCAATCCGCGCATTCATGCGCGCCTCGATCATCCTCGGGATCATCTGGCTGGTGCTGGGGTTGTGGGTGATGAGCTGGGTGATTCACTGAACGCACAATGGCATACCCTTGCAGGAGCAGCACACGGCTGCTCCTGCAGATAAGCGTGCTGCGTCAGCGGGCTTTCACGGTCATCTCCCCTTGCCCATCCCCCACGGCCTGCAAGTTCGGCCGATACATAGACTCGACCTGCGGCGGCGGCACGCGGTAAGTGCCCGGTGTCACCGCTCGCGCCAGGTACAGCAGGTGGGTGGTGCCATAGCCGTCAAGCTTGAGCGCGGCAACATAACGGTCATCACGGTACTCCTGATGCACCACGCTGGCGTTCTGCATCGACTCGCGCCACGCCTTCACTGCAGTGCTGGCGTTGTCCAGGCTGGCCGCGCTTTGAGCCAGGTTCTGGTTTTCCAGCTCCAGGCCTGCCGGCAGCAGGTCCACCACCAGCGCGTCCGGCACGCGGTCCTCGGCTTTCAGCGCCAGGTGCACGAGCACAAGGTCGCCACTGCGCAGGTTGTGCACGTCCAGCGGCTGGCCATTCATGCCCAGGTACTCTCTGCGAATCTGCAGGCCGTTGCCGCCAGCAGCAGGCGCCTGTCGTGGGTAGCCCGACAGAGTCAGCTGCTGGTACAACGTCTCACTGCCCTCGTTCTGCACGCTCAGTGGCGAGGCCAGTAACGGACCTTCCAGCTTCATGCCGGCCTCGGCATTGTTCAACTCGCGCACTTCACCCGCGCTGTCCAGGCGTGCCTGCCACTGGCCTTCCGGCTTGCCCAGCAGGCCACGGCCAGCGAGGAACAGTGCATTGCGCTCTTGGGTCGACAGCCAACGGTTGGCCGCCAGTTCATCCGACAAGGCGAACAGGCGCTGATCGACCTGGCTGCTGGCCAGGTTGCTTTCCTGTAGCAGCGCCAGGATCAGCGCCTGGTCACGCAGGGCGCTGCCGTAATCGGCCAGCCAGCCTTTGCCCCGGCTGATGCCTAGGCCCGCCTGCAAGGCTTGCTCGGCACGCGGTTTGTCGCCCATTTTGTCCAGCGCCACCGCCAGTTGTACCAGCGGCAGACCGGAACGTGCATCGGCGCGACGTTCGAACAGGCCGCGCAGGGCACCCAACGGCGCCTGCTGGCTGCGCGACAGCACCAGCGCCGCATAGGCCTGCACGGCAAAGCGCGTGTGGTCGGCATTTTCGCTGTAGTCGACTTCGATCAGGTTGCGTTCCTGCAGGTAACGCAGCAGGCGCTCACTGGCCTTCTTCAGTGCCTCGGCAGGCACGCCGTAACCTTGGTCACGGGCACGCAGCAGGAAGTCGGTAACATAGGCGGTGAGCCAGTACTCTTCTTCGCTGTCCGAACTCCACAGGCCAAAGCTGCCGTTGTAGCGCTGCATCCCCAGCAAGTGCTCGATGCCCATTTCGATCTTGCGCTTGCGCACATCCGCCGGCTCGCCCTTGATGCCCAGGCGCTTGAGGCTGTCGGCATCGGCGTACAGCGAGGGGTACAGGCCACTGGTGGTCTGTTCGAGGCAGCCGTAGGGGTAGGCTTGCAGCGCGCGAATCTGCTCGGCAAGGTTTAGCGGCGGTCGGCTCGACAAGGCCAGGCTGGCTTCAAGGCCAGCGGGTTCGAAGGCGGCCAGGTCTGCTTCGGGCAGGGTCCACGGCTGGTCCTTCAGAGCCACACGGTAGTGCTTGAGCATTGCCGGGTAGGCCGGGCGCACGCCCAGCGTCCACTCACGCTCGAACGCTGTGATCGGCTCGTTCGGCAGTTTCAGGCCAGTCACCCGGACATGCACCTTGCCCTGCCCCAGACCACCCTGGGCCTGCACCGGAATCATCAGCGTCGAGCGCTGCCCTTCGGCCAGGTTAACGCTCTGCACGGCGTTGGCCGCCAAGCTCAGTTGCCCTTCTGTGGTGATTTCGACGTTCAGTTGCTGGGCGCGGCCAGACAGGTTGGCCAGGTCCAGTGCCAGGCTGGTACGGTCGCCACCGGCCAGGAAGCGCGGGGCCGAAAGCTCGGCAATCAACGGTGCGGCGACCACGGTCTTGCCTTCAGCCATGCCGAAGTGCTCTTCGGTCCAGGCCTGGGCCATCAACCGCAGTTCGCCGTTGAAGTCGGGGATATCGACTGTGGCTTGGCCCTCACCCTTGTCGTCCAGCGTCACCGGCAGGCTCTGCTGGGCAACGATGGTTACCGTAGTGTTGGGTCGCTTGCCCCCCTTGGCCATCGCTGCGTCACCACCGAATGCCAGGCTGGCCAGGCGGCCCTGCCCGGCCTCGATCAGTTGGCCGTAGATGTCCAGTTGATCGGCACCATAGGCCTTGCGCCCGAACAGGCTGGCGAACGGGTCGGGGGTTTTGAAATCGGTGATGTTGAGGATGCCCACGTCCACCGCCGACAACAGCACATGCACCTGCCTGGGCACGCTGCCATCGGCGTTGGCGGCCTTGATCTTCACCGTCAACGGCTGTTTCGGGCGCATTTTCTCCGGTGCCTGCAGGCTCAGCGCAAGCTTGCGCTCGGCGCGGTCCAGCGGCAGGTGCAGCACGCCCACGGCGCGCTTGGGCGTGGCATTGGCCTTGCGCTCACCAGGGCGGATAACCAACGCGCTGATGTACAGATCGTGACGGGCCCAGGCCTTGTCCAGTTGCACGTCAAAGGTCTTGCCTTCGGCGGGCACATCGATTTCCTGCCACCACAGCGGGCCATCGCTGGACTCGATCATCAGGTAGCCGCTGCCCGCAGCGGGCGGGGTGACGGTGACCTTGGCGGTAGCGCCATCGGCGTAGGAGGGTTTGTCCAGCGCCAGCTTGACCTGGTCCGGTCGCACCGCGCCGCCCTCAGCGTTGTCCTGGGCACGATAGCCGGCCCAGAAGCGCTCACTGGATACCAGACCGGTCTGCGGGTCTTCCACCTCGACGCGGTAAGGGCCCCATTCAACCTGGAAGCTGAGCTTGGCAGTGGAACCTGCCTTGACGCTGATCGTCTCTTCGTTCTGGGTCAGGAATTTCTCGTTGTAGGCATAACTCCAGCCGTCGCTTTGCGAGTAATTCCAGTAGTAATCGCGGCGTTCACGAACAAGGCGCACCTTGAGCGCATCGGCCGCCAGTTTGTGACCGTCGCGGTCGGCCACCAGAAATTCAAATTCCACCGGCCCGTTGCTATCAGTTTCCTCACCTTCGAACAGGCCTCGCAGGCCCGGCAGGCGCTCAGCCGGCCAGATAGGCTGCTCCAGGCGCCTGGTGATCGGCCGGCCACCCGACTCCTGCAGGCTGGCCTGCACGGTAAGTTGCAGCGGAGAGCGGGCTTCGGCCCAACGGCTTTCGATATCGACCACCGCCTTGCCGGCCTGGTCAAGGGTGACTTCGTCCAGTTCCAGGTCCTGGTTCAGATCGGTTTCGGTGACCGAACCGAACTGGTAACCAGGCAACGCCGGTACCGCCTCGCGCAACGGGCGTACATAGGCCTGACCGCTCAGGCGGTTGCCGGCGGCCGGGGCGCCATAGAGGTAACGGCCATTGACCTGGATGCGCGCATCTTCATCCGGCGAAAGCGGTTTGCTGCTGCCCTTGAGTTCCAGCGCGAGGCGCTCGGGCAGGAAGTCTTCGACAAGAAATTCATAGACCTGCTTGCGCCCGCCCCCCAGGTCGAGCAGCAGTTGCCAACGGCCCGTCGGGGCCTCGGTGGCCAATTGCAACTGGTACTGGTACAAGCCATTGCTGTCGGCTTCCCAGACGAACTTGCGGCTCACCTGTTCATCCGGGCGACGCACTTCCACGCTCACCGGTTGGGCTTTGACCGGCTTGCCGTCCTGGTCGCGCAGCAGGCCGTTGAGCAGCACCGTCTCACCCGGGCGGTACAGGTCACGCGGGCCGAAGATGAAGAACTGCAGCGGGTTGGCCTGAGGCCCGGTGATGTCGAATTCGGCCAGGTCCAGGGCTGCGGTGTTCAGGCGCAGCAACGTGGTATGCACGCCCTGGGTGGCGATCAGGGTATCGGCCTTGGGCGTGATCGGCAGCTGGGCATGCCCCTTGCCATCGGTAGTGGCCTGGGCCAGCAGCTTGCCCTTTTCATCATGGATTTCCAGGTTGACGCCGCTCAGCGCTTTACCGCCTTCCAGGGCTTGCGCAAACACGTCGATCCGGTCGCGGTAGCGGTGGGCCGACACGCCGATGTCGCTAAGGGTGAACAGGGTTGCCGGCTGAGAATAATCGTAGGTACCCGAGGCGCGCATCACAGCCAGGTACACGCCTGGCGCCTGCAACGGCTTGATGCCGGCAATCGGCAACAACACGGTCTCACGCGTGTTGCGTGCCGGGTTGAGATCGAAGCGGCCGCTGTAGACCAGCTCGGCCATGTCCAGGGTTTCCTTGGACTGGTAGTAGTACAGGCTGCTGTTGCGCCCCCAGTTGGCCAGGAAGGTCGAGAGCATGTCTGGCTTGACGCGAAAGAACTCGACATCCACCTTGTCGACGTTCAGGGCAATCACCGGCAGGCCTTCGGCCAGACGCGTAGGCAGCAGCGAGCCGCGGCTGGCAAAGCCGATGGTCGGCTGCATGTCGCGGGTTTCCAGGCGGGTGATCGACTCGCTGTCCAGCTGCTTGCCATTGACTGCCAGCAGCCCCTTGTCGACGGTCAGCACCAGCTTGCGCTGCGGCTCCAGGTGGCGCAAGCGCAGCTCCATCTGGTTGTCGGAGAGTTCCCAGGCTCCGTCGAGCTTGCCTTTGACGGTATCTACCAGGTGAACTTTGTTGGTGAAGTCCTGCTTGGCATCCAGCGGTACGGAAAAGCTGACTGACAGCGTTGCCGCGCCATCGAGCTGCACTTCCGATACGTCCAACACCGTGAGTTCGCGGCCCTCATAGCGCTTGGCGAGCAAGGCCGGGTCCTCACGCTTGGGGGCGGAAGCTTCGGCGGGCGCGGGCGCCACGGTTTTCTCGACCGGCGCCGGTTTGCCTGGCGTGGAAGAGTCACAGGCACTGAGCAACGCCAGCGCGCAGGCCAGCAACAATCCTTTGTTGAACATGAGATAGGAACTCTTGGGCAGCGTGTACGTGAGGGCAGCAACTATAGCGCAACGTCAGGTACAGCACCCGGCGTTGCGCGCCAGGTCAGACCATGGTCGCGCTAAATGGTTGCCTGGTCGGTACACTGTGGCCATTCGTTAAAAGGGGGCCGCGTTGCGCCCCTTCGCGGGCTTGCCCGCTCCCACAGGTTTGGCGTCGGCCGCAAGAGCAACACTTTCCTGTGGGGGCGAGCAAGCTCGCGAAGGGGCACACAGCGGCCCCAAAATCTCATGGAATGCACATGCCCCAACTCGCTGCCGACTGGCGCCACCGCCCCACCCACCGCAAGGTCTGGGTGCTGGCCGCGCCGATGATCCTGTCCAACATCTCGGTACCGCTGGTGGCGCTGGTCGACAGCACGGTCATCGGCCATCTTCCGCACGCCCACCAGCTGGGCGCCGTGGCCGTGGGCGCCACCTTGTTCACCTTCATGGTCGGCCTGATGGGCTTCCTGCGCATGGGCTCCACCGGCTTCGCTGCTCAGGCTGCCGGCCGTGGCGACGGTGCAGCGTTACGCCAGGTACTGGTGCAAGGGCTGCTGCTGGCGGTCGGCTTCGCCCTGTTGATCGGCCTGCTAGCCTTGCCCTTCAGCCAGCTGGCACTTCATGCGATGCAACCCAGCGCAGCCCTGCAGCAATCCACCGAAGACTTCTTCCATACCCGCCTGCTTGGCCTGCCTGCGGCGCTGGCCAGTTACGCGCTGGTCGGCTGGTTCCTCGGCACCCAGAACGCCAGGGCTCCACTGGCAATCCTGCTGACCACCAACCTGCTGAACATCGCCTTGAACCTGTGGTTCGTGCTGGGCCTGGACTGGGGCGTACTGGGCTCGGCGCGGGCGTCGGTGATTGCCGAATGGAGTGCCGCCCTGCTCGGCCTGGCCTTGACCCGTCCGGCCCTGCGGGCCTACCCGGGGCAGATCGTGTGGGCAGCGCTCAAGCGCTGGCAGGCCTGGAGGCCACTGCTGGCGGTGAACCGCGACATCTTCCTGCGCAGCCTGGCGCTGCAACTGGTGTTCCTGCTGATCACCGTGCAGGGCGCGCGCTTGGGTGAGGCCACGGTGGCAGCCAACGCCCTGCTGCTCAACGGCCTGCTGCTGACTGCTTATGCACTCGATGGCCTGGCCCACGCTGTAGAGGCCTTGTGCGGCCATGCCATTGGCGCCCGTGACCGCGACACCCTACGTCGCTCGCTGGTGGTGGCCTGCGGCTGGTCGCTGATCACCAGCCTGGGCTTTGCCGGGCTGTTCCTGCTGGGTGGGCACCTGTTCATCGACTTGCAGACCGACATCGAAAGTGTGCGGGCGGCGGCTTATCCGTATTTGCCCTACCTGGCGTTACTGCCGTTGATCGCGGTGTGGAGTTACTTGCTGGATGGGTTGTTCATCGGCGCGACCCGGGCGCGGGAAATGCGTAATGCGATGCTGGCGTCGGTGCTGGTGGCATTGCCCGTGGCGGTGGCCATGAGCGGGTTTGGCAACCATGGATTATGGTTGGCGTTTCTCGGGTTCATGGGATTGCGGGCGTTGACGTTGGGGTGGGTGGGGTGGCGGTTGCAGGAAAAAGGGCTCTGGGTTCAGTGACGCTGGGGGTAGTACTTTGCCCTCCTAGCTTGCGACCGGTTTTCCGAGCAGCATGACGCAGACGGCAATCAAAAGCCCAGCAGCAAACATCGCGGCTTTGGCGAATTGATTGCGGCGCAGCGATGACAGGATCGCTTGTAGCGACTGCAAAGCGTAATAGGCGACGAACGCCTTTGATGCGTAGGTGATGATCTCGTAAATGCTAGCGCCCCAGGTTATGCCGATCGCAACGAGCGCCGTCACCAGGCTTCCCGCATTTACGGATATGCGGCTATGCGTTGCCTCAGCAAGCAAGCCGCTTGCGCCATTCATGTCGGCGATCGCCGCCGACGACTGGGAAGCAAGGGCTGCCGCAATCAGCAGTGGTGCGACTGCGGCGCCAACCGGGCGAAGCATGTCTATAATCGCCGTCTCGCCCCCTATGGCCTGCGGGCGGTCACAAAACAAATGCGTCACAAGAAAAACGAACCCGACATAGACAAACGTTGATATCAACTGCGCATAGCGCATCGTTCGGATACGTGTCTCCAGATTGTATTCGGCGCCTAAATACCGGGATGTCTCGAAGCCCTGCACCAGTACGATGAGACCTAATAAAATCTGGAACTTGCCAAACCCGGCCTGCGACTCAACCTGAGCCGAAACAGGATGATAGGTTGATGCAAACAAAATAAGCGCCACGATAATTCCGAAAATGACGGAAAGTTTGAGACCGACCGCATTGACCTCGATACGCTCAAGTGCACGCAGGCCACCCGATAGTCCAATCAGGCCAACGGTGGCAATCGCGACGGAGGCGACAATGCGCACGGAAAACCGGTCTTCTACACCCACAATCCGCAGGCCGAAAGCTGCGAACAGGTTGAGGTAGTAGGCAACAGACACGAAATAGGCGAGCGACAGCACTAAGTCGCAGGCACGTTCAATAAGCGCGGCCGTAGGTGGCAGCGCCCCCAAATTGGGCTCCACATAACGAATGTTGTGACGCATCACTGCGCCGTATAGGTAACCGACGAGGCAAAGAGCCAACATGGCAAGCCACGCTGCACCACTGAACGTTCCCGCCAAGATCGGTCCGGCGACCAGGAAGCCAGATCCAATAATAGAGGCCAGTGGCGTCACCGTGGCGCGCCAAAGCCGAGAACCGAGCACTCTCGGATGGAAGAAAATACAGGCGGCCAGGATTGAGGCGAGCAGAAGGCCGGCGTTACTGATCACACGCGGTGCTCCAGAATACCCATCATGAACAATTGATGGTGCCAGAACTGATCGCGATGAAGGGCCAACAGATAATCATATGCAGGGCTGACGGCATACTCCAGTTCGATTGCAAGCATTGTCGATTTCCTCCGCGCGGCTTCACGGACACCTTCAAGTCCCATCGGCCAGCCTCTGCCAAGTGAGTTTGAATCGATCTGAATACTTGCTTACCTGCCCCCAGGAAATTGGATTGGTGTCCAACTTCCTGGGGCAGTCCACTTTTGCGGGAGCGGGCCCGACAACAACTACGACGACAGGTACGAAGACCGGGTCAAGCCCAGGCGCAAGGCATCCAGATACTGGGTCCGCTCACGCGCAGTGATCTTGGCGCTGGCAACCTTGTCGCGGTAATGCGTCATCAACTCCTCCGGCGACAGGTGCACGTAGCGCAGCATGTCTTCGATGGTGTCGTGGGTTTCGATACCGGCGTGGTACACGCTGCCGTCGGCATTCTGGTAGATGTTCACCGAGTCGGTGTCACCGAACAGGTTGTGCATGTCACCCAGGATTTCCTGATAGGCACCCACCAGGAACACGCCCAGCAGGTAATCCTCGCCCTCCTTCACCGCATGCACCGGCATGCTGGTTTCGATACTTTGCTCGTCAACGTACTGGTTGATCTTGCCGTCGGAGTCGCAAGTCAGGTCCTGCAATACCGCACGCCGCATCGGCTCTTCGTCCAGGCGGTGCAACGGGATGATCGGCAGTACCTGGCCGATGGCCCAGGTGTCCGGCAGGCTCTGGAACACCGAGAAGTTGCAGATGTATTTGTCGGCCAGCTTGTCGTTCAGCTCGTCCAGCACCTGGCGGTGCGAGCGCTGGCGGGCTTTCAGCGAGTTATGCAGGCGACGGCACACGGCAAAATAGCACTGCTCGGCCAAGGCTTTCTCGCCCAGGCTGATCTTGCCGTCAGCGTACTGCGCGGCCACATCACCCATGTAGTGGGTGGCGCGCCAGTAGGTCTCGGTGACCATCTCGATGTCGGTCGGGCCAAGCAGGTCGGCCAGCCACTGCACGGTCTCGGGCAGGGCTTCCTTGTTCTCGATGGTGGGTACGTCGTCGTTATGCTTCTCGACGTCAGTGACCTGGATCACCAGCATGGCGTGGTGCGCGGTCAGCGAACGGCCACTCTCGGAGAAGATGTGCGGGTGCGGCAGGCCCTGCGCGTCGCAGAACTCCTTGAGCATGCCCACCACCACGCCGGCGTAGTCGTCCATGTCGTAGTTGATCGAGCTGGCATTGCGCGAGTGGGTGCCGTCGTAGTCCACACCCAGGCCGCCACCTACGTCGATGTGATCGACCGGCAGGCCCAGCGCACGCAGTTCGCCGTAGTAGCGGATGGCTTCCTTGAAGCCGTGCTGGTAGTCGGCCAGGTTGGCGATCTGCGAACCCATGTGGAAGTGCAGCAGGCGGATGCCCTGATCCAGGCCCGCATCGCGGAAGCGCTGCACCACCGAGAGCAGCTGGGCGGCGGACAAACCGAACTTGGACTTTTCGCCACCGGTGTCGGCCCACTTGCTCGAGGCCAGCGACGACAGGCGAACACGCAGGCCAACCTGCGGTTTCACCTTGAGCTCGGCGGCCTCTTCGATCACCAGAGCCACTTCCGACTCTTTCTCGATGACGATGAACACGTTGTGGCCGAGCTTCTGGCCCATCAGCGCCAGGCGAATGAACTCACGGTCCTTGTAGCCGTTGCAGACGATGGTGCCGCCCTTCGGCGCCAGCGCCAGCACTGCCAGCAACTCGGGTTTGGAGCCGGCTTCCAGGCCGATGGAAACGTTTTGCGTAGCGATGATGTTTTCCACCACCGCTTCCTGTTGGTTGACCTTGATCGGATACAGTGCGGTGTACTGGCTCTGGTACTCCAGGCGCGCGATGTTGGCGTCGAACGCACCCGTCAGCTGGCGTACGCGGTCCTGCAGAATGTCGGGGAAGCGCACCAGCAAGGGCAGCGAAAGGCCGCTCTGGCGCAGTTCGTCCACCTGCTCGTAGAGGTCGATCGGTGCGCTGTCGGGGCCGTTGGGGCGCACTTCGACGCGCCCGGCTTCATTGATGGCGAAATAACCAGCGCCCCAATGGCGGATGCCATAAACACTGCGGCTGTCGGCCACGGTCCATTGGCTACCATCGTCTTTGCGTGTGCGTCGTACGGACATTCAAGTCCCCTATAGATAAGTCGAAGACACTGCCCCGCAGGCAGCGGAGCGAGTGTAAAAGCTGAAAATGACGATTCATCCGTGCTCAGGCATAGACCCTGACCACGAGAACGAGTTTAGAAAGCGCTGGGCAAAAAATCGCGCGATGGCCTCAGCCGCCGGACTTTTTCGCCTTGAAACCCTGTTTGGTCAGCTCGCCGATCAACAGCTCGACATGGTCGCCCTGGATCTCGATAACCCCATCCTTCAAGGCGCCGCCGGTGCCGCAGCGGCGCTTGAGCGTGGTCGCCAGTTCTTTGAGCTGGTCGGGCGGCAGCGGCACGCCGGTGACGGTGGTCACGGTCTTGCCGCCACGGCCTTTGCTTTCGCGGCGCACGCGGGCAATACCGTCGCCTTCGGGGATGATTTGCTGCTTGCAAGTGCAGGCATCCACCGGCTGGCCACAGTCGGAGCAGTGCCGACCGGCGTCGGTGGAGTACACGAGACCGCCAAGGGCGGAAAAGGAAGAAGCTTTCTTGGCCACTTTTGTTCCTCGGTGCTGAGGACAAAAACTGGTCGTGCCTTGGGGTTGAGGCCGACCGCGAAGCCCCACTCTGGCAGGGGCGGCGCTACTGCTGCAAGAATTGCGGCAGCCCGAAAAGGGCGCGCAGTGTAACGATAAATACGCCGGTTGTGTAGGAGCGGGTTTACCCGCGAACAAGGGCAAAGCCCTTGCCCTGCGAAACGGGTGTCTGGGCCGGTATTTCGCGGGCAAACCCGAGCCTACAAAGTGGCCTTGTAGCGCTGCAACGCCGCCAACGAGTCCGGGCAATAAGGCTTGCTCAGGCTTTCCTGCTCAGCCTGTTCCAGACCGATGAAGCGCGCCTCGATCACCTCTTCCGGCTGCAACCGCAACGGCGCATCCGACACAGCCGAATACACCGCACACCACAAGCGGTTATCCGGCTGGTCAAAGTAGAACCGCTCGTGGAAGCGCAACTCGGCGCCTTCGATGCCCAGCTCTTCGGCCAGCTCGCGCGCTGCCGATTCGGCATACGCCTCCCCAGCCGTGACCATGCCGCCCGCCGCCACATCCCAATACCCTGGGTACAGCGCCTTGCTCAGCGTACGCCGATGTACACACAATTCACCGGCACTGTTGAACAGCAGAATGAACGTGCAGCGCCCGATCAGGCCACGCTCGCGCAGCTCGGCACGGGGCAAGGCGCCCAGTACCTGGTCGGTCTCGTCCACCCAGGTGACCAGCTCGCGGTCGGAAGCCGCCCGATGGGCGGCCTCGGCGGGGCTGATAGCCATCATCAACCCTGCGACAGCAGCTGACGCAGGTCGATAACCGCGGCGTTGGCCCGGGAAATGTAATTGGCCATGACCAACGAGTGGTTGGCCCACATACCGAAGCCACTGCCGTTGAGCACCATCGGGCTCCACAGCGGCTCTTGCGAGGCTTCCAGCTCACGGATGATCTGACGCACGCTGACCGTGGCATTCTTCTTCGCCAGCACGTCGGCGAAGTCCACCTCAATGGCACGCAGCAGATGCGACAACGCCCAGGCTTGGCCGCGGGCTTCGTAGAACACGTTGTCGATCTGCAGCCATGGGGTTTCCACCAGCTCCTCGTCCACCTGCGGCGCCTGGCCGGCAACGACCGACTCGGTCTTCAGCGTGGAGTTGAGCTTGACCCGGCCAACGCTGGCCGAGAGACGCTGCGACAGCGAGCCCAGACGGGTTGCCACGTCACCCAGCCAGTTGTTCAGGTTGTCGGCGCGGGTATAGAAGATCGCGCCCTTGTCGCCAGCAGCCAGACGGGTCTGGTAACGGGTCAGCGACTTGATGCCTTCTTCGAACTCCGACTCGCTCGACGGCAGGATCCAGCTCTTGTTGTCGAAGTTGAAGCGTGGCTCGGCCTTGGCCAGGTCGGCGTCTTCGGTGGACTGCGACTGCGAACGGGCGAAGTCTTTGCGCAGAGCACGGGACAGGTCGCGGACCTGGACCAGCACGCCATATTCCCAACTTGGCATGTTGTCCATCCACAGCCCTGGCGGGAAGCGGTCGTTGGAAATATAGCCGCCCGGCTTGTTCAGCAAAGTGTTGGCCACGGTCTTGAGGGTTTCGACGGTGGTATAGCCCACCACCATCTGCTGGCCAGCACGTTCGGCTGCGGCCTGGGCGTTTTGCTGCACAGGGAACAGAGCAGGCTCCTGGCTCCAGTACCAGCCCAGGCCGATACACACCAGCAGGTACAACCCGATCAGGGTCCCCAGGGCACGGCTCCAAAGGCCGCCAAGGTAGCTACGGGCGGCTGCGCTGCGCCCGTCGACACGCTCACGGGGCTCGGCTTTGGCCTCTCGGTTTTTCCAGTCCAGCATGGCTTTGTCCTTAATCAGTCACGACGGTTCAGGGGCTTTGACCACAGGCCTGCGCTAGGGTGCCACGGTAAGCCCGAATGCCAGCACTATAAAGCAGACACCACCGTACGCATAAGCGACCATTCAGTCAGCAACTGAATATTCGTTCTGCCCGCTTTGTTGACGCAGGGCACTCACGCACTTGAAAAGAGCTGCTAGCATAGAGCCATCATTGCCCCTGCACATCCCAACCTATAAGTAGCCAGGACATGAGCCAAGCAGTCGAGCCAAGCCCGCAGTGCCCCGTCCAACCGCTGACGCGTAACGGCCTGCGCAAGGATGACCCGCTCGACCAGCTGCTGCTGCCCGTGCGCAAACCGGTGTACATCCTGCTGCAGGACCACGAGCGTGCCCAGCGCCTGGCCCAGCAACTGGAATTCTTTGGCCTGGTGGTGCAAGCGTTGCCGAGCACCGCGGCGTTTCTCGCCTCGATCAGCGAGTACCCGCCTTCGGCCATCATCATGGACGTCGACTTCACCGGCGCCGGCCTGGGCTTGCTGCTGGCCGCCCAGGTGCAGCAGGGCCTGGCACGCTCCATTCCGTTGCTGTTCTTCAGCCATCACGAAGCCGACACCCCAACCCGCCTTGCCGCAGTACGCGCCGGTGGTCAGGACTTTCTCACCGGCAGCCTGGAAGCTTCCAGCTTGCTGGAAAAGGTCGAACTGCTGACCAACACCGCCCCGCACGACCCGTTGCGCGTGCTGATCATCGACGACTCGCGCACCCAGGCCCTGTACACCGAGCGTGTACTGGCCGGCGCCGGCATGCTCACCCGCAGCCTGACCGACCCGATCCGCACGATGGCAGAGCTTGCCGACTTCCAGCCCGACCTGATCATCCTTGACCTGTACATGCCGGCTTGCACCGGCCCGGAGCTGGCCAAGGTAATCCGCCACAGCGACCGTTATGTGAGTGTGCCGATCATCTACCTGTCTGCCGAGGACGACCTGGACAAGCAACTGGATGCCATGAGCGAAGGCGGTGATGACTTTTTGACCAAGCCGTTTCGCTCACGCCACCTGATCACTACCGTGCGCAACCGCGCCGCCCGCGCCCGCCATTTGAAGGCGCGCATGGTTCGCGACAGCCTGACCGGGCTGTACAACCACACTCATATCCTGCAGCTGCTGGAAGACTGCAGCTTCCGCGCCCGCCGTGAACAGCAGCCGTTGAGCTTTGCCATGCTCGACATCGACCACTTCAAGAAGATCAACGACCGCCATGGCCACCCCATGGGCGACCGAGTGATCAAGAGCCTTGCTCTATTCCTCAAGCAGCGCTTGCGCAAGACCGATTTCATTGGCCGCTACGGTGGCGAGGAATTCGCCATCGTCATGCCCAACACCGCGCTGGACGCCGCACACAAAGTGCTGGACGAAATTCGCCGGCGCTTTGCCGAAATTCTCTACCCGGCGCAGCCACGAGACTTGCAGTGCACCTTCAGCGCCGGCGTGGTGCAACTGGATGAGGGGCTGGATGCACTGACCATGGCCAGCGCAGCGGACGAGGCGCTGTACCGGGCCAAGCATGCGGGGCGTAATTGCGTCGTTCGTGTAGAGCCCTGAGATTCGCACTCACCGTGCCGGCCATACCAATAGAGGCACTGTGCCACTTTTTTCTGACTCCAAGCCCCCTGGCGTCATCACCCCGTCACAAAATCGCAATAACTTCAGGCGCCTACCTCTCCCCTGCGCAGGAAGTTCGTGGCTATGCGCCTGAAGTGGCTGACCAATTTCAACACCCTGTTGCTGGTGACCGTGTGTATCGCCTTGGGCGCCACCCTGTGGTGGTCGCAGCGCGCCCTCGAGCGCCCCTACCAGATGATGGAGCGCTATCTGGGCCTGTCCCAGCAGTTTCAGAACCAGGCGGCGCGCAATATCCAGGCCTACCTGGGCAGCGGCGACGCCCTGCGCCAGGCCGCCGCCATGGAGGCGAACCAGCAGTTGCAGGCCGCACTGGCGGACTGGCCCGTTGAGCTGGCCGAGAAGTTGCGCCCCAGCCTGGATAGCCTGCAGGCCTTCACCGCCAACGAACTGCTGGCCGCCGGCAAGCTGGCCGGCGACCCGCAAGCCCTGTTGCTGCAAGCCGAACGGGAGCTAGGGGCGAACTTCGAGCAAATGGCCAGCTACGCCCGCGACAGTGGCAACGCCGAGGCCAATCGCTACTTGCTGCCCTTGCTCGACGCCACCGTGCACCTGAGCCGGCTGTCGTTGGCTCGCGACAAGCTGGTCAGCAGCGGCCGCCCGGAGCTGGCCGATGAGGTGGAGCGCGAGCTACAACTGATCCGCGCCCAGGCCCAGACAATCGACGGCCTGCCACTGCTCGGCGTAACCCGCACGGCCGAATCCGGTGCAGACGACTTCGCTGCGATGATGGGCCTGGAATCCCAGGCCAGCGCCCAACAGGAAGACATTGCCGTGGGCCTTAAGCGTGAATTGCAAAGCCTGCTCAATCGCTACCCGGCCGAACTGCAACGCACCCGCGAACAGATCGAGCGCCGCGCCGAGCTGGCCACCAGCACCGGCCAGCGCCTGGAAGCAGTACAACAGGCCATCGCCGCGCTGGAGCCCGAAGTACGCGGCCAGCATGCAAAAATTGCTGCCGAGGTGCGCATCATCCAAGGCCTGATGATCGGCCTGATCCTGCTGATCGCCCTTCTGATCGACGCACTGCAACGGCGCCTGGCACGCACCCTGACCGGCCTGGCCCCGGCCCTGTCACGCTGGGCCGAGGGCGACTTCGCCCAGGCCATCGCCCTAGGCAAGACCAACCGCGAACTGCACGACATCCAGGCGTCGCTCAACCGCCTGCGTCAGTACCTGGTGGAGCTGGTAGGCACCATTCGCCATAACGCCGAGCAGGTGGCCGGCAGCAGCCACGCCCTGGCCGGCATGAGCGCCGCGCTGCACGGCGGCGCCGAGCGCCAGGCCGGCGATACCGGGCAGATCCGCGATGCCTTGGGCGAACTGGAAGCGACCATTCAACAAGTGGCCGGCGATGCCAGCGCAGCCGCCGAGGCCAGTCGCGATGCCGGGCGTGCCGTGGAACAAGGCCAGGCGGTAATTGGCCAGAGCCTGTCGGGCTTGCGGGAACTGGTCGATGAAGTGCAAGGCAACGCCCGAATGATCGAGCAACTGGCGGAAGAGTCGGCAACCATTGGCGGGGTGCTGACGGTGATCCGCTCGATTGCCGAGCAGACCAACCTGCTGGCACTGAACGCCGCGATCGAAGCGGCCCGTGCCGGCGAGATGGGCCGTGGCTTTGCCGTGGTTGCCGATGAGGTGCGCTCACTGGCCCAGCGCACCACGGGCGCTACCGGCGAGATTCAGGCATTGATCGACCGCTTGCAGCAGGCGGCCAGAAGTTCGGTGGCGGGGATGCGCGCGCAACTGGAACACGCCGAGGCCACGGCCGGTCAAGCCCAGGCGGCGGATGGGGCACTGGATGAGATTGTCTGTGCCATTCGTACCATTTCCGATACGGCGGTGCGGATTGCCGATGTCACGGCGCAGCAGAGTGGCGCAGTGAGCGAGATTCGTGACCATAGCGAGCGGATTCACGAATTGGGTGAAGACAACCTGCAGCGCATTGGCGAGGGGCGTGAGCAAGGCGAACAGTTGCTGAGCCTGGGCGGTGAGCTGAACCGGGCGGTGCGAGCGTTCAGGGTCTGAGTCAGCGGGGTGGTGGCCAGGACAGGTGTAGCAGTTGGGTGGTGTTCGACGGGACATGTGCTGCGCCTGGGAGATCGAGCGCCGCCCGCGCGGTGCTTCGCGGGTAAAACCGCTCCTACGTTTGTTTCGGGCCAATTATTCCTGCGCATCCGTTATCATGCCGAGCAAGTTCCACCTCGCGAGTCCGCCATGCGCCGCCTGTTTTTCATGCTGTTCCTGCTGCTGGCCAGCCCTGCCTTCGCCGCAGGCCTGCTCGACAACCGCCCCAGCGCCACCCTCGGCGCCGCTTCGCTGGCCAACAACGCCGACTTCCTGCCGGTACACGAGGCCTTCAAGCTCAACCTTGTCCAGGCCGATGCGCAAACCATCAAGCTGCGCTTCGTCGCCACCGATGGCTACTACCTCTACCGGCACCGCTTCCAGTTCCACACGGAACCGGCCGATATCACCCTGGGCACGCCGAACATCCCCAAGGGTGAGCCCAAGCACGATGAATTTTTCGGCGACGTCGAGGTTTACCACGGCGTGCTCGATATCGAGTTGCCACGCAAAGACCCACGCGCCTTCACCCTGCTGGTGGGCTACCAGGGTTGCGCCGACAAGGGCTTGTGCTACCCACCGGAAACCGCACGCCTGAGTATCGATGGCGAAGGCGTTGCAAACGCACCGGCCACCCGCGAACACGGCTGGAACTGGAAGTCGCTACTGCTGTTCTTCCTCGCCGGGGTCGGCCTGACCTTCACCCCCTGTGTCCTGCCGATGTTGCCGATCCTCTCCGGTGTGGTGCTGCGCGGCCAGGTTGGCGGCGTGCGCGGCCTGGCGCTGTCGCTGGCCTACGTGCTGCCAATGGCGGCCAGCTTCGCGGTACTCGGTGCACTGATGGGCCTGTTCGGTGCAAGCCTGAACCTGCAGGCGCGCCTGCAGTCGGCCTGGGTGCTGGTTCCCTTCGCGCTGTTCTTCGTGGTGTTCGCCCTGGCCATGTTCGGCCTCTTCGAGCTGAAGCTGCCCCAGGCCCTGAGTAACCGCCTGAACAACGTCGCCAACCACACCCGGGGCGGCTCGCTGCTGGGCGCAGCAGTGCTCGGTGTGCTCTCCAGCTTGCTGGTTTCTCCGTGTGTATCGGCGCCCTTGGCCGGTGCCTTGCTCTATATCAGTGCCAGTGGCGATGCCCTGGGTGGTGCGCTCAAGCTGTTCGCCCTGGGTTTGGGCATGGGGGCGCCGTTGCTGCTGGTGGCCACCGGGGGCGCGGCCTGGTTGCCCAAAAGCGGCCCATGGATGAACACGGTGAAAAACGCCATCGGCGTACTGTTGCTGGGGCTGGCCATCGGCTTGCTCAGCCGTGTACTGCCAGGCCCTGTGACCTTGCTGCTGGTCGGTTTCCTTGCTGCGGGTGTGGCTCTGTTCCTCGGCGCCCTGGAATTCGTCGTCAAGACGACGCCCCAGCGCCTGGCGCAACTGCTCGGTCTGGCCTTGCTGGTGTACGCGCTGGCTTGCTGGTACGGCGCCCTCACTGGCCAGGGCGACCCACTGCGCCCACTGCCGGTTGCGTCACTGGCCGCCAGCGGCGGTCTGCCGGCAGCAAAAGCCGATGCCTGGCAGACCATCACCACACCTGATGCCATGGACGCAGCCCTGGCGCAAGCCAAGGCCGCCGGCCAGCCAGTGCTGCTGGACTGGTACGCCGACTGGTGCATCAGTTGCAAGGTGATCGAGCATGAGGTGCTCAATGCACCGCAGGTGCAAACACAGCTGTCCGGCTTCAAACTGCTGCGTTTCGACATCACCGAAAGTAATGCCGAGCAACGCAAGCTGCTCGACCGCTACCAGCTGTTCGGCCCACCCGCCCTGCTGTTTTTTGCTGCGAACGGCAGCGAAATTACCGCTGATCGGGTGATTGGCGAGATAAATGCCGGTGAATTTGCGCAGATTCTGACGCGCGTACGCGGCAAAGTCGGTCTATAACTTCCCGCGAGCCGGGAAAAATCCTGAAATGAATGACCGGATTTAATTATCCGGTCACATACTTCGCGCGAACCTCGGACATCGTGCTGGCTATTGCCGGGAACTGGACACTTGCCGTTGCTTTACGGCACACTCGCCGCGCTGTGTCGAATTGCCCTACAAATCCAAGGAATCCGCAGATGGCAACGCTACTGGTGCTCCACGGCCCCAACCTCAACCTGCTCGGTACTCGCGAGCCAGGCCACTATGGCGCCGTGACCCTGGCTCAGATCAACCAGGACCTGGAGCAACGTGCCCGCGCCGCAGGCCACCATCTGCAGTACCTGCAGAGCAATGCCGAATACGAACTGATCGACCGCATTCACGCCGCACGCAACGAGGGTGTGGACTTCATCCTGATCAATCCGGCTGCTTTCACCCACACAAGCGTCGCATTACGTGACGCATTGCTTGCGGTGAGCATCCCATTCATCGAAGTGCACCTGTCCAACGTGCACAAACGCGAACCGTTCCGTCACCACTCCTACTTTTCCGATGTTGCCGTAGGGGTGATCTGCGGTCTGGGCGCCAGCGGTTATCGCCTGGCCCTGGAGTCCGCACTGGAACAACTGGCTGCCAACGCACAGCCCAAATGATGAAAACCCTGGCCTAAGTGGCCGGGGTTCGAGAGAAACGTTTCAGATACGTTTTTTGTATTTCGCCCCCTGACCGAACCTTTGGGAGTTGATGATTAATGGATATCCGTAAAGTCAAGAAACTGATCGAGCTGCTGGAAGAGTCTGGCATCGACGAACTGGAGATCAAGGAAGGCGAAGAGTCGGTCCGTATCAGCCGTCACAGCAAGACTCCAGCAGCCCAGCAGTTCTACGCACCGGCGCCTATGGCTGCCGCCCCTGCCGCTGCCCCGGTTGCCGCTGCTGCCCCAGCCGCCGAAGCCGCTGCTGCTGCCCCGGCCCTGAAAGGCACTGTGATCCGTTCGCCAATGGTAGGTACCTTCTACCGCAAGCCTTCGCCGACCTCGCCTAACTTCGCTGAAGTTGGCCAGTCCGTGAAGAAAGGCGACACCCTGTGCATCGTCGAAGCCATGAAGATGATGAACCACATCGAAGCCGATATTGGCGGTGTCATCGACGCCATCCTGGTAGAAGACGGCCAGCCGGTTGAGTTCGACCAGCCGCTGTTCACCGTCGTTTGAATCGCGGAGAGCCAACGATGTCTGGGAAGCTCGAAAAAGTCCTGATCGCCAACCGCGGGGAAATTGCCCTGCGGATCCTGCGTGCCTGCAAAGAGCTGGGTATCAAGACCGTCGCCGTGCACTCCACTGCCGACCGTGAACTGATGCATCTGGGCCTGGCAGACGAGTCGGTCTGCATCGGCCCTGCATCGTCCAAGGATTCCTACCTGCATATCCCGGCGATCATCGCTGCCGCCGAAGTGACTGGCGCCACTGCGATTCACCCGGGTTACGGCTTCCTGGCAGAAAACGCCGACTTCGCCGAACAGGTGGAAAAATCCGGTTTCGCCTTCATCGGCCCGAAAGCCGACACCATTCGCCTGATGGGCGACAAGGTTTCGGCCAAGGACGCGATGATCAAGTCGGGCGTACCGACCGTACCGGGCTCCGATGGCCCACTGCCAGAAGACGAAGAAGTTGCCCTGGCGATTGCCCGTGACGTCGGCTACCCGGTGATCATCAAGGCCGCCGGTGGCGGTGGTGGTCGCGGCATGCGCGTGGTGCACAAGGAAGAGGACCTGATTTCCTCGGCCAAGCTCACCCGTACCGAAGCCGGTGCAGCCTTTGGTAACCCGATGGTTTACCTGGAGAAGTTCCTGACCAACCCACGCCACGTGGAAGTACAGGTACTGTCCGACGGCCAGGGCAACGCCATTCACCTGGGCGACCGCGACTGCTCGCTGCAGCGCCGTCACCAGAAAGTACTGGAAGAAGCACCAGCCCCGGGCATCGATGAGAAAGCCCGCCAGGAAGTGTTCAAGCGCTGCGTCGATGCGTGCATCGAGATCGGCTACCGTGGTGCGGGTACTTTCGAGTTCCTGTACGAAAACGGCCGCTTCTACTTCATCGAGATGAACACCCGCGTGCAGGTTGAGCACCCGGTATCGGAGATGGTCACTGGCATCGACATCGTCAAGGAGATGCTGAGCATCGCCGCTGGCAACAAACTGTCGTTCCGCCAGGAAGACGTGGTGATCCGTGGCCACTCGCTGGAGTGCCGGATCAACGCCGAAGACCCGAAGAAGTTCATCCCGAGCCCAGGCAAGGTGAAGCACTTCCACGCCCCAGGCGGCAACGGCGTACGCGTCGATTCGCACCTGTACAGCGGTTATTCGGTTCCGCCGAACTACGACTCGCTGATCGGCAAGCTGATCACCTACGGCAAGGACCGCGACGAAGCCATGGCGCGCATGCGCAATGCCCTGGACGAGATCGTCGTCGACGGCATCAAGACCAACATCCCGCTGCACCGCGACCTGGTGCGTGATGAAGGCTTCTGCAAAGGCGGCGTCAACATTCACTACCTCGAGCACAAACTGGCCAACCAGGAGTGATCGTGTAGTGTGATGTACCAGAACCCCGGCCCTGTGCCGGGGTTTTTTATTGCCTGCCTAGTGTGGTGTTTCACAAATAACGACCATAACTCGCGGCGCTTTTTGCACTCATGCGGCGTTGTCGCTCCTCGCCGTAGCTGGGCTACGACTCGTCGCGACGCCTTGCCTGAACGCAAAAATCGCTCGCGAGTTATTGGCCGTATTTGCAAAACACCACACTAGCTCTTCATCCGCGGCATGTCGATACGATGCTCATGCACTCGCCGATAAAGCGTCGCCCGCGAAATACCCAAAGCGCGCGCCGCATCCGCCGGCTTCCAGCGATGGCGGATCAGCGCGTCCAGCAACAGCTGCCGGGCCGGGCACGACACCCCGCTTTCAGCCGAGCCAACCGCTTCACCACGCACCTCCTGCGGCAGATCCTGCAGCCGCACCTGCCCGCCCTCACTCACCGCACAGGCATACCGCAACACCTGCCGCAGCTGGCGCAAATTGCCCGGCCAGCGATAAACCAGCAGCGCCTGCAACGCGTCATCCGCCAACACCACCTCCACCCCGCAGGCCGCAGCCTCCTCGGCCAGCAACTGGTGAATCAGCCCCAGCCGGTCATCACGTTCACGCAAGGGGGGTAGCTCAAAGCGGGCATTGGCCAGGCGGAAGTACAAGTCTTCACGAAATCGCCCGTCCTCCACCATCGACGCCAGATCGCGATGGGTCGCACAGATCACCTGAATATCCACCCGCTCCCGCCGTGCCGCACCCAGCGGCGCCACCTCCCCCTCCGCCAGCACCCGCAGCAGGCGGGTCTGCAGGTTCAGCGGCATGTCCCCGATCTCGTCGAGAAACAACGTGCCGCCATCGGCCTGCTGCAACAGCCCTTGCATGCCTTTGCTGGAAGCCCCGGTGAAGGCCCCGGCCACATAGCCGAACAACTCGCTCTCGATCAGGGTTTCCGGAATGGCCGCGCAGTTCAGGGTAACGAACGGGCCATCACAGCGCTGGCTTTGCTGGTGCAGTTGGCGGGCGAATACCTCCTTGCCGGCCCCGGTCTCACCCAGTACCAGCACCGCCAGGTTGCAGTCCTTGACCCGCGTGGCCAGCCGCAGGTGCTGCTCGATACGGGTGTCCTGTGCCTGGCGCACAGGCTGCGCACGCTGGCGTTGCTGCGGTGCGCTGACCCGGCCATACAAACCGCCCAGACCGGGCAGGCGTTGGGCGGACGACGCGCTCACCCGGCGCAGCTGGTCGATGTCGAACAGTTCGCCAATGTGCTCGGGCAAGCGCCCCAGGCGTTCCACCAGCCGTTGCCGCGCCAGGCTGTTGATTGCCTGCAAGCGGCCATCGGCATCCCAGGCCAGCAGGTAATCGGGCTGGCTCTCCACATAGCCCGGCGTGCCGTGGGCGCGCATCACCCAGTGGCCCTGGGCGCTGTGCATGAAGAAGGCATTTTCAATCTCGCGGGCCGTCTGCTCGACCAGTTGGCGGATCAGGTGCTGGCTGCGCCGATCGTCCGGCGACTGCAAGGCCGACACATCAACCACGCCCAGCAGCTCGCCCAACGGGTCGAACACCGGCGCCGCTGTGCAGGTCAGGCCAATGAAGGCGGCGCGAAAGTGATCGCGCTTGTGCACCGTGACCGGGGCCTTGCTGGTCAGTACCGCCGCCACGCCGCATGTGCCCTCCTCGCCCTCCGACCAGCAGGTCCCCAGATACAGCCCGGCCTTGCGACAGTCGTTGCGGATGGCCGACTCGACCCGGTAATCGATGGTGCGCCCCTGGGCATCGGTAAGCAGCACGCAGTAGTCAGCGCCGCGCACCCGTTCGTGCAAGCGCGCCACGGCATCGCTGGCGATGCGCAGGAACAGCTCGGCGCGTTCGCGGCATTCGTTGAGCAGGCTTTGGGAAAGGATACGCGGCCCCTGCTGGGAAGCGGGGTCGAGGCGGTACACATCCATGGAGCGGCGCCATGAATCGAGAATCAGCGGTGGTACCGGCGCCTGCGGCAGGCGGTCGGCATTCTTCAACACCCTGCTGACGCAGTCCACATGGGCTCGGGAGTTCGCGGCAAGCATTCAGGCCCTCCGGTTCTCGTTGCTGTTTTTATCGTTGTCCGGCCATTAAGCGCCTCTGGGCATGCCCCGACAAGCACTGTGTGATTACCGGCTGGCTTGAGACGCAGCGTCTCAGCGTCTCGGCAACAGAGGCCCGGAGCTGGCACCCGGCGTCTCGCCGCCGCCCCCCGTAAGACCTGCCCGATCACGACCAGAGCCCTCTAGCCCGGCCACTTCAGCCATCGCGAAGAAAGCTGGCACCCCGCTTGCTCCTGCCCTTGCAAACAAAAATACGAGGTGCGCCATGCCGCTACCCGCCCCGAATGTCGGGATCATTGCCAACCCTGCCTCTGGCCGCGACCTGCGCCGCCTGACCGCCAATGCCGGGCTCTATTCGAGCACCGACAAGGCCTCGGCCATCCAGCGCCTGCTGGCCGCTTTCGGTGCCACTGGCATTGGCCGGGTGTTGCTGCCCAGCGACATGACCGGCATCGCTGCCGCAGTGCTCAAGGCCAGCCAGGGCCCGGGGGCCCGTGACCAGCACTGGCCGGCCATCGAGATACTCGACCTGCCACTGACCCAGACCGTGGCCGATACCCGCCTGGCAACCCGGCGCATGGTCGAGCGCGGCGTGACGATGATCGCCGTGCTGGGCGGTGATGGCACCCACAAGGCGGTCGCCGCCGAGGCCGGTGACGTGCCGCTGCTGACCCTGTCCACCGGCACCAACAACGCCTTCCCCGAACTTCGTGAAGCCACCAGCGCGGGCCTGGCCGGTGGCCTGCTTGCCAGTGGCCGGGTAGCGGCCAGCATCGGCTTGCGCCGTAACAAGCGCTTACTGGTGAAAGTGCCCGAACAACAGTTGGCCGAATGGGCCTTGGTCGAGGTGGCCGTGTCGCCACAGCGCTTCATCGGTGCCCGTGCGCTCAGCCGCAGCGAGGACCTCTGCGAAGTCTTCGCCTGCTTCGCCGAACCCCACGCCATCGGCCTGTCGGCCCTGTGCGGCCTGTGGTGCCCGGTGTCACGGCAAGATCCGCACGGCGCCTGGGTACGCCTGGCCCCCGGTGCCGAACAGGCGTTGTTGGCACCGTTGGCGCCCGGCCTGCTACAAGCCTGCGGCATCTCCGCCTGCGGTCCGCTGACGCCCGGCGTCGCCCATCGCCTGAGCCTGGCCAGCGGCACCCTGGCCCTGGACGGCGAACGCGAAATCGAATTTGCCGAGCATGACACGCCCACCATCACCCTCGACCACCAAGGCCCACTCAGCGTGGACGTCGAGGCCGTACTGGCGCATGCCGCCCGCCACCACTTGCTGGCCGTCCCGCGCGGCCACCGCCTGCACCCTGCAAACCCGTGTTGAGACAACCCCGGAGAACAACAAGATGTCCAATCAACTCAGTACTGAACAACTGCTGCATGCCTATGAAGTCATGCGGACCATCCGCGCCTTCGAAGAACGCCTGCATGTGGAGTTCGCCACCGGCGAAATTCCCGGCTTCGTCCACCTGTATGCAGGCGAAGAAGCCTCTGCCGCCGGGGTCATGGCCCACCTGCGCGACAGCGACTGCATCGCCTCGACCCACCGCGGCCATGGCCACTGCATCGCCAAAGGCGTGGACGTGTACGGCATGATGGCCGAGATCTACGGCAAGAAGACCGGCGTGTGCGGCGGCAAGGGCGGCTCGATGCACATTGCCGACCTGGAAAAAGGCATGCTCGGTGCCAACGGTATCGTCGGCGCCGGCGCACCACTGGTGGCCGGGGCGGCGCTGGCGGCCAAACTCAAGGGCCGCGATGACGTGTCGGTAGCCTTCTTCGGCGATGGGGCATCCAACGAGGGCGCCGTGTTCGAAGCCATGAACATGGCGTCGATCATGAACCTGCCCTGCATCTTCGTGGCCGAGAACAACGGCTACGCCGAGGCCACTGCCTCCAACTGGTCCGTCGCCTGCGACCATATTGCCGACCGCGCTGCCGGCTTCGGCATGCCAGGCGTCACCATCGACGGCTTCGACTTCTTTGCCGTATACGAGGCCGCCGGCGCCGCCATCGAGCGCGCCCGTACCGGGCAAGGGCCGTCGCTGATCGAGGTCAAGCTCAGCCGTTACTACGGCCATTTCGAAGGCGATGCGCAAACCTACCGCGCCCCTGATGAAGTGAAGAACCTGCGCGAATCCCGCGACTGCCTCATGCAATTTCGCAACAAGACCACCCGCGCCGGCCTGCTCACGGCCGAGCAACTGGACGCCATCGACGCCCGCGTCGAGGACCTGATCGAAGACGCCGTTCGCCGCGCCAAGTCCGATCCCAAGCCACAGCCCGCCGACCTGCTCACCGACGTCTACGTCGCCTACCCCTGAGCCGCGGATTACAAGAACAACAGGAGAACCACCATGGCAAGAAAGATCAGCTACCAGCAGGCCATCAACGAAGCCCTGGCCCAGGAAATGCGCCGCGACAACACGGTGTTCATCATTGGCGAAGACGTCGCTGGCGGTGCCGGTGCGCCCGGCGAGGATGACGCCTGGGGTGGCGTGTTGGGCGTGACCAAAGGCCTGTACCACCAATTCCCCGGCCGCGTGCTTGACGCGCCGCTATCGGAAATCGGCTACGTCGGCGCGGCCGTCGGCGCCGCTACCCAGGGCCTGCGCCCGGTGTGCGAACTGATGTTCGTCGACTTCGCCGGCTGCTGCCTGGACCAGATCCTCAACCAGGCCGCCAAGTTCCGCTACATGTTCGGCGGCAAGGCAGTGACCCCGCTGGTGATGCGCACCATGTATGGCGCCGGCCTGCGCGCGGCGGCCCAGCACTCGCAGATGCTCACCTCGCTATGGACGCACATCCCCGGCCTGAAGGTGGTGTGCCCATCCTCGCCTTACGATGCCAAGGGCCTGTTGATCCAGGCGATCCGCGACAACGACCCGGTGATCTTCTGCGAACACAAGCTGCTGTACAGCATGCAGGGCGAGGTGCCGGAAGAGGTGTACACCGTACCGTTCGGCGAAGCCAACTTCGTGCGCGATGGCGACGATGTGACCCTCGTTACCTACGGGCGCATGGTGCATGTGGCGCTGGAGGCCGCCAACAACCTGGCTCGCCAGGGCATCGACTGCGAGGTGCTGGATTTACGCACTACCAGCCCACTGGACGAAGACAGCATTCTGGAAAGTGTGGAGAAGACCGGCCGCCTGGTGGTGATCGATGAAGCCAACCCACGCTGCTCGATGGCCACCGACATCAGCGCGCTGGTGGCGCAGAAGGCTTTTGCCGCACTCAAGGGCCCGATCGAAATGGTCACCGCGCCGCATACCCCGGTGCCGTTCTCCGATGCCCTGGAAGACCTGTACATCCCTGACGCGGCGAAGATCGAAGCCGCCGTGCGCAAGGTGATCGAAGCCGCAAGGAGTGCCGCATGAGCCAGATCCATACCCTGACCATGCCCAAGTGGGGCCTGTCGATGACCGAGGGCCGGGTGGACACCTGGCTCAAGCAGGAAGGTGACGAAATCTGCAAGGGCGACGAGGTGCTGGACGTCGAGACCGACAAGATCAGCAGCAGCGTCGAAGCGCCGTTCAACGGCGTGCTGCGCCGCCAGGTGGCCAAACCGGATGAAACCCTGCCCGTTGGCGCGCTGCTGGCGGTGGTCGTCGAAGGCGAAGCAGAAGAGGCCGAGATCGATGCTGTGGTACAGCGCTTCCAGGCCGAGTTCGTCGCCGAAGGTGCGGCCGACCAGAGCCAGGGGCCGGCCCCACAGAAGGCGGAAGTAGGCGGGCGCCTGCTGCGCTGGTTCGAGCTGGGTGAAGGCGGCACACCGCTGGTGCTGGTACACGGTTTTGGCGGTGACCTGAATAACTGGCTGTTCAACCACCCGGCACTGGCTGCAGAACGCCGGGTCATTGCCCTCGACTTGCCGGGCCACGGCGAGTCGGCCAAGGGCCTGCAACGGGGCGACCTGGATGAGCTGAGCGAAACCGTGCTCGCCTTGCTCGACCACCTGGACATCGCCAAGGCCCACCTGGCCGGCCATTCCATGGGCGGCGCCGTCAGCCTCAAGGTGGCGCGCCTGGCCCCGCAGCGTGTGGCCAGCCTGAGCCTGGTGGCCAGCGCCGGGCTGGGCGAAGCGATCAATGGGCAGTACTTGCAAGGTTTCGTCACCGCGGCCAACCGCAACGCACTCAAACCGCAGATGGTGCAGTTGTTTGCCGACCCGGCGCTGGTCACCCGGCAAATGCTGGAGGACATGCTCAAGTTCAAGCGCCTGGAAGGTGTGGACCAGGCCCTGCAGCAGCTGGCAGGCGCACTCGCCGACGGCAACCGGCAGCGCCACGACTTGCGCGGGGTACTGGGCAATCACCCGGCACTGGTGGTGTGGGGTGGCAAGGATGCGATCATCCCGGCCAGCCATGCCGAGGGCCTGGAAGCCGAAGTACTGGTGCTGCCAGAGGCCGGCCACATGGTGCAGATGGAGGCGGCCGAACAGGTCAACCAGCAACTGCTCGCGTTCCTGCGCAAGCACTAAGCCCTTTTCGTGAGCCTGGAGAACAACAATGAATGACCTGAGCCACACCCACATGCGCGCGGCCGTCTGGCATGGCCGCAACGATATCCGTGTCGAACAGGTACCTTTGCCGGCCGACCCTGCGCCGGGCTGGGTGCAGATCAAGGTGGACTGGTGCGGCATCTGCGGCTCCGACCTGCACGAGTATGTTGCCGGCCCGGTGTTTATCCCGGTAGAGGCCCCGCACCCGCTGACCGGCATTCAGGGCCAGTGCATCCTCGGCCACGAATTCTGCGGCCACATCGCCAAGCTTGGCGAAGGCGTGGAAGGCTATGCCGTAGGCGACCCGGTGGCGGCAGACGCCTGCCAGCATTGCGGCACCTGCTATTACTGCACCCATGGCCTGTACAACATCTGCGAACGCCTGGCCTTTACCGGCCTGATGAACAACGGTGCCTTCGCCGAGCTGGTCAACGTGCCCGCCAACCTGCTCTACCGGCTGCCGCAGGGCTTCCCTGCCGAAGCCGGGGCACTGATCGAACCGCTGGCGGTGGGTATGCACGCGGTGAAAAAGGCCGGCAGCCTGCTTGGGCAAACCGTTGTAGTGGTGGGGGCCGGCACCATCGGCCTGTGCACCATCATGTGCGCCAAGGCTGCGGGGGCGGCGCAGGTCATCGCCCTTGAGATGTCCTCTGCGCGCAAAGCCAAAGCCAAAGAGGTAGGCGCCAACGTGGTGCTGGACCCCAGCCAGTGCGATGCCCTGGCGGAAATCCGCGCACTGACAGCAGGGCTGGGCGCCGATGTGAGTTTTGAGTGCATCGGCAACAAAAATACGGCCAAGCTGGCCATCGACACCATCCGTAAAGCAGGCAAGTGCGTGCTGGTGGGTATTTTCGAAGAGCCCAGCGAGTTCAACTTCTTCGAGCTGGTGTCCACCGAGAAGCAGGTGCTGGGGGCGTTGGCGTACAACGGCGAGTTTGCCGACGTGATTGCCTTCATTGCTGATGGTCGTCTGGATATTCGCCCGCTGGTAACCGGCCGGATCGGATTGGAGCAGATTGTTGAGCTGGGCTTCGAGGAACTGGTGAACAACAAAGAGGAGAACGTGAAGATCATCGTTTCACCAGGTGTGCGCTGATTGCACCTTGAAGGCAACGTGGCACCTGTGGGAGCGGGCGCGCCCGCGAAGAAGCAACACGGTGGAGGGCACCGGCTTCGCCGGTGTTCGCGGCTGAAGCCGCTCCTACAGGGCACGCGCAAGGTTCCAAGGCTGTGCGCCGACACATGGGCTCGCTGTCTCAGGATCCCATTCTGCGTCATACTCGGCAGACCTATTGCCCGGTCCTTGCCATGCGTCCATTGCTCCCCATTACCCTGGTCCTGCTGCTCGCCGCCTGTGGCGATGGCGAATCGCTGCTCCCGCCGGACGCACGGCTGCCTGACGGTGGGCGTTACCGGGGGCAGGTGGTCGATGGCCTGCTGCAGGGCGAGGGCCGGATCGACTACCCCAACGGCAGCTGGTACGCCGGCAGCTTCAAGGACGGCCAGTGGCACGGCCAGGGCGAATGGCATGGCCAGAACGGCGAGGTCTACCGCGGCCAGTTCGCCGAGGGGCTGTTTCAGGGCCTGGGCGACCTGACCACCCCGGGCAGCCACTATAGCGGCACCTTCCGCCACGGCCGCCGCGACGGCGAGGGCACCCTCAAGCAAGCCGACCAGACCTATCGCGGCCAGTTCAAGGACGACCTGTACGACGGCGCAGGCCAGCTGGAGCTGGCCGACGGCAGTCGCTATCAAGGCTTGTTCGCCAAGGGCAAGCCCAACGGCGCCGGGGTGCGCAGCGATGCCAGCGGCAACCAGTTCAGCGGCCTCTTCGTCAACGGCCAGCTACAAGGCGCCGGCACCTACGACAGCGTTGATGGCGAGCAGTACATCGGCGAGTTCAAGGACAACCGCCTGGAGGGCCGTGGCCGCTACGAAAATGCCGATGGCGATGTGTGGATCGGTGAATTCAAGGACGGCTCGCTGAACGGCGAAGGGGAACTACTGGGCAGCGATGGCAGCCACTACAAGGGTGAGTTCTTCGACTGGCATCTGTCGGGCCAGGGCAGCCTGCAACTGCCCGACGGCAGCAAGTACATCGGCGGGTTCCTGAACGATGCCTACCATGGCCACGGGCGACTGATCCTGGCCAGTGGCAAGGTCGAAAGCGGAACGTGGGCCAACGGCGTGCGCGTGCGCGACCAGAATGGCAAGCTGCTGCCAGACCCACTGGACCTGGCTTTGCTCAACCAGGGCCGGCTGCTGAACGAGGCACTGGCTCGGGTACCACGCTCGGCGCCACCGATCCAGCTGTATAGCCTGGTAGTGGCCGGCGATGGCCAGCAAAGCGTATTCCTGCGCGAAGCCGACTACGTCAGCAAGATGCTCAAGGTGCGTTTTGGCGCGAGTGGCCAGGTCACGCTGGTCAACCACCGCGACCACATGGCCACACGCCCCATGGCCACCCGCGAGAACCTGTCCCGCGCCGCCACAACCCTGGCAGAGCGCAGCGGCCCCGAAGACCTGGTGTTCATCTACCTCACCAGCCATGGCAGCCAGGACCACCAACTGGTGCTCGACCAGCCCCGCCTGCAACTGGCCGATCTGTCTGCTGACGAGCTGGCCACTGCCCTGGCCCCGCTGAAGGATCGCGACAAGGTAATCGTCATCTCCGCCTGCTATTCAGGGGGCTATATCGCCCCGCTCAAAGACGAGCGCACGCTGATCATGACCGCTGCCCGGGCCGACCGCGTCTCCTTCGGTTGCTCGGAAGAAGCCGACTTCACCTACTTTGGCGATGCCCTGTTCGCGGAAGCGCTGAACCAGACCGACGACCTGAAACAGGCGTTTGAACTGGCGCGCGCCAGCGTTGCCGAAAGAGAACATAGGGAAGGCTTCGAGGCCTCCGAGCCGCAGCTGTGGGCACCGCCCGCCGTGCTTGAGCACTGGCAGCACCTGCGCCAGCAACAAGCCGAAGAAGCGTTGCGTAACGCCGCACAGGCCAACGTGAGGGAACAGGCAAAAACGCCCGGCACTCACTAGACTTGTGTGTAACAAGGGAGAGACATCATGTACTTGACGCCTCAGCATGTCCTGCTTGCCGGAGCCACCGGCCTGACCGGTGAGCACCTACTGGACCGCCTGCTCAACGAGCCCACCATCACCCGTGTACTGGCGCCTACACGCCGACCATTGGCCGAGCACCCGCACCTGGAAAACCCGGTGGGCGACCCGGCGGTATTCCTTCCGCAACTGGCTGGCCGGGTCGACATCGCTTACTGCTGCCTGGGCACTACGCTGAAGCAGGCCGGCTCCGAGTCGGCGTTCCGCGCAGTGGATCTGGACATGGTGGTCGCCTTCAGCAAGCGCGCCCGGGAAATGGGCGCGCGGCATCTGCTGGTGGTCAGTGCAGTAGGCGCCGACCCCAAGTCGTCAATTTTCTATAACCGGGTCAAGGGCGAGATGGAAGAAGCGCTCAAGGCTCAGGACTGGCCACAGTTGACCATCGTGCGGCCCTCATTCCTGCTGGGCGAGCGGCTGGAGCCACGGCTGACTGAACAGCTTGTGGCGCCGTTTTCCAGGTTGATTCCCGGGAAGTACCGGGGAATCGAGGCTTGTACCCTGGCGCGGGCCCTGTGGCGGCTGGCGCTGGAGGAAGAAGACGGCGTGCGGGTTGTGGAGTCGGATGAGTTGCGCAAGTTGGGCAGGATCTAGGCTTCGCTTGTGCTGGCCTCTTCGCGGGCACGCCCGCTCCCACAGGGTCTCCATAATCTTCCAGTGACTACTCACCAGTAGGAATGGGCGTGCCTGCGAAGAGGCCATCACAGGCCGCCGGTAGCCTGGAAGCCTATGCCGGCCGCTGTCAGCAAAGACAACGGCAGCAGCAGGGTATCGAGTAGCATGCTGCCGGGCAGATCCAGGCGCGGATACGCCGGAGCGTCCGCCCCGTAATGATCCCGCGGGCAACACCCGCCATTGATCACATACAAATCCAGCCGGGTACCGGCATACACCACCGGTGCGTCGGGCTTGTTGGCATCCAGCGTGCGCACAGTGGCGCACCCACCCAGCATCACAAGCGCCAGCAACCCCGCCAGTGCTCGCTTCAATCATCCACCCCGAAGTGGTGCTCGCCCCAACGCGGCAACATGTCCTGGGGGATGTTCAGCAGGTTGAGGATACGTGCCACGACAAAGTCGACCAGGTCGTCGATGGTCTGCGGCTGGTGATAAAACCCCGGTGCCGCCGGCAGGATCACCGCGCCCATCTGCGACAGCTTGAGCATGTTTTCCAGGTGGATGGTGGAGAATGGCGCTTCGCGTGGCACCAGGATCAGTTGACGACGCTCCTTGAGGGTGACGTCGGCAGCCCGCTCGATCAGGTTGTTGCAGGCGCCAGTGGCGATGGCCGACAAAGTGCCAGTGGAACAGGGGACCACCACCATTGCCGCCGGGGCGCCAGAACCCGAGGCTACCGGCGACATCCAGTCTTCCTTGCCATACACACGGATCTGCCCATCGGCCGCGCCGGTGTATTCAGTCAGAAACGCCTGCATCGCCTGGGGCTTGGCCGGCAACACAACATCTGTCTCGGTGGCCATCACCAACTGTGCGGCCTTGGAGATCAGGAAGTGCACCTCGCGGTCTTCGCGTACCAGGCAATCGAGCAGGCGAAGGCCATACTGGGCACCCGAGGCGCCCGTCATGGCCAGGGTGATGCGTTCCGGCCCGCTCACTTCAGCGCCTCGGCCAGCTTGCCGTGCAGGCCGCCGAAGCCGCCGTTGCTCATGATCACCACATGGGTGCCTGGGCGAGCCTGGCCTTTGATCCGCTCGATGATCGCTTCGAGGCTATCGGCCACCACGCTCGGCACCTTGCACTGCGCGGCGGTGGCGGCCAGGTCCCAGCCGAGGTTGGCCGGCGCATACCAGATCACCTGGTCGGCGTCGTTTACGCTTTCTGGCAGGCCGTCACGGTGGGCACCGAGTTTCATCGAGTTGGAGCGTGGCTCGATCACCGCGATCACAGGCGCCTCCCCCACCCGCTTGCGCAGGCCGTCGAGCGTGGTGGCAATGGCAGTCGGATGGTGGGCGAAGTCATCATAGATGGTCACACCTTGTACTTCGGCAACCTTCTCCATGCGCCGCTTGACGCTCTTGAACGCACTCAGGCCGTCGATGCCCATGGCCGGCACCACGCCTACATGACGCGCGGCTGCCAGGGTGGCCAAGGCGTTGGCGACGTTGTGCTGGCCGGTCAGTGCCCAGTCCACCACACCCTGCACTTCACCCTCGAACAGTACTTCAAAGCGCGAGCCATCGGGGCTGAGCAGGCGGGCTTGCCACTGGCCGCCCTCCCCGGTGGTTTGCACAGGGGTCCAGCAGCCCATGCCGATCACACGCTCCAGCGCTTGCTCGGTGGTCGGGTGGATGACCAGGCCTTCGCTGGGGATAGTCCGCACCAAGTGGTGGAACTGCCGCTCGATCGAGGCCAGGTCCGGGAAGATGTCTGCGTGATCGAACTCAAGATTGTTGAGGATCGCGGTACGCGGGTGATAGTGGACGAACTTCGAGCGCTTGTCGAAGAAGGCGCTGTCGTACTCGTCGGCCTCCACCACAAAGAACGGCGTGTCGCCCAAACGGGCCGACACCGAGAAGTTCTGCGGCACACCACCAATCAGGAAACCCGGGCTCATGCCGGCGTGTTCCAGCACCCAGGCCAACATGCTGCTGGTGGTGGTCTTGCCGTGAGTACCGGCAACAGCCAGCACCCAGCGCCCTTGCAGCACGTGGTCGGCCAGCCACTGCGGGCCGGAGACATAGGGCAGGCCCTTGTTCAGCACGTATTCAACCGCGGGGTTGCCGCGCGACATGGCGTTGCCGATGACCACCAGGTCTGGCGCCGGATCCAGCTGGGCCGGGTCATAGCCTTGGGTCAGCTCGATACCCTGGGCTTCGAGCTGGGTACTCATCGGGGGGTAGACGTTGGCGTCGGAGCCGGTGACGCGGTGGCCAAGTTCCTTGGCCAGCACCGCCAGCGAACCCATGAAAGTGCCGCAAATACCGAGAATGTGAATATGCATGGTCGACCTCGCAAAACATCGAGGCAGGGTAGCCCAGGGCGCGACAAATCGCACCCGCTGTTTCGCTCAGTCGCCCCTTGTAATGCCGTGTTTGCGCAGTTTTCGATACAAGGTATTGCGGCTGATGCCCAAGTGCTCGGCGACGCGGGTGAGATGCCAGTGTTTTGCCTCCAGGACCTCCTTCAGCGCTTGCCGCTCCGCGTCGAGCAGAACCTCGCTCCCTACAGATTCATCCTCAATCTCTGCGGCACCGCCGGACCTGCGGGAGCGGGCTTGCCCGCCAACGAGGGCAATGCCCTCGCCCTCTATTGCCTGGTAGGACATCTTCGCGGGCTCGCCCGCCCCCACGGGAGGTGGGCTGGTGCGGATGACTGCGGGGAGGTCCGCAAAGGTAATGCGGGCATCTTCACAAAGCGCTACCAAAGTACGCAGCACATTGCGCATCTGCCGCACGTTCCCCGGCCAGGTAAATTCGAGCAGCGCCTGCCGCGCCCTGGGCTCGATGTCTATGCGTTGCCCCTGCGTCTCCTGGCGTAGCAGAAAGTCCAGCAACTGCGCCTTGTCACTGCGTTCTCGCACCGCCGGCAACGCCACCTCCAGGCCATTGAGGCGGTAATACAGGTCCTCGCGGAAACTACCCTGTTCAACCCGTTCCAGCAGGTCACGGTGCGTAGCGCTGACGATGCGCACGTCCACCGCCTGTGGCTCTCCCCCGATCGGCACCACCTGGCGCTCCTCCAGCACCCGCAGCAGGCGGGTTTGCAGGGCAAGCGGCATATCGCCGATCTCGTCCAGCAGCAAGGTGCCGCCGTCGGCCTGCAACAGCTTGCCGCGCATGCCCTCCTTGCGCGCGCCGGTAAAACTGCCGCCGCGGTACCCGAACAGCTCACTCTCGATCAGGCTTTCCGGGATAGAAGCGCAGTTGATGGCTACGAACGGCTTGCCGCGCCGCTCACTGGCCTGATGCACAGCCTGGGCGAAGGCCTCCTTGCCACAGCCGGTCTCGCCGCGCAGCAGCAATGGCACATCGCGCTCGAACACCCGCACGCTGCGGCGGAAATCATTTTGCAACGCAGGGTCCAGCAGACAGACCAGCGGCTCCACTTCACGTGCAGGCCGCGGCTGGGCGGCCGGCACTGACCAAACCGGCGCCCGGGCCTGCCCCCGCAGGCTGGCGAACACCTGGCGACCATCCAGGGTGCGCAGCGGCCAGACAGTGCTGCCGCCGGGCGTGGCACGGCTGAACATTTCGTCATGGCTGCACGCAAAAAAGCACTCCAACGGTTTGCCCAGCACGCCACCCCGTACCGTGCCCAGCAGGTTCAGTGCGCTTTGGTTGGCAGCGCAAATGCGGCCATCGCCGTCGAACGCCAGCAAGCCTTCGCTGAACAGGCCGACCGACTCGGCTTGCAGGTGAAAACGCAATAACCATTGCTGCTCGAAATGGCGCAGGAAATAGCAGCTCTCGATCATCTTCGCCGACAGGTTGACCAATGCCATGGTGTGGAACTGGCTTTGCCGCGATACGTCGGGGCGGGCAGAGGACACGTCGAGTACCGCCAGCAGTTCGCCATGCGGGTCGAACACCGGGCTGGCCGAGCAGGTCAGGCCGGTGTGACGGCCACGGAAGTGCTCGTTCTGGTGGATGGTCAGCGCCTGGCGTTCGACCAGGCAGGTGCCGATGCCATTGGTGCCCTCGCGCGCCTCGCTCCAGTCGGCGCCCAGCCACAGCCCGGCCTGTTCGAAGCTGCGCCGCTCGGTGGGGGCACTGACGCAGTTGAGGATCACCCCGCGGGCGTCGGTCAGCAGCACCGCGTGGCCCGCGCCGGAAAGCTGCTGGTGCAGGCTGTTCATTTCATGGTCGGCAATTTGCAGCACCTGGTGCAGGCGCTCGCGGCTTTCCAGCAGGCGCCCATGCTCAAGCACCACCGGGGCTTCGATCACCGCCGGGTCGAGGTGGTAGTCCTCCAGGCAGCGCAGCCAGGAACGGGCGATGGACGGGTCACTGCCGCCCTCCCCGGCCCCACCATGGGCAACGCTATGGACCTGCCGGGCATGGCGAGTGAAGTGATTGCTCTGCATTGTTGTAATTCTCCGCAGATAGAGCGTCAGCCCAGCATCCTCCACCCGGGTAGGCTTTGCAATGCACACACCGATGACGTGTCGCAAACGGCACAAAGTGTCACCCCTGGCGTACCGACGCCGGCACACCCCCTCTTTGAGAGGGCCGGTAAAAACGACCCAAGTCATTGATTTGCCTGGCACGGCCAACACTGGCCCAACCCTTGCTCTATGCTTTTCAACTCCCTAAAAAGCACAATACCAAGGAGACACACCATGCGTTATGCACATCCCGGTACCGAGGGCGCGAAGGTTTCCTTCAAGAACCGCTACGGCAACTACATCGGTGGTGAGTTCGTTGCTCCGGTAAAGGGGCAGTACTTCGAAAATACCTCCCCGGTGAATGGCAAGCTGATCGCTGAATTCCCCCGCTCTACTGCCGAAGACATCGAGAAAGCCCTGGATGCCGCCCATGCTGCGGCCGACGCCTGGGGCCGCACTTCAGTGCAGGATCGTTCCAACGTTCTGCTGAGGATTGCCGACCGTATCGAGCAGAACCTCGAACTGCTGGCCATCACCGAAACCTGGGACAACGGCAAGCCGATCCGCGAAACCCTCAACGCCGACATTCCGCTGGCAGTCGACCACTTCCGATATTTCGCTGGCTGCATCCGCGCCCAGGAAGGCGGTGCTGCCGAAATCAATGAAGGCACCGTGGCCTACCACATCCACGAGCCACTGGGCGTGGTCGGGCAGATCATCCCCTGGAACTTCCCGATCCTGATGGCTGCCTGGAAGCTTGCCCCGGCACTGGCCGCTGGTAACTGCGTGGTGCTCAAGCCTGCCGAACAGACGCCGCTGGGCATTACCGTCCTGCTCGAAGTCATTGGCGACCTGTTGCCACCTGGCGTGCTCAACGTGGTGCAAGGCTACGGCCGCGAAGCCGGTGAAGCCCTGGCCACCAGCAAGCGCATCGCCAAGATCGCCTTCACCGGCTCTACCCCGGTGGGCTCGCACATCATGAAATGCGCGGCCGAGAACATCATCCCGTCCACCGTCGAACTGGGTGGCAAGTCGCCGAACGTGTACTTCGAAGACATCATGCAGGCCGAGCCAAGCTTCATCGAGAAGGCGGCAGAAGGCATGGTGCTGGCGTTCTTCAACCAGGGTGAAGTGTGCACCTGCCCGTCGCGTGCCCTGGTGCAAGAGTCGATCTACCCGCAGTTCATGGAAGTGGTGATGAAGAAGGTGCTGCAGATCAAGCGCGGCGACCCGCTGGACACCGACACCATGGTCGGCGCCCAGGCCTCGCAGCAGCAGTTCGAAAAGATCCTCTCGTACCTGCAGATTGCCCAGGACGAAGGCGCCGAGCTGCTCACCGGCGGCAAGGTCGAGAAGCTGGAAGGTGCGCTGGCTACCGGTTACTACATCCAGCCGACCCTGCTCAAGGGCAACAACAAGATGCGCGTGTTCCAGGAAGAAATCTTCGGCCCGGTGGTCAGCGTCACCACCTTCAAGGACGAAGCCGAGGCACTGGCGATTGCCAACGACACCGAGTTCGGCCTGGGCGCCGGCGTGTGGACCCGCGACATCAACCGTGCCTACCGCATGGGCCGCGGCATCAAGGCTGGCCGTGTGTGGACCAACTGCTACCACCTGTACCCGGCGCATGCCGCGTTCGGCGGGTACAAGAAGTCGGGGGTCGGGCGTGAGACGCACAAAATGATGCTGGATCACTATCAGCAGACCAAGAACCTGCTGGTGAGCTACGACATCAATCCGTTGGGCTTCTTCTAGACCGCGTCGCCTTCTTCGCGGGTAAACCCGCTCCTACAGGTTCACCGTTGGTTCCAGAACCGGTGCGGTACCTGTGGGAGCGGGCAAGCCCGCGAAGAGGCCGGACCTGCTTTACACAAAACCCAGGGCGGCAACCGTGCACCAGCCGCTCTGGCTCGCTTCCTGCAGCACCCATCACCATCGGTCCGGAACCCTTCCGGCCACCAAGAAAAACAACAGGTGAATCTATGCCAAGCGAACATTCCGCCGGATCGCCGGCAGGCTCTTCCGTCGACTTCGAGAAAGTCGGCTCTGACTATTTCCAGCAACGTGAACTGAAAAAAGGCGCCGCCGGCTGGGTACTGCTGGTCGGCCTGGGCGTGGCTTACGTCATTTCCGGCGACTACGCTGGCTGGAACTTCGGCCTGGCGCAGGGCGGCTGGGGTGGCATGTTCCTGGCCACCTTGCTGATGGCCACCATGTACCTGTGCATGTGCTTCTCGCTGGCCGAGCTGTCGTCGATGATCCCCACCGCTGGCGGCGGCTACGGCTTTGCCCGCAGTGCCTTCGGCCCGTGGGGCGGCTTTCTGACCGGCACGGCGATCCTTATCGAATACGCCATCGCCCCTGCCGCCATCGCGGTGTTCATCGGCGCCTACTGCCAATCGCTGTTCGGTATCGGCGGCTGGATGATCTACCTGGCGTTCTACATCGTGTTCATCAGCATCCACATTTTCGGCGTGGGTGAGGCACTGAAGCTGATGTTCATCATCACCGCCATTGCCGCCATTGCCCTGGCCGTATTCCTGATAGGCATGGTGCCCCATTTTGATGCGGCCAACCTGTTCGACATCGCCAAAACGGACGCCGTCGGCGCCAGCAGCTTCCTGCCGTTCGGCTATGTCGGCGTGTGGGCAGCCATCCCCTACGCCATCTGGTTCTTCCTTGCCGTCGAAGGCGTGCCGCTGGCCGCAGAAGAAACCAAGAACCCCAAGCGTGACCTGCCTCGCGGCCTGATCGGTGCCATGCTGGTACTGCTGGCCTTCGCCTTGCTGATCCTGGTGGTCGGCCCGGGCGGCGCAGGCTCCGAGGCGCTGAAGGCCTCCGGTAACCCGCTGGTCGAAGCCCTGTCGAAGGCCTACGGCGGCTCCACCTGGATGGGCGGCTTCGTCAACCTGGTCGGTCTGGCCGGGCTGATCGCCAGCTTCTTCTCGATCATCTATGCCTATTCCCGGCAGATCTTCGCCCTGTCCCGCGCCGGTTACCTGCCGCGCAAACTGTCGGAAACCAACAAGAGCAAGGCCCCGGTAATGGCCTTGGTCATCCCGGGCATCATCGGCTTTGCCCTGTCGCTGACGGGCCAGGGTGACTTGCTGATCCTGGTGGCAGTGTTTGGCGCTACCCTGTCTTACGTGCTGATGATGGCTGCGCACATCACCCTGCGCATCCGCCGGCCAAAGATGGAACGCCCCTACCGCACCCCGGGTGGCATCTTCACCTCCGGTCTGGCCCTGGTGCTGGCGTGCATCGCCGTGGTCGCCGGATTCCTGGTTGACCCGCGGGTAGTCATTGGCGCTGCAGTGATCTATGCGGTATTAATTGCCTACTTTGCTTTCTACAGCCGCCACCACCTGGTTGCGGGCACACCGGAAGAGGAATTCGCCGCGATACAGAAGGCCGAAGAGGCCCTGCACTGATCGCCGCCACCCGCCGCGGGGCAACCCGCGGCTCTGGAGATTCTGTATGGCAAGTTTCGTACACACGGTCGGCCACTTGGTCTACCGCTTCGACAGCCTCAAGGACGTGATGGCCAAGGCCAGCCCGGCACGCTCCGGGGACTGCCTGGCAGGCGTGGCGGCCAGCAACGACGCCGAGCGCGTCGCCGCGCAGATGGCTTTGGCCAATATTCCGCTGACGCACTTTCTCAATGAAGCACTGATCCCTTACGAAGCAGATGAAGTTACCCGCCTGATCATCGACACCCACGATGCCCAGGCCTTCGCCCCGGTCAGCCACCTGACCGTGGGTGGCCTGCGCGACTGGCTGCTGAGCGAGGAAGCCAATGAAGACAGCCTGCGCGCCCTGGCGCCCGGGCTGACCCCGGAAATGGCCGCTGCCGTGTCGAAGATCATGCGCGTGCAGGACCTGGTGCTGGTGGCGCAGAAAATCCGCGTGGTCACCCGGTTCCGCGGCACCATGGGCCTGCGCGGGCGCCTGTCGACCCGGCTGCAACCCAACCACCCGACAGACGAACCGGCCGGTATTGCCGCCAGTATTCTCGACGGCTTGCTGTACGGCAACGGCGACGCCATGATCGGCATCAACCCGGCCACCGACAGCATCGCTTCGATCTGCGCCCTGCTGGAAATGCTCGACGCCATCATCCAGCGCTACGACATCCCCACCCAGTCCTGCGTACTGACCCACGTCACCACCTCGATCGAAGCGATCAACCGCGGTGTGCCGCTGGACCTGGTGTTCCAGTCCATCGCCGGCACAGAGGCGGCCAACGCCGGCTTCGGCATCAACCTGAACGTGTTGCAGGAAGGCTACGAAGCAGGTCTGTCACTGAAACGTGGCACCCTCGGGCAAAACCTGATGTATTTCGAAACCGGCCAAGGCAGCGCACTCTCGGCCAACGCCCACCACGGCGTCGACCAGCAGACCTGCGAAACCCGCGCCTATGCCGTGGCCCGTCACTTCAAGCCGTTCCTGGTCAACACCGTGGTCGGTTTCATTGGCCCGGAATACCTGTACAACGGCAAGCAGATCATCCGCGCCGGCCTCGAAGACCATTTCTGCGGCAAACTGCTGGGCGTGCCGATGGGTTGCGATATCTGCTACACCAACCATGCCGAAGCCGATCAGGACGACATGGACACCTTGCTGACGCTGCTGGGTGTGGCCGGCATCAACTTCATCATGGGCATCCCCGGCTCCGACGACATCATGCTCAACTACCAGACCACCTCGTTCCATGACGCGCTGTACGCGCGCCAGACCCTGGGCCTGAAGCCCGGGCCGGAATTCGAGGCATGGCTGGCCCGCACCGGCATTTTCACCCAGGCCGACGGCCGGGTGCGTTTCGGTGACAACCTGCCGCCGGCCTTCCGCCAGGCCTTGGCACAGCTTGCATAGGGATGACCATGGACCATCGCACGCCTACCCCCGACAACCCTTGGCTGGCCCTTCGCAACCTGACCCCGGCGCGCATCGCCCTGGGCCGCACCGGCACCAGCCTGCCGACCGGGGCGCAGTTGGACTTCCAGTTCGCCCATGCCCAGGCACGTGATGCCGTGCACCTGGCTTTCGACCACGCCGGCCTGGCCAGCCAGCTGAGTGACCGCGGGCGCGAAAGCCTGGTGTTGCACAGCGCTGCCAGCGACCGCCACCAGTACCTGCAGCGGCCGGACCTTGGCCGCCGGCTGAACGAAGACTCGATTGCGACCCTTCGCCAGCACGCCCAGGCCAACCCCGGCGGCGTCGACCTGGCCATCGTGGTGGCTGACGGCCTCTCGGCATTGGCCGTGCATCGCCACACACTACCGTTCCTGACCCGCTTTGAGGAACAGGCTGCCGCCGACTGCTGGACCAGCGCCCCGGTGGTGCTGGTGCAGCAGGGCCGTGTGGCAGTGGCCGACGAGGTCGGCGAACTGCTGGGCGCCCGGATGACGGTGATGCTGATCGGTGAACGCCCGGGGCTGAGCTCGCCCGACAGCCTTGGCCTGTATTTCACCTATGCACCCAAGGTCGGCCTGACCGATGCCTACCGCAACTGCATTTCCAATATCCGCCTGGAGGGGCTGAGCTATGGCATGGCAGCGCACCGCCTGTTGTACTTGATGCGCGAAGCCTGCCGGCGCCAGCTTTCCGGGGTGAATCTGAAGGACGAAGCCGAGGTACATAGCCTGGAGAATGAAGACAGCGCCAGCCAGAAAGGTAACTTCCTGCTCGGCAAAGGGTAAAAAACCTGTCACGGAAGGCGGATTGCACTTGTGCCGTGCATTGGGGCAGCATGCCCTTGAACGCTGCTGGCATTCCGCTGTTTCCCAAATGGACTCTGAGGGCCGCACATGCGCATCATCAAGGCAACCCTGGAACACCTCGACCTGATCACGCCGTTGTTCGTCAAATACCGTGAATTCTATGGGCAGTTGCCCTACCCCGACAGCTCGCGCAACTTTTTGGAAAAGCGCCTGAAGCGGGATGAATCGGTGATTTACCTGGCACTTCCGGATGATGACGACGGCAAACTGCTGGGCTTTTGCCAGCTGTACCCGAGCTACTCGTCGCTGTCGTTGAAGCGGGTATGGATTCTCAACGATATCTATGTAGCTGAGGACTCCCGGCGCATGCTGGTGGCCGACCACCTGATTCGCGAAGCGAAGAAAATGGCCAAAGAGACCAATGCTGTGCGCATGCGGGTGTCGACCAGCGCGAACAATGAAGTGGCGCACAAGACTTACGAATCCATCGGTTTTCGCGAGGATACCGAGTTCAAGAGCTACATTCTGCCGATCAGTCAGGATTGACCGGCACCAGCCTCTTAGCGGGTGTGCCCGCTAAGAGGCTGGTAAAGGAATACCCCTCTACCGTAACCCCCCGCTACAAACTCCTCGGGCATGATCCTCACTTAGCCGTATAATGGCGCACCTGTCATGTGTGAAAATTTACCCCTCCCCCGGTAACCAAGCCTACGCCCAAGAACACAGGTGCTGTACATGGATTTCAACCCGCTGGACCTTATCCTGCATCTCGATGCCTACCTCGATCTGCTGGTCACCAACTACGGTCCCTGGATCTACGCCATCCTGTTCACCGTGATCTTCTGCGAAACCGGCCTGGTAGTCATGCCATTCCTGCCGGGCGACTCGCTGCTGTTCATCGCCGGCGCCGTTGCGGCGGGTGGTGGCATGGACCCGGTGCTGCTGGCCGGCCTGCTGATGGCCGCTGCAATCCTGGGCGACAGCACCAATTACGTGATCGGCCGAACGGTCGGCGAGCGTTTGTTCAACAACCCCAACTCCAAGATCTTCCGCCGCGACTACCTGCAGCGTACCCACGATTTCTATGAACGCCATGGCGGCAAGACCGTGACCATGGCGCGCTTCCTGCCTATCTTGCGTACCTTTGCACCGTTCGTCGCGGGCATCGCTCACATGCACTACCCACGCTTCCTCGGCTTCAGCGTTGCCGGTTCGCTGCTATGGGTCGGCGGCCTGGTCACCTTGGGCTACTTCTTCGGCAACGTGCCGTTCATCAAGCAGCACCTGTCGCTGATGGTCGTGGGCATCATCATCCTGTCGCTGGTGCCGATGATCATCGGCTTGCTGCGTGGGCGCCTGGGCCGTACGGCCAAGGCTCACTGAACAGGTAAAGAACGAACGGCATGTGGTCATTCAGCGCCTGGCGGCGCAAGCGTACTCTGGCGCGTTACCCGATCACGCCACAGCAATGGCAGGCCGTACGCGAGCGGCTGCCGATGCTGGACGGCATCAGCGACGCTGAAGACCACTGGCTGCGCGAAGCCTGCATCCTGTTCCTGCTCGACAAGCACCTCACCTGCCTGCCCGGTGTCGAACTGGACGACGAGCAGCGCCTGTTGCTGGCTGCCCAGGCACAGTTACCGCTGCTTCACCTGGGTGAGCTGAACTGGTACCAAGGCTTCCACGAAATCATTCTGTACCCCGACGACTTCAAGAGCCCCCAGCGCCACCGCGATGCCAGTGGCGTGGAGCATGTATGGGACGGCGAGCACAGTGGCGAAGCCTGGCAGCAGGGACCGATCATCCTGGCCTGGAACGGCGTGCTGGCCAGTGGTGGCTGGGAGGCCTACAACCTGGTCATCCATGAGCTGGCGCACAAGCTTGACATGCTCAATGGCGATGCCAACGGCCTGCCACCGTTGCACAGCGGCATGCCAGTTGATGAGTGGGCAAGCGCCATGCAGCAGGCTTACGACGATCTCAACCAGCAACTGGATGCCAACCCCGACGCCGAAACCGCCATCGACCCCTATGCTGCGGAAAACCCGGCGGAGTTCTTTGCCGTTACCAGCGAGTACTTCTTTAGTGCCCCCGACCTGCTACATCAGGCTTATCCACGGGTCTACCAACAATTGTCGCTGTTCTACCGGCAAGACCCGATGGCGCGCCTGTGCCGGCTGCAGGCGGAACACCCCGAGTACCGCGAAAGCCACGCCTGACGGGCCCGCACATCAGGCCAAGCGTGGCATGCCCCGGCAGAATGTGCCTATAATCGCCGCCACTTTTTGGTCAAACACGGGGGCACTGCCCAATGAGCTACAGCAAGATTCCGGCGGGCAAAGACCTGCCGAACGACATCTACGTCGCCATCGAGATCCCGGCCAACCACGCGCCGATCAAATACGAAATCGACAAGGACAGCGACACACTGTTCGTCGACCGTTTCATGGCTACCCCAATGTTCTACCCAGCCAACTATGGCTTCATCCCGAACACCCTGGCTGACGACGGTGATCCGCTGGACGTGCTGGTGGTTACCCCTTACCCGGTGGCCCCAGGCTCGGTTATCCGCGCCCGTCCGGTCGGCGTGCTGAACATGACCGACGACGGTGGCGGCGACGCCAAGGTCATCGCTGTTCCTCACGACAAGCTGTCGCAGCTGTACGTTGACGTCAAGGAATACACCGACCTGCCAGCCCTGCTGATCCAGCAGATCGAGCACTTCTTTGCCAACTACAAAGATCTCGAGAAGGGCAAGTGGGTCAAGATCGAAGGCTGGGAAGGCGCCGACGCCGCCCGTGCCGCGATCACCAAATCGGTCGCTGCCTACAAGGGCTGATTCCGACTGCAGAAAAACCCCGCTTTGGCGGGGTTTTTTTATGCCTGAATGGGCAACGCGCGCATTGCCGAGAATAAATCCTACACAGTCCTACACCAGCATCCTACAAGCAGCATCTTTTCTTACAAGTTCAGTCAACATCCGGTTCATATCCTTGCTGGCAACTCGCCGCTACACTCGCAGCCATGAACACTTCTGGCGACCGACTCAGAGCCCTGCTCCATGAATGTGGCCTGACCCCTTCCGATTTCGCCGCTCAGCGCAGCGTCACAGCACAGCACGTCAACAACTGGTTCAAACGCGGCGTGCCTTTGGCCCGGCTGGACGAACTGGCCGATCTGTTCTGTGTGCACCGCCGTTGGCTGCGTACCGGTGAAGGCCCCAAACACCCCAACCCGTTCCTGCGTAACGGTTGTCCACGGCCAGTGCCCGCCAACCCGCTTACCCCGCTTTCGGAACATCGTGGCCGGGTACTGAAGGTGCCCTACTACGAAGTGCACAACGGCTTGCTGTCGCCGGTGGGCAGCAAGCACCTGCGCTTGCCGGCAAACACCCTGAAGGGCTTGGGTGTGCAAGCCGGCAACGCAATCTGCCTGGCAATGCCGGCCAGCAACATGCTCCCGCTGATTCCGCTGCAAGCTACGCTGGCCATCGACTTGGGCATGACCCAGGTGGTCGAGGGCGAAACCTATGCCCTGCTGCAAAACGGCATGCTCAGGGTGAACAACCTCAGTCTTGGCCCGCACGACACCCTGTACCTGCACAGCCATGACCGGCGCAACTATGCGGTCGAACGATACACCCCTGCTCAGCGCCAGGCGCAGGGCCTGGAAATTCTTGGCTGGGTGTTCCACTGGTCACATTTGCGCCAGCAGCGGCCCAGTTGAAGCACCCTGCGCAATTTTTTGCTGGGCATCCTGCGCCCGCCCTTGTATGCTACGCCGCACATTAAGCCCCGACCGGCGCAAGCCGCGGTCCAGAGGGCTCGGCGATATCCCACACGGGCATCTGCCATCTCTTTCAGGCCCTTGATGGCCACACAGTTAAGGCGATTGCGGCTTACCATAAATTAGTCGGAAGCGTCCCCGAGAAGCCGGCCACAAGCCGGCTTTTTAATTCAACAAGCCTTTAAAAAGCGTTCACAATCCGCGGCTTTCCAACACCTACCTCAGCCCATAGAACGAAGCCACTTGCACCTCCAGTTGCGCTCAGCCCCCCCGCTGTCGCAAGCGGTCTTGGTGTGCCTGCTTTTTCTTGCAGCGTATATGGACATCAAGTTGATATTTCGAAATCTTCCAATGAAGAGGATTTTTTTGAGGTGAGCGTTTCGCGCCAGACTATAATAAAATGATTAGATGCAAGCCGACACCTGCTGCTACCCTCGAAGACTGCTGATTAATGATATTTAATCTGTGAAGGCTTGATGTGGCGATGAGGATTTAATATGAACGCCTTGTTGAAAGAGCTGCACGCCTATCATCATGAGGTGGCCACCAAAATTAATCAGATCAAAGAGTTACTGGAGAGGATAAGGCACGGATCTGCGGGTGCCGATGACCGCAAGCTGTTATTTAAGCAACTGGAAGCCTTGCATGGTGATGCAGAGCGGCACCACCATGAAAACGAAGAGCTTATTCGGCTGGCCTTGCTGGCGACCGAGGCCCCGATCCACCAACGGGTCAAGGATATCGAGCAAGATCATCAAGCCTTCAAGCGAATTGCCGGACAACTCAAGATGTTGGAGCACTCAACGCAGGAAGCGAGAGTAATCTCCGACACGATCGAAGACTTCATCAAGAAATACTATGATCATATGGATGCTGAGGAGAATATTTTCTTTCCGGTGGCAGACAAGTGGTTGTCAGACACCCAATGGCAGGAAATAAAGCTTCAATGGCACCAGTCAGCACTTTAAATATCGTGTATTAAAATCAGGGCACTGCTTAATACTCGAGCTCGCAACTTTATTGCACTGATACCCGATGGGACATATACCCTCCTATGGCAATTTACCGTAAGGTGGATTAGCCGGACGCATACGATAGGGTTCCAGAGAGCACATTCTTGACGCTCATTCCGATGCGTACTATCAGTGACCGACTGAAGGACTTTGCAGCTTGCTGTTGCATACCTCAGAAAGCCTGAACCTTGCTCTGCCATTCTCCTTGGCCTGATACAAAGCTTGATCTGCCAGGCCTACAAGCTGATGTGCGTCCTGCCCCTGCTTAGGCTGGAGACAGGCTACACCTTGTGAAATAGTCACCCGGTCAGCGACCAATGACTCCACATGAGGGATCTTCAGATTCTCCACAGCATCAGATAACTGCTGAGCAACGGTAGCGGCGCCACTGAGGTGGGTGCCGGGCAGAACGCAGACAAACTCTTCACCGCCATAGCGCGCAACCATATCCAAAGGTCGTCTGATCCCACTGTCCAGAGCCGCTGCAACAAGGCGCAGGCACTGGTCCCCCGCTAGATGCCCATAGTGGTCATTGAAGCGTTTGAAGTAATCGATGTCGACAAGAATCAGACCCAGCCACCCTCCGTCACGGCACAAGTGACTCCAAGCTGCATGGAGGTGTTGCTCGAACACTCGTCGGTTGGCTATGCCTGTCAAACCGTCGATCGACGCCTGGCTCTTCAAGTAGTCGCTTTGCAACTTCAAAGTCAGATGGGTTTTTACCCGAGCGCGGGCAATACCGGGATGAAATGGCTTGCTAATGTAGTCAACAGCACCAAGTTCAAGTCCTTTTGCCTCGTCCGCCTCTTCCCCCTTGGCGGTTACGAATATCACAGGAATGCCCGCCGTCAACGGACTGGCCTTAAGTCGACGACATACCTCATAGCCGTCTATGCCGGGGAGCATCACATCGAGCAGGATCAAATCCGGGAACTGTGTCAGGGCCATATCCACTGCCTTATTTCCATCCATGGCCATGTAAATTTCATGGTCAGCACGAAACAACTCATTCAGCGCGTGGATATTGAGTGCCTGGTCATCCACGATCAATAAACGCGGCTTGACCTTTGGATGTCCAGATTCATCGTCCATCAACATTCCTTTTGAGTGAGTCGGTCAGCTTATCGCACCACAGGGTGGCTGACTGGAAATCTAGATCGTCGACGGCCTGCTTAAGCGCGTCAAAGATCGCTTTGCTGTGTAACGGTACCGCATCCTGCAAGGACTCAGCTCGCTGGAGTGCGACGAGATTGCTGCTGACCAACAGCGCTCGCAGGCCACCCAATTCACTGTCCAAGTCCCTGTCCGTGAATGCAAGTGGTCGTTCAGTAGCGAACACCACGGGACTGACAAAGGCAAGATTGAGCCGTGTGCAGTCAGACGCGAGTTGCATGTGCAGGTGCGATAGCCACCGAGGATTGGCCATGAACGACTGCCCCTCCTCCGGCGACGCCTGCAGGAGGCGCTGCTCCAGTTCGGCAGCCAGCGCGGATAGCCCACTAGCACCCATGGTGCCGGCACTGCCCTTGATGGTGTGCAATTGCATCAACACACCGGCCTTTTCGCCGTTGCTGCAGTGCCGCTCCAGTTTATCAAGATTTTGTCGCATCTCATCTGGAAAACGCTGCAGCACATTACGCAACAGTGTCAAGTTACCGCCGAAGCGCCGCAACACACTCTCGGTTGACTCATCGCTCGGCGAGTCGCTCGATTGAATGGCCGGCCGGACAGGCACCTCTCGGTCCAGCAGCTTCCTGAGAACCGCTACAAGGTTTTCCAGATCAACAGGTTTGCCTACATGTTCATTCATTCCTGCGGCCAGGCACGCCTCACGCTCGGAGGTTGAGGCGTTTGCAGTCATGGCGACAATAGGCAAGCCCCAATGAAGGGGGCTTTGACGAATCCGACGGGTTGCCTCCAGCCCGTCCATGTCAGGCATCTGGATATCCATCAGTACCGCATCGAAGGTTTGCACGCCATTCAACACGGCCTCGACACCCTGCTGCCCCCCCTCAGCCAACGTCACTTTGGCCCCCTCGAGTTCCAACAGTTCCTGAGCCACCTGGCGATTGAGCGGATTATCCTCAACCACCAATAACTTGATACCGTCTAGCCTGGATAGCGGGCTCACGGGCCCAGTGACATTGGAAGGTTGCGTACCTGAAACTGCAAGCCCCACAGTAGTGGCAAGCTGCTTAGGGGTGATTGGCTTGCTCAAGACCGCAACATAAGGCTCCTGTGGCCCCTGCTGTAAACTCGCGAACACCTCGTGACTATGCGCAGTAACCATCACCACTACCGGCGCAGAATCCATGAGCGAGTCCCGTATAAGGCGAGCAGCAGTCAAGCCATCGACATCCGGCATGCGCCAATCCATCAACACTACATCGTAAGGGCGCACATTCGCGGCAGTTAGCACGCGCTCCACCGCCTCTCGCCCTCTACTGGCCTGATCGACTTGCCATCCTAACGCGACAGCAGTTCTAGCAAGTACTTCGCGGGCCGTGTGATTGTCGTCGACCACCAACACATTGAGGTCAGGAAAAACTGTCGTGTGCTCTGTCTCAATGGTATTCGCCAAAGCAAACTCCAGCTCGAACCAAAAACAGCTGCCCGCCCCTGGCTGACTGTCCACTCTCAGGGTGCCGCCCATCAGCTCGATCAGCCGCTTACAGATCGCCAGCCCCAGGCCCGTCCCACCATAGCGGCGACTGATGGAGGCCTCGGCCTGGCTGAACCCGTCGAAGATCCGCTGGAGTTGCTCCTCGCTGATACCTATTCCCGTATCGGTCACAGAAATTCGCAGCCGAACAGCATCGGGCCGACGATCACAGACTCTGATGCTAACGGTAATCTCGCCACGCTCAGTGAACTTGAGCGCATTGCCAGCCAGATTGATAAGAATCTGTTGCAGACGCAGGCTGTCGCCCACCAGGCATGGGGGTAATGAGGTATCGAGATCGAACAACAATTCGACATCCTTATCTGCCTGGTTGCCCCCCAGCACCGCAGCAAGGTCCGTCATCAGCCCATTGATCTCGAAGGGATGTGGATCGAGCTGCAGCTTGCCGGCTTCGATCTTGGAGTAGTCAAGAATGTCATTGAGCAGCCCCAAAAGCGATTTGGCAGCGCCGTGCGCCTTGCGGATATAGTCAAGCTGCCGCGCATCAAGCTCTGTGGCCTGAACCAAATGCAGCATGCCCAGCACAGCATTCATGGGTGTGCGAATTTCATGGCTCATGTTGGCCAGGAAAGCACTCTTGGCGGCATTGGCCGCGTCTGCCTGTTCTTTAGCGAGAAACAAGCGTGACTGCAGCTCATGTTCTACAGTGACATCGCGATTTATGCCTATAACTTTCCGGCAGCCTGTTTCAGCAACATACTCGATCCTGGCAGCGGCCTGAACATAACGAATACCGCCACCGGGTAACTGAAGGCGGAACAGTGTCTCGAATACGCCGTTCCCATCAAGTAATCCCTGTAGCAATCGGGCGGCAACTTCAGCGTCGTCGGGGTGCAGGCGCTCCTGCCAGTGCTTGTAACTCAGGCCAACCGCTTTCAAGGCGAGCGGCTGTTCATAAATCTCGAACATCCGATCATTCCACTGCAGATCATCGTCTTCGGGAGACCACGTCCACACCCCCAGTTTCGCCACATCCGAAGCCAAGGCCAGCTGGTCGCGTGCCGAAGCGATGGCATCATGCTGACGCCGCTGTTCGGAAAGATCGAAGAGCACGGCGACGAGCATGGGCTGACCGCCAATCTGCATGCAGCCCAGCGTGACCTGCGCGGGGAAGATAAGCCCATCCTTGCGGCGAGCCTCCACTTCTCGGGAAACCCCGGTCATATTGCTGCTGGCCGGATCACCAAGCGCATCCTGCGAGAGCGACAAGTCACCCTCGAATAAAGCAGGCAACAAGACTCCAACGTCACTGCCGACAAGCTCGTCAGGTTGGTAGCCGAAAACGTTCTGCGTAGCACGATTGCAAGACTGAATCAGCCCTGTCCGATCGATCCTGATGACAGGGTTGACGGCTGTATCAAGAATGGTCTGTGTCAGTGCCAGGCTGTCGGCCAAGCGCTCCTCTACCTGCTTGCGCCGGCTGATATCGATAGCGATACCCAGGTATCCACTCAACCTGCCATCGGCATTGTGCATGCCGGTAACCAGCAACGTAACACTGAAACGCGTGCCGTCCTTGCGCACGTACGTCCATTCCCGAACCTCCGCCTCGCCCAGAGAAGCCTTGTGCACAAAAACGCGGAAGCCCCCTATCGTTTCTCCATAGGCCCGGCTCAACTCCTCGCCTCGTTGTGCCATTTCCTCATCCAGATGGAACATACCGGGGGTGCGAAGGCCAACGACTTCCTCGGCCGTATAGCCAAGCAATTGCTCAGCCCCTCTGTTGAAAACGGTGATGATGCCCTCGAGGTCGGTCGCGATGATCGAGACCTGTGATGCCGAGTGCAGGACGTTGGTCAGCAGGGCATTCAGCTCGCGCAGCTCTGTCGTGCGCTCGGCCACCTGATGCTCCAGGCCAACGTTCAGTTCCAGAATGCGTGCCTCTGCCCGCTTCTGCTGGGTGATGTCGCGAACGGTCTTGGAGGCCCCAACAACCCGCCCTGCAGCATCACAAATAGGCGAGACTGTTACCGAAACATCTAAGGACTGGCCGTCTTTACGCACTCGTCGGGTCTCAAAGTGCTCGATACGCTCGCTGCGAGCTATTTTCTCCAGCAAATGCACTTCCTCGTCCGCCAACTCGCTGGGCAATATCCGGCCCAGTAAAGTGCGGCCCAGTACCTCGTCGCTGCCATAGCCAAAAATCTTCTCGGCGCCATGGTTCCAGGCCGTGACGATGCCATCCAGGGTCTGGCCAATGATTCCATCGTTGGAGTTCTCAACAATGGCCGCGAGCTTGGCCTGTTCCGCCAGAACGTCGCGTCGACGTCTACGGCTGACACTGAAAACCCCCACCAATGCCGTGATCAACAGGGTGCTGCACAGCCCGATGCCAAAGGCACTGCGGGGGGAGAACTGGCGTAACTCCTGCACGAAAGAGGGGTATGCAACCAACTCGATATCCCAACGCCGACCAGAAACCACCTGAGTCAAATGAGTGCGCATGACCTCCTGCTCATCCCCACCATTGTGTTTGAGTTCGTAGAATTGCACCGGGCTGGCAACATCGGTCACATCCCGTAAACGCAACCACACTCCATCAGATGGCAATGGAAGCCCTTCGAGGACATCCTCGGTCAGCAGCGGTGCATAACTCCAACCAAAACCTTGTGCCATTCTTTCGGCAACGGTATCCGGCGTATTTCCCGTTCGGTAGATCGGCAGCAGGAACAAGAATGACTGCAGCGGCTTACCCGTCGCCTGGACCAGGGTGATCGGGCCCGTGAGACGCGCAGCTCCCGTGCGCATTGCCGCGTCAGCAGCCTCTCGCCTGTTCTTTTCTGACGCGATATCCAAACCTACCGCTGCCAGGTTCTTCTCCTGAGGCTCGATGTACTGAATGACGAAGCGCTCGCCCTCATGTGGCGTAAGCTGGCGTATCGTGAAATCAGGTTTGCCATCGAGCCTGGCCTTTTGCAGGAAAGCCGCTTCGGCACTGGCTGGAACGCGACGAATGAAACCGAAGCCGCGGGCCCCCGGAAACTCGGTATCGAGGTCTCGAGTCTTGATGTAAGTCAAAAAGCCATGACGGCTGGCCTGTTGCTCGCCCATGACCTGAAGAGCACCACGCGCCCCTCTCAAGCCGAACTCATAAAGATGGATGCGAGCAGCAACAGCATCACTTGTACGCTGGACTGCACGGGTCAATGCAGCCTCGGCATGCGCCCTGTTCTGATTCATCAGAACGTAGGAGGCCATAAGGGTAACCGCCAGGCCTGCAACAAACACAGCGATCATCGCTGTAACAGATCCAAGCTTCAGAATACGATCTTTCAATTTCACCCCACATCAGCGGCTGGCCGAACGAGAAAAATCGATTGCGCTAGATTGGCCTCAGATTGCCGGTCTTCAGCATCTGTTGCAGTTGCAGGAACGGTACCGGGCGGCAGTAGTGATATCCCTGCATCAGCCAGCAACCCAGTGCCATGAGGCTGATCGCCTGCTCCTGGTTTTCCACACCTTCGGCAATCAGCTCCAACCCCAGCGCCTGGCCCATACGCACAATGGCTTCGATGATGGCGGCATCACTGTGGTCGTCAAGCATGTCGCGCACAAAACTCTGGTCGATTTTCAGCACATCGATGGGCAGTTGCTTGAGATAACTCAGGCTAGAGTAGCCGGTACCAAAATCGTCGATTGCCAGCCGCACACCCATGCACTTCAGCGCCTCAAGTGTTTCTCGCGCCTTGACGACATTGTCTGCCAACACGCCCTCCGTGATTTCCAGCTCAAGCAAGTACGCAGGAAGCCCTGAGTCCTGGAGCCCCCTACGTATCATGTCGAAGAAATTATCTTCACGAAATTGAACAGCGGAAATATTGACGCTGACGGGTACTTGAAATCCTGATTCCATCAATAGGCAGGCGTCTTTACAGGCCTGCGTCAGTACTTGACGCCCCAGCGGAACAATCAATCCAGTCTCCTCTGCGACCGGAATGAATTCACCTGGTGAAAGCAGCGTACCATCGGATTGTCGACAGCGAATCAACGCTTCCATGCCACGTATACACCCCGTTCGGGCATCCATTTTCGGCTGATAGAAAACCTCGAAGACCCCCTGTTCCAAGGCGCTGCGCATATGTTGTTCAAGCATATGCCTGGCACGGGTGCTGGTTTCCAATGTCCGGGAAAAGAAGCGGGAGCGATTCCTGCCTTCACGTTTGGCCTGATACATGGCTGCATCGGCGTGACTGTAAAGCGCTTCCAGGTCGGTACTGTCCTCGGGGTAGATACTGACACCAATACTGGTAGTGATGCTGTAACGCTTCTCGCCAATCTGCATCGGGGACGCAAGCGTCCGCAATAACTGTTCGCTCAAGTCCCCGATCGCTTCTAGCCGGACCACTTGCGGCAGTAAAATCACGAACTCATCGCCTCCTGGCCGGCTCACCGTATCCTGCGGCCGAACGCTGCTGGCCAAACGCTCAGCGACGCACTTTAGAATGGCATCCCCGACTGAATGCCCCAATGAGTCATTGATGCTCTTGAAATGGTCCAGATCCAACAGTAACAACGCGACCTTACTGCCGTTGCTCTGGGCCTGCTGGATCGCTTGTGCTGCGCGGTTCGTGAATAGTTGACGGTTAGGCAAGCCAGTTAGCGCATCGAAATAGGCCAAGCGCTTGGCTTCATTGCGCAGATTTAGGTGGGCGCGTACATGGGCCCTCACCACGGGAACATTGATAGGCTTTTGGATAAAGCCAACCCCTCCGAACTCCAGGGCACGAACTTGATTGCCGCACTGGGTATGGGAGCTGACGAACAGGACGGCAGCGTCACAGAGCTTTGGGTCGGTCTTGATCGCCCGGCACAATGCAAAGCCATTCATGTCGGGTAACTCGATGTCGATAAGGATCAGGTCGGGGCGGTATTCCCCGGCCACCTGCAGCGCTTCACGGCCGTCATGGGCAACATGAACCTCACCGAAGCTGCTGACAGACCCTTGAAGAATTTCACGATCGCTTGATTGGTCATCAACGATCAGGATCACAGAGTTCATCTGATCTGCCAGATCAAGCATGTGTTGCTCCTGGAAATCCATTTCAAAGCGTCAGCGTAGACGATCAGCTGCGAATTGCGCAGTCAGACGAGCCCCGCCAAGGCTTTCAGACGTGTGACCGTTTCCGTCGGTTCATCGTGTTCGAGCGCAGCCGCCAGACGCATGATCACCTGATTGCGGTGAACATGGGACTTTGGCAAAGCATACACAGCGCCGATCAACTCACGCATCGACATCGGCAGTGCCCAACGCGCCTTCAGTGCAAGCGCGAAAGCGCGGCCATAAGTTGCAACCGCCAGCGATAGCATATCGTCATCAATTGCATGTCCGCGCCCTGCCCAAAGATCAGCCTGATACAAGACACACAGCTCGCCGATCCGGTGAAGTAACGCAGCGGCATGCAGCGGCGCCGGGTCCAGGTCGCATTGCCTGGCGAGGGGTACAACCCGCTCGGCCAAGCGCTCCGAGGCCACAAACTGCTCTTGTAACCATAATCCAATCAGCGGGTCTTCAACGACCGATGCCTGACGCAATGCCATCGCTATCGCCAGGTTGAGCGCCGTTCGCCCGCCAAGGCGCGTCAACGCTTGCGCCAAGCCCTCACACGGCTGTACCCCACCGCCATAAGCGGCACTGTTCGCAGCCGAAATGAGGTAAGCGCACAGCGCCGGCTCGTTTTGCCAGCGCATAGCCAGCTCGCGGAAATCCATCGGCACACCACTGAAGGCTTGCTGGAGGCTTTCTTTCACACTGGAAAACAGTGGAAGGTCCAGATCGGAAGCCGACAACTGACTCAGGTAAGTATCCAGGCTATCACTGAGGGTAGGCACCGCCGGGGCCAGCTCGTCATCCGGCAACAGTGCATTGATCTTTGCCATGACGGCAGGAACATCAAAAGGTTTAGTGATGTAAGCACTGACACCCAATTGCCTTACTTCCAAAACGCTCTGCCGGTCAGAGCGCCCAGTAATGACCACCAAGGGTATTTCCGTATCAGACGTGCGTATAAAGCGAAGCAAGTCGACACCTGCACCGTCGGGAAGATTCCAGTCAGACAACACCAATTGGTAGTGACCACTTGCCCACGCCGCCATCGCAGCTTCGACACAAGAAAAGCACTCGACCTCGGTCGCGGGCCTAGAAGCATGGATCATCTGGCGGATCAGCTCAGACATCCAAGGATCATCGTCTACCACCATGATGCGTATCGACAAGACGAATCACTCCGTTGAAAAAGGCCTTACGCCTGCTCGCTGTCAGCAGTGCCGCTGGGCACCCACGAAGCTAAGCCAGACTGCACCAGTGCTGCAAGTGCCTAGGGTATAGCACGCTCCGGCAAAGGGTGTATCAGTGCACTCGTTCGATTACCCTTGATCGTGTTTCTGCTACCACCTGATTACGCCCTTGCTGTTTGGCACGATAGAGCAGTTGATCTGCCTTATCGAAAACCTCCGCCATCGAGTCACCAGGCCGCCACAGCGCCACGCCCAGTGAAACAGTGATGTGGCCTACTGTTTCCAGGTCGGCCGATGCTATCGAGAGACGTAACCGCTCCGCGAGAGCTGTCGCCGCTGCGATCGAACTCTCGGGAAGCAGCACAACGAACTCTTCACCGCCAGTACGGCAAAGCAGATCGCTGGGCCGAGCGTTCTGCTTCATCAACGCGGCCACCGCACTGAGTGTCTCGTCACCGACGGCATGACCATAGGTGTCATTCACACGCTTGAAATGATCAATATCCAGCGAAATCACAGCGATTGAGTTTTTCGTCTCCAACCAGACGGCAAGTGCGTCTTGCATCGCCCGACGATTGGCCAGCCCCGTGAGTGCATCTGTTTGAGCCTGGCGGTTGAGCGTGCCGATTTTTTCCTGCAATAGAGTTGCACTGAGCAAAAGCGCTCGACGCAATTGCCAGCTCTCCGCATAGTCCACAGGAATCATGCTGATGCGCTCATAGCTTTCAGGTAAGTCCAACCGTTTGGCACTGTCCGCCAAGCGAGACAATGGCCTGGAGAGCCGAATGCCCAGCCACCAGATCAGCAGCAAGCCCAGCAAGCCCAGCGGTATGATGCCTTTGGCGACCTTCAGCGCACTCGTACACAATGAATCCTGAATGCCAGCCATGGGTTGCGTAGAAACTATCCCCCAGTGGCTACTGGAAATCATCGCATGGCCCGCAAGCATCTCATTACCCTGACCATCCACCGCCCGGATGGAGCCAAGCGCTTGGCTCAATGCAGCATCAACGATCTTGTCTTGCTTGATGATCCTGCCGATCTGCCGAGGATCAGGGTGGTAAAGCACACGACGCTGGCTGTCCACGAGAAAGACGTAGGCACCATTTTGTCGATGGTTCAAATCCATCAGGGCTCGCAGTGAATTCTCCTGCGCCAAACGAAGCGTGCCCCCCACGAGTCCAAGGTATTGCCCTTGCACATCGAAAACCGGATAGGAAACGAAAACCACCAGATTGCCGGAGAGGGACTCAAAGGCATTACTGATCATTGGCTGACGCCGCTGCAGCGGCTCACGCTTTTGAAGCGCTTGACCATTCAGGTGCAAAATCTCTGGTGCGGACGCAACGATGGTGCCGTCGGCATTGGCGATAAGCACTGAATTGAAGCTGTCATCCTGTCCAAGCAGCCGTCGAACCTCAAGCTCTAGTTGCTGCTGATCGGTGAATGTCTCTGCGACAATCGTCGCGCTGTATCCGAGACGATCAAGGTCCGAGCTTAGTACCTCTTCTACGCCTGTAGCGATGCGCATAGCGTAGGCTCTGTTAGCATCTAGCGCGTTCCCAATGAGCTCTTGCTCTTGCGTTTTGAACATTACCCAGAATGTGTTGGCAAGCGTGGCTGCCGCGCTGATCAACGCAAACGTGAGCAGTACAATACGCAGGTTCAACCTGGGTTTCGATTGGCTAGGCATTCATTGTTCCAAGAGCAGGAAAATCTAGCTTGGTCAAATCACAAGATTCATGAAACACGCGAAATCTCAAGCTTTTTCCGGCCCTTGCGCGATACCTGCAATATCCCAAACAGCGGTCTAACTTGTAGTGAGTCTCTCATGCCTGCCCACCTGTGACCAACAGGTAACTCATGGTGAACTGGCTGATATCCCGTAATGCGATGTGAGCTCACGGCTTAAGGTGCTCAATGATTGCATTGAAGTTCCGTGGGTCAGCCTGCCCCAACATCCAGAATGAAGATCCAATGACAACAACCCATTGGACGCTGAAGAATGGATTTAGGGGCAGCAGACAAAAGGACAAAGAAATGCACACCCCGTCACTGTGGTGGCGGGATGGCCGATTGTCCGACAGGCGCGGGTGATCGAAGGCATGCCTGGCCAGTGATCAGCCCTGCCCCTGGTCGACTCAAGGTTTCGCGTACTTGAGCACGTACAGGCACAGCTCGCGATAGACATCGACAGGCAACTGCGACATCAGCTTCTGAGCCTGACCGAGGGTTTTGCAATTGAGTTCGGCCATCGCCCGACGGTGTTCCGAACCCAGCAGGCCGGCATGCACCACCTGCGCATACTGAATATAGGAACAGGGGAAATCGGCCTGGGGGCTGCGTTGGACCTTGAAGTCGATCTTCAGGTCTGCCCCGCGGAAGAATGCTCTGCCCTGATAGGTCTGCTGGGGCACGAGAAGCCCTTTTTCCGGGCAGGTGCTGTGACAGACCGGCAGGCTGTTCTTAGCCGTCTCCAGGCCACGTCGATAGATCACGATTTCGGAACCCGGTACCTCGATACAGGCGTTTTCGAAAGCATCGATGATGGACCTGCCATTGATTTGCGCCTCTTCTATCTGCGTCAGGCTGACCACACGCTCGATTTCATGATTGCCAACGCTGTTGACCACACGGTCCAGGGTCGACCAGTGGCTGAACTCTTTCTGGCACGCTATCAGGTGGACCTCGCTCTGATAGCCCTGCCTGGCGGCTTCAGGTGGAAAATCAGCGAAATGAGGGCTGTCGAGGGCGGTCTCCATGATGATGTTGTATTTGTTTTCCATCGCATACGTGCAAATCATTGCCCCCAGGCGCCAGATGAACGACTCGGTATGCTCATAGACATGCAGCACGCCTTTGTCTTCCATCGCCCGATAATGAGGGTGCAGTTCACGAAAATGGGTTTCGTAAAGGCGAACATAATTGTCGTACCGCCCGCTCTTCAGCAGCGTGTTTTCCAGCAAGTACGTCTTACCCGAGCCCTGTGCACCGGCAATGATGAGCATTTTGGGCTTGAGCACGCCGTCGACGTAGTCGCGCTTCTTGTCGAACAAAGTGTCGACGACCTTTCTGAATGCGAGATGGAGATCGGTATCGGTAAAAGGATAGAGAGAGGACATGACGGTTCGTTTCCTGGGTTTGCCAATGTGACCGTCACGAAGGTAGGCGCTGCGGCAGGTGAAAAGGGGTAGATGGTTACTGCTGCAAGTCTCATCGAAGGTAGTAGAACAGCGGGTTGCCAGTGAGGCGGCACTGTGCTGTATGCTTGGGCGGTCTTCAGGGCGGGGTGAAAGTCCCCACCGGCGGTAAATCGAAAGATGAGCCCGCGAGCGCCCCGACCATGTCGGGGGTCAGCAGATCTGGTGCAACTCCAGAGCCGACGGTCATAGTCCGGATGAAAGAAGGCGTTATGCAGGGGCCATCCGGGCGCCCTTGCGCGCGCATTTTGTTCGCCCCGAGACGTTCATCGATCATTCACGAGGAGCGTTTCATGTTCACCCAGCACCACGCGCAATTCCCCAATGTTTCCGCCGCCATCGCCGCCTTCAAGGCCGGGCGCCCTGTACTGTTGCTCGACGATGACGACCGCGAGGACGAAGCGGACATCATTGCTGCCGCCGAGAACATTTCGCTGCAGACCATGGCCATGATGATTCGCGATTGCAGCGGCATCGTCTGCCTGTGCCTGGACGAAGCCACCGTCGACGAACTGCAACTGGCGCCCATGGTGCAGAACAACCAGGCCCGGCACGGCACCGGTTTCACCGTTACCATCGAAGCGGCCGAAGGTATCACCACCGGGGTTAGCGCCCAGGACCGCATCACCACCATTGACGCAGCATTGCGCTCCAGCGCCGAACAGCGCCATATCGTCAGCCCGGGGCATGTTTTTCCGCTGCGCGCTCGCAATGGCGGGGTGCTGACCCGCCGTGGGCACACCGAAGGCTCGGTAGACCTGGCGCGCCTGGCCGGCCTGCGCCCGGCAGCGGTCTTGTGCGAGCTGATGAACCCCGATGGCAGCATGGCCCGTGGTGAGCAGGTGGCGGTATATGCGCGGCAGTACAATTTGCCGGTGCTGACCATCGAGGAACTGGCGCAGTACCGTGAGGCGATGGTGGAACGGGAAGCTGCTACGGCTTGATGGTTTCCTGCGCCTGACTTGAGGTAGATGGCGGCGCTGAAATCGAGCGCCGCCCACGCGGCGCATCGCGAGCAAGCTCGCTCCTACATTTTTTCGGGCCAGTAACATCTGTGCCTGCGCGCGATCGCCTTGTTTGTTTCATACAGTATCGAGGTTCGCCCCAGAGGCCTGCTCCACACAAGTTTGCTCCCCCCGCCCCGCTCTGCTAGTGTCGCGCCGTTCTGAATGCCACCGAGACAGTCGCCATGGCCCGCAAAAAAGCCTCCCTCGATTTCGAGCAATCCCTCGCAGACCTGCAAGCACTGGTCGAGCGCCTGGAGAACGGCGAGTTGTCGCTGGAAGAGTCGCTGGCCGCCTTCGAACAAGGCATCGCCCTGACCCGTGATTGCCAGGGCGCCCTGGCCCAGGCCGAACAGAAGGTGCAAATTCTGCTGGAGCGCGACGGCGAACTGGCTGCCCAGCCCTTCGACGCGGAGCCCGAAGCATGATTGGCACCTACCAGGCCAGTTGCCAGGCGCGCGTCGACGCAGCCCTCGAACCGCTGTTCATCGCCCCGACCAAAGAGCTGGAACGCCTTTACGCCGCCATGCGCTACAGCGTGATGAACGGCGGCAAACGCGTGCGCCCGTTGCTGGCCTACGCGGCCTGCGAAGCCTTGGGCGCCCCCGCCGAGCAGGCCAACGGTGCAGCCTGCGCGGTCGAGCTGATCCATGCTTACTCGCTGGTACATGACGACCTCCCGGCCATGGACGACGACGATTTGCGTCGCGGCCAGCCAACCACCCACAAGGCTTTTGACGAAGCGTGCGCCATCCTTGCTGGCGACGGTTTGCAGAGCCTGGCTTTCAGTGCCCTGCTCGACCCATGCCTGAGCCCGCAGATCGACAGCATTCGCCTGGCCATGGTTCAGGTACTGTCCAAAGCTGCCGGCCCGGCCGGCATGGTTGGCGGCCAGGCCATCGATCTCGGTTCGGTGGGCCAGAAGCTGGATCAACAGGCGCTGGCGTTCATGCACCGACACAAGACCGGCGCGCTGATCGAAGCCAGCGTACGCCTCGGCGCCCTGGCCAGCGCCCGCGCCGAACCGGCACAGCTGGATGCCCTGCAGACATATGCACAGGCCATTGGCCTGGCATTCCAGGTGCAGGACGACATCCTCGACGTGGAAAGCGACACGGCCACCCTGGGCAAACGCCAAGGTGCAGACATAGCGCGTGACAAACCGACCTACCCGGCCCTGCTGGGCCTGGAAGCCGCCAAAGCCTATGCAATCGAACTGCGCGACCAGGCGCTGACCGCACTGCAAGGGTTCGGCGAAACGGCCGAACCGCTGCGGGCTTTGGCGCGTTACATCGTCGAACGCCGTAACTAAACAGCGTCACCTATCCCCGTAGGATCGGGTTTACCCGCGAATGCGATCTTGAATTTGCCGACGCATTCGCGGGTAAACCCGCTCCTACAGGGGGCCGCGTAACCTGTGGTCGAATGGGCACTTTTCCCACAATGGGGTAAACTGCCGCGTCTTCACACACCTATAACGACTCGCCTGATGCCCACGACGTTTCAAGAGATCCCCCGCGAACGCCCGGTCACGCCGTTGCTCGACCGCGCTGACACGCCTGCCGGCTTGCGTCGGTTGGCCGAAGCCGACCTGGAGACGCTGGCCGACGAACTGCGCCAGGAACTGCTCTACACCGTCGGGCAGACCGGTGGGCATTTTGGTGCCGGCCTGGGCGTGATCGAGCTGACCATCGCCCTGCACTACGTGTTCGACACCCCGGACGACCGGCTGGTGTGGGACGTGGGGCACCAGGCCTACCCGCACAAGATCCTCACCGGGCGCCGTAACCGCATGCTCAGCCTGCGCCAGAAGGACGGCATCGCGGCCTTCCCGCGCCGCAGCGAAAGCGAGTACGATACCTTTGGCGTTGGCCACTCCAGCACCTCGATCAGCGCCGCGCTGGGCATGGCCATTGCTGCCCGCCTGCAGAACAGCGCGCGCAAGTCGATCGCGGTGATCGGTGATGGCGCGCTGACCGCCGGCATGGCATTCGAGGCGTTGAACCACGCCCAGGAAGTCAATGCCGACATGCTGGTGATCCTCAACGACAATGACATGTCGATTTCGCGCAACGTCGGCGGCCTGTCCAACTACCTGGCCAAGATCCTCTCCAGCCGCACCTACGCGAGCATGCGCGAAGGCAGCAAGAAAGTGCTGTCGCGACTGCCAGGTGCCTGGGAAATCGCCCGTCGCACCGAGGAATACGCCAAGGGCATGCTGGTGCCAGGCACGCTGTTCGAAGAGCTGGGCTGGAACTACATCGGCCCGATCGACGGCCACGACCTGCCCACCATGATTGCCACCCTGCGCAACATGCGTGATCTGAAGGGCCCGCAGTTCCTGCATGTGGTCACCAAGAAGGGCAAAGGCTTCGCCCCTGCCGAGATCGACCCGATCGGCTACCACGCCATCACCAAGCTGGAGCCGGCCGACAAGCCCGCCGCGCCGAAGAAAGCCAGCGGCCCGAAGTATTCCGCGGTGTTCGGCCAGTGGCTGTGCGACATGGCCGCCGCCGACAACCGCCTGGTGGGCATTACCCCAGCGATGAAGGAAGGCTCGGACCTGGTCGACTTCAGCGAGCGCTACCCTGAGCGCTACTTCGACGTTGCGATCGCAGAGCAACATGCCGTGACCTTGGCGGCCGGCATGGCCTGCGAGGGCAGCAAGCCGGTGGTGGCGATTTACTCCACCTTCCTACAGCGTGCCTACGACCAGCTGATCCACGACGTGGCGGTGCAGAACCTCGACGTGCTGTTCGCCATCGACCGTGCCGGCCTGGTCGGCGAGGATGGCCCGACCCACGCCGGCAGCTACGATCTGTCGTACCTGCGCTGCATCCCGGGCATGCTGGTGATGACCCCCAGCGACGAGAACGAGCTGCGCAAGATGCTCAGCACCGGCCACCTGTACAACGGCCCGGCAGCTGTAAGGTACCCGCGTGGTACCGGCCCGAATGCGCCGATCAGCGGTGACCTGCAACCACTGGAGATCGGCAAGGGTGTGGTCCGCCGCCAGGGCGAGAAAGTGGCCCTGCTGGTGTTCGGCGTACAACTGGCCGAGGCCATGCAAGTGGCCGAACAGATCAACGCCACAGTGGTCGACATGCGCTTCGTCAAGCCGCTGGACGAGGCACTGGTGCTGGAGCTGGCAGGCAGCCATGAGCTGCTGGTAACCATCGAAGAAAACGCCATCATGGGTGGCGCGGGCGCTGCTGTGGGTGAGTTCCTTGCCAGCCAGGCAGTGCTCAAGCCGCTTCTGCACCTGGGGCTGCCGGATATCTATGTCGAGCATGCCAAGCCTGCGCAAATGCTGGCTGAGTGCGGGCTGGATGCGGCCGGGATCGAGGCCTCGGTGAAGGCCCGCATGGCCAGGCTCGGCCTCTAGGGCTCTTTCGCGGGTGACCCGCTCCTACAGGGACTGCACAGTGCTCAAGATCTGTGGAAGTCCTGTGGGTGCGGGTTGACCCGCGAATGCTTTGGAACTGCCCATGAAGAAGTCTGCCTGCGCCGCAATTCTCTGCGCTCCAACATTCCTTCTGGCCGCTGAACGCGACGACGCCCTCAAGCTCCCCGACGTGCTGATCAGCGCCAGCCGCCAGGTCGAGTCGCGTACCGCCACCAGTGCTGCAAACACGGTGTTCACCCGCACCGACATTGACCGCCTGCAACCCACCAGCGTCACCGAGCTGCTCTCCCGCGTACCGGGCGTGCAAGTGGCACCTACCGGTGGCCGTGGCAGCCTGCCTGGCATCTTTATCCGTGGCACCAAAGCGGCGCAAAGCCTGGTGCTGGTCGATGGCGTACGCATCGCCAATGCCACTTCGGGCGACAGCGGCCTGCAGTTTCTGGACGTCGACCAGATCGAGCGGGTTGAAGTGCTGCGTGGCTCGCGCTCGGCGGTGTACGGCAGCGATGCCATTGGTGGGGTGATCCAGATATTCACCCGACGCAGCAATGGCCCCGGTCTGCAGCCACGCCTGCGCATGGCCGCCGGCAGCAACCAGACATTCCAACGCAGCCTGGGGCTTTCTGGTGGCAACGACACAACTCGCTTCAACCTTGGCGCCAGCCTGGATGAAACAACCGGCATCGACTCGACCGGGCCGTCCTTCGCCAGCGATGGTGACCACGACGCCTACCGCAACAAGGCGTTGAACCTGAGCCTGAGCCACACCTTCGGTGAGCGCGTCGAAGCCGGCCTGAACCTGCTCGACAGCCGTGGTCGCAGCGAGTACGACAATCCGTTCGGAGGCTTCGACCCGGTCACCTTCGAAAGCTTCGGTCAACAACCCTACACCGACTTCAGCGTCAGCAGCCTGGGCAGCTACGTTGACGTTCAGGTCACCGAAACCTGGCACTCACGCCTTGAACTGGCACATAGCGAAAACCGGGACGACAAACGCGACAAGCTCAGCGCTGAGCGCTTCGTGTTCAACACCTACCGCGATCAGGCTACCTGGCAGAACGACTTGGCCTTTGGCGAACAGAACACCGTACTGATCGGTGGCGACTGGTACGAAGACCGCGTACACGGCAGTACCGATTTCACTGAGGACAGCCGCTGGAACCGTGCCGTGTTCGCCCAGCACCGCTATCAGGGCGAGCAGTTCTCCACTGAGCTGGGCGTGCGCCATGACCGCAACCAGCAGTTTGGTGGCCAGACCACCTGGAGCGGCAGCCTGACCGTACCGCTGAACGCGCACAACGATGTGCTGCTTTCCTACAGTGAAGGCTTCCGTGCGCCAACATTCAACGACCTGTATTACCCACAGTTCAGCAACCCGAACCTGGACCCAGAGCACTCCAGAAGCTACGAGCTGCAATGGCGCAGCCAGCTGACTGCAGAGAGCCGGCTGGAGACTTCGCTGTACCGCACCGACCTGCGGGACGCGATCATCTTTGGCCAGGACTCGATACCCCGAAACGTCGCCTCAGCACGAATCAATGGCGTGGAAATGGCGCTGGCGCAGCAATGGGGCGCCTGGCACAGCCAGCTTGGCCTGGCGCTGATCGACCCACGCGACCGCGACACTGGCCACACCCTCGCCCGCCGCGCCCGCCGCACCATGAGCCTGGACCTGGACCGTGAGTTCGGGCGTTTCAGCGTGGGTGCCAGCTGGCAGGCGGTCAGCAGCAGTTATGATGATGAGGCCAACCGTAACCGTATCGGTGGCTATGGCCTGCTGGGATTGCGCGGCAGTTGGGCGGCTAGCGACGAACTGAAACTCGAAGCCAAGCTGGATAACCTGCTGGACCGCAGCTACAGCCGCGCCCTTTACAGCTACGAGGGTGCGTATCACCCTTACCGCGAAGAGGGCCGCACTGTGCTCTTCAGCATCACCTGGACACCGGCGCTTTAGCGTCCAGCAACGCACACAAGCGGGCGGTGGCTTCGATCATCTGCCCGCTGGGGCGCTCCAGCCCCTTGTCCGGCACCACCAGCAGGCGACCATCAGCAACCGCTCGAATCTGCGGCCAGGCCTTCCAGCTTGCCAGTTGCGCCTCATCGGCTGCCAGGATGACCTGCGGATTACGCAGCAGCACGGACTCCACATTCACCTGTGGCGCCGGCTGGCCAAGGTCGGCGAACACATTGCGCGCCCCGCACACGGCCAGGGCGTCGGTCACCACCTGGCGGCCACCGAGCGTGTACAACGGCCGATCCCAGACTTGATAGAACACCTGCAAGGGTTCGTCACGCCGATACTGCTGGCGCAGCTGCTGCAGCCGCTCACGGAGGGCTCGCGCGTATGAGTGGCCTTGCTCGGCACGCCCGATACGCCCGGCAATGGCCTCGATCTGCTCGATCAGCTGGCTGATGTCGTGGGGTTCGGCGCTGAAGGTGGCGATACCCAGGTGCTTGAGCTGGTCGCGCTGGGCCGGTGGCACACTGCCTGGCCACAGCAGCAACAGGTCAGGGCGCAGGCTGAGCAGGCGCTCCATGTTCAGTTGCCCCTGGCGCCCGACCGAAGGCAAGTGGCGCAGCGCAGCCGGCCGTTCGCCGCCATCGAGCACGCCCACCAGCAGGTCGTCGGCCTGCAGCTCAAGCATGATCTCGCTCATTGAAGGGGCCAGACTGACAACACGCAGCGGTTCTGCAGCCAGCACGGTACAGGCGAAAAACGCCAGTAGGCCAGGTAGCAGTCGCATCAGCCTAACTGACGCGGAATACGATAGAGGTACAGCACTACAACCGTCGACAGTGCGAGCAGAATCTGCGGCACAGCCTCCAGGCCGACCAGCACCGACAGTGCGGCGACCCAAGCCGGAAAGCAGGCATACAGCATGGCCATGCGCCGTACCCGCGCCAGTTCGATCCAGGCAGTGGGTTCTTCGCCCGTGCCAAGCACCTTGGAGGTGGCAATAAGTGCGCGCTTGTAGGCGCCGAAGCGCGGCAGGCTGAGGAACATGGTGGCCGCACCGGCAATGAACAGTGGCATGGCCAGCACCGGGATCAGCGCATCGCCTCCCCCAAAGGCCCAAGCCATGACGGGCAGCGGCACCAGGCCAACCGCCAGGTACTGCCACCAGGCCAGCGCCAGGCGCCGCTTGACCTCGGCGCGGGTCACGCCTGGGGCACCTCGCCCTGGTGTTCGTTGCCCAGCATGTGCCCCAACTTGCCGGCCTTGGTCGCCAGGTAGTAGCGGTTGTGCGGGTTATGCCCGGTGTGCAGCGGCACACGCTCGGCAACCACGATGTTCATATCGGTCAGGGCCTTGACCTTGCGCGGATTGTTGGTCATCAGGCGCAGCGACTTCACGCCCAGGTGCTCGAGCATCGGCAGGCATATGGCGTAGTCACGCTGGTCGGCAGCAAAGCCCAGGCGCTCGTTGGCCTCTACGGTGTCGGCGCCGCCATCCTGTAGTTCGTAGGCGCGGATCTTGTTCAGCAGGCCGATGCCACGGCCTTCCTGACGCAGGTACAACAGCACCCCACGGCCTTCGCGGGCGATGGCCTGCAGCGCGGCTTCCAACTGCGAGCCGCAGTCGCAGCGCTGGCTGAACAGTGCATCGCCGGTCAGGCACTCGGAATGCAGGCGCCCCAATACCGGCTGGCCGTCCGCGATATCACCCAGGCTGAGCACCACATGCTCACGGCCTGTGGCTTCGTCGAGGAAACCATGCATGGTGAAGGTCGCGAAGGGCGTCGGGAGTTTAGAGGCGGCAACAAAGACGACGGGCACGTTGTGCTCCTGGAATAAGTAGGAAATTTCTCGTGGGCCGATTGTATCAGCAGGTTGGGGGATGTGGGCTGGCTGTATACAGTGGGTTAAGATCGAAAAGTTCGATACTTATTAAAAGCCATCCCTCAATCACCAGCCCGCCGCCACAGCGGACCGCGCTATACCTTGATGTATTCAGTCTCAGTGCGGGCGACTATCCGCATTGAATGGATAGGGCTGTTTCCAGTGCTCGAAAATCGGCTTCAGCTCGCCGCTACGTACCAGCTCTTTCATGCGCTTGTCGAACAGGTCGCGCAGGGCCTTGGCTTGGTCGTTACGGGCAAAGGCCAGGTACAACGGCAACTCGGCCACATGGGTACGGCGGAAGCGCTCGGGCTGGGAGGCTTGCCCGAGCACGTAGTCGACCTCGGTCAGTGCATCGATGTAGTAGTCCACCCGGTCATGATCGAGCATTGGCAAAATGCCCTCGCGACGCTGGATTTCGCGGAACTCGTGCACATTGGGCAAGTAGCTGCCGTAATCGTAACCACGCACCCAGGCCAACCGGTACTTGCCGATGGTCTCCAGGGTAGGCGCAGGTTTGCTGGCCAGCCCAAGGGCATAGATATGGTCCATATCGAAGTGCCAGCGCGGGTACAGATTGTAGTCATTCTCTTCCTTGTACGAGCCAACCCAGGCGTCAGCCTCGCCGCGCTTGACCAGGCCAACCGCCCGGCTGTAGGGCGCGCTCTGGGTAACCACCTTGACCCCGGCCGGCTCGAACACTTTGCGCAGCACATCCCAGGCTACCCCGGTACCGTCGGCGTTGGTGTAGTCGAGCCACTCCTCGCTAACCAGATGGATCTGTTTCGGCACGCCCTCGGCAGCCATTACCCACGGGGCAACACTCAGCAGCATTGCCAGCAGCACAGTCCTTATGGCCATTCACGCGCCCCCTGTTTCAGGCAACCGCCCACACCAGAACCTGCATGCCCAGCCAAGCAAACACGCCGGCCAGGATATCGTCGAGCATGATGCCGACGCCCCCGTGCACATGGCGGTCGATCCAGCGAATCGGCCACGGCTTGAGGATGTCGAAGAAGCGGAACAGCAGGAACCCTGCCAACAGCCACTGCCAGCCCTCCGGCACCAGCCAGAGGGTGATCCACATGCCGACAATCTCGTCCCAGACAATGCCTTCATGGTCGTGTACGCGCAAGTCATTGGCAACTTTGCCACACAACCAGAAGCCAAACAGCATGCTCACGCCGAGCAACAACCAGTAACCCCAGTCGGGCAGCATCTGCCACAGCGGGATGAACGGTATGGCCACCAGCGAACCCCAGGTACCCGGCGCCTTGGGCAAGGTGCCAGAACCAAAGCCAAAAGCGATGAAGTGCCACGGGTTGCGCCAGACCGAAGGCGGAACGAACTCCGCAGGCACCTGATTGGGGTGATCGGTCACGGTATCTCCCTGAAGTGTTGATAGCCCCGCTGAACGGGGGTGATGTCCTGGCCCTGCGCGTCGCGCAAGGTCACGCCTTGCCCTTCGAGCACACGGCCGACGGTATGCACTTCGATAAAATCGAAGGCTGCCAAGGGCGCCAGCGCCTCGGGTGGCAAGGTGAAGGCCAGTACGTAGTCGTCGCCACCGGTAAGCGCCGCCTTCACCGCTGCTTCCCGGCCGAGGAAGGCCTCCAGAGCAGGAGACACTGGCACTTGCGCCAGGTTCACCTCCAACGCGACACCGGATGCCTTGGCAATATGCCCACAGTCGGCGAGCAGCCCGTCGGAGATGTCCAGCGCCGCCGTGGCCCGGCCACGCAGCAGGGCACCGAGTGTGAGCTGCGGCATCGGTGACCAATAATGGGCCAGCAGCGGTTCGGCCTGCGCGGCAGGCGCCTCGCGCTCACCCAGCACCAGCGGCAATGCACCGGCGGCCTTGCCCAGCGAACCACCGACACACAACAGGTCACCCGGCCTTGCACCGCTGCGGCGCAAGGCCTGGCCAGCCGGCACGCGGCCGAACACGGTGACGGTGATACTCAGCGGGCCGCGCGTAGTGTCACCACCGATCAGGCTCATGCGGCAACGGTGGGCCATGCGACCAAGGCCGTCGGCATAGGCCGCCAGCCAGTCCGGGCCAACATCAGGCAGGGTCAGTGCGAGGGTGAAGCCGATTGCAGTCGCGCCCATGGCTGCCAGGTCACTGGCCGCCACAGCCAACGAACGCTGGCCAAGCAGCAACGGATCGCAAACAGCAGGAAAGTGCACCCCGGCGACCAGGGTATCGGTCGACACCGCCAGTTGCTCACCGGGGGGAAGGTCTAGCAGGGCGCAGTCGTCGCCGATACCCAGCGCCACGCCCTCGCCGCCCTGCGCACAGGGCGCAGCGGCGAAGTAATGGTTGATCAGCTCGAACTCACCCATGGCCAGGCAGCGCCAGGATCAGCGCTTGTTCGCCTTGACTTCTGCTTCACGCAGCGCCGGAGCGAGCTTGTCCAGTACGCCGTTGACGAACTTGTGGCCGTCAGTGGCACCGAAGACCTTGGCCAGTTCCACACCTTCGTTGATCACGACGCGGTACGGCACGTCGACGCGCTTGATCAGCTCCCAGGTGGACAGGCGCAGCACGGCCAGCTCGACCGGGTCGAGCTCTTCCAGTGCGATGGTCATGCAAGGCACCAGCGCCTTGTCGATTTCGCCCTTGATTGCCGGGACCCCATGCAGGATCTCGCGGAAATAGGCACCGTCGACATCGGTGAAATCGTTATCCACCCGGAACTGCGCTTCGATCTCGTTCAGCGAATGCTGGGCCATGTGCCACTGGTAGAGGGCCTGGGTCGCGAGCTTGCGGGCTTCGCGGCGCTTGGCGCTCTTCGAGGGCTTGCCGGCATCCGCAGGTTTTGGATCGCGCGGGTTGAAACGATCGCTTTCGTCGCTAATCACTTGGCCTCCAACTGCGCCAGCAGGCTGACCATTTCCAGTGCGGACAGGGCAGCTTCAGCACCTTTGTTGCCGGCTTTGGTGCCAGAACGCTCGATGGCTTGCTCGATGGAGTCGACGGTCAGTACGCCGAAGGCCACCGGAACACCGAACTCCATGGACACTTGGGCCAGGCCCTTGGTGCATTCGCCCGCCACGTATTCGAAATGCGGGGTACCGCCACGGATCACGGCGCCCAGGGCGATGATCGCGTCGTAGGCGCCTTGCTGGGCGACCTTCTGTGCCACCAGCGGGATCTCGAATGCACCCGGGGCACGGATGATGGTGATGTCGCTTTCGCTGACACCATGGCGTACCAGGGCGTCAACGGCACCGCTTACCAGGCTTTCGACAACGAAGCTGTTGAAGCGGCCAACCACCAAAGCATAGCGACCTTTGGGGGCGATGAAGGTACCTTCGATGGTCTTCAGGGTCATTCCGATATTCTCATCTTCAAGAGCGAGGCCGCATACAAGCGGCCTCGACAGGGGTCTGGACTCGAGCAGAGGGCGTCAATGCCGCCTCAAGTCACTCGGAGGGCACGTATTCTACAACTTCCAGATCGAATCCGGATATCGCGTTGAACTTCATAGGCGAACTCATCAGGCGCATCTTGCGCACGCCGAGGTCGCGCAGGATCTGCGAACCGGCCCCCACAGTGCTGTAGGTGGTCGGTGCCTTGGTCGGCGCATCGCCCGCACTTTCGCGGATGTGCGCCAGCAGCACATCGCCGTCCAGCGGATGGCCCAGCAGCAAGACCACACCGCTGCCGGCCTCGGCCACGGCGGCCATGGCCGCGCGCAGGCTCCAGCGGCCTGGCTGCTTGACCAGCAGCAGGTCACGCAGTGGGTCCATATTGTGTACCCGTACCAAGGTCGGCTCTTCGGCGCAGATCTTGCCCAGGGTCAAGGCCATGTGCACGTCGCCTTCGACCGCGTCACGGTAGGTGACCAGGTTGAACTCACCCAGCTCGCTCTCCACCGATTGCTCGGAGACACGCTGCACGGTGCGCTCGTGGATCATGCGGTAGTGGATCAGGTCGGCGATGGTGCCGATCTTCAGGCCGTGCTCGGCGGCGAACACTTCCAGTTCGGCGCGGCGCGACATGGTGCCGTCGTCGTTCATCACTTCGCAGATCACACCGCTTGGCTCGAAACCGGCCATGCGCGCCAGGTCACAGGCGGCTTCAGTGTGGCCGGCGCGGGCCAGCGTACCGCCTGGCTGGGCCATCAGCGGGAAGATGTGACCTGGGCTGACGATGTCTTCGGCCTTGGCGTCCTTGGCAGCAGCAGCCTGCACAGTGCGTGCGCGGTCGGCGGCGGAAATACCGGTGGTGACGCCTTCGGCGGCTTCGATCGACACGGTGAACTTGGTGCCGAAGCCAGAGCCGTTGCGCGGTGCCATCAGCGGCAGCTTCAGCGTTTCGCAACGCTCGCGGGTCATCGGCATGCAGATCAGGCCACGGGCGTGCTTGGCCATGAAGTTGATGTGCTCGGGCAGGCAGCATTCGGCTGCCATGATGATGTCGCCTTCGTTCTCGCGGTCTTCGTCATCCATCAGGATGACCATTTTGCCCTGGCGGATGTCTTCGACCAGTTCTTCGATGCTGTTGAGCGCCACGCGGCACCCCCTTCTCAATCAGGATTTCAAGAAGCCATTGGCGGCCAGGAAGCTTTCGGTAATGCCACTGCCCTTGCTCGGTTCGGCGGCCTTGTCACCCAGTAGCAAGCGCTCCAGGTAACGGGCCAGCAGGTCGACCTCAAGGTTTACCCGACGCCCTGCACGGTAATCGGCCATGATGGTTTCGGACAGAGTGTGCGGGACAATGGTCAGCTCGAACTCGGCGCCATTGACCTCGTTGACCGTCAGGCTGGTGCCGTCGACGGTGATCGAACCCTTGTGGGCGATGTACTTGGCCAGTTCCTTTGGTGCACGCACGCGGAACTGGATGGCGCGAGCGTTATCGCTGCGCGAAATGATTTCGCCGACCCCGTCGACGTGGCCGCTGACCAGGTGCCCGCCCAGGCGGGTGGTGGGCGTCAGGGCTTTCTCCAGGTTGACCTTGCTGCCACTCTTGAGATCGATGAAGGCGGTACGCTTGAGGGTTTCGACGCTGACATCGGCCCAGAAGCCGTCGCCCGGCAGCTCTACGGCCGTGAGGCAAACACCGTTGACGGCGATGCTGTCGCCGAGCTTGACGTCTCCCAGATCGAGCTTGCCGGTCTCTACGTAGACGCGCACGTCACCACCCTTGGGGGTCAGGCTGCGGATGGTGCCGATGGATTCGATGATGCCGGTGAACATGGGGTCTTCCTCAAAAACGGTTTGCGCGGGGCAAGCCCGGCATTATACGCCGGGCGCCGGCAGGGGGATGGCCGTGACCCGCCAGTCATCGCCCACTGCGCGCATTTCGGTAATTTTCAGCCGCGGCGCCTCGCTCATCTTTTCCAGTGGCCAGTCCAGTAATGGGCGGGCGTGGGAGCCGAGGAAGGTGCCGGCGACGAACAGCTGGAACTCATCGACCAGGCCCAGCCTGGCAAAGGCACCCACCAGGCCAGCACCAGCTTCCAGCAGGATTTCGTTTACGCCGCGGGCGGCCAGGGCCTGCAGCAGCGCCGCAAGGTCGACCTGGCCATTGTCGCCCGGCAAGCTGAGCAATTCGTGGCCGGCAGCGGCATAGCGCGGGTCATCTGCGACAGCAGTCACCACAAGAGCTGGACCGGCCTGGAAGAACGGCGCAGCCAGTGGCAGGCGCAGGCGGCCATCGATCAACACTCGCAATGGTGTGCGGCTGAGTGCCTGGGCGGTGGTTTCGGCATCCAGGCCCAGCTCGGCGCCACGCACGGTCATGCGTGCGTTATCGGCCAGTACACTGGCGGCGCTGGTCAGCACCACGCTGGAACGGGCGCGCAGGCGCTGTACCGCCGAGCGGGCGGCCGGGCCGGTGATCCACTGGCTTTCACCACTGGCCATGGCTGTGCGGCCATCCAGGCTCATGGCCAGCTTGGCGCGAACGAACGGCAGGCAGTGCTCCATGCGCTTGAGGAAGCCTGGGTTGAGGGCGCGGGCCTCGGCTTCGAGCACCCCGCTGGCCACTTCGATTCCGGCTTCGGCCAGGCGGCGCAGGCCCTGTCCCGCCACTTGCGGGTTAGGGTCCTGCATGGCGGCTACTACACGCGCCACGCCGGCCTTGACCAGCGCTTCGGCACACGGCGGCGTACGGCCATGGTGGCTGCATGGCTCCAGGGTGACGTAGGCACAAGCCCCGCGGGCAAGTTCACCCGCCTGACGCAGGGCATGCACTTCCGCATGCGGCTCGCCGGCGCGTACGTGCCAGCCTTCGCCAACCACCTCGCCATCACGCACGATCACGCAGCCTACCCGCGGGTTCGGGTGGGTGGTGTACAGGCCTTTGCGCGCCAGCTCCAGCGCGCGGGCCATGTAGTGGGCATCAAGGATGGCGGCTTGGCTGGGCATGTTCACTCTTTAGCTGGCTCACGGGCCAGGCGGTCGATTTCTTCGCGGAACTCGTCGAGGTCCTGGAAGCGCCGGTACACCGAGGCAAAGCGGATATAGGCCACTTCATCGAGTTTGCGCAGCTCGGCCATGACCATTTCACCGACCACCAGCGATTTGACTTCGCGTTCGCCAGTGGCTCGCAGCCGGCTCTTGATGTGCGCCAACGCAGCCTCCAGGCGCTCGACACTGACCGGACGCTTTTCCAGCGCCCGCTGCATGCCGGCGCGCAGCTTTTCTTCGTCGAAGGGCTGACGTGTGCCGTCCTGCTTGATCAGCCGGGGCAGCACCAGCTCGGCGGTTTCGAAGGTGGTGAAGCGCTCGCCGCAGGCCACGCATTCACGGCGGCGGCGCACCTGCTCGCCCTCTGCAACGAGGCGAGAGTCGATGACCTTGGTGTCGTTGGCACCGCAAAAGGGACAGTGCATGGTGGCAGGCAACAAAAAAAGGGAGGGCCATGGTAGCGCATTGCACTGGCAAGACAAGCCAAAGGGGTTAACATCCATGGGAAATATGCCCGTGAAGGACTCCCCCATGCACTACCGAGCGCTCGTCGTGCTGTGCTGCGCCGCTCTGCTTGCTGCCTGCGGCAGCGACAGGCCAAAGACCGACAACCCGGCGCCCACGCCAGCCCGCTCGGCCAAGGCCGAAGTACCGGGCCCGCTACCGGCCTACCAGCGCGAGCTGAGCGGCACCTTGCTGGAAGTCCCGGCGGGTGCCGAAGTGGAACTGGCCTTGCTGGTCATCGACGAACGCGACCGCCCGCAGCGCCTGCTGGCCAGCAGTAACCTGACCGGTACTGGCCAGGCACTGCCCTACCACCTGCGTTTCAACCCCGAAGCCTTCCCGCCTGGTGCCCGGGTCGAACTGCGTGGCCGCGCCAGCAACTCCGGCCAGCTGATCATGCACCTGCCCCCGGTGCGCATTACCCAGGCACAGACCCAGGCTACCGGCCCGTTGCGTTTCGAGAAGGCGCCTTAAGTGGCGCCGCTGGCCCTGCAACAGGCCCTCTGCGGCCTGATCGGTGAAGCGCGCCTGATCGTCAGCGAACTGCCCGATTGCGACCTGAAGCTATGGCTGATCGACGACCAGAACATGGATCGCGCCTTCAGCAGCGAAGAAACCCGGCGCATTCTCGAAGAGCCGCCCTATTGGAGCTTCTGTTGGGCCAGTGGGCTTGCAATGGCCCGCTACCTGGCCGAACGCCCGGAGTGGGTGGCGGGCAAGCGCGTGCTGGACTTTGGTGCCGGCTCTGGTATCGCCGGCATTGCTGCTGCACGCGCCGGTGCACTGGAAGTGATGGCCTGCGACCTCGACCCGCTGGCCCTTGATGCCTGCCGTGCGAATGCGGCACTGAACGGGGTGACACTAAGCTACAGCAGCGATTTCTTTGCCGAGGAAGACCGCTTCGACCTGATCCTGGTTGCCGATGTGCTGTACGACCGCGCCAACCTGCCGCTGCTGGATGCCTTCCTGAGCCGCGGTCGCCAGGCCCTGGTGGCCGACTCGCGGGTACGTGACTTTCGCCACCCGTTGTACCAGCAATTGGGCGTGCTCGAAGCACTGACCCTGCCGGACCTGGCCGAGCCACACGAATTCCGCCGGGTCAGCCTGTACCACGCCAGCCGCGACACCTTATAGTGTTGCCATACACGAGTTTGCGAGAGTCGCGATGACCCAAGACACGCCTTACATTTTCGACGCCACCGATACCAACTTCCAGCAACTGGTGATCGAGAACTCCTTCCACAAACCGGTGCTGGTGGACTTCTGGGCCGAGTGGTGCGCGCCGTGCAAGGCACTGATGCCATTGCTGGCAAAGATTGCCGAGGGTTACCAGGGCGAACTGCTGCTGGCCAAGATCAACTGCGACGTGGAGCAACAGGTGGTTGCCCAGTTCGGCATCCGTAGCCTGCCGACAGTGGTGCTGTTCAAGGACGGCCAGCCGGTAGACGGCTTTGCCGGGGCACAACCGGAATCGGCGATCCGCGCCATGCTCGAGCCGCATGTACAAATGCCAGCCGCGCCCACTGCCTCACCACTGGAGCAGGCAAAGGCGCTGTTTGCCGAAAGCCGTTTTGCCGAAACCGAAGCGCTGTTGCAGACGCTGCTGGGTGAGGACAACAGCAATGCCGAAGCGCTGATTCTGTATGCCCGCTGCCTGGCCGAGCGTGGCGAGTTGGGCGAAGCGCAAGTGGTGCTGGATGCGGTCAAGACTGACGAACACAAAGCTGCACTGGCCGGCGCCAAGGCCCAGCTGACCTTCCTGCGCCAGGCCGCCAGCCTGCCGGAAGTGGCTGACCTTAAAAGCCGCCTGGCGCAGAACCCGCAAGACGACGAGGCGGCTTATCAGCTGAGCATTCAGCAACTGGCGCGCCAGCAGTATGAGGCGGCGCTGGAAGGGCTGCTGAAGCTGTTCCAGCGTAACCGTGGCTACGAGAACGGGCTGCCGCAGAAAGCGCTGTTGCAGGTGTTCGAATTGCTGGGTGGCGATCACCCGCTGGTTGGTGTTTATCGTCGCAAGCTGTCGGCGGCAATGTTCTGAGTGACCTTGAAGCCTGCGCTGTACCTGTGGGAGCGGGCATGCCCGCGAAGAAGCCAACGCGGTGGATGGCACCGGCTCTGCCGGTGTTCGCGGGTAAACCCGCTCCTACAGGCGACCGCGCAGGCTTTGCTCCAACAGCGAAAACAGCGCTCACCCTAACCAGTGATAAACCGGCGCATCCACGCCACTCTCCACCTTGACCTCACTGCTGTGCCGCAAACGCACCAGCAGCCGTTTGCCCGCCGCCGTACTCCCGGCCAACCCTTCCAGCCGGTCCAGCAATTCCGGCCCGCTCATCTGTCCTGCCAGACGCAACACTTCACGCGCCGCAGCCCACTGAGCGTCATTCTGGCGCGGCCCGGCCACCGCAGCTGTCGCAGCCGCCTGGGCTACCACCGGCACCTCGGTCTGCCGCCCCAACTGCGCCCACTCTTCAGGCGTAAGCTCGATGGTCAGGTCCACCGGCCAGTCACCAATCTGTCCACGAATTCTCACGATGCTTTCCTTGAGCCCACGTCAATGTACCCATGCTACCGCAACATGAAACCTGTGCCACACAGACTGGCGGCAAGCAGAAAAGTTGTTATAACATAACCGAATCTTTCAGCCCGCTCCGGAGTCGTCCATGCGTCGCCTGCTGCTCGCCCTGCCCTTCGCCTTGCTGCCACTGGCCGTTGCCCATGCCCACGATGACCATGATCATGACCACGCCCACGGCTCGCTCGGCGCCCACGAGCATGGCGTGGCCAAGCTCAACGCGGTACTCGATGGCAATACCCTGGAACTGGAGCTGGACAGCCCGGCAATGAACCTGGTCGGCTTCGAGCATGCCGCCAGCAGCGATGCCGACAAGGCCAAAGTCGCCGCCGTGCGCCAGCAACTTGAACAACCACTGAAGCTGTTCGGCCTATCTGCTGCCGCGGACTGCAAGGAAGAGCAGCAGGCGCTGGAAAGCCCTCTGTTCGGTGACGCTTCGAAGGCCGACGACGATGGTGACGAGCACGAACATGAACATGAACATGAACACGGCCATCAGCACAGCGACATCGGCGCCCACTATCAGCTGACGTGCGCCAACCCCGACAAACTGACCCAGCTGGACCTGGCGCCGCTGTTCAAGGCCTTCCCCGCCACCCAGAAAATCAACGTGCAACTGATCGGCCCCAATGGCCAGAAAGGCGTGGAAACCACGCCGGCCAAGGCAGCGGTCGCCTTCTGAATGAACCAGCCGTTGATCGATCTGCATGACCTGGTGTTCGCCTGGCCAGGCCACCCGCCGCTGCTGGATATTCCGGCATTGCGCCTGGACGCTGGTGAAGCACTGTTTCTCAAAGGCCCTAGCGGCAGTGGCAAGACGACCTTGCTGGGCCTGCTGGGCGGGGTGAACGTGCCGGCTCAGGGCCGCATCCAGTTGCTCGGCCAGGATCTCGGCAGCCTGAGCCAGGGCGCCCGCGACCGCTTTCGGGTCGATCACACAGGGTACATATTCCAGCAGTTCAACCTGCTGCCGTTCCTCTCGGTACGTGAAAACGTCGAGCTGCCCTGCCGCTTCTCGCGCAGCCGCAAGGCACGCGCCGAGCAGCGCCATGGCAGTGTTGACCAGGCGGCCAGCACGCTGCTGACCCACCTGGGCCTAGGCGACCCTGCCATGCTTGCCCGCCGCGCCGACAGCCTGTCGATCGGCCAGCAGCAGCGGGTCGCAGCCGCCCGCGCACTGATCGGCCAGCCTGAGCTGGTGATTGCCGACGAACCGACCTCGGCTCTGGATGCAGACACCCGCGAAGCGTTCATCCGCCTGCTGTTCGATGAGTGCCGCGCCGCCGGCGCCAGCCTGCTGTTCGTCAGCCACGACCAGAGCCTGGCACCGCTGTTCGACCGTCACCTGTCGCTTGCTGAACTGAACCGTGCCGCCAAGCCCCGGGAGGCCTGATGTACCTGCTCCGCCTTGCCTTGGCCAGCCTGGCCAACCGCCGCTTCACCGCGTTTCTGACCGCCTTCGCCATTGCCCTGTCGGTGTGCCTGCTGCTGGCTGTTGAGCGGGTCCGTACCGAAGCCCGTGCCAGCTTCGCCAGCACCATCAGCGGCACCGACCTGATCGTCGGTGCACGCTCTGGCTCGGTAAACCTGCTGCTGTATTCGGTGTTCCGCATTGGCAACGCGACCAATAACATCCGCTGGGACAGCTTTCAGCACTATGCCCAGGACCCACGGGTGAAGTGGGCAATCCCGATCTCGCTGGGCGACTCGCACCGTGGCTACAGAGTGATGGGTACCACCACAGATTACTTCAGCCATTATCAGTACGGCCGCCGCCAGCATCTGGAACTGAGCCAGGGGCGTGAGTTTGCCAACGACCCCTTCGAGGTGGTGCTCGGCGCCGAAGTGGCCGAGGCATTGCACTACAAGCTGGGTGACAGGCTGGTGCTGGCCCACGGTGTGGCCGCAATCAGTCTGGTCAAGCACGACGACAAGCCGTTTACCGTGGTCGGCATACTCAAGCGCACCGGCACACCTGTCGACCGCACCTTGCATATCAGCCTGGGCGGCATGGAGGCGATCCATATCGACTGGCACAACGGCGTACCCGCCCGTGGCGCCGGGCGCATCAGCGCCGAGCAGGCCCGTACGATGGACCTGCAACCTGCTGCCATCACTGCATTCATGCTTGGCCTGAACAGCAAGATCGCAACCTTCAGTCTGCAGCGGGAAATCAACGAATACCGCAGCGAGCCGTTGCTGGCGATCCTGCCTGGGGTCGCCCTGCAAGAGCTGTGGAGCCTGATGGGCACCGCAGAGCAGGCATTGTTCGTGGTGTCACTGTTCGTGGTGCTGACCGGTTTGATCGGCATGCTCACGGCGATTCTCACCAGCCTCAACGAACGCCGCCGAGAAATGGCAATATTGCGTTCAGTCGGGGCCCGGCCTTGGCATATTGCAGGGTTGCTGGTACTGGAAGCACTGTCACTGGCGTCGGTCGGTATCGTGGCAGGGCTTGGCTTGCTATATGCGGGTATCGCCCTGGCACAGGGGTATGTGCAGGCCAACTATGGTTTGTATTTGCCACTGGCTCTGCCGAGTACTCATGAATGGACCTTGCTGGCTATCATCCTGGGGGCGGCGTTGCTGATGGGCAGCGTGCCGGCGTGGCGGGCCTACCGGCAGTCGCTGGCCGACGGCCTGTCCATCCACCTCTGAGTGCGCGTAATGATCAAACATCTCACCGCCTGCTTCGCGGGCACGCCCGCTCCCACAGGGAGCCCCGCAGGCTTCGGACCTTGTGCAGTACCTATGGGAACGGGCATGCCCGCGAAGAGGCCGGCAATGCAAATGCTGCTGGCCCTGCTGTTGCTGGTAGCGATGCCTCTATGGGCCGTCGAACCCAAGGAGCTGGACTGGCCCGCCCTGATCCCTGAAGGTGCACCGGTCATCCCGCCGCAACTCACCCCGCTGCACGACATGTCACAGCTCAGCAACGCCCTGTCTGCCGAATCCGCCCCACCCGCGCGCCAGCAGGCGCCCAATGCGCCAGTGGTAAAAAGCCTCGACGGCCAACAGGTCAAGCTCCCCGGCTACATCGTGCCACTGGAGGTCAGCGAAGAAGGCCGCACCACCGAATTCCTGCTGGTCCCTTACTACGGTGCGTGCATCCACGTGCCGCCGCCACCGCCGAACCAGATCGTGCATATCTTCAGCGAGATGGGCGTGCGCGTCGAAGACCTCTACCAGCCCTACTGGATCGAGGGAAAGATGCAGGTTAGAGCTTCCAGCAGCGAACTGGCCGACGCCGGTTACCAGATGGAAGCCGAGAAAATCTACGCTTATGAGCTGAGATGAGAACTGTTTCGAATTCGTGAAGACGCTTCGTTGAGCTGGGTCAAACTTTCCGTTTAACCAGCTCCGTACCATTGGACTACTCGATTAATAACGTCCTTTGGGAGCTTCCATGAACAAGTCCTTGCTGGGTGCCTCGCTTGTGGCCCTTGCGCTCGCCGCCCCTGCCGCCCACGCCTATCAGGCGGGGGACATGATCCTGCGCGCAGGCGCCATCACCACCGCCCCGAACGAGAGCAGCGGCGACCTCAAGTTCGACGGCAACAAGGTGTCGGGCACCAAGGCGACCCTGGACAGCGATACCCAGTTGGGCCTGACCTTTGCCTACATGCTCACCGACCACATCGGCCTGGAGCTGCTGGCAGCTACCCCGTTCAAGCACACCGTCGCCGTAAAAGGTCTGGGCGGCGGGCTGGACGGCAAGCTGGCGGACATCAAGCAACTGCCGCCGACGCTGTCGCTGCAGTACTACCCAATGGAGCCGAATTCGCGCTTCCAGCCGTACGCTGGCGTCGGTATCAACTACACCCTGTTCTTTGACGAAGACTTGAGCAGCGCACGCAAGCAACAAGGCTTCAGCAACCTCAAGCTGCAGGATTCGGTAGGTATCGCCGGCCAACTGGGCATGGACTACATGCTGACCGACAACCTGCTGGTAAACGCCTCGGTCTGGTACGTCGACATCGACACCAAGGCCAGCGTCAACGGCCCGACCGCCCTTGGCTACAGCAAGACCAAGGTCGACGTTGACGTCGACCCGTGGGTATATATGGTCGGCCTTGGCTACAAGTTCTGACCTGAACATTGCAGGGCGGCCTCGGCCGCCCTCGCGCGTTGCAGCCATAGCCAGTAGCACAGCGCGGCGGCACTGATGCCCATGCCAAGCCCACACACCGCAACCCAGCCCCAGTGTGCAAACACCCAGCTCGCCAGCACGGCCCCCAAACCGCTACCCAGCGAATAGCAACACATGTAGGCGCCGATCAAACGGCTAGCCATCGCACCACGCCCGGCCAGCAACAGGCTCTGGTTGGTGACATGTACTGCCTGCACGGCAAAGTCCAGCATCAGCACACCCAGCACGAAGGCCAGCATTGAATGCTCGACGAACGCTGTTGGCAGCCACGACAGCATCAGCAGGGCCAACGACACCCCGGTCGTACGCTCACCCCGCCCAAGGTCAGCCAGACGACCGGCATGCGAAGCCGCCAGCGTACCCGCGACACCTGCCAGGCCAAACAGGCCGATCTCGGTATGGCTCAGCGCCAGCGGCGCAGCACTGAGTGGCATGACCATGGCACTCCACAGCACGCTGAATGCGGCGAAGATCAACACACCGAACACGCCGCGCTGGCGCAGCAACCGGTCGTGCCGATACAAGCTGAACTGGGCCATGATCAGCGCCCGGTAACGCGGCCGGCTCCTCATCGGCTGCCCTCCGGGCAGACTGCGCCACAGCACCAGCGCCAACAACATCAACAGTCCTGCGGCGACCAGGTACACACTTCGCCAACCGGCCAGGTCAGCAAGCCCGCCCGAAGCCAGCCGTGCCAGCAGAATACCCAGCACCACGCCACTGGTGACGGTGCCTACCGCCTGCCCTTGCTGCCCAGGTGAGGCCAGGCTCGCGGCATGAGCCACCATCACCTGCACCATGACGGCCATCAACCCGGTGATAGCCAGAGCCAGCAGCAATATTGCCCAGTTCGGCGCCATGCCAACGCCGACCAGCGCAAGCGCCGAGAACAGCATCTGGCCGAGCAACAGACGTTTACGGTCGATCAAATCCCCAAGCGGCACAATCAGTAGCAGCCCCAGGGCGTAGCCCGCCTGGGTCGCGCCGACTACCCAGCCAATCTGCTGCTGCGCCACCCCCAACTCAGCAGCCATCGACTCAAGCAGCGGTTGAGCGAAGTACACCGTCGCCACAGCCATCGCACTGGTGGTGGCAAGCAACAGGGTTATCCAGCGTGTCAGCGAAGGTGTCATCGGGCCAGCCTCTGGAATCTGGTTTCAATTTGAAACCACACGCTGGCTATTTAACAAATGTGGTTTTAATCTGCAACCAGATAATCAAGACAGGCGTGCCCCATGCTCGATGAAAACAATGCGCAGTGCCCCGTGGCCCGGGCTCTGGAGGTGCTGGGTGACCGTTGGGCGCTGATGATCCTGCGCGATGCCTTTGACGGCCTACGGCGCTTCAGTGAATTTCAGAAGAACCTGGGGTTGGCGAAGAACATCCTCACCTCGCGGCTAAAGCTGTTGGTGGAAAGTGGGTTGCTGATGACACAGCCGGCGTCGGATGGCAGTGCCTACAAAGAGTACGTGCTGACCGACAAAGGGCAGTCGGTATTTCCAGTGGTGGTTGGTTTGAGGCAGTGGGGGGAGCGGTTTCTGTTCGAGGCGGGTGAAACGCGTTCGGAGCTGGTGGACGGCGTGACGGGGCAAGCGCTTCAAATATTGCAGGTCCGCAGCCAGGATGGGCGGGCCTTACATCCCGAAGATTGCCAGCGCAGAAGGGTGCGGCATGGGTGATGTCAGGGCCGCGGCGCAGCCCCGAGGGGTTCAGCCTTTACCGAGAAGCTTTGCCAGGCCTTCAACCATCGGCGTCACCTGCGCAAACTCGAACCGCGCCAACAACCGCTGGTTATCCGCTCGCGAATGGCGGATATCACCCGATCGCGCCGCCGCATAGCTGATCGCTGGCAAGCTCCCTACAACCTTCTCCAGCGCAGCCAGCAACTGGTTCAGTGAGGTCGCCTGGTTCAGCCCGATGTTCACCGCCCCCTCCTCGACCTGCGGCTGCTCCAGTGCCTGTACCATCACCTGCACCAGGTCGCCCACGTAGAGGAAGTCCCGGGTCTGCTCGCCATCACCGAACACCGTAATCGGCAAGCCCTGCACAGCACGCTCGCAGAAGATGCTGATCACCCCGGAATACGGCGAGGAAGGGTCCTGCCGCGGCCCGAAGATATTGAAGAAGCGAAACACCACCGGCTCCAGGCCATGCTGGCGGCGGTAGAAGTCCAGATACTGCTCACTGGCCAGCTTGTCCACGGCGTAAGGGGTCAACGGCGCCTTGGGTGTGTCTTCGGAAATCGACTTCCCTTCACCATTGTTGCCGTATACCGCTGCGCTGGAGGCGAACAGTACCCGGCGCAGGCCATGCACGCGCATGGCTTCGCAAACGTTGAGGGTACCGATGAAGTTACTTTGGTGAGTACGCACCGGGTCTTCGACCGAGGCCTGAACCGAGGCCACCGCGGCCAGATGCACCACAGCACGGCAGCCAGCCGCAGCCTGAGTGACCAGCCCGGCATCGGCAACATCACCTTCGATCAGTTCCAGCCGTGGGTGGTCGACCTGCAGGTTGCTTCGCCGGCCGGTGGAGAAGTCGTCGAGAATGCGTACGGCGTAGCCTTTGCCCAACAACGCATCGCACAGGTGGGAGCCAATGAAGCCGGCACCGCCGGTGATCAGGATGGGGGCGTCAGCCATGGCGGTAGAACCGGTCCAGTAGAGGTGGCAAGCCAGCGCGCCAGGCACGCGGCTTGATACCGAAGGTATGAAGGATTTTCTTGCAGGCCAGTACCGCGTGTTGTGGTTCTTCGCTGGCATCCGGGCGCGCGGCATGGGCCTGCGGCGTGGGGGCCTGAACGGCCAGCTGGCGGTATTGACCGGCCTCGGCGAGGATCGCCTGGCCCAGCGCCAGCGGCGTGGTCGCCTCATTGCCAGCGTAATGGTAGGTGCCCCACAGCGGCGCATTGCAATCGAGTTGCTTGAGCACCGACAGGATCACTCGGGCGGCATCATCGACCGGCGTCGGGTTGCCACGTCGATCATCGGCCAGCAGCAGCTCCTGTGGCTGCTCGGCACGGGTCAGGAAGCGTCCCAATGCGCCATCGATGCTCTCGTCCAGCAACCAGCCAAAGCGCAGCAGCACATGCTGCGGGCAGGCCGCACGCACGCTCTGCTCGATGCGCCATAGCGCCTGGCCACGCAGACCCAGTGGCACTGGCTCGTCCTTTTCGCTATAGGCCGTGGCCCGCGAGCCATCGAACACACGGTAGCTGGATGGCTGCACCAAGGTGATCTGATGGTGCTGGCACAGCTCTGCCAACCGCTCCACCGCCCGTTCCTGTTGGGCCAGGCGCTGATCGCTGACCGACTCGGCCTGGAACCAGTCGAAGTAATAGGCCAGGTTGACCAGCGCGTCGGGGCGATGGTCATCGAGCAGCTGAGTGAGGCTTGAGGGCGCCCAGCCGTTCTCGGGCGGGCGCGGTGCCAGGAATGCGATGTCCTCCTCGGCCCCAAGACGAATCAGCGCTTGCCCGAGGGCATTGCCACCACCCAACAGCATTAGGCGCATACGCATAGAGTCAGCAGATCCGGAGAGGTTGATGAAGTAAAGGGGTTATTTTGCGGTTTCCTGCCCGGGAAGTCCAACACCGGCCCCGTTGGATGCCGCAGGCGGGAGCGATTCCACAGTTTCACCGCTCAATACCGCCACAGACAGAAATCTCCTACGACATACGAGGAATGGGCTGACTTCCACGTATCGGCATAACTGCATTGAATAGTCGACTCCCCACTTGCCAGGCAGGGAGCCTCACAAAAAAACTACAAGGAACGTTCAATGCCTCATTCCGAAGCTGCGTACCTGGATTTTTACCCAGAGCAAAGCCAGGCCATAGCCTTTGCAAGCCAAACCCTTGCTGATTTGGGTGGACCGGAGGCTAAAGGAGTAGCACTTCAGGCTCGTATATTCGCCGATCAACTCGAAAAAGCCTTGAGTGAAGAACAGCGTGCGCTCCTCCGGCGCTTCAGTGAAGGCCATCTATCTGCCTTGATGTACAGGCAGATGCACTGTGCCAACGAGCCAATACCAGAATACCTACCCGACATTACCGCCCTGGCGCAAAGCCCTCGCTGCCAATACCTTGCCTCGCGCAATCAACTGCTGCTGGAACTCGTACGCCACCGCAGTTTCGCCTTCGATATCGACAACGATGGCAAACAGGTCCGCCTGGTCGGCAACTTCAAGGGCGGTGGCCGCGTCCTGCGACCCGACGAAGATCCCTGCCTGGAGGTTGAAACCAGCTCGCATGCGGGCTTGCGCTTAGGGCCACACACTGAAGCACCTTACAACTGCTCAACAAACGCCAGCAACGCTCACTCCCCTGCTCCCTCAGCACTGATTCTCACTGCGCGCTGGAACCCCGCCAATGAACCTACGAATGTCTTCCCACTCCGGGAAATCATCGAACGCTTGAGTAACCTGGACACACTTGCGCTGACTTCAAAGTCTTTCGACTTCACACGCAGTGACTGCTTCGCTCAGGGACAGGGCAATGCCGGCAAAGCAGTTTCAATGCTGCAGTTCGAGCCCAATGGTGGTTTCTCTGTTCGATACAACAGCTATCGCTTCAGTCTGAATGAACGTGCCTGCAACGCTGCGGCGCGCGCGTTCAACGCCTTTCAAAAAGCACTGAGCACTGCACAACCGCTGACGTTTGCCCTGCAACCTGACAGCGCATTGTTGATCAACAACAGCCGAGCCTTGCACGGCCGCGACAAGGTCAAGGACAACCGGCGCCTGCTTATCCGTCAATTCGGATACTCCCCCTTCGCCGTACCGTTGGTGCTCGCTGAAGACCCGCTGCTGGTCCGTGGTTGAGCACAGGAAAATACCCCATGATCGAAATCGACTTGACGTTTGTTCTGCTACTCGCACTGGTTGCACTGATGGCCGGCTTTTTTGATGCTATCGCCGGCGGCGGTGGCCTTATCACGCTCCCGGTGCTGTTTATTGCCGGTGTAGAACCCTTGGCAGCTATTGCCACTAACAAGTTCCAGGCAGCTTCGGCTACGGTTTCGGCTACGTGCGCCTTCGCCCGCAAAGGCATGATCGACTGGAGACGAGGCAGTCCCATGGCTGTCATGTCGTTCATCGGTGGGGCGTTGGGAGCCTTGTCGATAACTTACGTCCCCAAAAGCGTTTTGCAGGCGTGCGTCCCACCACTGCTGATCCTGATCGCCGCCTACTTTGCCTTCAGTCCAAAGCCGAATGAACAAGCGCGCAAGGCAAAGGTATCGACTAGCCTATTCTGCGTGACGGCTGCACCAATCATTGGCTTTTATGACGGCATCTTTGGCCCTGGAGTCGGCTCGTTCTTCATGCTGGCTTGCGTGGTCCTCTTGGGCCAGCACCTCATTCAAGCCGTATGCACCAGCAAGCTTTTGAACGCAGCCTGTAACCTGGGCGCATTGTCAGTCTTTTCTCTCAGCGGGGCGATCATCTGGCCGCTGGCGCTGGCAATGGCGCTCGCCGCCTTTCTGGGCGCGCAATTGGGGGCACGCTGCGCAGTTCGCTTCGGCTCGCGCCTCATAAAGCCGCTGCTGGTCAGCGTCTGCTGCATCATGGCACTCAAACTGCTGCTCGATACGGGCAACCCGCTCGGCGAATGGCTCAACCAGTTCTTCTAGAGAGCACCATGCACATTCAAAAGACTTCCCCGCAGCGCGTGAAGTGGCAGTTTGACGAGCCCGCCCCAGGCAAAGAGCTGTTCATCAATGAAGTCTTTGGAAACTACCAGCAACAGGCGCGATTGCTGGTACCTGATATCGAGCGCGCAGCTCCAGCATTCGTTTTGGGGGGCGCGCGTTCCGACTTTACCCGGCTCAACCCCCTGCTTTATCGCCTGCAAGCCGCAGGCATTGGTTCACTCACTGGCAATCTGTCAGGCCATAGCCTCGCCAGCGAACCAGGCGCAATGTCGCCGTCACTGGCTACGAACCTTGATGAAGCACAGCGTTTCCACGCGCATATCGCGCCTCGATGCCGAACGCTCATAGGCCACAGCCTTGGCGCGGCAATTACGCTCAAGCTTGCAGCACAGTTGCCACAAGTGGACAACATCGTATTAATCTGCCCAGCAGTTTATCCAGACCACGCCTACCAGGCGCCGTTCGGCCCAGCATTCACTGCTGCCATCAACAAGCCTTTCGGTTTTCTGGAGAGCGATAGCTACACCTTCCTCAACCAGTTTCGTGGAAGAGTATTGATGGTGATCGGCGAGTACGACGGGCTCAACTCCCAGAGATTCGGCAAAGGCCCTGGCACCAGCGCTGGCAACCTGTGGATTGCCGGCACTGAACGCTATAGCCCGATTCCTGAAGAAGTTACCCTCGCCTTGATGCGAGCAGTTTCAGCGTCGCGCTTGCAATGCCTGTTTCTTACCGACTGCGACCATGGCATCGCGGCACATTTGCGCAGGGCTCCAGCGATAGCGGACCAGGTTGCGGACGCAGTAGCAACGTTCATCCTCGACAATGCTTAAGGCGTTGAGCATTACTCGATCTCGAACAGACCGTTGCGCAACGGCGCCACACTCAGCCGCTTACGCACATCGTCGTCTATGCGTGGATCATCCGGCCGGTACAGTTTCACCTGTCGATACGCATTGATGCGATTGATCTCCTCGCCCAGGTATTCCCATACCACCCGGGTACAGGCCGGGTTGCGCCGGTCGCCGCTGGATACGCCGGCCTTCAAGCCATTCAGCCGGGTGATGCGGCTTTTGAAGCTGGGGATGAGGATGGTCTGGCTCATTTCGTTGAACGTCAGCGACTCGTAGTCGATGAGGAACATCCGGTCCTGCAACTGGAACGCCGCACCCAGGTAGCGACAGCGTACTTCGGCATGCTGATCGCTGGCGCTGGAGCGTTCCTGACGCTCCTGGCGCTCGAACAGAAAACGGCCGCGCTCTTCCCACAGGTGCACCAGCGACACGAGGATCGTGCCCGGTACCGACATGCAGTTGGAATACTCGAAGTAGTAGCCGCAATAGCGCGACAGGTTGCCCGCATGTTCGTGCAGCGGGCGGAACAACTCGCTGATCGGGTCACTGGGCTGCTCGGCCAGGGTCGATACCCGCGCACCGATCAGACGGGCGAACTGCTCGGCAGGCAGGTTCAGTTCGTAATCCTCGACACCGAAGAAGTCGCCGATGCGCTTCAGGTTGAAAGCCGTCGGACGGCTTTGCCCGCTCAGGTACTTGTTGAACTGCGCGCGGTTGATCGAGAGCTGGCGGCAAACTTCTGAAATAGAGCGGTAGTGGCTGCAGGCGAGTTTGAGGTTGGTAGCGAAGTGATCGCTCATATGCGGAATCCAGGTGACGCGAATGACGCCATTGTAGCATCAAGTCGCATCAAGTCAGAGCAATCCGCGAAATTGTAACCAGTCTTGTCATAGCCAACCATGCGCCCCAACGAATAGCGGTGCGCCTGCCGTCCGCTGGTCTTTCCACACGAAGAATAAGAATCGAGGTCATTTTCCAATGCTCGAAGTAATCAACGATTTCCTTTCGGGGAAACTCCTCATCGTGCTGATCGTAGGGCTGGGTAGCTACTTCACCATCCGCTCCCGGTTCGTCCAGTTCCGCCACTTCACCCATATGTTCAGCGTGTTCAAGGAATCGCTGCGTGGCCAGGCAGGCCAGCTGAGCTCCTTCCAGGCCCTGATGCTGAGCCTGGCCGGCCGCGTGGGCGCCGGTAACATCGCCGGTGTCGGTATCGCAGTCACCCTGGGTGGCCCAGGTGCGGTGTTCTGGATGTGGGTCACCGCACTGGTGGGCATGTCCAGCAGCTTCTTCGAATGCACCCTCGCCCAGGTGTATAAGCGCGCTGATGGCGATGGCCTGTACCGTGGCGGCCCGGCCTATTACATCCAGCACGGGCTGAAGCGCAAGAACATGGCCATCGTGTTCTCGGTCTTGCTGCTGGTCACCTACGGCTTCGCCTTCATCGGCCTGCAGTCGTACACCATGACCCATTCGCTGCAGAACGCCTTTGCCTTCGACCCAAGCCACAGCGGTATTGTCCTGGCCGTGCTGCTGGCCATCACCTTCATCGGCGGTATCAAGCGCATCGCGGCGGTGTCGGACCTGCTGGTACCCGTCAAGACCCTGGCCTACATCGGCGTAACCCTGTACGTGATCGGCACCCAGATCGAACACGTGCCAGCCATGCTGGAAACCATCTTCAAGAGCGCCTTCGGCCTCGACCCTGCTTTCGGCGGCCTGCTCGGCAGTGCCATCGTCATGGGTGTGAAGCGTGGCGTGTTCGCCAACGAAGCAGGCCTGGGCAGTGCGCCGAACGTCGCTGCCGTGGCTGCCGTGAAACACCCGGGCGCGCAGGGCGTGGTCCAGGCCTTCAGCGTGTTCCTCGACACCTTCCTGATCTGCACCTGCACCGCACTGCTGATCCTGCTTTCGGGCTTCTACACCCCGGGCTTCGAGGGCGACGGCATTGTCCTGACCCAGAACTCGCTGGCCGCCGTAGTCGGTGACTGGGGTCGGGTGTTCGTCAGCGTGGCGCTGTCGCTGTTCGTCTTCACCTGCATCCTCTACAACTACTACCTCGGCGAGAACAGCCTGCAGTTCCTCAGCCGTAACCGCGTAGTGTTGATGGTGTTCCGTGGCCTGGTGCTGGCACTGGTCGTGTGGGGTTCGATGCAAGACCTGTCGACCGTGTTCGCCTTCGCCGACATCACCATGACCTGCCTGGCCTTCGTCAACCTGGTGGCCCTCGCCCTGCTGTTCAAGGTCGGCCTGCGAGTCATGCGCGACTACGACGACCAGCGCAAGGCCGGTGTAAAGCAGCCTGTGTTCGACTCGTCCAAGTTTGCCGACCTGGACCTGGACCGCAATGCCTGGCCTGCCAATCCTCAGGTGGAAACAGCCACTGACAAAGCAGTCGGCCAAGTTCAGCCGCAGCGCTGATATCCTCCCCTGCCCAGCCGCCCCTTCCGCGGGCGGCTTTTCTTTCTCCGCTCACCGCTACGGATGCTTTCCATGCGCGCAGTAAAGAATCTTCTCGTTCTCTATACCGGTGGCACCATCGGCATGCTCGAAACCCCCGAAGGCCTGGCACCGGCCGGTGGTTTTGAAGCGCGGATGCGTGAACACTTTGCCCAGATGGCCAATGCACCGCGGGTGCAATGGACGCTGCAAGAGCTGGACCCGTTGCTCGACAGCGCCAACATGCAACAGCACAACTGGCTGGCGATGCGCGATGCCATCGTCGAGGCGGTGGATGTAGCGGGCCACGATGGCGTGCTGGTGCTGCACGGTACCGACAGCATGGCCTACAGCGCTGCAGCGTTGTCGTTCCTGTTGCTTGGCTTGCCCGTACCAGTGTTGCTGACCGGCTCGATGCTGCCGGCAGGTTCCCCGGACAGCGATGCCTGGGACAACCTGTGCGGCGCATTGCGCCAGTTCGAACAAGGCCTGGAAGAGGGCGTGCAGCTGTACTTCCACGGTCAGCTGCTGCATGGCTGTCGGGCGTCGAAGCTGCGCAGCGAAGCGTTCGATGCCTTTGCGGCGCTGCCGCGCCATCGTGACGCTGAGCGGGCCGATACGATCCCTGCCGAGCTGGGCTACAAGCAGCCGCGCAAGCCGGTCAATCTGGCGATCGTGCCGGTTTTCCCGGGGCTGCAGGCCGGGCATTTGCAGGCCTTGATCGACAGTGGTGTGCAGGGTTTGTTGCTGGAGTGCTACGGCAGCGGTACCGGGCCGTCGGATGACCAGGCGCTGCTGAATGTGCTGAGCGCAGCGCGCCAGCGCGGCGTGATGCTGGCAGCGATCAGCCAGTGCCCGGAAGGCTCGGTGGTGTTCGACACCTATGCAGCGGGCAACCGCTTGCGCGGGGCCGGGCTGGTCAGTGGCGGTGGCATGACCCGTGAAGCGGCACTGGGCAAGATGGTGGCACTGCTGGGCGCAGGGTTGGATGCTGACGCAGCAGACCGCTGGTTTGTCCTGGATTTGTGTGGCGAGCGGGCTTGATCAGCGCCCTTTAGGGCCTCTTCGCGGGTAAACCCGCTCCTACGACGATAGCGTTTCCTGTGTAGGAGCGGGTTCACCCGCGAAGAGGCCCTAAAGGATGAAAAAATGGCGGAAGGCAGCGGGAGTCGAACCTGCCCGGGAACGGCTGCCGTCCCCAACCGGGTTTGAAGCCCGGCCGCGCCACCGGGCGCGATTGCCTTCCTTGAACTCAGTGCCTGGCCTGCTGTTGAGCCAGGGCGCTGTCGGCGCGGATGTGACGCTGGTCGGCCACCCTCCGGGTCAGGCCGATGCGGTCGAAGTATTCCAGAATCTGCACACTGCGCTTGCGACCGATGCCCAACATATCGCGAAACGCGGAAACCTGCACTATCGTCGTTTCGCTGGCCTGCCCCAACATCAACGCTGCCATGCGCTGTAGCGTCGCCTCTGGGTAGAACAGGTCGCGCACTACCTGATGCACCAGGCCCAGCCGCGCCAACTTGCGCAGTAACAGGCGCACATCGGCTTCGGCACGATTCTCCTCACTCGCCAGCGTCCTGACCCAGGGTGGGTCAAATTGCCCTGCGATCAACTTCGGCTGTAGACGTGCCCACAATGCACTGTCGGCTTCGCTCAACTGTACCTTGTGATCGGGCAGATGCAGCCATGGCCCGCTGCTGGCGATGGCGCTGTCGTCGAGCAGTTCATCCAGCAAACTGACGAATGCCGGCCGTTCCAGAGGCAAGGCTACAAAGCGCCGCAAGCGATCACGGTCAGGGCCAAGCTGGTCGGGCTCTTGCTCGTGAAAGCGTGCCAGCTGCTCCAGGACCTGCTGCTTGAGCGCCTGCCATTGAGCGTTGGCGAACAGCAGTTGGCCCTGCCGGGTGGCCACCACCCGCACATTGTCCGGTAACTGCCAGGTTTCCCGCAGGCGGTTGAACTGCCGCTCGAGCCGCTGCGGGCTAATGCCGCCCGGTGCACTGCCGAGCAGTGCTGGCAATGCCTGCTCCAGATCCGCTGCATCGCGCAGCACCTGCAACTGCTGCAGACGGGCATCGCTGCGGCGTTGGCGGCTTGGTGCGAACGGGTCGAGCACCTTGCCGCCGCCCAATGTGCGCTGGGCGCGCTGATCGCGCAGCACCAGGCGGTCGCCGTGCACGGCCTGCAACGGCGCGTTGAGCAACAACTGGGCAAACATGCGTTGGCCGGCGGCCAGGCTTTCGCCTTCGAGCAAGGCGACCCGGGCCGTGACATCCTGGGTGCCAAGGTGCACATGCACGGCGCTGAAATGTTCGAAAGTACGCGTCTCGTCAGGTAACAGGTTCAGCTCGATATCCACCCGAACACTGGGCGCATGCAACCATTCGGGCACCAGCCAGTCGCCCCGGCGCACCTGCTCCACGGCCAGGCGTTCGGCAGCGATGTTCAGCGCCACCCGTTGGCCTGCTTCTGCCACCAACGCGGCCTGGTTCTGAGCATGCAAGCCACGCACGCGCACCACTTTGCCAGCCTTGCCCAGCAGCAACGTATCACCCGCACTGACCCGCCCTGCCAGTGCCGTGCCGGTGACCACCACACCCGCGCCGGTAACCGCAAAGGCACGGTCGACGGCCAGGCGAAAGCCACCGTGCACACTGCGTTGCCGCGTACCTGCTTCGGCCTCCAGCAGGGCCTGGCGCAACGCTTTCACGCCCTCTCCGCTGATGCTCGACAGCGGAAACTGCCGCGCACCGGCATACGGCCCAGGCGCCAGCAGTTCACTGACTTGCATCTGCACCTCGGCCAGGCGCGACGGCTCGACCCGGTCGCATTTGCTGATCGCCACCAAGGCTTGGGGAATGCCCAGCAGCTCAATGATCGCCAGGTGCTCACGGGTCTGCGGCATGACCCCGTCGTCGGCAGCCACTACCAACAGCACCAGGTCGATACCATGGGCGCCGGCCAGCATGTTGTGGATAAAACGCTCGTGGCCCGGCACATCGATGAATCCGGTCAGCGGCGCGCCTTCGCTCAGCGCCGCATAGCGGTAACCAAGGTCGATGGTCATGCCACGGGAACGCTCCTCCTGCCGCTGGTCGCCGGCTTGGCCGGTTAGCGCCTGTAGCAGTGCGGTCTTGCCGTGGTCGATGTGGCCTGCGGTTCCAACGATCACTGCACTGGCCCCAGTTGCAGGGCTGGCAACTGGGCCAACCACTGGGCTTCGTCATCCAGTTGGCGCAGGTCCAGCCACAGGGCATCGTCGTCAATCCGGCCCAGCACCGGCACCGGCAGGTCGCGCAGGGTTCGCTCCAGCACATGCAGGCTGCGCCCGCGCAGCTTCTTCGACACTTGCGGGCGCAGGCACAGCGCGGCACTGGGCAAGCGCGCAACCGGCTGGCTGCCGCTGCCGATCATGCCCAACGCAGGCTCTACGCTGATTGCCCATTGCTCACCGAGGCGCGCCTTGAGTTCAGGCGCCAGGCGCTCGGCCTGGGCCTGAATCTCGGCCTGGCTGCGGGTCAGCAGGCGCAGGCTGGGCAGGCGCTCGGCCAGGCGATCGGGGTTGCGGTACAGCGCCAGCACCGCTTCGAGTGCAGCAAGGGTGATCTTGTCGACGCGCAGCGCACGCTTGAGCGGATTTTTCTTGATCCTGGTGATCAAGTCCTTATGGCCGACGATGATCCCGGCCTGCGGACCACCCAGCAGTTTGTCGCCACTGAAGGTGACGATATCGGCACCATCGGCCAGGGCCTGGCGTACCGTGGGTTCGGCGGGCAGGCCCCAGCGGGTAAGGTCGAGCAGGCTACCGCTGCCCAGGTCTTCAAGCAGTGGCAGTTGATGTTGGTGGGCGATACGTGCCAGCTCGGCAGTAGGCACCTGGGTGGTGAAGCCCTGGATGCTGTAATTGCTGCAATGCACCCGCATCAGCAGGCCAGTGCGCGGGCCGATGGCGGCCTCGTAGTCGCGGGCGTGAGTACGGTTGGTGGTGCCGACCTCATGCAGCTTGACGCCGGCACGGGCCATGATGTCGGGAATCCGGAAGGCGCCACCGATCTCGATTAGCTCGCCGCGAGAGATGATGCCTTCCTTGCGCGCGCCCAAGCTGTTGAGCGCTAGCAGCACGGCGGCGGCATTGTTGTTGACCACGGTGACGGCTTCGGCGCCGGTCAGCTCGCGGATCAAGCCTTCGATCAGGTCATCACGGTCGCCACGTTTGCCGGTGGCCAGGTCGAATTCCAGGTTGAGCGGGTAACGAGCCGCAGTCTGCATGGCCTCGATGGCTTCTTCCGGTAGCAAGGCGCGACCCAGGTTGGTGTGCAGCACGGTCCCGGTGAGATTGAACACGCGGCGAACCTGGCTGCGTTGCTGGAGGGCGAGGCGTTCGCCGCTGCGGCCAAGGAGGATTTCCGGGGCCAGCTCGGCGCTGCCGAGTTCGCCATTACGGGCGGGCTCGCGCAGGTCGTCGAGCAACTGGCGCAGGGTGGTCAGGACGGCTTCGCGACCGTGGCGGTCGATCAGCGGGAGGCAAGCCGGGTGGCGCAGGAGGGTATCGATGGACGGCAGGCGTGGGGTGTCGCTGGCTAGGCTGTTGGACATGCGGTACTACCTTGGACTGATCCGTTGTCTGTACTGGCCCATTCGCGGGTGAACCCGCTCCTACAAGTACAGCGTCATCCTGAAGGTTGGCGCAATTACCTGTAGGTACGAAGGCAAGTCGGTGTTTCAGTGTAGACCCTCACCCGCTACCCGGGGCGAGCATCAGGTTGGGCGCCAGGCGATGGAAACCCTCCCCGTCCAGGCGTATATCCAAGGCCAAGCTGGCCAGGTCGTCGGCCAGCGGCTCGGCCGCCGCATCGTTCTCCAGGTAGTTCTGCTTCAGATAGCTGTCGCAACCAGGGCAGCACTCGGCGCGCAGCGGCGCTTTGCCTGGTGCATGGCGATCATCCTCAAGGCTGGTGTAACGCAAGTCCTTGCTCGACTCGCAGTACACACACTTGACCCGCACCACATGCCACTCACAGGCACACAACGAACAGGCTAGGTAACGCAAGCCGTTGTGCTTTCCACGGTTGCGCACCACCCCGGCCATCGCCGGCGAACCGCAAGCCGGGCATTGGGCCAGGCTGCCGGCTGGCTTGAGCTGGTGTGCGGGCAGCGACAGCAACCAGCTGGACCAGGCCGCCTGCAACGCGGCCCCGAGGAACGGCACCAGTGCTGCGGGCACACCATCGTACTGGCCTGCCAACAAAGCAATGCCCCAGCCCTTGCGCTGATGGTCATCACTGCCTCGTAGCAGCCGCAGCGCCTCACCCAGCGGGCCACTGCTTTCGCCCTTGAGCTGCTCAAGCAGTGCCTGCAACCAGACCAGCCACGGCCCTTCACGCACCAGGCTGTCAGCCGCCAGCGGCGGCAAACCATGATCCATGCACAGGCGCTGACGTTCCTCGGCCACCGGCATGCCGCCGGGTGGGTTATCCACAAGCTGCTGCTGGATGCGGCATAAACGCGCGATCAGCGCCAGGTAGTCGGCAAGCGCGTTGCCTTCAGCCAGATGCTCCAGGCGCGCGGCGCGCAGTTCAAACAGATTGCCAGCAGGCAGGTGCAGAAATGGCGGCGTGACCGCCGACGCTTCGATCTGCCCGGGTTCAAGTATGATGCTCAAGCGCTCATCCTTTTTTTCGTCCGTGATCACCCGGCGTCTTTTCGCCGGTCACTTCGCGGTACCACAACTCATGATGCTTGCGTGCCCAGGCGCGGCTGACCCAGCCATGCAGCATGGCGCTGATCGAGCCCTTGATCCAGATGCCGGCGTAGATGTGCACGATGATGCCGAGAATCAGCACGAAGGCCGCCAGCGCATGCAACAGCGCAGACAAACGAATGGCATCGATGCCAAACCAATGGCTGAAGTATGCCCGCCAGATCACCACACCACTGACCAGCAGCACCAGCATGCACACCAGCAGGGTCCAGAACAGCAGCTTCTGCCCGGCATTGTACTTGCCGACCGGCGGCACACCCTCCTCCTCGTTGCGCATTACCCGGTCCACCCGGCGCAGCCACAGGCGGTCGTTGGCGGTGATGAAGTTGGCCCGCCAGAAGCGCAATACCAGGCCGAGGAAGAACACGAACATCGCTACCCCGATGAAGGGATGCAGAATGCGCGTCCACGGCCCGCCGCCGAACAGGTTGCTGAGCCAGAATAGCGCCGGATGGAACAGCGCAAGCCCCGACAGCCCAGCCAGGATGAACAGGATCGCCACCACCCAGTGGTTGCTACGCTCGTTGGCGTTGTAGCGCAGGATGGGTTTGTTGTCGTTCATGGCCGCTGCTCCCCTTGCCCACCGGGCTGCTTCGGATCATAGACATGGACCGACGGGTCCACTTGATGCACGCTTTCGTCCGGCGGTGTCGGGTGCTCATCCTCCTCGACACGCTGAGGGCCGATCCGCACATAGTGGAAGAACCCCGCCAGCACCGCAGCGCCCATGGCCAGCAGCGCCAGCGGCTTGGTGAAGCCCTTCCACAACCCCACCAACGGGCTGATCACTGGCTGGTCCGGCAGGCCGGCATACAGCTTCGGCGTGTCGGCATGGTGCAGCACGTACATCACGTGGGTGCCACCGACGCCGTCCGGGTCGTACAACCCGGCGTTGTCGTAGCCCCGCGACTTCAGATCGACGATGCGCTCGGCCGCATGCACTTTCATCTCGTCCTTGCTGCCGAACACGATCGCACCGGTCGGGCAGGTTTTCACGCACGCCGGCTCCAGCCCCACGCTCACGCGATCGGAACACAGGGTGCACTTGTACGCCTTGTGGTCTTTCTGCGAGATGCGCGGGATGTTGAACGGGCAGCCGGTGATGCAGTAGCCGCAGCCGATGCAGTGGTCCTGGTTGAAGTCGACGATACCGTTGGCGTGTTTGATGATCGCACCAGGGCTTGGGCAGGCCTTCAGGCAACCTGGGTCGGCACAGTGCATGCAACCATCCTTGCGGATCAGCCACTCCAGGTTACCGTCGTCGCGCTCATGCTCGGTAAAGCGCATCAGGGTCCAGGTCTCGGCAGTGAGGTCCTGGGGGTTGTCGTAGGTGCCGTGGTTGTGGCCAACCTCGTCACGCAGTTCATTCCACTCCGAGCACGCCACCTGGCAGGCCTTGCAACCGATGCACTTGGTAGTGTCAATCAGCTTGGCGACTTCCTGCTGTTGACGCACCGAGGGCGGGACGGTAGTGGTGGCCGAGCGGGCGATGATGTCTTGGCTGGCCATCAGAGTTTCTCCACTTTGACGAGGAACGACTTGGACTCTGGCGTCTGCGTGTTGCCATCACCGAGGAACGGCACCAAGGTATTGGTCAGGTAGCCATGCCGGGTAACGCCGGTGAAGCCCCAGTGCAGCGGGATGCCGATCTGGTGCACGGTCTGATTGTTGACCTGCAGCGGGCGAATCCGCTTGGTCACCACCGCCACCGCATCGATATGCCCACGCTTGCTCGATACCCGTACCCGGTCGCCGGCCTTGATGCCTTTCTCGTTGGCCAGCACCTCGCCGATCTCGACGAACTGCTCGGGCTGGGCAATGGCGTTGAGCCGGCAATGCTTGCTCCAGAAGTGGAAGTGCTCGGTCAGCCGGTAGGTGGTCGCCGCATAGGGGAACTCGTCGTGCGTGCCGAGGGTGTCCCACACGGAATCGAAGATGCGCCCGGCCGGGTTGCTGGTGGCCTTCTTGTTCTGCGGGTGCAGCGGGTTGATGCCGATCGGTGTTTCGAATGGCTCATAGTGCTCGGGGAACGGGCCTTCGGCCATCTTGTCGATGGCAAAGAAACGCGCCACGCCTTCAGGGTTCATGATGAACGGATTCATCCCAGCCTCGGGCGGCGAGTCGACCTTGAAGTCCGGTACGTCGGTGCCGGTCCACGCCTTGCCGCTCCACCACACCAGGCGCTTTTTCTCCGGGTCCCAAGGCTTGCCTTGCGGGTCGCTGGAGGCACGGTTGTAGAGGATGCGGCGGTTGGCCGGCCAGGCCCAGGCCCAGTTCTGTACCTGGTGCATGCCATACGGGTCGCTGTTGTCGCGGCGAGCCATCTGGTTGCCCTGTTCGGTCCAGCAGCCGGCGAAGATCCAGCAGCCAGACGCGGTGCTGCCATCGTCCTTGAGCTGGCCGAAGCCCGCCAGTTGCTGGCCCGCCTTGATCACCGCGCCAGTCGGGTCGGTGACATCGGCCACCGCCCAGCCGTTCATCTCCTTGGCCAACTCCTCCGGGGATGGCTCCTCAGGTACCTTGTACGGCCAACTGATGTTCATTATCGGGTCGGGGTAGGTGCCGCCCTCGGCCTGGTAGCGTTGGCGCAGGCGCAGGAACAACTCGCTCATGATGTGCACGTCGGTACGGGTCTCGCCCGGGCCGTCTGCGCCCTTCCAGTGCCATTGCAGCCAGCGGCTGCTGTTGACCAGCGACCCGTCTTCCTCGGCGAAGCAGGTAGTGGGCAAGCGGATCACTTCGGTCTGGATATTGGCCGTGTCGACGTCGTTGAACGGCCCGGCATTGCGCCAGAACTCCGATGTCTCGGTAGCTAGCGGGTCCATGACCACCAGCCACTTGAGCTTACTCAGCGCCGCGGTGACACGGTTCTTGTCCGGCAGCGCTGCAATCGGATTGAAACCTTGGCACATATAGCCGTTGACCTTGCCCTGGTCCATCATCTCGAACATGCGCAGCACGTCGTAGCCCGGCACGTCGAGCTTGGGTAGCCACTCGTAGCCCCAGTTGTTTTCTACCGTGGCGTTGGCCCCGTACCAGGCTTTCATCAGGCTGACGTGGAACTTGCCGTAGTTCTGCCAGTACGACAGCTGGCCCGGGCGCAGTGGCTTGGAGGCGCGCTTGTCGATGTAGGCGGCGTAATCCTGCTCGGCATCGCCGGGCAAGGTCAGGTAACCCGGCAGCAAGTTGGACAACAGGCCGAGGTCGGTCAGGCCCTGGATGTTGGAGTGTCCACGCAACGCGTTGACCCCGCCCCCCGGCATGCCGACGTTGCCCAGCAGCAACTGAACCATGGCCGCGCTACGAATGATCTGCGCGCCGATCGAATGCTGCGTCCAGCCGAGCGCATAGAGGATCGTCATGGTCTTGCCCGGTACCGAGCAGGAGGCGATCTCTTCCCAGACCTTCATCATGGCGTCCTGCGGCATGCCACAGGTCATGCTCGCCAGTTCCGGGGTATAGCGGCTGTAATGCTGCTTCATCAGCTGGAACACACAGCGAGGGTGCTGCAGTGTCGGGTCGACCTTGGCATAGCCGTCCTCGCCCAGCTCGTAACCCCAGCCGGACTTGTCGGCGTACACACGCTTGGCCTCGTCGTAGCCGCTGAACAGCCCGTCCTCGAAGCCGTAGTTCTCTTTGACGATGAACGACACGTCAGTGTAGTTGCGCACGTACTCGTGCTGGATCTTGTCTGTGCTAAGCAGATAGTTGATCAGCCCGCCCATGAAGGCGATGTCGGTACCAGTACGGATCGGTGCATAGTAATCCGCCACCGAAGCGGTACGGGTAAACCGCGGGTCGACCACAATCAGCCGCGCCTTGTTGTGCGCCTTGGCCTCGGTCACCCACTTGAAGCCGCACGGGTGCGCTTCTGCTGCGTTGCCACCCATCACCAGGACCAGATTCGCGTTGGCGATATCGGACCAGTGGTTGGTCATGGCGCCACGGCCGTACGTCGGGGCAAGACTTGCCACCGTCGGGCCATGTCAGACACGTGCCTGGTTATCGAACCCCAGCATGCCTGTTGCGCGGATGACCTTGTGGGTCAGGTAGCCAGCCTCGCTGGAAGCGGCGGAAGCGGCAAGAAAACCGGTGGAGAGCCAGCGGTTGACTGTTTGTCCTTGGGCGTTCTTTTCGATGAAGTTGGCATCGCGGTCCTGCTTCATCAGGTCGGCGACGCGGTCGAGCGCCTCGTCCCAGCTGACCCGCACCCATTCTTTGCTGCCCGGCTTGCGAACCTCGGGGTACTGCAGGCGGCTCGAGCTGTGGATAAAGTCCAGCAGGCCGGCGCCTTTCGGGCAGAGGGTGCCGCGGTTGACCGGGTGGTCGGCGTCCCCTTCGATATGAATGATGTTCTGTTTTACGTTTTTTCCCGCATCACCCTGGCTGTACATGATCAGGCCGCAGCCGACCGAACAGTAGGGGCAGGTGTTACGGGTTTCTTTGGTATGCGCCAGCTTGAAGTGACGCACCTGCTCGGCGAATGCCGGCGTCGGGGCCATGCCCAACGCTGCAAGGCTCGAGCCTCCAAGGCCGACGGCGGCGACCTTGAAGAACTGCCGACGGTTCAGGTCCATCGTGCACTCCTGATCAGGTGGTGGACGCACGGAACATTGCCGGCGCCTCTTGGTAGTCACGGTGGCGGCCAATTGATAGCCGCCAAAGGATAAGACTAGTCAAGAATCCAGAAGGTGCGATGACCTGAGTCAGTGGTACAGCACCGATCAGGTACGTGGCAGGTTGCGCACCACATTCAGCGCCGCACTGCTCTGCGCCACAGGCATGATCTCGATGGTGTTGATGTTTACATGCGCCGGCTGCTCGGCAACCCAGGCTACTGTTGCTGCAATGTCCTCCGGCAGGAGGGCCTCAACATCCCGATACAGGGCCTGCACGGCGTCTACGTCGCCATTCAGGCGCACCATCGAGAAGTCAGTGCCTGAGCACAGCCCCGGCTCGATGTTGCTCACCCGCACGCGGGTGCCGGCCAGGTCGGCACGCAGGTTGAGGCTGAACTGGCGGACGAACGCCTTGCTGGCGCCATACACGTTACCGCCGGGATAGGGGTAAGTGCCGGCGATCGAGCCGATGTTGATGATCATGCCGCTATCGGCTTCCACCATCTGCGGCAGAATCTTGTGGGTGACCATGGCCAGGCCGGTGATGTTGGTGTCGATCATCTGCTGCCAGTTTGCGGCACTGCTGGCTTGGGCACGGTCCACGCCCAGCGCCAGCCCCGCGTTGTTGACCAGCAGATCGATCTGCAGCGACGCCTCACGCATCTGCTCGACCGCCTTCTCGAGCGATACTGAATCAGTGACATCCAGCGCCAGCGGAATGAAATTGGCGCCCAGTTCAGCCTCCAGTGCTTTCAGTTTGTCCATGCGCCTGGCCCCACCGACCACGCGGTAGCCTTTGCCGATCAGGGTGCAGCAGATGGCGCGGCCAAAGCCTGAGGAAGCACCGGTTACAAATGCGGTTTTCATTCGTTATCTCCTATCAATGGGTCAGGTCAGGTACTTCACGCCCAGGCTGGTGAACAGGCAGAGCATCGAGAACACCAACACCTTGCGCACCACGTCGTTACCTTTACGCAAGGCCAGGGAACTGCCCAGGTGGTTACCGAGGATGTTGCAGGCCACAAGTGGCAATGCCAGCAGGTAAACGACCTTGCCTGCGCTGACGAAGGCGACCAACGCGCCGATGTTGGAAGCGAAGTTGAAGGTTTTGGAGTTGGCCGAACTGGAGACCAGGTCCATGCGCAACAGGTAATGGAAAGCGATGATGAACATGCTGCCGGTGCCGGGGCCGAAGAAGCCGTCATAGAAGCCGATGGCCAGGCAGGTCAGCGGGACCACGGTGAACAGCATGCGCGATGACAGTTCGCGCTCCTCGACCGGGCGGTCCTTGGGAGTAAGGAAAATGAGAATACCGAGCGGGATCAGTGCCAGGATGATCTTGCCCACAGTTTCCTGCGAGATCGATACGATCAGGTGAGCCCCCAGATAGGCGCCTAGCAGCGAAAACGGCACCCCGACCAACGCTACCTGCCAGACCATCTTGCTGTTGGCCAGGAAGTTTCGTATAGCCGCCAGTGTGCCGAGGGTACTGACCAGTTTTTCCTGACCCAGTGCCACCTGCGGCGGCATGCCAACCAACAGAAAGCCCGGTACCAGGAACAAACCACCACCACCGGCAATGCTGTCGACGAAACCTGCAACAAAGGCGATCGCGCCAAGCATGAGGATGGCCAGCAACCAGTGCTCCGCCCAGTAAGAACCCAAAATTTCCATAGCAATGTCCATCCAGTGGAGCGTTTAAGCCAGGCACAGCCCGAGTGCGGCTGGCCTGATCGGTGCGATGATTGTAATTTCAAAAATTGAATCGATTCAATCTAAAATAAAACCAACTCAATCCAACCAATTACTATCATTACCTGCATCAGAGCTTTCATGCTAGGCTTTCGCGCTCTTGCAGCGTCTGGTGCCATCTCCATGTGGGTCCCTCAATACAGCCATCAAACACAGCCGGTTTACCTGATGATCGCTGATGCCCTTGAACAGGACATCGAAAGTGGTCGGCTTGCAGAAGGCGATCGCTTACCCACACTCAAGGACCTCGCCGAGGCGCTGAACGTAACCCCCGGCACTGTTGGCAGGGCCTACGACGAAGCAGCCAAGCGCGGCTTGGTGGCGGGCGAGGTAGGCCGAGGCACATTTGTCAGGCAATTGCGACAGCCATTAACCGCCCCGTCGGTGCCCGCCCCTGTGGCCGGAGAGAGCAGCCAGATTGATCTCTCGATCATCAAACCCAACGACGCTCACATGAGCGAATGGCTAGGCACGGCTATCAGCGAACTGGCCGCCTCCTCGGACTTGGGGCAGGTACTCGACTATGTGACAGAGGGTGGCCACACGTCCCACAAACAAGCCGGTGCGACCTGGCTACAGCGCTGGCTGCCTGATGCGCGCTGGCAACAGGTAGTACTGACCGCTGGCGCCCAGCATGGGCTGCTGGTGGCCATCAGCAGCCTGTCGAAGAGTGACGATGTGGTGCTGTGCGAGTCGCTCTGCTACCCGGGCATCATATCCCTGGCCCACAGCATGGGCCGACGCCTGCGCGGCGTCGCCGTGGACGAACACGGGCTCATCCCGGAAGCATTACGCGCGGCCTGCCTGGAACACCGCCCTTCCCTGCTGGTGTGCGTCACCACGCACCAAAACCCGACCAACTCGATCATGCCCCCTGCAAGGCGTCAGGCTATTGCCGAGATCGCCCGTGAGTTCGACCTGTTCATCGTGGATGACGATATCTACGGTTTTCTCGAGCCCAGCCCAGACTACAAGCCGCTTGCAGCGTATGCGCCAGAGCGCTCGGTATACCTCACCAGCCTGTCCAAAAGCGTGCTGCCGGCGCTGCGCATCGGCTACCTGTACGCCCCGCCGCAAACCCTGTCACGGTTATCATCGATGGTACGCAGCAGCGTGTGGATGCCATCGCCATTGATGGCGCAACTGGCCAGTAACCTGATCAACAGCGGCAAGGCCGACCAGTTGGTGCGTATGCAGCAGGAAGAGGCGGCCGCGCGCCAGCACATGGCCAGGGAGATTCTTGGCCAATACAAGATCCGCATTCAGCCCCATAGCTTCCATATCTGGCTGGAGCTGCCAGAACCGTGGACCAGCGACGAGTTTGCCAACCTGGCGCGTGACAACGGCGTAACGGTGGTCAGCGGCAGCCAGTTTCTGCCAGAACGCAGCCACGCCACCAGCGGTGTGCGCATCGCCCTGATGGCACCCAGCCGCCAGGAACTGGCCTTTGCCCTGACCAAGCTGGCAAGCCTGCTGGATTCGCCTGAGCCGCGGTTGTTTTATTGAAAGCGATGTCAGATACGCGGTGCGGCCCATAAAAAAACCCGGGGCAACTGCCCCGGGTTTCTGGTCTTGCTGAACGCCTTACCGCTCTGATCAGAACGGAATATCGTCATCGAAGCTGTCGAAATCAGCAGCCGGTTGCGGCGCAGGCTGTTGCGGCGCTGGGCGCTGAGGGGCCTGTTGCGGGCGCTGGGCCTGCTGGCGTGGCGGTGCCTGGTTGTATTGCTGCTGCTGGCCGCCACCGTAATTGCCGCCACCCTGGTTGTACGGGTCACCGCCCTGCTGCTGGCCCTGCGGACGACCGCCGAGCAGCTGCATGGTGCCGTTGATGTCGACGATGATCTCGGTGGTGTAACGCTTGATGCCGTCTTTTTCCCACTCGCGGGTCTGCAGCTTGCCTTCGATGTAGCACTGCGAACCCTTGCGCAGGTATTCGCCAGCGATTTCGGCAACCTTGCCGAACAGCGACACACGGTGCCACTCAGTACGCTCGACCTTCTGGCCCGACTGCTTGTCAGTCCACTGCTCACTGGTGGCCAGGCTCAGGTTGGTCACGGCGTTACCGTTGGGCAGGTAGCGGACTTCGGGATCCTGGCCACAGGTACCGACCAGAATGACTTTGTTAACCCCACGGGCCATAACGTTCTCCTAGGCTTCGCACGCCGAAGAGGCTGGATTCACCAGTTGCTCCAGGGTCGCACGGTCCAAAATTTTCGTATCCAGTTTGATATAGATGGCGGCTTCTTCTGCCACCACCACAGCGTCGGTCACACCCGGCACGGCCATCAGGCGCTCGGTCAGGCCGGCTTCCCGGACCGCCTCAGGCGTCAGGGGCATGCGCAGGCTGGTCACATATGGCGGCTCGTTCATGCGCAAGGCAACGATCAGCCAGATAGCACACAGCGCCGCGCTACCGAGGAACACCGTGTCCAGCCCACCGTGCTGGAACAGCCAGCCACCAAGAATCCCGCCTAACGCTGCACCGAGGAACTGGCTCGTGGAATACACCCCCATTGCCGTCCCCTTGCCACCGGCAGGCGACACCTTGCTCACCAGAGAAGGCAGCGAAGCCTCCAGCAGGTTGAATGCGGTAAAGAATACCACGGTGCCAATCACCAGTCCGCGCAAACCGTCAGCCCACTCCCAGAAGTATATCTCTGTCAGCAGCAGGACACTGACCGCGCCGGCCAACACACGTTTCATCTTGCGCTTTTTTTCGCCGTAGATGATGAACGGGACCATTGCAAAAAATGAGATGAACAGCGCGGTCAGGTACACCCACCAGTGCTGCTCCTTGGGCAGGCCGCCACGCTCGACGAACGCCAGCGGCAGCGCAACGAAGCTGGCCATAAGGATGGCATGCAGGATGAAAATGCTTACATCCAGGCGCAGAAGGTCCGGATGGCGCAGGGTCGGGCCGATGGCCTGGCGCGCCACACCCGACTCGCGGTGCTGCAGGATGCTGTGGGTATTGGGCACGACAAAGGCGATCAACAGGATGCCTACCAGGGCAAGCCCAGCCGTGACCAGGAACAAACCTGACAAACCAAAGGCACTTGTCAGCAGTGGACCAACGACCATGGCGACAGCGAACGACAGGCCGATGCTCATGCCGATCATGGCCATGGCCTTGGTCCGGTGTTGTTCGCGGGTGAGGTCGGACAGCAGCGCCATGACCGCAGCAGAAATTGCCCCGGCGCCCTGCAGGATGCGCCCGGCAATCACGCCCCAGATAGAGTCGGCCTGGGCCGCCAACACGCTACCAAGGGCAAAGATCACCAACCCCAGATAAATCACCGGCCGGCGACCGATGCGGTCAGAAATCATCCCGAACGGGATCTGAAATACCGCCTGTGTAAGACCATAGGCACCAATGGCCAGGCCGATCAGCGCAGGCGTGGCGCCAGCCAGGTCCATGCCGTAGGTGGCCAGTACCGGCAAGACCATGAACATGCCCAGCATACGAAAGGCAAAGACCAGGGCAAGGCCGCCAGCGGCGCGGGTTTCGCCGCCACTCATGCGCTCGTTGTGGGTGTCGTGCATGGATTAACCTCGTGTGAACCGGCGGCGATTCTATCAGTCCGACAGCTTGACGGCATCTACGCGACGCTTTGCCGCGTACTGGCAGGGCGCCGTATACTTCCTTGTTTATGCCCGCCGAGCGAGGCCGTAGTGGACAAGATCCTGATTCGTGGGGCACGTACCCACAACCTGAAGAACATCGACCTGACCCTGCCCCGGGACAAGTTGATCGTGATCACCGGCCTGTCCGGTTCCGGCAAGTCGTCCCTGGCGTTCGATACCTTGTACGCCGAAGGCCAGCGCCGCTACGTGGAGTCGCTGTCGGCCTACGCCCGGCAGTTCCTGTCGATGATGGAAAAACCCGACGTCGACACCATCGAAGGCCTGTCGCCGGCGATTTCGATCGAGCAGAAATCGACCTCGCACAACCCGCGTTCCACGGTCGGCACCATCACCGAAATCTATGACTACCTGCGCCTGCTGTACGCCCGCGTCGGTACGCCACGCTGCCCGGACCACGATATTCCGCTGGAGGCGCAAACGATCAGCCAAATGGTCGACCTGGTGCTGGAAAACCCGGAAGGCAGCAAGCTGATGCTGCTCGCGCCGGTAGTGCGCGAGCGCAAAGGTGAGCATCTGGCAGTGTTTGACGAGCTGCGCGCCCAGGGCTTCGTGCGGGCCAGGGTCAACGGCAAACTCTACGAACTCGATGAGTTGCCCAAGCTGGATAAGCAGAAGAAGCACAGCATCGATGTGGTGGTGGACCGTTTCAAAGTCCGCGCCGACCTGCAACAGCGCCTGGCCGAATCGTTCGAGACCGCGTTGAAACTGGCCGATGGTATTGCCTTGGTGGCACCGATGGACGGCGAACAAGGCGAAGAGACGATCTTCTCCGCGCGCTTCGCCTGCCCGGTGTGCGGCCACGCGATCAGTGAGCTGGAACCGAAGCTGTTCTCCTTCAACAACCCGGCTGGCGCCTGCCCGACCTGCGACGGCCTGGGGGTCAAACAGTTCTTCGACACCAAACGCCTGGTCAACACCGAGCTCACCTTGGCCGAAGGCGCGATCCGCGGCTGGGACCGCCGTAACGTGTACTACTTCCAGATGCTTGGTTCGTTAGCCGCGCACTATGGCTTCAGCCTGGAAGAGCCTTTCGGCGAGCTGTCGGCCGAACACCAGAAGGTGATCCTGCAGGGCAGCGGCAAGCAGAGTGTCGACTTCAAGTACCTCAACGACCGAGGCGACATCGTCAAGCGATCGCACCCGTTCGAGGGCATTGTGCCGAACCTTGAGCGCCGCTACCGCGAAACCGAATCGGCCACGGTACGTGAAGAACTGGCCAAATTCCTTGGCACGCAACCATGCCCGGATTGCCGGGGTACGCGCCTGCGCCGCGAGGCGCGCCATGTGTGGGTGGGCGAGAAGACCCTGCCCGCAGTAACCAATATGCCGATCGGTGAAGCCAGCAACTACTTTGGCGAACTGACCCTTACTGGCCGCCGTGGCGAAATCGCGGCAAAAATCCTCAAGGAAATCTGCGAACGACTTCAGTTCTTGGTCAACGTCGGCCTCGACTACCTGACCCTGGATCGTAGTGCCGACACCCTGTCCGGTGGTGAAGCGCAACGTATCCGCCTGGCCAGCCAGATCGGCGCCGGTCTTGTGGGGGTGATGTACATCCTCGATGAACCGTCCATCGGCCTTCATCAACGCGACAACGACCGCCTGTTGGCCACCCTCAACCATTTGCGCGACCTGGGCAACACGGTGATCGTGGTGGAGCACGACGAGGACGCCATCCGGCTGGCCGACTACGTGGTCGACATCGGCCCTGGCGCTGGTGTGCACGGCGGGCAGATCGTCGCCGAGGGCTCGCCTCAGGAGGTCATGGACCACCCCGATTCGCTGACTGGCAAGTACCTGTCCGGGCGCAAGAAGATCGTTGTGCCGGCCAAGCGCACGCCGCGCAACAAGAAGCTGCAACTCAAGCTCAAGGGCGCACGTGGCAACAACCTGCAGAACGTCGACCTGGAAGTGCCGATCGGCCTGCTGACCTGCGTGACCGGTGTATCCGGTTCGGGTAAGTCGACGCTGATCAACAACACCCTTTACCCCTTGGCCGCCACCGCCCTCAATGGCGCAAGCAGCCTGGAAGCCGCGCCACACAGCAGCATGGACGGCCTGCAGCACCTGGACAAGGTGGTGGATATCGACCAGAGCCCGATCGGCCGCACCCCACGCTCCAACCCGGCGACCTACACCGGCATCTTCACGCCGATCCGCGAACTTTTCTCTGGTGTACCGGAGTCACGCTCGCGTGGTTATGGCCCGGGGCGTTTCTCGTTCAACGTCAAGGGTGGCCGTTGCGAGGCCTGCCAGGGCGATGGCCTGATCAAGGTGGAAATGCACTTCCTGCCGGACATCTACGTGCCGTGTGACGTGTGCAAGAGCAAGCGCTACAACCGCGAAACCCTGGAGATCAAGTACAAGGGCAAGAACATCCACGAGGTGCTGGAAATGACCATCGAGGATGCCCGAGAATTCTTCGATGCGGTGCCGGCGCTGGCGCGCAAGCTGCAAACGTTGATGGATGTGGGCCTGTCGTACATCAAACTGGGGCAGTCAGCGACCACGCTGTCAGGGGGTGAGGCACAGCGAGTGAAGCTGTCACGCGAACTGTCCAAGCGCGATACCGGCAAGACTTTGTACATCCTCGACGAACCTACCACCGGCCTGCACTTTGCCGATATCCAGCAACTGCTCGACGTATTGCATCGCCTGCGCGACCACGGCAATACCGTGGTGGTGATCGAGCATAATCTGGATGTGATCAAGACTGCCGACTGGCTGGTTGACCTGGGGCCAGAAGGTGGCTCCAAGGGTGGGCAGATCATTGCCTGCGGTACGCCAGAAGAGCTGAGCGAGATGAAGCAGTCATATACCGGCCATTACCTGAAACCATTGCTGGAGCGGGATCGGGCCTGAGTGTTGTCAGCGCAATGAAAAAAGCCCCTGGTACCATTGGTGCCAGGGGCTTTTACTTGAGCCTGTGGGTAACTTACATCTGCGACTGCAGGTAGTTTTCCAGCCCGATGGCCTTGATCAGGCCCTGCTGCTTCTCAAGCCAGTAGGTGTGATCTTCTTCGGTGTCGGCCAGCTGAGCACGCAGGATGTCACGACTGACGTAGTCCTTGTGCAGTTCGCACAGCTCGATACCTTTGCAAAGCGCACCGCGCACCTTGTATTCGAGCTTGAGGTCCGCCTCGATCATTTCCGGCACAGTGCTGCCGACCTCCAGGTCATCCGCACGCATGTCAGGGGTACCTTCGAGCATGAGGATACGACGCATCAGGGCATCGGCGTGCTGCGTCTCTTCCTCCATCTCGTGGTTGATGCGCTCGTAGAGCTTGGACAGGCCCCAGTCTTCGTACATGCGCGAATGAATGAAGTACTGGTCGCGTGCCGCCAGTTCGCCCTTCAGCAACGTGACGAGATAGTTGATTACGTCGGGGTGGCCTTGCATCGCCCTGATTCTCCATGTGAAAACGTCTATGCCACATAGTGTGAACCAGCTTTTGTCTACGGTCACTGAAAAACGCGCAATCAGACGCAAAAAATCGGTTAAACAGTAGTGATATTCATTGAAAAACCGCCCAAATGAGGGCGGTTCTACTTATCACTTCGACTTAGGCGAAATTGATGCCCAGAGCCTTCGCAACCCCTTCGCCGTAGGCCGGATCCGCCTTGAAGAAGTACTGTAACTGACGCTGGATCACGTCTTCGCTGACGCCCGCCATGGTACCGGCGATGTTGCTGATCAGCAGGGCCTTCTGCTCATCGCTCATCAAACGGAACAAAGCGCCGGCGTGGCTGAAATAGTCAGTGTCCTCGCGGTGATCGTAGCGATCAGCCGAACCATTCATGGCCAATGCTGGCTCAGCATGGCGTGGGGACTGTTTCGGGGCGTCGCTGTAGCTGTTTGGTTCATAGTTCGGTGCACTACCGTAGCCGCCGGTAGCCATGGAGCCGTCGCGCTGATAGCTGTTTACCGGGCAGCGTGGCGCATTGACTGGCAATTGCTGGTGATTGGTACCCACGCGATAGCGGTGCGCGTCGGCGTAGGCGAATACGCGGCCTTGAAGCATCCGGTCTGGCGAAAGACCGACGCCGGGCACCATATTGCTCGGCCCGAACGCGGCCTGCTCGACCTCTGCGAAATAGTTGAGCGGGTTACGGTTGAGCTCCAGCACACCCACCTCGATGAGCGGATAGTCCTTCTGCGACCACGTCTTGGTCACGTCGAATGGGTTCTCGTCACGGCTGGCAGCCTCGGCTTCGCTCATCACCTGAATGCAGACCGTCCAGCGCGGGTAGTCGCCACGCTCGATAGCCTCAAACAGATCTCGCTGAGCGTAATCCGGCTCGGTACCTGCCAGGCGTGCAGCGTCTGCCGGGGTGAGGTTCTTGATGCCTTGTTGAGTCTTGAAGTGCCACTTGACCCAGGTACGCTCACCCTTTGCATTGATCAGGCTGTAGGTGTGGCTGCCAAAACCATGCATATGGCGGTAGCCGTCCGGAATGCCACGGTCGGAAAAGAGGATGGTGACCTGGTGCAGCGCTTCAGGGGAGTGCGACCAGAAATCCCACATCATCTGGGCGTTCTTCAGGTTGGACTGCGGGTGGCGCTTCTGGGTGTGGATAAAGTCCGGGAACTTCAGTGGGTCGCGAATGAAGAATACTGGCGTGTTGTTACCGACAATGTCCCAGTTGCCTTCCTCGGTGTAGAACTTCACCGCGAAGCCGCGCGGGTCACGCTCGGTATCAGCCGAACCGCGCTCGCCACCAACGGTGGAGAAACGCAAGAAAGTCTCAGTTTGTTTACCGATCTCTTCGAACAGTTTGGCGCTGGTATAGCCGGTAATATCGTGAGTAACGGTAAAGGTGCCATAGGCACCCGAACCTTTGGCATGGACACGGCGCTCTGGAATGTTCTCGCGGTTGAAATGGGCGAGCTTCTCGATCAGGTGGAAGTCGTCGAGCAGCAGCGGACCGCGCGGGCCGGCGGAGCGGGAGTTCTGGTTATCGGCTACAGGTGCACCGCTAGCGGTGGTGAGAATCTTGCTCATGGGCTCTCCTTATCGGTCTTCAAGCGCCGGCTTATCGGCTGTAAAGAGAGTATTGCCGAGCGAGATTACAGGCACAAATTTATTACCTGACTTACATCAATAGAATTAAACAATTGATGTGCAAACAAAAAACCGGGCACTAGGCCCGGTTTTTTGTAGCAGACAGAACGTCTTACTCAGCAGCTTCTACAGCACCGCCGACCGGACGATCAACCAGCTCGACATACGCCATAGGCGCGTTGTCGCCAGCGCGGAAACCGCACTTCAGGATGCGCAGGTAGCCGCCCTGACGGGTGGCGTAACGCTTGCCCAGGTCGTTGAACAGTTTGCCAACAGCGGACTTCGAACGGGTACGGTCGAAGGCCAGACGACGGTTAGCAACGCTGTCTTCCTTGGCCAGGGTGATCAGCGGCTCGGCAACGCGGCGCAGTTCCTTGGCTTTCGGCAGGGTGGTTTTGATCAGCTCGTGCTCGATCAGCGACACTGCCATGTTCTGGAACATAGCCTTGCGGTGAGAGCTGGTACGGCTCAGGTGACGTCCACTTTTACGATGACGCATGATTCATTCCTTACCAAACACTACGTTCGGTGATTACGACGATCAGGCGGTCGCCTTGTCGTCTTTCTTAAGACTTGCAGGCGGCCAGTTGTCGAGGCGCATGCCGAGAGACAGACCACGAGAGGCCAGAACGTCCTTGATTTCAGTCAGGGACTTCTTACCCAGGTTAGGAGTCTTCAACAGCTCTACTTCGGTACGCTGAATCAGGTCGCCGATGTAGTAGATGTTCTCCGCCTTGAGGCAGTTGGCCGAACGTACAGTCAGTTCCAGGTCGTCAACCGGACGCAGCAGGATCGGATCGATCTCGTCTTCCTGCTCGACTACGACAGGCTCGCTGTCACCCTTGAGGTCGACGAACGCGGCCAGCTGCTGTTGCAGAATGGTCGCAGCGCGGCGGATAGCCTCTTCAGGATCCAGGGTGCCGTTGGTTTCCAGATCAATGACCAGTTTGTCCAAGTTGGTACGCTGTTCAACACGGGCGTTCTCGACCACATAGGCGATACGACGCACCGGGCTGAACGAAGCGTCCAACTGCAGACGGCCAATGCTACGGCTTTCGTCTTCGTCGGTTTGACGGGAGTCGGCCGGCTCGTAACCACGACCACGAGCTACAGTGAGCTTCATGTTCAGAGCGCCGTTCGACGCCAGGTTCGCGATTACGTGATCGGGGTTGACGATCTCGACATCGTGATCCAGCTGAATATCGGCAGCGGTAACCACCCCCGAACCCTTTTTCGACAAGGTCAGCGTAACTTCGTCACGACCATGCAGTTTGATAGCCAGGCCTTTCAGGTTCAACAGGATTTCAATTACGTCTTCCTGAACACCTTCGATCGCGGAGTACTCATGGAGTACGCCATCGATCTCGGCCTCGACTACTGCACAGCCAGGCATGGAGGACAACAGGATGCGGCGCAGCGCGTTGCCCAGGGTATGGCCGAAACCACGCTCGAGAGGCTCGAGCGTAATCTTGGCGCGGGTCGGACTGACTACCTGCACATCAATATGGCGGGGAGTCAGGAACTCATTTACCGAAATCTGCATGGATGCACCTATTTTCTAGCCCTTACTTGGAGTAGAGCTCGACAATCAGGTTTTCGTTGATGTCGGCAGACAGGTCGCTGCGAGCAGGAACGTTCTTGAAAACGCCCGACTTTTTAGCAGCATCCACGTCAACCCACTCAACGCGGCCACGCTGGGCGCACAGTTCAAGGGCTTGAACAATGCGCAACTGGCCCAGCGATTTCTCGCGGACTGCGACCACGTCACCCGGACGAACTTGGTAGGATGGAATGTTTACAGTTTTACCGTTGACGCTGATCGCTTTGTGCGAAACCAGCTGACGGGACTCGGAACGAGTCGAGCCGAAGCCCATACGGTAAACGACGTTATCCAGACGGCACTCGAGCAGTTGCAGCAGGTTCTCACCGGTTGCGCCTTTTTTCGAGGCAGCAGCTTGGTAGTAACCGCGGAACTGACGCTCCAGAACACCGTAGATACGACGGACTTTTTGTTTCTCACGCAGCTGGGTGCCGTAGTCGGACTGACGGCCACGGCGCTGGCCGTGGATACCTGGGGCTGCTTCGATATTGCACTTCGATTCCAGAGCGCGAACGCCGCTCTTCAGGAACAGATCAGTGCCTTCACGACGAGACAGTTTGCATTTTGGACCAATGTAACGTGCCATTCTTCTGTCTCCTGATTACACGCGACGCTTCTTCGGCGGACGGCACCCGTTGTGCGGGATTGGCGTCACGTCGGTGATGCTGGCGATCTTGTAGCCGCAGCTGTTCAATGCACGAACGGCGGACTCACGACCTGGACCTGGACCCTTGACGTTAACGTCGAGGTTCTTCAGACCGTATTCCAGCGCAGCTTGACCAGCACGCTCAGCAGCGATCTGGGCTGCGAACGGGGTGGATTTGCGCGAACCACGGAAACCCGAACCACCGGAGGTCGCCCAGGACAAAGCATTGCCCTGACGGTCGGTGATGGTCACGATGGTGTTGTTGAAAGAAGCATGGATGTGGGCGATGCCATCAACCACTGTCTTTTTGACTTTCTTACGAGGACGAGCAGCAGGTTTTGCCATGTCTATATTCCTGGGCGATTACTTGCGGATCGGCTTACGCGGGCCCTTACGGGTGCGTGCGTTGGTCTTGGTGCGCTGACCGCGAACCGGCAGACCTTTACGATGACGCAGGCCGCGGTAGCAACCCAGGTCCATCAAGCGCTTGATCTTCATGTTGACGTCACGACGCAGGTCACCTTCGGTGGTGAACTTCGCGACTTCGCCACGCAGGGTTTCGATTTGCTCGTCGCTCAGATCCTTGATCTTAGCGGCTGGGTTTACACCAGCGTCTGCACAAATCTTCTGTGCAGTTGTGCGACCGACACCATAGATGTAGGTCAGCGAGATAACAGTATGCTTGTTATCTGGAATGTTGACGCCTGCAATACGGGCCATTCAGTGGGACTCCAATTGACAGCTACCTACGCCCCGGAAGCCAAGAAATAGGGCGCGAGATAATATCGCTGTAGAAACGAATAATCAACCCAGCAGCACACTAGCTGCTGGGTTTGAAGCGCAGATCACACTCAGCCTTGGCGCTGTTTGTGACGCGGTTCCGCGCTGCAGATCACTCGTACGACGCCTTCGCGACGGATGATCTTGCAGTTACGGCACAGCTTTTTCACCGATGCACGAACTTTCATTACCGACTCCTCGAACCTTAGGGGCGTATCAGCGCAGCAGACCGCTGCCACCGTAGCCTTTCAGGTTGGCTTTCTTCATCAGGGATTCGTACTGGTGCGAAACGAGGTGCGATTGTACTTGGGACATGAAGTCCATCACAACCACTACCACAATCAGCAACGAGGTCCCGCCAAGGTAGAACGGCACATTTGCTGCCACCACCAGGAACTGGGGCAGAAGGCAGACGGCCATCATGTAAAGAGCACCGAACATGGTCAAACGGGTCAGAACGCCATCAATGTAGCGCGCCGACTGCTCACCAGGACGGATACCCGGAATAAAGGCACCGGACTTCTTCAGGTTTTCCGCTACGTCTTTCGGGTTGAACATCAACGCTGTGTAGAAGAAGCAGAAGAAAATGATCCCTGCACTAAACAGCAGAATGTTCAACGGCTGACCAGGAGCGATCGACTGCGAGATGTCCTGCAGCCAGCCCATACCTTCAGACTGACCAAACCAGGCACCCAGCGAAGCCGGGAACAGCAGAATGCTGCTCGCGAAAATGGCCGGGATAACCCCTGCCATGTTCACCTTCAGCGGCAAGTGGCTGGTCTGCGCAGCGAAGACCTTGCGGCCCTGCTGACGCTTGGCGTAATGAACGGCGATACGACGCTGACCACGCTCAATGAACACCACAAAACCGATAATCGCTACTGCCAGCAGACCGATAGCGACCAGGGCGAAAATGTTGATATCGCCTGTGCGTGCAGACTCGAAAGACTGCCCGATTGCTCTCGGAAGACCGGCAACGATACCTGCGAAGATCAACATCGAGATACCGTTGCCCACACCGCGCTCGGTGATCTGCTCGCCCAGCCACATCATGAACATCGCGCCTGCCACGAAAGTGGAAACAGCGACGACGTGGAAGCCCAGGCCTGCAGAAAACGCCACGCCCTGGTTGGCCAGGCCAATGGACATGCCAATGGCTTGGACCAGTGCCAGGATAACGGTGCCGTAGCGGGTGTACTGGCTGATCTTGCGACGGCCAGCTTCACCTTCCTTCTTCAACTGCTCCAGTTGCGGGCTGACCGCCGTCATCAACTGCATGATGATCGATGCCGAAATGTACGGCATGATCCCCAGTGCAAAGATGCTCATGCGCTCAAGCGCACCACCGGAAAACATGTTGAACAAGCTAAGAATGGTCCCCTCATTCTGCCGAAACAGATCCGCCAGACGGTCCGGATTGATGCCGGGAACCGGGATATGCGCACCTATCCGATAGACGATGATCGCCATGAACAGAAAGCGCAGACGAGCCCAGAGTTCCGACATCCCGCCCTTACCGAGCGAAGAGAGAGCACCTTGCTTAGCCATTTATTCCTCGAATTTGCCGCCAGCTGCTTCGATAGCCGCACGCGCACCCTTGGTGGCTGCGATACCCTTGATGGTGACTGCGCGAGTAACTTCGCCAGACAGCATGATTTTCACACGCTGAATGTGCTGGTTGATCACGTTGGCATCCTTCAGGGATTGCACGGAGATCACGTCGCCTTCCACTTTGGCCAGCTCGGACAGACGCACTTCAGCGCGGTCCATGGCTTTCAGGGAAACGAAGCCGAACTTCGGCAGGCGACGGTGCAGCGGCTGTTGACCGCCTTCGAAGCCAGGAGCGATCGAACCACCCGAACGGGAAGTCTGACCTTTGTGGCCACGGCCGCCGGTCTTACCCAGACCGCTACCGATACCACGACCTGGACGATGCTTCTCGCGACGGGAACCCGGCGCTGGACTCAGATCATTGAGTTTCATCGATTAACCCTCGACCTTCAGCATGTAGTAAGCCTTGTTGATCATCCCGCGGTTCTCGGGAGTATCCTGGACTTCTACAGTGTGACCGATGCGACGCAGACCCAGCCCTTTAACACACAGCTTGTGGTTAGGCAGACGGCCCGAGACGCTCTTGATCAGCGTTACTTTTACGGTTGCCATGATCAGAAGATCTCCTCGACGCTCTTGCCACGCTTGGCGGCAATGGATTCAGGAGATTGCATGGCTTTCAGACCCTTGAAGGTGGCGTAAACCACGTTCACTGGGTTGGTCGAACCGTAGCACTTGGCCAGAACGTTCTGAACACCAGCAACTTCCAGGACAGCACGCATTGCGCCACCGGCGATGATACCGGTACCTTCCGAGGCAGGCTGCATGTAAACCTTCGAGGCGCCGTGGGCAGCCTTGGTGGCGTACTGCAGGGTGGTGCCCTTCAGGTCAACCTGGATCATGTTGCGGCGAGCAGCTTCCATGGCTTTCTGGATCGCGGCTGGTACTTCGCGCGACTTGCCACGGCCGAAGCCAACACGACCTTTACCATCACCAACCACGGTCAACGCGGTGAAGGTGAAGATACGGCCGCCTTTTACGGTTTTGGCAACGCGGTTAACTTGAACCAGCTTCTCGATGTAGCCTTCGTCGCGCTTTTGATCGTTATTTGCCATAACTTAGAACTCCAGCCCGCCTTCACGAGCAGCATCAGCCAGCGCTTTGACGCGGCCATGGTACTTGAAGCCGGAACGGTCAAAGGCAACTTGAGATACACCGGCGGCTTTCGCACGCTCAGCTACCAGCTTGCCAACCTTAGTGGCCGCGTCGATGTTGCCAGTGGCGCCATCACGCAGGTCTTTGTCCAAGGTCGAGGCGCTTGCCAGAACCTTGCTGCCGTCGGCCGAAATGACCTGGGCGTAGATGTGCTGCGAGGAGCGGAACACGCACAGGCGCACGACTTCGAGTTCGTGCATCTTGAGACGTGCTTTGCGAGCGCGACGCAGTCGAATAACTTTTTTGTCGGTCATTTACTAGGCCCTACTTCTTCTTGGCTTCTTTACGACGGACTACTTCGTCCGCGTAACGCACACCTTTACCTTTGTAAGGCTCTGGCGGACGGAAGTCGCGGATTTCAGCGGCCACCTGACCTACCAGCTGCTTGTCGATACCCTTGATCAGGATGTCGGTCTGGCTAGGTGTTTCAGCGGTGATACCGGCTGGCAGTTCGTAGTCCACTGGGTGAGAGAAGCCCAGGGCCAGGTTCAGGACGGTGCCTTTAGCCTGTGCCTTGTAACCAACACCGACCAGCTGGAGCTTGCGCTCGAAGCCTTGGCTTACGCCTTGGACCATGTTGTTGACCAGAGCGCGGGTGGTACCGGCCATGGCACGAGCTTGCTGGTCACCATTGCGAGCGACGAAACGCAGCTCACCAGACTCTTCGGTAACTTCAACAGACGAGTGAACGTTCAGTTCGAGAGTACCTTTGGCACCCTTCACCGAAAGCTGCTGACCGGCGAATTTGACTTCGACACCGGATGGCAGCTTAACGGGGTTCTTAGCGACGCGAGACATGTCTATCCCCCCTTAGAACACTGTGCACAGAACTTCGCCGCCGACACCGGCAGCGCGCGCAGCGCGATCAGTCATCACACCTTTGTTGGTGGAGACGATAGACACGCCCAGACCGCCACGTACTTTCGGCAGATCGGTGACGGCCTTGTACTGGCGCAGGCCTGGACGGCTGGAGCGCTTCAGTTCCTCGATGACCGGACGGCCTTCGAAGTACTTCAGTTCGATCGACAGGGAAGGCTTGGCCTCACCAGTTACCTGGTAGCCAGCGATGTAACCTTCGTCCTTCAGAACTTTGGCAACCGCGACCTTCAGGGTAGAGGAAGGCATGCTTACGACGGACTTTTCAGCCATCTGGGCATTACGGATGCGAGTTAGCATGTCCGCTAACGGGTCCTGCATACTCATGGGCTAGATGCTCCTGATACAAGAATTATTAGCCTTGCGGCTATGACAACCACCCGAACGGTTTGGGCAAAAACCCAGGCTCAGGTGAGCCGGTCATTCTAGACACAAGGCAGAAACGAAACAAGCCCCATATAGGGGCTTGTTTGTTGGCAAGGTCACCGGCGGTCGGAAGATTACTCCCCTTCCACCCGTGCCTTGCCTGCAGCGATTACCAGGAGGCCTTGACCAGACCTGGTACGTCACCGCGCATTGCAGCTTGACGCAGCATATTACGGCCCAGGCCGAACTTACGGTATACACCGTGAGGACGACCGGTCAGGCGGCAACGGTTGCGCAGGCGCGAGGCGCTAGCGTCGCGTGGCTGCTTCTGCAGAGCGACAACGGCAGCGAAACGCTCTTCTGGAGAGGCGTTCAGGTTGACGATGGTCGCTTTCAGCTCAGCACGCTTCTTAGCGAACTTTGCTACCGTGAGCTGACGCTTCAGCTCGCGGTTTTTCATGCTCTTCTTGGCCATTTTCCTACTCCAATCAGTTGCGGAACGGGAACTTGAAAGCACGCAGCAGAGCGCGGCCTTCGTCGTCCGAACGAGCAGTGGTGGTCAGGGTGATGTCCAAACCGCGCAGAGCATCGATCTTGTCGTAGTCGATTTCCGGGAAGATGATCTGCTCTTTCACGCCCATGCTGTAGTTGCCACGACCATCGAAGGACTTGGCATTCAGGCCGCGGAAGTCGCGAACCCGAGGCAGGGAGATCGCCAGCAGGCGGTCCAGGAATTCGTACATCTTGTCGCTACGCAGGGTCACCTTGACGCCGATCGGCCAGCCTTCGCGGACTTTGAAGCCAGCGATGGATTTGCGAGCGAAAGTCACGACCGGCTTTTGACCGGTGATCTTTTCCAGGTCGGCAACAGCGTGCTCGATGACTTTCTTGTCGCCGATCGCTTCGCCCAGACCCATGTTCAGGGTGATCTTGGTAACGCGCGGAACTTCCATCACGTTCGACAGCTTAAGTTCTTCCTTAAGCTTAGGAGCGATTTCGTTCCGGTAAATCTCTTTCAGTCGTGCCATGGTCTTCTACCTAGCAGTGTTCAAGCATCAACCGCTTTTTGGGTCGACTTGAAGACACGAATTTTTTTACCGTCTTCTACTTTGAAACCAACGCGGTCAGCCTTGTTGGTTTCACCGTTGAAGATGGCAACGTTGGAAGCGTGCAGAGGCGCTTCTTTCTCGACGATACCGCCCTGTACGCCCGCCATCGGGTTAGGCTTGGTATGACGCTTGACCAGGTTCACGCCACCGATAACCAGACGGTCATCAGCCAGAACCTTCAGCACCTTACCGCGCTTACCTTTGTCTTTGCCGGCGATCACGATGATCTCGTCGTCACGACGAATCTTTTGCATGTCGGATCTCCTTACAGCACTTCAGGGGCGAGCGAGACGATCTTCATGAACTTCTCAGTACGAAGCTCACGGGTCACTGGCCCGAAGATGCGAGTGCCGATCGGCTCTTGCTTGTTGTTCAGCAGAACAGCAGCGTTGCCGTCGAAACGAATGATGGAACCGTCAGCGCGACGAACACCGTGACGGGTACGCACGACAACAGCGGTCATCACTTGGCCTTTTTTGACCTTACCGCGCGGAATTGCTTCCTTGACGGTAACTTTGATGATGTCACCGATGCCGGCGTAACGGCGGTGCGAACCGCCGAGCACCTTGATGCACATGACGCGACGAGCGCCGCTGTTATCGGCCACATCGAGCATGGATTGAGTCTGAATCATAAAATTTCTCCGACCCCTAGCCCTTAGACTTCAACAGCGCGTTCGAGGACTTCAACCAGTGCCCAGGACTTGGTCTTGGCCAGCGGACGGGTTTCACGGATGGAAACCTTGTCGCCGATCTTGCACTGGTTGGCTTCGTCGTGCGCGTGCAGCTTAGTCGAACGCTTAACGTATTTACCGTAGATCGGGTGCTTTACGCGACGCTCGATCAGAACGGTGATGGTCTTGTCCATTTTGTCGCTGACGACACGGCCAGTCAGCGTACGGACGGTTTTTTCAGCTTCAGCCATGATCACTTACCTGCCTGCTGGTTGAGCACAGTTTTCACGCGAGCGATGTCACGCTTAACTTGCGAGAGCAGGTGCGACTGCCCCAACTGGCCAGTTGCTTTCTGCATACGCAGATTGAACTGGTCGCGCAGCAAGCCGAGCAGTTGCTCGTTCAGTTGCTGTGCCGATTTTTCACGAAGTTCATTCGCTTTCATCACATCACCGTCCGCTTAACAAAGGAGGTGGCGAGAGGCAGCTTTGCAGCAGCCAGGGCGAAAGCTTCGCGCGCCAGCTCTTCAGAAACACCCTCGATCTCGTACAGGACTTTGCCTGGCTGAATCTGGGCAACCCAGTACTCCACGGAGCCCTTACCTTTACCCATACGAACCTCGAGAGGTTTCTTGGAGATCGGCTTGTCCGGGAACACACGGATCCAGATCTTACCGCCACGCTTAACGTGACGGGTCAGCGCACGACGTGCGGACTCGATCTGGCGAGCGGTGAGGCGACCGCGAGCAACAGCTTTCAGGGCGAATTCGCCGAAGCTGACTTTGCTACCGCGCAGTGCCAGACCACGGTTGTGGCCAGTCATCTGCTTGCGGAATTTTGTACGCTTTGGTTGCAACATTTGGCGTACCCCTTACTTAGCAGCTTTTTTACGAGGCGCTGGTGCTTGTGGTTTCAGTTCTTCTTGGCGACCACCAATAACTTCGCCTTTGAAGATCCAAACCTTCACACCGATCACACCGTAAGTGGTGTGAGCTTCGTAGGTGTTGTAGTCGATATCGGCACGCAGGGTGTGCAGAGGCACACGACCTTCGCGATACCACTCGGTACGAGCAATCTCAGCACCGCCGAGACGACCGCTCACCTGGATCTTGATGCCCTTGGCACCAATACGCATGGCGTTCTGTACCGCGCGCTTCATGGCGCGACGGAACATTACACGGCGTTCCAGCTGCTGAGCTACGCTCTGCGCAACCAGCATAGCGTCGAGTTCCGGCTTGCGGATCTCTTCGATGTTGATGTGCACAGGCACACCCATCTGCTTGGTCAGGTCCTGACGCAGCTTCTCGACATCTTCACCTTTCTTACCGATAACGATACCGGGACGAGCGGTGTGGATGGTGATGCGTGCAGTTTGAGCCGGACGATGAATATCGATACGGCTTACGGACGCGCTTTTTAGTTTGTCTTGGAGGTACTCACGCGTTTTCAGATCCTTCAACAGGTAATCTGCGTAAGTAGCACCGTCTGCGTACCAGACGGAGGTGTGCTCCTTGACGATTCCCAGGCGAATGCCAGTGGGATGTACTTTCTGACCCATCTGATCGACTCCGTTACTTGTCCGCAACCTTGACAGTGATATGGCAAGACCGCTTGACGATGCGATCAGCACGGCCTTTGGCACGTGGCATGATGCGCTTCAGCGAACGCCCTTCGTTGACGAAGACGGTGGAGACCTTCAGGTCATCAACGTCTGCGCCTTCGTTGTGTTCGGCGTTGGCTACGGCCGACTCGAGGACTTTCTTCATGATTTCAGCGGCTTTTTTGCTGCTGAAGGCCAACAGGTTGAGCGCTTCGCCCACCTTCTTCCCGCGGATCTGGTCGGCGACCAAGCGGGCTTTCTGGGCGGAGATGCGAGCGCCCGACAACTTAGCGGCTACTTCCATTTCCTTACCCCTTAACGCTTGGCTTTCTTGTCAGCCACGTGCCCGCGATAGGTGCGGGTACCGGCGAACTCGCCCAGTTTGTGGCCGACCATGTCTTCGTTCACGAGAACTGGAACATGCTGGCGACCGTTGTGAACCGCGATGGTCAGACCGACCATTTGTGGCAGGATCATCGAACGGCGCGACCAGGTTTTAACTGGCTTGCGATCGTTCTTCTCCACCGCCACTTCGACCTTCTTCAACAGGTGAAGATCGATAAAAGGACCTTTTTTCAGAGAACGTGGCACTGTCGTATCCCTCTAGTTACTTGCGACGACGGACGATCATGTTGTCGGTACGCTTATTACCACGGGTTTTAGCACCCTTGGTTGGGAAGCCCCATGGCGATACCGGATGACGACCACCGGAGGTACGACCTTCACCACCACCGTGTGGGTGGTCAACCGGGTTCATGGCAACACCACGAACGGTTGGGCGAACGCCGCGCCAGCGTTTGGCACCAGCTTTACCCAGCGAACGCAGGCTGTGCTCGGAGTTCGAGACTTCGCCCAGGGTCGCACGGCACTCAGCCAGGACTTTACGCATTTCACCAGAGCGCAGACGCAGGGTCACGTAGACACCTTCGCGAGCGATCAGCTGAGCCGAAGCACCAGCGGAACGAGCGATCTGAGCACCTTTACCCGGCTTCAGTTCGATGCCGTGAATGGTGCTACCTACTGGAATGTTGCGCAGCTGCAGGGAGTTACCGGCCTTGATTGGGGCCAGGGCACCTGCGATCAGCTGGTCGCCAGCGCTCACGCCCTTAGGCGCGATGATGTAGCGACGCTCACCGTCTGCGTAGCACAGCAGGGCGATGTGAGCAGTACGGTTTGGATCGTATTCGATACGCTCGACAGTGGCTGGAATGCCATCTTTGTCGTTGCGACGGAAGTCGACCAGACGGTAATGCTGCTTGTGACCACCACCAACGTGACGAGTGGTAATGCGGCCATTGTTGTTACGACCACCAGACTTCGATTTTTTCTCGATCAGCGGTGCGTGAGGAGCGCCTTTGTGCAGCTCCTTGTTGACCACCTTGACCACGAAACGGCGGCCAGGGGAAGTCGGTTTGCATTTAACGATTGCCATGATGCACCCCTTCCTTACTCAGCACTGCTGCTGAAATCGAGATCTTGGCCTGGCTGAAGGGAGACGATCGCCTTCTTCCAGTCATTACGCTTGCCCAGACCACGTGCGGTACGCTTGGTTTTACCCAGAACGTTAACAGTCGACACGTTTTCAACTTTTACGTTGAACAGGCCTTCGACAGCTTTCTTGATTTCCAGCTTGGTTGCATCAGTAGCAACCTTGAATACGAACTGGCCTTTCTTCTCAGCCAGAACGGTAGCCTTCTCGGAAACGTGCGGGCCAAGGAGGACTTTGAATACGCGTTCCTGGTTCATCCCAGCAGCTCCTCGAATTTCTTCACGGCCGAGACAGTGATCAACACTTTCTCGTATGCGATCAGACTGACCGGGTCGGAACCTTGTACGTCACGTACATCGACGTGCGGCAGGTTACGAGCAGCCAGGTACAGGTTCTGATCAACAGCGTCGGAAACGATCAATACATCGCTCAGACCCATGCCGTTCAGCTTGTTCAGCAGATCTTTGGTTTTCGGTGCTTCAACAGCGAAGTCCTGAACCACGACCAGACGGTCGCTACGCACCAGCTCAGCGAGGATGGAGCGCAGAGCTGCGCGATACATCTTCTTGTTGAGCTTTTGCGAGTGATCTTGAGGGCGAGCTGCGAAGGTTACACCACCGCCACGCCAGATCGGACCACGAGTGGTACCAGCACGAGCACGGCCAGTACCCTTCTGACGCCATGGGCGCTTACCGCCACCAGCCACGTCGGAACGGGTCTTCTGCTGCTTGGTGCCCTGACGGCCGCCAGCCATGTAGGCCACGACTGCTTGGTGAACCAGCGTCTCGTTGAATTCGCCACCGAAAGTCAGTTCGGAAACTTCGATCGCCTGAGCGTCATTTACATTAAGTTGCATGTCAGTTTCCCCTTAACCGCGAGCCTTGACAGCTGGACGTACAACCACGTCGCCGCCAGTAGCGCCAGGTACGGCACCCTTGATCAGCAGCAGGTTGCGTTCAGCGTCTACGCGAACTACTTCCAGGGACTGAACAGTCACGCGCTCGGCGCCCATGTGACCGGACATTTTCTTGCCCTTGAACACACGACCAGGAGTCTGGCACTGGCCGATGGAACCAGGAACACGGTGCGACACGGAGTTACCGTGGGTGTTGTCCTGACCACGGAAGTTCCAGCGCTTGATGGTACCGGCGAAGCCTTTACCTTTGGACTGACCAGTAACGTCAACCAGCTGGCCTGCAGTGAAGAGTTCAGCTTTGATCAGATCGCCAGCCTGGAAATCGCCTTCTTCAAGACGGAACTCCCAAACACCGCGACCAGCGGCAACGTTGGCCTTGGCGAAGTGGCCTGCCTGAGCGGCAGTCACACGCGAAGCACGACGCTCGCCGACAGTGACTTGCACTGCACGGTAGCCATCGGTTTCTTCAGTTTTGAACTGGGTGACGCGATTCGGCTCGATCTCAATGACCGTGACCGGAATGGAGACACCTTCTTCGGTGAAAATGCGGGTCATACCGCACTTGCGACCGATTACACCAATAGTCATGTTGTAAACCTCATGAGTGTACGGGGCTTTCACCCGCTATGGCCGCCCATTTCAGAGCGTTACACGACTAGACCGAAGTCTTAGCCGAGGCTGATCTGTACTTCCACACCTGCCGCCAGATCAAGCTTCATCAGCGCGTCAACGGTTTTATCCGTTGGCTGGACGATGTCCAGAACACGCTTATGAGTGCGAATCTCGTACTGGTCACGCGCGTCTTTGTTGACGTGCGGGGAAACCAGAACGGTGAAACGCTCTTTGCGGGTAGGCAGTGGAATAGGACCACGCACTTGTGCACCAGTACGTTTCGCGGTTTCCACGATTTCCTGGGTGGATTGGTCGATCAGGCGATGGTCGAAAGCCTTCAACCTGATACGGATTTGCTGATTTTGCATTGGATTTCAGACTCCAGGCTGTTCCCAACGGACGCACTACGCCCGCTAAAAGGAGGCGTGATTCTATAGACGCCCCCATTTAGTGTCAACCCAATAAAAAAAACCCCCGCTGAGCGGGGGTTTTTTTCAATCGGTCGAGTGATTACTCGATGATTTTGGCCACAACGCCGGCGCCGACGGTACGACCGCCTTCACGGATAGCGAAGCGCAGACCGTCTTCCATTGCGATGGTCTTGATCAGGGTAACAGTCATCTGAATGTTGTCACCTGGCATTACCATTTCAACGCCTTCCGGCAGTTCGCAGTTACCGGTCACGTCAGTGGTACGGAAGTAGAACTGTGGACGGTAGCCTTTGAAGAACGGAGTGTGACGGCCGCCTTCTTCCTTCGACAGGACGTAGACTTCTGCGGTGAACTTGGTGTGCGGCTTGACCGAACCTGGCTTAACCAGAACCTGGCCACGCTCAACGTCGTCACGCTTGGTACCACGCAGCAGAACGCCGCAGTTCTCGCCAGCACGACCTTCGTCCAGCAGCTTGCGGAACATCTCAACACCGGTGCAGGTGGTGGTGGTGGTGTCACGCAGACCAACGATTTCCAGCGGATCCTGAACGCGGACGATACCACGCTCGATACGACCGGTAACAACGGTACCACGACCCGAGATCGAGAACACGTCTTCGATCGGCATCAGGAACGGCTGGTCGATGGCACGAACTGGCTCAGGAATGTAGCTGTCCAGAGTTTCTACCAGCTTCTTGACAGCGGTAGTACCCATTTCGTTGTCGTCTTTGCCTTCCAGCGCCATACGAGCCGAACCGATGATGATCGGGGTGTCGTCGCCTGGGAAGTCATAGGTGGACAGCAGGTCGCGAACTTCCATCTCGACCAGTTCCAGCAGCTCAGCGTCGTCTACCAGGTCAGCCTTGTTCAGGAAGACCACGATGTACGGAACGCCTACCTGACGGGACAGCAGGATGTGCTCACGGGTTTGTGGCATCGGACCATCGGCGGCCGAGCAAACCAGGATCGCGCCGTCCATCTGGGCAGCACCGGTGATCATGTTCTTCACGTAGTCAGCGTGACCTGGGCAGTCAACGTGAGCGTAGTGACGAATGGTCGAGTTGTACTCAACGTGAGCGGTGTTGATGGTGATACCGCGCGCTTTTTCTTCCGGAGCCGAGTCGATCTTGTCGAACTCAACGATTGCCGAACCGAAAACTTCGGAGCAAACGCGAGTCAGAGCTGCGGTCAGAGTGGTCTTACCGTGGTCAACGTGGCCGATGGTGCCGACGTTAACGTGGGGAAGGGAACGATCAAATTTTTCTTTAGCCACGACAGTGAACCTCTTGCCTAAAGGGGATTAGCCTTGTTTTTTAACGAGTGCTTCGACGATGTTCGACGGAGCTTCGGCGTATTTGGAGAATTCCATGGAGTAGCTTGCGCGACCCTGAGACATGGAACGAACGTCGGTTGCGTAACCGAACATCTCTCCGAGCGGTACTTCAGCACGGACGACACGGCCAGAGACCGACTCATCCATACCCTGGACCAGACCACGACGACGGTTCAGGTCACCCATCACGTCACCCAGGTAGTCTTCCGGGGTTACAACTTCGACCTTCATGATCGGCTCGAGAACCACGCCACCGCCCTTCTGGGCCAGTTGCTTGGTCGCCATCGAAGCGGCGATCTTGAACGCCATTTCGTTGGAGTCAACGTCGTGGTACGAACCGTCAAATACCGCGGCCTTCAGGCCGATCAGAGGATAACCGGCAACAACGCCGTTTTTCATCTGCTCTTCGATACCCTTCTGGATCGCAGGGATGTATTCCTTAGGAATCACACCACCAACGACTTCGTTGGAGAACACCAGACCTTCAGTGATGTTGCCCTTCTCGTCCACGTCCGGCTCGGAGAAACGAACCCAGCAGTGACCGAACTGACCACGACCACCCGACTGACGAACGAACTTGCCTTCGATCTCGACGTTGGATTTGGTGATCTTCTCGCGGTACGAAACCTGCGGTTTGCCGATGTTGGCTTCGACGTTGAACTCGCGCTTCATGCGGTCAACGAGGATGTCCAGGTGAAGCTCACCCATACCGGAGATGATGGTCTGACCGGTTTCTTCATCGGTCTTGACGCGGAACGACGGGTCTTCCTGAGCCAGCTTGCCCAGTGCGATGCCCATCTTCTCCTGGTCGGCCTTGGTTTTCGGCTCGACGGACAGGGAGATTACAGGCTCCGGGAAGTCCATACGCTCAAGGATGATTGGCTTGTCGGCGTTGCACAGGGTTTCACCCGTAGTCACGTCCTTCATGCCGATCAGGGCCGCGATGTCACCAGCGCGTACTTCCTTGATCTCTTCACGCTGGTTGGCGTGCATTTGCACCATACGACCAACGCGCTCTTTCTTGCCCTTGACCGAGTTGATCACGGAGTCGCCGGAGCTCAGAACACCCGAGTAGACGCGAACGAAGGTCAGGGTACCTACGAACGGGTCGGTCGCGATCTTGAACGCCAGTGCCGAGAACGGCTCGTCATCATCAGCATGACGCTCGTCCTTGCGAACGGCCGGGTCGTCTTTTGCCAGATCCTTGTCGTCCGGGTTGATACCCTGGATAGCAGGAATCTCGGTCGGAGCAGGCAGGAAGTCGATGACGGCATCCAGAACCAGGGGAACACCCTTGTTCTTGAACGACGAACCGCAGACAGCCGGAACGATCTCGCTGGCCAGGGTGCGCGCACGCAGGCCTGCCTTGATCTCTTCGACGGACAGCTCACCTTCTTCAAGGTACTTGTTCATCAGCTCTTCGTTGGCTTCGGCGGCGGCTTCAACCATGTTGTTGCGCCATTCGTTAGCCAGCTCGACCATATCCGCAGGAATTTCTTCCTCACGGTAGGTAGTGCCCTTGTCGTCTTCGTTCCAGTAGATAGCCTTCATCTTGATCAGGTCAACCTGACCCTGGAAGTTATCTTCCGAACCGATGGCCAACTGAACAGGAACCGGGGTGTGACCCAGACGGTTCTTGATCTGACCTACGACGCGCAGGAAGTTAGCACCAGCACGGTCCATCTTGTTCACGTAAACAACACGCGGAACGCCGTACTTGTTGGCCTGACGCCATACGGTTTCAGACTGCGGCTCAACGCCGGAGGTGCCGCAGAACACAACGACCGCGCCGTCGAGTACACGCAGCGAACGCTCAACTTCAATGGTGAAGTCTACGTGGCCAGGGGTATCGATGACGTTTACGCGGTAGTTGTCATACTGACCACGGGAACCTTTCCAGAAGGTGGTAACGGCAGCGGAGGTAATGGTGATACCGCGCTCCTGCTCCTGCACCATCCAGTCGGTGGTCGCGGCGCCGTCATGCACCTCGCCCATCTTGTGGCTCAGACCTGTGTAGAACAGGATCCGCTCGGTAGTGGTGGTCTTGCCCGCGTCAACGTGGGCACAGATACCAATGTTACGGTAGCGGTTAATTGCTGTAGTACGAGCCATAAAGCCCTCGCAAAAAGATTGATGCTTGAATTAGAAGCGGTAGTGCGAGAACGCTTTGTTGGCTTCAGCCATACGGTGAACGTCTTCACGCTTCTTGACTGCAGCACCCTTGCCTTCGGCAGCATCCAGCAGCTCGCCGGCCAGACGCAGAGCCATCGACTTCTCGCCGCGCTTGCGGGCGTAGTCTACGAGCCAGCGCATTGCCAGAGCGTTACGACGGGATGGACGAACTTCAACCGGGACCTGGTAAGTGGCACCGCCGACACGACGGGACTTTACTTCGACCAGCGGAGCGATGGCGTCGAGAGCTTTCTCGAAGATTTCCAGGGGGTCGCTGTTCTTGCGTGCTTTGACGGTATCCAGGGCACCGTAAACGATGCGCTCGGCTACGGCCTTCTTGCCGCTTTCCATCACGTGGTTCATGAACTTGGCGAGAATCTGGGATCCGTACTTCGGATCGTCAAGGATCTCACGTTTTGCTGCTACACGACGTCTTGGCATGATAAGCCCTCAAACGGTCTTCAGGTTAGCCCGGGACCAGGTCATTCGACCCACGCCCGACCTTACTCTTATCGACTCAAAAAAATGGATGTCTGCAAACGACCGATTACTTCGGACGCTTGGTACCGTACTTCGAACGACCCTGGTTACGGCCTTTGACGCCCGAAGTATCCAGAGAGCCGCGAACGGTGTGGTAACGAACACCTGGCAAGTCTTTTACACGGCCGCCACGAATCAGGACGACGCTGTGCTCTTGCAGGTTGTGGCCTTCACCACCGATGTACGAGGAAACCTCGAAACCGTTGGTCAGACGCACACGGCATACTTTACGCAGTGCCGAGTTAGGTTTTTTCGGCGTGGTGGTGTACACACGGGTGCACACGCCACGACGCTGCGGGCAGTTCTGCAGCGCAGGAACGTCGGACTTCTCGACCGAACGCTTACGCGGCTGACGTACCAGCTGGTTGATAGTTGCCATCTACTAGCTCCACTGATTGTCTTGCGACTCTATTGTCTTGCAAGAAAGCCAAAAATTGGCGAGACGGAGCCTCACCAAATTTAAGGGTACAAAAGTCTAAAGAGGATCTTGCACCCAGTCAAGACAAGGCCCCGGCCCTCCCCGCCCGATCATCGGCAACATTTCATGTCGCCGATGATCGCCCGAGGCTTGCCGGGGCCTTGCCCTGTACTTAGTTACCGCTGGAATTCAGCGCTTCGGTCAGTGCAGCTTCCACTTCACTGGCGCTTACACGCAGCGGTTTGTCGGCATCACGGCGACGCTTGCGCTCGCTATGGTAGGCCAGACCAGTACCAGCCGGGATCAGACGACCCACGACCACGTTCTCTTTCAGGCCGCGCAGGTAGTCGCGCTTGCCGGTTACCGCCGCTTCGGTCAGTACGCGGGTTGTTTCCTGGAAGGAAGCCGCGGAGATGAACGACTCGGTGGACAGCGAGGCCTTGGTGATACCCAGCAGCACGCGGGTGAACTTGGAGATGAACTTGTCCTCGCCAGCGAGACGCTCGTTCTCTACCAGCACCTGGGTCAGTTCCATCTGGTCGCCCTTGATGAAGCTGGAATCGCCCGACTCGGAGATCTCGACCTTGCGCAGCATCTGACGCAGGATGGTCTCGATGTGCTTGTCGTTGATCTTCACGCCTTGCAGACGGTAAACGTCCTGGATCTCGTTGACGATGTACTTCGCCAGCGCGCTCACACCCAACAGACGCAGGATGTCATGCGGATCGCTTGGGCCGTCGGAGATAACTTCGCCGCGGTTTACCTGTTCACCTTCGAAGACGTTCAGGTGGCGCCACTTCGGAATCAGCTCTTCGTACGGATCGCTACCGTCGGTCGGAGTGATCACCAGGCGACGCTTGCCCTTGGTCTCTTTACCGAATGCGATGGTGCCGCTGACTTCAGCCAGAATCGAGGCTTCTTTCGGACGACGCGCTTCGAACAGGTCAGCAACGCGCGGCAGACCACCGGTGATGTCACGGGTCTTCGACGTCTCTTGCGGGATACGCGCGATAACGTCACCAACACCGATCTGCGCACCGTCAGCCACACCGACAAGGGCGTTGGCCGGCAGGAAGTACTGGGCAGGTACGTCTGTACCTGGCAGGTACAGGTCCTTGCCAGCGGCATCGACCATCTTGATTGCCGGACGGATTTCCTTGCCTGCGGCAGGGCGATCCTTGACGTCCAGCACTTCAATGTTGGTCAAGCCGGTCAGTTCGTCGGTCTGACGCTTGATGGTGATGTTTTCTTCCATGCCCACGAAGGTCACGGTACCTTTCAGCTCGGTAACGATCGGGTGGGTGTGCGGGTCCCACTTGGCGACGATGGCGCCAGCTTCGACCTTTTCACCTTCCTTGACCGAAATCACCGCACCGTAAGGCAGCTTGTAACGCTCACGCTCACGACCGAACTCGTCGGCAATCGCCAACTCACCCGAACGCGATACGGCAACCAGGTTACCGTCGGCACGCTCAACCTGCTTCAGGTTGTGCAGACGCACCATACCGCCATTCTTCACCTGGACGCTGTCGGCAGCCGAAGTACGGCTTGCAGCACCACCGATGTGGAACGTACGCATGGTCAGCTGGGTACCTGGCTCACCGATCGACTGTGCAGCGATAACGCCGACAGCTTCACCGATGTTCACCTGGTGACCGCGAGCCAGGTCACGACCGTAGCACTTGGCGCAGATGCCGTAGCGGGTTTCGCAGTTGATCGGCGAACGCACGATCACTTCGTCGATGCTGTTCAGCTCGATGAACTCAACCCACTGCTCGTCGACCAAGGTACCGGCCGGAACGATAACGTCCTCGGTGCCTGGCTTGAACACGTCACGGGCGATGACACGACCCAATACACGCTCACCCAGCGGCTCTACAACGTCGCCGCCTTCGATGTGTGGAGTCATCACCAGGCCCTGATCGGTGCCGCAGTCGATCTCGGTCACAACCAGATCCTGGGCAACGTCCACCAGACGACGAGTCAGGTAACCGGAGTTAGCGGTTTTCAGTGCGGTATCCGCCAGACCCTTACGAGCACCGTGAGTCGAGATGAAGTACTGAAGTACGCTCAGACCTTCACGGAAGTTCGCAGTGATCGGCGTCTCGATGATGGAGCCGTCCGGCTTGGCCATCAGACCACGCATACCGGCCAGCTGACGGATCTGGGCTGCGGAACCCCGTGCACCCGAGTCAGCCATCATGTACATCGAGTTGAAGGACTCTTGCTCGACTTCCTTGCCTTCGCGGTCGATGACCTTCTCTTTCGAGAGGTTGGCCATCATCGCCTTGGACACTTCGTCGTTCGCCTTCGACCACAAGTCGATGACCTTGTTGTACTTCTCGCCCTGGGTTACCAGACCGGAGGCGTACTGGCTCTCGATTTCCTTCACTTCGTCGGTAGCGTTACCGATGATGCGGGCTTTCTCGTCCGGGATAACGAAGTCGTTAACACCGATGGAAACGCCGGAAATGGTCGAGTAAGCGAAACCGGTGTACATCAACTGGTCGGCGAAGATAACGGTCTCTTTCAGACCAACCACGCGGTAGCACTGGTTGATCAGCTTGGAGATCGCCTTTTTCTTCATCGGCTGGTTGACCACGTCGTACGGCAGACCTGCCGGCACAACCTGGAACAGCAGCGCACGGCCGACGGTGGTGTCGACGATACGGGTGTTCTTGACCACCGAACCATCACGCTCTTTCACGGTTTCGTTGATACGAACCTTGATTTTCGCGTGCAGGGCGGCTTCGCCGGCGCGGAATACGCGGTCGACTTCCTGCAGGTCGGCGAACACGCGACCTTCGCCCTTGGCGTTGATGGCTTCACGGGTCATGTAGTATAGACCCAGTACAACGTCCTGCGACGGTACGATGATTGGCTCACCGTTGGCTGGCGACAGGATGTTGTTGGTCGACATCATCAGCGCACGCGCTTCGAGCTGGGCTTCCAGGGTCAGCGGCACGTGAACGGCCATCTGGTCACCGTCGAAGTCGGCGTTGTACGCAGCACAGACCAGCGGGTGCAGCTGGATAGCCTTACCTTCGATCAGTACCGGTTCAAAAGCCTGGATCCCCAGACGGTGAAGAGTCGGTGCACGGTTGAGCAGTACGGGGTGTTCGCGAATTACTTCGGCGAGAACGTCCCACACCTCTGGCAGCTCGCGCTCGACCATCTTCTTGGCAGCCTTGATGGTGGTCGCCAGACCACGCATTTCCAGCTTGCCGAAAATGAACGGCTTGAACAGCTCAAGGGCCATCTTCTTCGGCAGACCGCACTGGTGCAGACGCAGGGTCGGACCTACGGTAATTACCGAACGGCCGGAGTAGTCAACACGCTTACCGAGCAAGTTCTGACGGAAGCGACCTTGCTTACCTTTGATCATGTCGGCCAGGGACTTCAGCGGACGCTTGTTCGAGCCAGTGATGGCGCGACCACGACGCCCGTTGTCCAGCAGGGCGTCGACCGCTTCCTGCAGCATGCGCTTTTCGTTGCGCACGATGATGTCAGGCGCGGACAGATCCAGCAGGCGCTTCAGACGGTTGTTACGGTTAATCACCCGACGATACAGGTCGTTCAGGTCGGAGGTCGCAAAACGGCCACCATCCAGCGGTACCAGCGGACGCAGGTCCGGCGGCAGCACTGGCAGAACGGTCAGGACCATCCACTCAGGCAAGTTGCCCGAGCCCTGGAAAGCTTCCATCAGCTTCAGGCGCTTGGAAAGCTTCTTGATCTTGGTTTCCGAGTTGGTCTGCGGAATCTCTTCGCGCAGGCGGCCGATCTCGTGCTCCAGATCGATAGCATGCAGCAGCTCGCGAACAGCCTCGGCACCCATACGGGCATCGAAGTCGTCACCGAACTCTTCCAGTGCTTCGAAGTACTGCTCGTCGTTCAGCAGCTGGCCCTTTTCCAGGGTGGTCATGCCCGGGTCGATAACGACATAGCTCTCGAAGTAGAGCACGCGCTCGATATCACGCAGGGTCATATCCATCAGCAGGCCGATACGGGACGGCAGCGACTTCAGGAACCAGATGTGGGCAACCGGCGAGGCCAGTTCGATGTGCGCCATGCGCTCACGACGAACCTTGGCCAGGGCGACTTCAACGCCGCACTTCTCGCAGATTACACCGCGGTGCTTGAGGCGCTTGTACTTGCCGCACAGGCACTCGTAGTCCTTGACTGGGCCAAAGATCTTGGCACAGAACAGGCCGTCACGCTCAGGTTTGAACGTACGGTAGTTGATGGTTTCCGGCTTTTTAACTTCACCGAACGACCACGAACGGATCATTTCAGGCGACGCCAGACCGATGCGGATGGCGTCGAACTCTTCGACTTGACCCTGGTTTTTCAGCAAATTCAGTAGGTCTTTCAAGGCCTTTCCTCCTGGCGGAGCAGGGAGCGGACATTACCTGCCCCACTCCCCTTCGCGTCACGTGTTATTCGGTTTCCAGATCGATATCGATACCGAGCGAACGGATCTCTTTGATCAACACGTTGAAGGACTCGGGCATGCCCGGCTCCATACGGTGATCGCCATCCACGATGTTCTTGTACATCTTGGTACGGCCGTTCACGTCGTCCGACTTCACTGTGAGCATTTCTTGCAGGGTGTATGCCGCGCCGTATGCTTCCAGCGCCCACACTTCCATCTCCCCGAAACGCTGACCACCGAACTGCGCCTTACCACCCAGCGGCTGCTGGGTAACCAGGCTGTAGGAACCAGTGGAACGCGCGTGCATCTTGTCGTCCACCAAGTGGTTCAGCTTGAGCATGTACATGTAACCAACGGTCACAGGACGCTCGAACTTGTTGCCGGTACGGCCATCGAACAGCACCATCTGGCCGCTCTCTGGCAGGTCGGCCAGCTTCAGCATGGCCTTGATCTCGCGCTCCTTGGCACCATCGAAGACCGGGGTAGCCATAGGCACGCCTTTCTTCAGGTTGTTAGCCAGGGCCAGGATTTCTTCGTCGGTGAACTCGTCGAGGTTTTCCTGACGACCGCCGATCTCGTTGTAGACTTCGGTCAGGAACACGCGCAGTTCAGCGGCCTTGCGCTGCTCTTCGAGCATGCGGTCGATCTTCTCGCCCAGGCCCTTGGCCGCGAGGCCCAGGTGGGTTTCAAGGATCTGACCAACGTTCATACGCGAAGGTACACCCAGCGGGTTCAGTACGACGTCAACCGGAGTACCGTTGGCATCGTGCGGCATGTCTTCAACCGGCATGATGACCGAGACAACACCCTTGTTACCGTGACGACCGGCCATCTTGTCACCCGGCTGGATGCGGCGGCGGATTGCCAGGTAAACCTTGACGATCTTCAGTACGCCCGGTGCCAGGTCATCGCCCTGCTGCAGCTTGCGCTTCTTGTCTTCGAACTTGTCGTCCAGCAGACGGCGACGGTCGACGATGTACTGCTGAGCCTTTTCCAACTGCTCGTTCAGTGCATCTTCAGCCATGCGCAGTTTGAACCACTGGCCGTGCTCCAGACCGTCCAGCACTTCGTCAGTGATCACGGTGCCTTTCTTCAGGCCCGCACCACCGTCAACTACCTGGCCGTTCAGAGCCGAACGCAGACGCTCGAAGGTTGCACCTTCGACAATGCGGAACTCTTCGTTGAGGTCCTTGCGGATCTCGTCGAGTTGCATCTTCTCGATGGCCAGTGCACGGCTATCGCGCTCCACGCCATCACGGGTGAAGACCTGTACGTCGATGACAGTACCCTTGGTGCCGGTTGGCACACGCAGGGAGGTGTCCTTAACGTCGCTGGCCTTCTCACCGAAGATTGCGCGCAGCAGCTTTTCTTCCGGAGTCAGCTGGGTTTCGCCTTTTGGCGTGACCTTGCCGACCAGGATGTCGCCAGCGCCAACTTCAGCACCTACGTAAACGATACCGGCTTCGTCCAGCTTGTTCAGTGCAGCTTCACCCACGTTCGGGATGTCCGCAGTGATTTCCTCTGGGCCAAGCTTGGTGTCACGCGCCACACAGGTCAGTTCCTGAATGTGGATGGTGGTGAAGCGATCTTCCTGAACAACACGTTCGGACAGGCAGATGGAGTCTTCGAAGTTGAAGCCGTTCCACGCCATGAACGCGATGCGCATGTTCTGACCCAGAGCCAGCTCACCCATGTCGGTGGACGGGCCGTCGGCCATGATGTCACCACGCTGAACCTTGTCACCTTTGCTCACCAGCGGACGCTGGTTGATGCAGGTGTTCTGGTTCGAACGGGTGTACTTGGTCAGGTTGTAGATATCCACACCCGCTTCGCCGGTTTCCACTTCGTCGTCGGCAACGCGAACAACGATACGGCTGGCGTCGACCGAGTCGATCACACCACCGCGGCGAGCAACCACGCAGACACCGGAGTCACGCGCAACGTTGCGCTCCATGCCGGTACCTACCAGCGGCTTGTCGGCACGCAGAGTCGGTACAGCCTGACGCTGCATGTTCGAACCCATCAACGCACGGTTGGCGTCGTCGTGCTCGAGGAACGGAATCAGCGACGCTGCAACGGAAACAACCTGCTTCGGCGAAACGTCCATCAGGGTGACGTCTTCCGGCGCCTTGACGGTGAATTCGTTCAGGTGACGAACCGCTACCAGTTCATCGATCAGTTGCTTCTTGTCGTTCATCGCGGCCGAAGCCTGTGCGATGACGTGATCTGCCTCTTCGATTGCCGACAGGAACACGATGTCGTCGCTGACAACGCCTTCCTTCACAACGCGGTACGGGCTTTCCAGGAAGCCGTACTGGTTGGTGCGGGCGTAGGCCGCCAGGGAGTTGATCAGACCGATGTTCGGACCTTCAGGAGTCTCGATCGGGCACACACGGCCATAGTGGGTCGGGTGTACGTCACGAACTTCGAAGCCGGCACGCTCACGGGTCAGACCGCCAGGGCCGAGTGCGGAGACGCGACGCTTGTGGGTAATCTCCGAGAGAGGGTTGTTCTGGTCCATGAACTGGGACAGCTGGCTGGAACCGAAGAACTCTTTCACCGCCGCCGCTACCGGCTTGGCGTTGATCAGATCTTGCGGCATCAGGCCTTCGCTTTCCGCCATCGACAGGCGTTCCTTGACCGCGCGCTCGACACGCACCAGGCCAACACGGAACTGGTTCTCGGCCATCTCGCCGACGCAACGTACGCGACGGTTACCCAGGTGGTCGATGTCGTCGACGATGCCTTTACCGTTACGGATATCGACCAGGGTCTTCAGAACCTCGACGATGTCTTCCTTGCTCAGCACGCCCGAACCCTCGATCTCGGTACGACCGATACGACGGTTGAACTTCATGCGGCCGACGGCGGACAGATCGTAACGCTCGGCGCTGAAGAACAGGTTGTTGAACAGTGTCTCGGCTGCATCCTTGGTTGGCGGCTCGCCTGGACGCATCATGCGGTAGATTTCGACCAGAGCTTCCAGTTGGTTGCTGGTGGTGTCGATCTTCAGGGTGTCAGAGATAAACGGACCGCAATCAATGTCGTTGGTGTACAGGGTCTCGATACGGACAACCTGCGCCTTGGCGACCTTGATCAACAGCTCGGTGGTCATCTCGGTATTGCATTCGGCAAGAATTTCGCCGGTAGCCGGATGCACGATTGCTTTGGCGGTAGTGCGGCCCAGGACATATTCCATTGGAACGTCCAGTTGCTTGACGCCGGCCTTCTCGATCTGATTGATGTGGCGCGCGGTAATACGGCGGCCTTGCTCGACGATGACTTTGCCGGTTTCGTCATGGATGTCCATGACTGCAACTTCACCACGCAGACGCTGCGGTACCAGTTCCAGGCTGAGTTTTTCGCCGGAAATGTGGAACACGTTGGTGGTGTAGAAGGTGTTCAGCACTTCTTCAGTGCTGTAACCCAAGGCGCGCAACAGCACAGAGGCCGGTAGTTTGCGGCGACGGTCGATACGCACGAACACGCAGTCCTTCGGGTCGAACTCGAAGTCCAGCCAGGAACCGCGGTAAGGGATGATGCGAGCGGAGTACAGCAGCTTGCCCGAGCTGTGGGTCTTGCCACGGTCGTGGTCGAAGAACACACCAGGCGAACGGTGCAGCTGGGAAACGATCACACGCTCGGTACCATTGATAACGAAGGTACCGTTCTCAGTCATCAGGGGGATTTCACCCATGTAGACTTCTTGCTCTTTGATGTCCTTGATCGCTTTGTTCGACGATTCCTTGTCGAAGATGATCAGGCGCACCTTGACCCGCAGTGGGACCGCGAAGGTCACGCCACGCAGGACACATTCCTTCACATCGAAGGCGGGTTCGCCCAGGCGATAGCCTACGTACTCCAGGGCAGCATTGCCGGAGTAGCTGATGATCGGGAATACCGATTTGAAGGCCGCGTGCAGGCCGACGTCGCGGAAGTGATCCTTGGATGCTCCCGCTTGCAGGAATTCGCGATACGAATCCAGCTGGATGGCCAGGAGGTAAGGCACATCCATGACGTCCGGCAACTTGCTAAAGTCCTTGCGGATACGTTTTTTCTCAGTGTATGAGTAAGCCATCAGCGTTCCCCAGCTTGGTCACCTGCTTGTTTGGCTTCTCCCGGCGGGAGCAGCCAGAAAATCGTGCAAACCCCTTGGTTTGCGCCACCCACATGGGTGTCTTGCAGCTCGTTATCGGGACCGGCCTGACCGGCCACCAATAACGGAAAAAGGCCGGTGGCATAAGCCACCAGCCATCAGCCTTTCGCTCAACGCTCAGGCTGGCATCGCAAGGTCGAGATTACTTCAGCTCGACTTTAGCGCCTGCTTCTTCCAGCTTCTTCTTAGCGTCTTCAGCGGCTTCTTTCGAAACGCCTTCAGCTACAACCTGAGGAGCGCCATCGACTTTCTCTTTGGCTTCTTTCAGGCCCAGACCGGTCAGTTCGCGAACGGCTTTGATCACGTTCACTTTCTTGTCGCCGGCTTCAACCAGAACAACGTTGAACTCGGTCTGTTCTTCAACAACGGCAGCAGCAGCAGCTGGGCCAGCAGCGGCAACAGCAGCGGTAACGCCGAAGGTTTCTTCCATTGCTTTGATCAGCTCAACAACTTCCAGAACGGTTTTCTGGCCGATTGCTTCGATGATTTGTTCGTTAGTCAGAGACATGACTTAAATCCTGTATTGGGGTGACAGCCTACGCAGCCATCAAATTAAACGTATGATTTTGAAAGAGTTCGCGCGCCTTAGGCCGCGGTAGCTTCTTTCTGGTCGCGAATGGCTGCCAGAGTACGAGCCAGCTTGCTGGTGGCGCCTTGAATAACGCTCATCAGTTTTGCGATAGCTTCGTCGCGGGTCGGCAGGGTAGCCAACACGTCGATCTGGTTCGCTGCAATGAAATTGCCGTCAAACGCAGCTGCCTTGATCTCGAACTTGTCCTGACCCTTGGCGAACTCTTTGAACAGGCGAGCAGCAGCGCCCGGGTGTTCGTTAGAGAAAGCAATCAGGGTCGGGCCTTTGAACGCGTCGTTGAGGATCGAAAATTCGGTGCCTTCAACAGCGCGCTTGAGCAGGGTGTTACGCACTACACGCACGTATACGCCAGCTTCGCGGGCCTCTTTACGGAGTCCGGTCATTGCGCTTACAGTCACACCACGGGCATCAGCCACGACAGCGGACAGAGCGACTTTGGCAGCCTCGTTGACTTCAGCGACGATGGCCTTCTTGTCTTCGAGTTTAATTGCCACGGGTTTACTCCTGGTTTTTACCGTTTCATCTGGCCGAAGCCGGATGTCGTTTTGGTGTCTGATTCGGTAACGAATCGGGAGCACCATCTGCGTGGGCTGATATTTTAAGGCTTACGCCGCCTACGGTCTTGGATAGCCCCCGCCAGGCAGGGACCCCAATTTTTGCTGGCGGCGCGACTGGTCGCACCGCCATGTTCTTACACGTTCAGCGAGCTCTGATCGATGACCAGACCTGGGCCCATGGTGGTGCTCAGGGTAACGCGCTTAACGTAGATACCTTTCGAGGAAGCCGGCTTGATACGCTTCAGGTCAGCGATCAGGGCTTCAACGTTTTCCTTCAGCTTGTCAGCTTCAAAGCCGATCTTGCCAACGGAGGTGTGGATAATACCGTTTTTGTCGGTACGGTAGCGAACCTGACCAGCCTTGGCGTTTTTCACGGCAGTGGCTACGTCCGGGGTCACGGTACCAACTTTCGGGTTAGGCATCAGGCCGCGAGGACCCAGAACCTGACCCAGCTGACCTACAACGCGCATGGCATCAGGCGATGCGATAACGACGTCATAGTTCAGGTCGCCGCCTTTCATTTCAGCAGCCAGATCGTCCATACCTACGCGATCAGCGCCGGCAGCCAGAGCAGCTTCAGCAGCTGGGCCCTGGGTGAAGACGGCAACGCGAACGGTCTTGCCAGTGCCGTGTGGCAGCACGGTAGCGCTACGTACGACCTGGTCGGATTTACGCGGATCAACACCGAGGTTAACGGCGATGTCGTAGGACTCGACGAACTTGGCAGCGGGCAGCGAGGCCAGCAGAGTTGCCGCTTCTTCGAAGTTGTAGGCCTTGCCTGCTTCGATTTTCTCGGCGATTGCCTTTTGACGTTTGGTCAGCTTAGCCATTACACACCCTCCACGTTCAGGCCCATGCTGCGGGCAGAGCCAGCGATGGTGCGTACAGCAGCGTCCAGGTCAGCGGCAGTCAGATCAGCCTGTTTAGCTTTGGCGATGTCTTCCAGCTGAGCACGGGTAACGGTACCGACTTTAACGGTGTTCGGGCGAGCCGAACCACTGGTCAGGCCAGCAGCTTTCTTCAGCAGAACCGAGGCAGGGGTGCTCTTGGTCTCGAAGGTGAAGCTACGGTCGCTGTAGACAGTGATGATCACTGGAGTCGGCAGGCCGGCTTCTTGACCCTGGGTACGGGCGTTGAAGGCCTTGCAGAATTCCATGATGTTCACACCATGTTGACCCAGAGCTGGACCAACGGGTGGGCTTGGGTTGGCCTGGCCGGCCTTAACTTGCAGCTTGATGTAAGCCTGAATCTTCTTAGCCATGAGCTACTCCAAAATCGGGTACGAACGCCTGATGGCTCCCCGGATGACTTGCGTTTTATCCCAGTGACGACAAAACCCCGCAGCACACAGGGCTGCGGGGTATGGGATGCTTCGTCCGCCTAGACCTTCTCGACCTGGCTGAACTCGAGCTCCACCGGAGTAGAGCGACCGAAAATGAGCACTGCAACCTGCAGGCGGCTCTTTTCGTAGTTAACCTCTTCGACACTACCATTGAAGTCAGCGAACGGACCATCAATGACTCGAACCACTTCACCTGGCTCGAACAGCGTCTTGGGCTTCGGCTTATCGCTGCCGTCGGCAACGCGACGCAGGATGGCCTCAGCTTCTTTATCGGTAATCGGCGCAGGCTTGTCAGCAGTACCGCCAATAAAGCCCATAACGCGAGGGGTATCCTTGACCAAGTGCCAAGTCCCTTCGTTCATCTCCATCTGGACCAATACATAGCCAGGGAAGAACTTACGCTCACTCTTGCGCTTCTGGCCGTTGCGCATTTCGACGACTTCTTCGGTCGGGACCAAGATCTCGCCGAAACCGTCTTCCATGCCAGCCAGCTTGACGCGCTCGATCAGAGAGCGCATTACATGCTTCTCGTAACCCGAGTAAGCATGCACAACATACCAACGCTTAGCCACGGGACACCTTTAGCCAACGATCAAGGAGACCGCCCAGCCGAGCAGGGAATCGAGCCCCCACAGCAGCAGTGCCATAACCAGCACGACAGCCACGACAATCAGCGTGGTCTGGGTGGTTTCCTGGCGGGTCGGCCACACGACTTTACGAATCTCGGTACGAGCTTCCTTCGCCAACGCAAAGAACGACTTGCCCTTCGCAGTCTGCAGAGCTACAAAGCCCGCGACAGCAGCCAGAACGAGAAGTGCGAGAACGCGATACAGGATTGGAGAGGCGGAGTAATATTGATTACCCACAACACCAACAACCACCAAAGCCACTACAGCCAGCCACTTGAACAGATCAAAACGCGATTCTTGGGCTTCAGTTTTGGGGGTCATCGAGGAGGATCCTGTAAGAAGAAAGCCATCACACCGAAGTGAAATGGCAGGTCAGGAGGGAATCGAACCCCCAACCTACGGTTTTGGAGACCGTCGCTCTGCCAATTGAGCTACTGACCTGTAACGCTGTATCAGGCCGGCCATTATACCGGCCTGATCAAGTAAATCAACTACTTATTCAATAATTTTTGCTACGACACCGGCGCCGACGGTACGACCGCCTTCACGGATAGCGAAGCGCAGACCGTCTTCCATTGCGATGGTCTTGATCAGGGTAACAGTCATCTGAATGTTGTCACCTGGCATTACCATTTCAACGCCTTCCGGCAGTTCGCAGTTACCGGTCACGTCAGTGGTACGGAAGTAGAACTGTGGACGGTAGCCTTTGAAGAACGGAGTGTGACGGCCGCCTTCTTCCTTCGACAGGACGTAGACTTCTGCGGTGAACTTGGTGTGCGGCTTGACCGAACCTGGCTTAACCAGAACCTGGCCACGCTCAACGTCGTCACGCTTGGTACCACGCAGCAGAACGCCGCAGTTCTCGCCAGCACGACCTTCGTCCAGCAGCTTGCGGAACATCTCAACACCGGTACAGGTGGTGGTGGTGGTGTCACGCAGACCAACGATTTCCAGCGGATCCTGAACGCGGACGATACCACGCTCGATACGACCGGTAACAACGGTACCACGACCCGAGATCGAGAACACGTCTTCGATCGGCATCAGGAACGGCTGGTCGATGGCACGAACTGGCTCAGGAATGTAGCTGTCCAGAGTTTCTACCAGCTTCTTGACAGCGGTAGTACCCATTTCGTTGTCGTCTTTGCCTTCCAGCGCCATACGAGCCGAACCGATGATGATCGGGGTGTCGTCGCCTGGGAAGTCATAGGTGGACAGCAGGTCGCGAACTTCCATCTCGACCAGTTCCAGCAGCTCAGCGTCGTCTACCAGGTCAGCCTTGTTCAGGAAGACCACGATGTACGGAACGCCTACCTGACGGGACAGCAGGATGTGCTCACGGGTTTGCGGCATCGGACCATCGGCGGCCGAGCAAACCAGGATCGCGCCGTCCATCTGGGCAGCACCGGTGATCATGTTCTTCACGTAGTCAGCGTGACCTGGGCAGTCAACGTGAGCGTAGTGACGAATGGTCGAGTTGTACTCAACGTGAGCGGTGTTGATGGTGATACCGCGCGCTTTTTCTTCCGGAGCCGAGTCGATCTTGTCGAACTCAACGATTGCCGAACCGAAAACTTCGGAGCAAACGCGAGTCAGAGCTGCGGTCAGAGTGGTCTTACCGTGGTCAACGTGGCCAATAGTGCCGACGTTAACGTGGGGAAGGGAACGATCAAACTTTTCCTTAGCCATCGATACAATCCTCCGCAGAAGAAATAGTCTTGCGCTGATAAAACAAAGGCAGATATTTTCATATCTGCCTTGTTTATATGGAGCTCTTGAGCGGACTTGAACCGCTGACCTCACCCTTACCAAGGGTGTGCTCTACCAACTGAGCTACAAGAGCGAAACACTTTGTGCAAAATCCAGCAAACTTGGAGCGGGTAGCGGGAATCGAACCCGCATCATCAGCTTGGAAGGCTGAGGTTCTACCACTAAACTATACCCGCGGAGCTTGCGGCTCTCGCTAAAACTGGTGGAGGGAGAAGGATTCGAACCTTCGAAGCTCTCGCAACGGATTTACAGTCCGTCCCCTTTGACCGCTCGGGAATCCCTCCAGATGTGGCCGGCATTCTATTTGTCTGCCGTCCTAGTGTCAAGCGTTTTTTCAAATTTTTTTCAATCAAATCTGAAACTTAGCTGCTTTGACACCGCCTCCAGCTCTACCACCTAAGTGGTGTTCCCTGTGAAGCGGGCGCCATTCTATCAAGCTATTCGCCAGTTGCAATACCCTGGCAGAAAATAATTTTATGTTTTAAGTCTTTGAAATCATTGGAAAGAGCCAGGAGCACCGTTTGGTCCAGCAAACGCTCGCTTTCCGGAGCAACCTTAAGCCAGCGACCATCCACCCCAGGCAGCTGTCCTGCCACCGGCAAGGTGGCAATATCCAGACTCAGCAGGCGTTGACGCAGAGCATCCAACTGCTCCCGCCCCATCACGCCCCCGACTACCAGGCACTCATCACGACGCTTGGGCGGTGCGGACACGCCAGTTTCACGCAACAGACGGATTTCTTGCTGATTCCCCTTGTACAGCGACAACGGGGCGACTTCCTTGACCTTCAGCGGGGCTTCCTGCTGATGCCATACGTAATAAAAGACGTTAAGCACCAGTAACAGCAGAAACAACCAGCGCATAGGCACCTCAATCCAATGGGCAGGCCATTGCCAGGCCAACGAAAACCAGGTCAGGCACGACACGCGCCTGCGGCAAGGCTTCCCTCACCAACGGCGCATCACCGCCAGTGAGGAACACAGTGAAATCCTCACCCCAGAGCACACGAGCCTGCTCGAGCTGGGTGTAGGCAAAACCCCGGAGCATCAATACGCAACCGCGCTCTACCGCTTCGACAGTCGAGCGACCTGGCGACAAACTGGTCAATGCGCGCTCCGCGGAGGCATCGTCGTAGCGGATACGACGGGTGTGAGTACGCAGCTGGCTACGCATCAACGGCATACCCGGGCAGATGTAACCTCCCAGATGCTCGCCGTCCGCGGACACGAAGTCCGCTTTTGCTGCGGTCCCCAGGTCAATCACCAGGCACGCGCCTTTGGCCAGGTGAAACGCACCCAGCGCCGCCAGCCAACGATCCATACCCAGGCGCTGATAGTCGTCATAACCATTTCGCACACCAGCCATTTCACGGACCGGGTGGGCCACTCGCGCCTGCACGGCAAATGCCTGAGCAATCACCGCGCAAAGCGCATCGGTTTCATCTTCGCTACGCACACTCACAATACGGCAACCCGTAAGGTGCACTGACGCGAGCGCAGCCACTTCGGCCACCAGCGCCTGGTCGGAATCGACGATCCCGCCACCTTCAATCACAGCATCGGCGACATGGATCACCCGCCACTTGATGAAGCTGTTACCGCAATCGAGCTCAAGAATCATCACGCAACCTCAAACTGAGCTCACCACCACTGAAGCTCTTTTCCATCCCGTCCACCTCAAGGCGCAAACCACCCTGCCCGTCGACGCCAAGAACCACACCATCAATACGTGTACTACCAGCAATGAGCGAAACATTGCGGCCCTGCCACAAGTGTGCCTGCTCCCACTCCTCCTGGAATGCGGCAAAGCCGTATCGGCGATGGCGCGCCAATTCGTGCTGCAACTGCTGGCTGAGCAGCGCTACCAAGTGATTACGATCTATGGCTGCCCCTACCTCACGCCGCATAGAGGTCCACTGCTGATCGACCTGGTCGTTTACCTGCATGTTTACATTGATACCAATGCCTAGCACTACATGACAGACATCTGCAGGATCGCCCACCAATTCCAGGAGAATCCCGGTGATCTTCTGCCCACGAACCAACACATCGTTAGGCCATTTAAGCCCGACATCCTTTACCCCGAACGCCTGCAAGGTGCGCATTACCGCCAACCCCACTACCAAGCTCAACCCCTCAAGCTGACGCATGCCCCCATCGACACGCAGCACCAGACTGTAATAGAGATTTTCAGCAAATGGGCTGACCCACTGCCGGCCGCGCCGACCGCGTCCGGCACTCTGTCGCTCGGCCAGAACCAGGAATGGAGCCGCCTGCCCTTCACTGGCAAGGCGCAAGCCTTCGGCGTTGGTGGAATCAATGGTTTCGTGGATGAATACCGGCCACTGTTCACCTGCGGCAAACCCAGCGATTGCCTGCGTCTCAAGCAAAGCCAGTGGCGCGGCCAACTGGTAACCGCGTCCACGAACCTTGTGAATGGTGAGGTTCAGCTCACTTTCCAGATGCTGCAGCTGCTTCCAAACTGCGCTGCGACTCACCCCTAGGGCTACCCCAAGAGCTTCTCCGGAGTGGAACCGACCATCCTTGAGGAGATTCAACAACTTCAGCATGCCAGTCTCGACTTGGAATAAGGCAGGCATGATAGCCATGGGCTGTTGGCTTGCATAGGAAAAGGGCCTGCAGGAGGGGCCGTGCATCGCAATCACAGAGAGAGATACTGCCAGGCCCGGAATTTTCAGCCCACAAAGACAAAACCCCTACCTGCATGTGCAGATAGGGGTTTTGCGAAATGAATCTTGACGATGACCTACTCTCACATGGGGAAACCCCACACTACCATCGGCGATGCATCGTTTCACTACTGAGTTCGGGATGGGATCAGGTGGTTCCAATGCT